>NZ_JBEGFC010000009.1:22627-217720 GCF_040202405.1 Xanthomonas sp. WHRI 6106 | reverse complement strand
GGCATGGATGCCGCCAAGGAGCTACATGGACGTACTTGCAGCGTGTCCCGCGATGGTGGGCGGGCAAGGGCCCTGCAACCAAGTTGCAGCTCACGCGCTTTAAAGAGCGGCATCACACCACGCAACGGCTCAAACCAATACCCCATTCCCCGTTCCCGTTCCCCGTTCCCCGTTCCCGCTTCCCAATTCCCAATTCCCAATTCCCAATTCCCAATTCCCACCCTGCACCCAGCGCATCCCATGGCAGATAGAATTGCGACATGACTGAATTCATTCCTCCCGGCACGCTCTACCATGCACTGCCTTCGCCGTTTCCGATGAAACGCGGTGGCGTGCTGCATCAGGCACGCGTGGCGTACGAGACCTGGGGCACGCTTGCCGCAGATCGCAGCAACGCCATCCTGATCGTCACCGGCCTGTCGCCGAACGCGCACGCTGCAGCGAACCAGGCCAATTCCGAGCCGGGCTGGTGGGACGCGATGGTCGGGCCGGGCAAGCCGATCGATACCGCCCGCTGGTTCGTGGTGTGCGTCAATTCGCTGGGCAGCTGCAAGGGCTCCACCGGGCCGGCGTCGATCGATCCGGCGACCGGGCAGCCGTATCGGCTGACATTTCCGGACCTGTCGATCGAAGACGTGGCCGATGCAGCCGCCGATGTCGTGCGCGCACTGGGCATCACCCAGCTGGCCTGCCTGATCGGCAACTCGATGGGCGGCATGACGGCACTGGCATTGTTGTTGCGCCGTCCAGGCATTGCACGCAATCACATCAACATCTCCGGCAGCGCGCAGGCGTTGCCGTTTTCCATCGCCATCCGCTCGCTGCAACGCGAAGCGATCCGGCTGGACCCGCACTGGAATGGCGGCAATTACGACGACATACACTACCCGGAGTCGGGCATGCGCATGGCGCGCAAGCTTGGCGTGATCACGTATCGCTCGGCACTGGAGTGGGATGGTCGCTTCGGCCGGGTGCGGCTGGATTCCGAACAGGCCGCCGACGACCCGTTTGGTCTGGAATTCCAGGTGGAAAGTTATCTGGAAGGCCATGCGCGCCGTTTCGTGCGCTTCTTCGACCCCAACTGCTATCTGTATCTGAGCCGCTCGATGGACTGGTTCGACCTGGCCGAATCCGTGGACACGGCCCCGGTCGATGCGATGCGGACCGTCGACACGCACAGCAGCATCGCGTCCACAGAGGTGTCCACCGACGCCGAAGTGTTGGCCGGCCTGGCCAACATCCGCATTGCGCGTGCGCTGTCGATCGGGGCCAACACCGACATCCTGTTTCCGGTGCAGCAGCAGGAGCAGATAGCCACGGGCCTGCGCGCAGGCGGCGCCGATGCCCGCTTCCTCGGCCTGGATTCGCCGCAGGGCCACGATGCCTTCCTGGTGGATTTCGCCCGCTTCGGCCCGGCAGTCCGCGACTTCCTGGACGCTTGCTGATTGCCAGGTCCAGAGCCACTTCCAGAGCCAGAGCACGTCCCTCGCAAACCGCCAGCAGCGCACTGCCGCGCCGGCTGCTGGCCGGCCTGTTCGCGGTCGGCATGCTCGGCCTGGTGCTCGCAGACCGGCTACCGGCTGCGATTGCGCTCTGGTACGCGGTAACGAGCATTGCCGCGCTGATCGCCTATCGGCTGGACAAGACCGCCGCCACGCGCGGCCAGCGCCGCACCCCGGAAGCGACCCTGCATGCCATCGCCTTGCTCGGCGGCTGGCCCGGCGCGCTGTTGGCGCAGTCGCTGTTCCGGCACAAGACCGTAAAGACCTCGTTCCAGATCGCGTTCTGGGTCAGCGCGCTGGCGAACGCCGCGGCCCTGGCGTGGGCGGTGTATCTGACGAGCTAAGGCGTGTCGTCGACCTGGGTCTTGTCGGCGCATGACGCACCGCTCGTCCGACGGCTCACCCCAGCGGTTGCAGCACTCCGCCCCGCATGCGGTAGTGCCGATGCACCACGCCGGCGGGCACGCTGTCGTGGGTGATCATCACCAGGCTGCGCTCGCCCAGTACCGCAGCAAGATCGAGCAGCAAGGCGTGCGCGGTGTCCACGTCCAGGCCGTCGGTGGGTTCGTCCAGCAGCAGGATCGGTGCATTGCGCAACAGCGCGCGGGCCAGTGCGAGGCGGCGCGCCTGGCCTGCGGAGAGCGTGGCGCCGTTTTCGCCAACCCAGGTGTCCAGGCCATCCTGGGCGGTGGCCCAGTCGCGCAGACGCACCTGATCCAGCGCTGCCCACAGCGCGGCATCGTCGGCATCGGCATCGCCGATGGCCAGGTTGTCTCGCACGGTGCCGGCGAACACCGGCGCGTTCTGCGGCAGCCAGGCGATGCGCCGATGCCACTGCGCCTGCGCGAAGGCTTTTAGATCGATGCCGGCATAGCGCACCTGCCCGGCGTGCGGGTCCCACAGGCGCAGCAGCAGGGCCGACAAGGTGCTCTTGCCGCTGCCGCTGTCGCCGCTGATGGCGATACGCTCGCCGGGCGCCAGGGTCAGGTCCAGCGCCTGCAGCACCGGACGCACGCCGCCCGTCCACGCGAAGGACACCTGCTGCAGTTGCAGCGTGCCGCTGACCGGCGCATCGACGGGCTGCGCAGGATCGCTGACCGAGGGTGCCTGATCGACGATGGCCTGCAGGCGTCTGGCGGCCACGCGCGCACTCTGCAACGCCTGCAGCGCCAGCCCGGCACCGGCCCAGACTTCCAGCAGCGCCATGGTCAGGAACACCAGCCCTGCCGCCAGTTCGGCCGCAATCAAGCCGCGCTCGGCAGCGTGCAGCGCTAGCCACAGCATGCCGGCCAGCCCGATGCCGCCGCACGCCGCATGCAACGCTGTGCCGGCAATCAGGTGCCGGCGCTTCAGGCGATCGCCCTGCACCACGTCGGCGGCAGCGGCATCGGCCTGCTGCAGCCAGGCGCCGTGCGCATCGATGGCGGCCAGATCGGCCGCGCCCTCCAGCCCTTCGAACGCCTGCGTGCGCAGCACCGTGCGCTGCTGCGCACGCAGCCGCTCGCGTCGTGCGCCGCCACGTGCAACCTGCCACGGCACCAGCCCGCCGATCAGCACGCCGAGCACCAGCAACAGCAGCGCGGCAGGCAGGTAGATCAGCGCAGCGGCAACCAGCCCGGCCAGCCAGATGCCGAGCAGTGCGCTCAGCGGGGCAAGCGCACGCACGCTCAGGCCGTCCACCTCGCCGATGTCGGACATCAGCCGCGCCAGTAGATCGCCGGTGCGCGTGGCCGACAACCGGCCCGGCGCAAGCGGCAGCGCGCGCCGGAAGAACCACACGCGCAGATCGCGCGCAATGCGCAGCGTCGCATCGTGCCCGATCACCTTTTCGCCGTAGCGCGACACGATGCGGGCAAAGGTCAGCGCGCGAATGCCCGCCGAGGGCGAGAAGAAATTGAAGCCCGCGCCCATGCCGGCCACGCCGGCCAGGGCCGCGGCAGTCAGGAAGCTGCCGGACAGGCCCAGCAGCCCCACCCCGGCAAGCGCGGTAACCAGCACCAGCAGTGCCGACAGCAGCAGGCGCCATGCATGCCGGTGAAACACATCGCGCAGACGATCGTGGCGTGGGTCGCTCATGGCTGCTCCACCGTGACGCTGGCGCCGTGCAGATCGATCACCGTGTCGGCCCAGCGCATCACGGCCGGACTATGCGTGGCCAGCACCACTGCACGGCCGCGCGCAAACACGCCCAACGTGCGTAGCAGCTCCGCTTCGGTGTCGGGATCGAGAAAGGCGGTGGGCTCGTCCAGCAGCAACAGGTCCGGCTCGCGCAACAGCAGCCGCGCCAAGGCCACGCGCCGCGCCTCGCCGCCGGACAGGCCGAAGCCGCGTTCGCCGATCACCGTGTCCAGGCCGGCCGACAGCTGCGCGGCAAACCGCATCACCTGCGCCGCATCGGCCACCGCCAGCAGCCGCGCGTCGCTGGCCTGCGGGTCGGCAAGGCGTAGGTTGTCGGCAATGCTGCCGTGAAACAGGTAGGGCCGCTGGGTGGCGTAGCCCACCCGCGTCCCGGGGCGCAGCACCACGCTGCCCGCCTCCGGCGTCAACCAACCGGCCAGGCCCTCCAGCAAGGTGCTCTTGCCGCTGCCGCTGGCACCGATCAACGCCACGCGCTGGCCGGGCTGCAACGCCAGCGAACACTGCGTCACCACCGCATGCGGCGCGCCCGGCGGGCGCAACGCCAGATCGCGTACCTGCAGCAGCGGCGCACGCGCCTGCGCCGGCTCCAGTGGACGTGGCGGCGGCGCGCCGGCAGGCGGCGGCTCGGCGTCAACGTCTTCCAGCAGTCGCTCGGCTTCGGCCACCGCTGCCAGCGCATTGGCGCGGTCGTGGTAATGCGCAGCAAGACGTCGCAGCGGCGCGAAGAATTCCGGTGCCAGCAGCAAGCAGAACATGCCCGCGCCCAGCGACGGCAGCCCATGCAGGTCGAGCATGCCCAGATAGCTCAGGCCGAAGTACAAGGCCACGATTGCCACGCTCACCGACGCGAAGAACTCCAGCACGGTGGACGACAGAAACGCGATGCGCAGCACTTTCAGCGAGCGCTCGCGCACGCCCTCGGCGGCGGCGGCAATCCCCCGCAATTCCGCCTGGCCGCGGCCGTACACGCGCAGCAGGCCCAGGCCCTTCAGACGATCGGCGAAATGCCCGCCCATGCGTGCCAGCTCGCCCAGCTGCTCGCGGCCGGCAGCCTCGGCGCCCCAGCCCACCAGCATCATGAACAACGGGATCAGCGGCGCGGTCAGCAACAGCACCAAGCCCACCACCCAATCAACCGAAAACACCGCGATCAGGATCAGCGGTGGCACCAGGAGCATCTCGGTGCGCGCCAGCTGATAGCCGACGAAATACCCTTCCAGCGCATCGGTATGCGCCAGGCTCAGTTCGCCGAGCTCGCCGCTGCGTTGCCGGCGCAGCCACACCGGCCCGTGCTGCACCAGACGACGCGCGATGCGTGCACGTAGCGCGCGCTTGGCCACATCGGCCACCTCGCCGGTCAGCGCTTGCGCCCAGGCGGTGAGCAGTGCGCGGCCGAGCACGGCCACCAGCAGGCCGATGCCCACGTCGCGCAGCTGCGCCACGGCCAGGTGCCGCACCAGCACGGCCTGCAGTAACCAGGAAATCGCGGCAGACTGCGCGAGCAGCAGCACCCCGGACAGCGCCACGGCCACACCTGCCAGCCGCCGTGCACGTGCGGCGGGTGCGGCCAATGCATCCAGCCATTGGCCGCGCTGGCGGCGCTGGGCGGGTGTTTCGCTGGCTCGCACGCTGGGCTGGCTCACATCAGTTCGGTCGAAGACTGCTCACTGCAAGCGATTGTAAGTCGCCACCCGCCACTGCGGGATGGGCATTGTGCCGTAGCTCATCTGGGCCGCATTGATTTGGATCAACGCGCCGGGCGCGGCAGGAGCAGATGATCCGCCGCATCCACTACCGATTCTCAACCAGGCCACCCCGCCATGATCGACTCGACAGTTGTCGAACTGTCGCGGCTGCAGTTCGCAGTCACCGCGATGTACCACTTCATCTTTCCGCCGCTGACCATGGGGCTGTCGTTCCTGCTCGGCATCATGGAAAGCGTCTACGTCATGACCGGCAAGCAGATCTGGCGACGCATGACCATGTTCTGGGGCGTGCTGTTCGGCATCAACTTCGCCATGGGTGTCGGCACCGGCATCGTGATGGAGTTCGAGTTCGGCATGAACTGGTCCTATTACAGCCATTACGTCGGCGACATCTTCGGCGCACCGCTGGCGATCGAAGGGCTGATGGCCTTCTTCCTGGAGGCGACCTTCCTTGGTCTGTTCTTCCTGGGCTGGAACCGCCTGAGCAAGGTGCAGCACCTGATCACCACCTGGCTGGTGGCGCTGGGCAGCAACTTCTCCGCGCTGTGGATCCTGATCGCCAATGGCTGGATGCAGAACCCGGCCGGTGCGGTGTTCAACCCGGACACCATGCGCATGGAAGTGGTCGACTTTGTCGCCGTGCTGTTCAACCCGGTGGCGCAGGCCAAGTTCGTGCACACCGTCAGTGCGGGCTACGTGCTGGGTGCGGTGTTCGTGATGTCGATCAGCGCGTTCTATCTGCTACGCGGCAAGCATGTGGAGATGGCGCGGCGCTCGTTCGCGGTGGCCGCCGCGTTCGGCCTGTTGTCGTCGCTGTCGGTGGTGGTGCTGGGCGATGAAAGCGGTTACGCCGCCAACGAGCACCAGAAGATGAAGCTGGCCGCGATCGAGGCGATGTGGGAAACCGAAGCTGCGCCGGCCGACTTCACTGCGTTCGGCATTCCGAACCAGACCACCCATCGCAACGATTACGCGATCAAGATCCCGTACCTGATGGGTCTGATCGCCACGCGCTCGCTGGATGAGCCGATTCCAGGCATTCTTGAATTGGTAGGCCGTGCCGAGCACCGCATCCGCGGTGGCCAGATCGCCTACGGCGCACTGCAACGCATTCGCGCCGACAAGAACGATGCCGAAGCACGCAAGGTCTTCGATGCGCATTGGCAGGACCTGGGCCACGGCCTGCTGCTCAAGCGCTACCGCGACGACATCGGCAACGCCACGCCCGAGCAGATTGCCCAGGCCGCGATGGACACGGTGCCACGCGTGCTGCCGCTGTTCTGGACCTTCCGCATCATGGCGGCCATCGGCATCTACCTGATCGCCTTCTTTGCGGTGGCGTTCTGGTTTGCGTGCAAGCACAACTTCCAGGAAAAACGCTGGTTCCTGACCCTGGCACTGTGGACGTTGCCGCTGCCGTGGATCGCGATCGAATGCGGCTGGTTCGTGGCCGAGTACGGCCGCCAGCCGTGGGCGGTGGAAGGCGTGCTGCCCACGTTCTACGCCGCATCGGGACTGGATCTGTACGAGATCGTGATGACGCTGGTCGGCTTCACCGCGCTGTACACCACGCTGCTGGTCATCGCGATCAAGCTGTCGTTGAAGACCATCCGCAAGGGACCGGATGCGATGTTCCCGCCGACCCAAGGCACCCCATCGCCGCACAGCGATTCGCCCCACGCCGCCTCCCCCAATGCCCCATTGAGCACCGGCGCGCTGGCCGGCGGCGCCCCGTAAGCCAGGAGAGACACCATGGATTTCATCTTGCTCGACTACACCACATTGCGCGTGATCTGGTGGCTGTTGCTTGGCGTATTGCTGTCCGGTTACGCGGTGATGGGCGGCTTCGATCTGGGCGTCAGCACCTTGCTGCCGCTGGTTGCCCGCAACGATGCCGAACGCCGGCTGGTAATCAACACCATCGGCCCGGTCTGGGAGGGCAACCAGGTGTGGCTGATCCTGGGCGGCGGAGCCATCTTCGCCGCGTTCCCGCCCTTGTACGCGGTGAGTTTTTCCGGGTTCTACCTGGCGATGTTCGTGATCCTGTTTGCGCTGATCCTGCGCCCGGTGGGCTTCAAGTTCCGCGGCAAGCTGGTCGGCCAGCGCTGGCGCAACAACTGGGACTGGGCGCTGTTCGTCGGCGGTTTCATCCCGGCGCTGATCATGGGCGTGGCCGTCGGCAATGTGCTGCTGGGGGTGCCGTTCCATTTCGACGACAGCATGCGCACGTACTACACGGGCAACCTGTTCGGCCTGCTGACGCCGTTCGCGTTGCTGGCCGGTGTGCTCAGCGTGGCGATGCTGGTTGCGCATGGTGCGGCCATGCTGGTGCTCAAGACCGATGGCCCGGTGGCCGAGCGTGCGTCGCGTTTTGGCAGCATCGCGGCGCTGATTGCAGCGGGCGTGTTCGCCGCGGCCGGTGCCTGGGTCGCGCTTGGCCTGCCCGGCTATGCGGTGACCTCGGTGCTGGCGACCGACGCGCAGACCAATCCACTGGCCAAGACCGCTGCACTCACCGCCGCCGGCGGCTGGCTGCACAACTACAGCAGCATGCCGGCCACCTTGCTGGCCCCCGTGGTCGGGCTGCTCGGGCTTGCCATGAGCGGCGTGCTGTTGCGCGTGCGGCGTGGTGGCCTGGCCTTCATCGCCTCGGGCAGCGCCATCGTGGGCATCGTCTTCACCGTGGGCCTTGCGCTGTTCCCGTTCCTGTTGCCCTCCTCCACTGCACCGAGCGCCAGCCTGACGCTGTGGGATGCCTCCAGCAGCCAGCTCACGTTGTGGATCATGCTGCTGGCCACCACCGTGTTCATGCCGATCATCCTGGCCTACACGACGTGGGTGTATCGCGTGCTCAGGGGCAAGGTCACCGACGACGAACTGTCGGCCAACCCCAATGCATATTGAGGGCGGCCACCCACCCGACTGACGTCAACCACCGCGGTGCGGCGTGATGCGGTAGCGGCCTGTTGCGCTCGCACGCGGCAGCTGCTTCACGCTACGCAGCCGGGCAATGACTGCCCGGCTGCAGAGCGCAGGCGCTTCATCTCACTTCCTTGCGGCGACACCAGCGCAATGGCGGCGCCGCGTTCGCCATCCCACTTTCGCAACGATTCGAGGAGCAACATCATGTGGTACTTCGCCTGGATTCTCGGTACCGGCCTGGCGGCACTGGCCGCAGTGCTCAACGGCATGTGGTTCGAAGCACGCGAGCCCGAGCGCATCCAACCGCCGCAGTAAAAATAATTGCGCAAGATGCTTGCCGATTCCGCATTCCCTATGTAACATACGCGGCTCCTTCGGGGTGTAGCTCAGTCTGGTAGAGCGCTACGTTCGGGACGTAGAGGTCGCAGGTTCGAATCCTGTCTCCCCGACCAGTTTCAAAACACAAAACCGGCCTCGTGCCGGTTTTGTGTTTTCAGGCGCCGTCGCACGCATGTGCACGGTGCGGATGGTCTGTCATGTCTGTTGTCACCGCCGCCGCTTCCTCGTCCGCCCAATTGCGTGGTCGCGGCCTGGTGCTGGCTGCCATTTTGTTGTCGGCCTTCAACCTGCGCACTGCGGTGACCTCGCTGACGCCGCTGCTGGAGCGCATCGCCGACGAATACGCCTTCGGTGCACCGACGATGGGTGCGCTGGGCATGTTGCCCACCGCTGCCTTTGCGTTGACAGGTGTGGCGACCCCGGCGGTGTTGCGTCGCATCGGCTTGCTGCGTACTGCCTTGTTGTCGATGGCGCTGGCGACGCTTGGCATGGTCTTGCGGCCGCTGTTGCCGGGCACCACCGGGCTGCTGCTCGGCTCGCTGGTGGCGCTGGCCGGCATGGGCATGGGCAACGTGGTGCTGCCGCCGTTGGTGAAACGCTATTTCGGCGACCGCGTGGGTCGCGTCAGCACGCTGTACATCACCGTGCTGCAGGTGGGCACCTTGCTGCCGGCGTTGCTGGCGGTGCCGGTGGCCGATGCGCTGGGCTGGCGCAGCTCGATGGTGGTGTGGGTGATGCCGGCGCTGCTGGCATTGGCGGCGTGGGCGCTGGTGCATGCCAGCCAGGGTCGCCTGCGCGCCACCGGCCCGGCGCCGGTCACCCCGACCCCGGAGGCCGAGGGTCGGGTCGCACGCACCGCGCTGGGCTGGAGCATGGCGGTCACCTTCGGCATGACGTCGCTGATCACCTATTCCATGTTCACCTGGTTGCCCACGCTGCTGCGCGAAGCCGGCGCCTCGCCTGCCTTCGGCGGCACCATGGTGGCGTTGTTCGCGGCGTTGGGCATGGTGGGTGCGCTGACCATGCCGGCGCTGGCGGTGCGCATGCGCAACCCCTTCCCGATCGTGCTGGCGTGCGCGGCCTGTCATCTGATCGCGTTCACCGGGCTGTGGTGGGCACCGCTGGCCGCGCCAATCCTGTGGGTGACCCTGCTCGGCCTGGGCCCGAGCACCTTTCCGCTGGCGCTGGTGCTGGTCAACCAGCGCAGCCGCACCGCAGCCGGCTCGGCCGCACTGTCCGGGTTCTCGCAAGGCATGGGCTATGCGATGAGCTGCCTGGGACCGTTCCTGTTCGGCTGGCTGCACGCCCACCGCGGCGGCTGGACCTCCCCGTTCGTGTTCCTGGTGATCTGCATCCTGGTGCAGCTGGCCGCCGCCTGGGTGGCCTGCCGCCCGCAACTGCTGGAAGACAGCTGGGCGCAGCCGGCACGCGGCGCCAGTGCGGTCAACGCACCGGCAGACTGATGTAGCTGGGCTGCTCGGGGCTCACGTACACCCGTTGCGTGGCCTTCTGATACTCGCCCGGCTTGGCGAAGAAGATATTGGGCACGTAGGTCTGCGGGTTGCGGTCGTAGAGCGGGAACAGGCTGGACTGCACCTGCACCATCACCCGATGGCCCGGCTGGAAGGTGTGGTTGGCAGTCGGCAAACCGAACTGGTACGCCAGCGGCTGGTTGGCCGCCAGTGGCTTGGGCGTGCTGAAGCTCTCGCGGTAGCGGCCGCGGAAGATCGCCAGCGACACGGGCAACTCGTAGCCGCCCATCTTCGGGTCCGATGCCATCTCGTCCGGATACACGTCGATCAGTTTGACCACCCAGTCGCTGTCGCTGCCGCTGGTGGACGCTTGCAGATGCACTTCCGGTGCGCCGGCGATCTGCAGCGGCTCGGTCAACGGCTCGGTGACGAAGGTCAGCACGTCCGGGCGGCCGTCGACAAAGCGCTGGTCGTGCACCAGCCAGGTGGTCCACATGCTGCGGTCGCCAAAATCCACCGGGCGTGGCACGAACGGCACCGGCTTGGCCGGGTCGGAGACGTACTCTTCGAAGCCGGGCTGCCCGGCTGCCGGCGCCTGGAACGACAACTTGCCACCGGCCTGCAGGTACAGCGGCCGGCTCGCCGCCGCGCAGCCCTTGGCGCAGCTGCGCGGCCAGGCTTGCAGGCGGTCCCAGTGGTTCTCACCGGTGTTGTAGATGAACACTGGCGGTGTGCTGGCCTTGGGTGCGCCGTCGACCAGGTACTGGTCGAAGAACGGGCGCAGCACCTCGGAGCGGAACTGCCGCGCGGTATCGCCGTTGAAGTTCAGCGCACCCAGCGAACCGCCATCGTAGTTCACCTGGCTGTGCCGCCACGGGCCCATCACCAGGTAGTTCAGCGTGTTGCCCTTGTCGCGCGGCTCCATCGCCGCGTAGCTATGAACCGCGCCCCACATGTCTTCCTGATCCCACAGGCCTTGCAGCCACATCGTGGGCACCTTCAGTGGCGTGCGCGCCATCACCTTGTCCAGCGCCTGCCCCTGCCAGAACGCATCGTAGGCGGCGTGTTCGGTGAGCTTGTGCCACCACGGCAACTGCTCGAGGCCGGCGGCCCTGGCGAAGTCGCCGGCCGAGCCGGCACGCAGGAAGTTGCTGTAGTCGTCGTGCCCCTGCCGCGCGATGCCGGTGCCCTTGCCGCGCTGGGTGAGCTGGCCGGTGAAGTAATCGAAGTTCACCTGGCGGAACGCGCCGTAGTTGAACCAGTCGTCGCCCATCCAGCCGTCGATCATCGGGCTTTCCGGCACCGCCACCTTGAGCGCCGGATGCGGGTTGGTCAGCGCCATCACCACCGTGAAGCCCTCGTACGAGGAACCGATCATGCCGACCTTGCCGTTGGACTCGGTGACGTTTTTCACCAGCCAGTCGATGGTGTCCCAGGCATCGGTGGCATGGTCCACCTCGCTGGGATTGAGCGCGCCGCGCAGCGGCCGGGTCATCACGTAATCGCCTTCGGAGCCGTACTTGCCGCGCACGTCCTGGATCACGCGGATGTAGCCGCCTTCCACGAACACGTCGTCGCCCTGCGCCAGCAGGTCCTTCATATGCGGCGATGCCATGCGCTCGGCGCGCCCGCTGGCGTTGTACGGGGTGCGCGTGAGCACCATCGGCGCGTTGTGCGCGCCCTTGGGCAGCACGATCACCGTATGCAGCTTGACCCCGTCGCGCATCGGGATCATCACCTCGCGCTTGATGTAGTCGTTGGCGGCATCACTGGCCACGAACGGCTTGCCGGTGATGTCCGGCGTCATTGCCGCGGTCTGGGCGAAGGCGCTGCCGGTGCTGGCGGCAATGGCGGTGGCGAGCAGGCAGGCGGCAAGGCGGCGCATCGACAACTCCGGAGTGTGCGGGGGGCAATCGTCGACTGTAGGCAGGCACCGGGCTGCCGGGGGAGTGTCAAAGGTCGTGGTTGCGGCGTGCGACGGCCCGAGTCTCTGTGGCGCCGACTGACTGACGGCCGGCTGCGCGACCGTCGACCGCCCGCCTGTCCCACGGTGGTGGCGAGCTCCGGACCCGGAACATGCGGCGCGCACGTGACGCCAACGCGTTGCAGCGCTCGCGCTGCCGGCATCTGCGGTGACGCTCTGCGGCTCCGCTGCGGCCTCGTGTCGCGGTACCTGAGGCCAGCCACGTGCTGCAGCGCATGGCCGACCAGGGTTTCGTCAGCCAGGCCGAAGCCGATGCCGCCAAGGCGGTGCCGATGCCTCCGCGGACTAACCCGCAGTGCGTAACCCCTCGCTGCGCGCAGGGACATGCCAACCGGCGCAGACGCGCGCCACGCCAACGGCGCCGCTGAGGGCGTCAGTGCCGCACCTGGCCCTCGCCGCGCACCACGAACCGCTCCACGGTGAGTGCCTCCAAACCCATCGGCCCATACGAGTGCAGCCGCGTTGTTGAGATGCCGATCTCCGCGCCCAGGCCGAGTTCGCCGCCATCGGAAAACCGCGAAGAGGCATTGACCATCACCACCGCCGAGCGCAGCGACTGTACGAACTTGTCGGCGTTGGCTGCGTCCTGGGTGGCGATCACCTCGGTATGGTCAGAGCCATACTTGCGGATATGGGCCAGCGCCGTGTCCAGGTCCGGTACCACCCGGATGGCCAGGATCAGCTCGAGATACTCGGCGGCATAGTCGTCTTCGGTGGCCAGCGCGATCTCCGGCAGCAGCGCACGTGTTGCCGCGTCGCCACGCAATTCCACGTGACGCGCGCGCAGTGCGGCGGCGGCGGCGGGCAGAAAGCGCTCTGCCACCTCCGCGTGCACCAGCAGGGTTTCCAGGGCGTTGCAGGCCGAGGGGCGGCTTGCCTTGCCATCGATCAGCAGGCGCACCGCAAGCTCCACGTTGGCCGAAGCATCCACGAACAGATGGCACACGCCCTTGTAATGCTTGATCACCGGCACCCGCGCATGTTCGGCAACGAAACGGATCAGGCCTTCGCCGCCGCGCGGGATCGCCAGGTCGATGATGTCGCTGAGCTGCAGCAACTCCAGCATGGTCTCGCGGCGCAGATCCTGCACCAGCGTCAATGCCGCTTCAGGGACATCGGCCGCGCGCAAGGCACGCTGCAAGGCATGCGCGATCGCGGTGTTGGAGTGGATCGCTTCGGAGCCACCGCGCAGGATCACGCCATTGCCGGCCTTGATGCACAGCGCGGCGGCATCGGCGGTCACGTTGGGGCGCGCTTCGTAGATCATCGCAATCACCCCCAGCGGCACGCGCACCTTCTGCACGCGGATGCCGTTGGGGCGCGTGTCATCGCGGGTGACCTGGCCGACCGGATCGGGCAGCTGCGCCACCTCGCGCAGTGCGGCAGCGATGCCAGCCAAGCGGGCGTCGTCCAGCGCCAGCCGGTCGAGCATGGCCGTACCGATGCCCTTGGCACGCGCGGCCTCGAGATCGCGCGCGTTTGCGGCAAGAATCGACGCAGCATCGGCTTCCAGCGCGGCAGCCATCGCCTCGAGCAGGTCCTGCTTGGCCTGCGCAGAAAGTTGCGAGAGCACCTGCGCCGCGTCACGGCATTGCAGGGCGAGGGATTTGATGGTCATTGGGGGGCCGGGATTTGGGAGTCGGGATTGGGGATTGGTAAAAACAATCCGTCTCGTTTTACCACTACACGGGGATCAGTCACCCGGACGCGGAGGCGGTGGTTGGAAAACGCAATGCACAGGCGTTTGCGAATCCCCACTCCCGAATCCCCAATCCCGGCTACAAAAGCACCAAGTCATCGCGATGCACCACGTTCTCGCCGTAGCTATACCCAAGCACGCCGTCGATCTCGCGCGAATGGCGGCGTGCGATGCGGCGGATGTCCACCGCCGAATACTGGCTGACGCCGCGCGCCAGGCAACGCTCGCCATCATGATCGCGCAGGCGGATCTCCACCATGTCGCCGCGCCGGAAATCGCCCTCCGCGCCGGCCACGCCGCCCGGCAGCAGCGAGGCGCCCTTCTCGCTCAGCGCCGTGGCAGCGCCGGCATCGATCAGGATCGCGCCCGCTTCCACCGGCGCGTGCCGCAGCCAGTACTTGCGCGCGGCGATGCGCGTGCGCGCGGCATGGATACGCGTGCCACGCAGGCGGTCCTGCGCCAGGCCGCGCACCACCTCGCCACTGCGGCCATTGAACAGATAGGTCTCGATGCCTGCCGCGCCGGCTTTTGCGGCAGCTTCCAGCTTGGTGCGCATGCCGCCGGTGCCCACGCTGCTGCCGCTACCTCCGGCCATGGCGAGCACCTGCGGGGTCAGTTCGGGCACGTCGTCCAGGGGCCGCGCCAGCGGATTGCTGCGCGGATCGGCGCTGTACAGGCCATCGATGTCGGTGGCAATGAACAAGGCATCGGCATCGACCAGCGCGGCCACGATTGCGGCCAAGTTGTCGTTGTCGCCCAGCTTGAGCTCGTCCACGGAAACTGTGTCGTTTTCGTTGATCACCGGCAGCGCGCCCAGTCGCAGCAATTCGCCCAGGGTGGCGCGCGCATTGAGATAGCGGCGACGGTTGCGCAGGTCGTCATGGGTGAGCAACACCTGCGCCACCGGGCGCTCGAAAAAGCGCTGCCACAGTGCGATCAACTGCGCCTGGCCCAATGCCGCCAGCGCCTGCCGCGCGGCAATCGGCGCGCCGATCTCGGTGGCCTTCGGCAGGATCGCGCGGCCGGCAGCCACGGCGCCCGACGACACGATCACCAGTTCACGCCCGGCGATCAGATTGGCCGACACGAACTGCGCCAGCCCCAGCGCAAACCGCGGCGACAAGCCCCCGCCATCGGCAGCGAGTAGGCTGCTGCCGACCTTGAGCACCGCGCGCCGCCACGGCGGCAGGGGCTGCTCGATGAAAGGCGAAGGGCGTGCAGGCGTGGTCATGTCGGCGGCGGCTCAGTGCGTGTTCCACTCGTGGACGGT
This sequence comes from Xanthomonas sp. WHRI 6106, assembly GCF_040202405.1. NCBI lineage: Bacteria > Pseudomonadati > Pseudomonadota > Gammaproteobacteria > Lysobacterales > Lysobacteraceae > Xanthomonas > Xanthomonas sp. WHRI 6106. The sequence continues at coordinate 202,687 of NZ_JBEGFC010000009.1, read as the reverse complement.
CAGCGTCGATGCGCCGCGCAGCACCAACGGGTCGCGCGCCACGATCTGCTGCGCCTGCGCCAGGCCCTGCACGTTGACCAGCACATACGCACCGCCGCTGCCGTCGCTGAAGCCACCGGTCAGTTCGAGCTGCCCGGCCGCACGCAGCGCGTCGAGAAATGCGCGATGCGGCGCCACCACATCGGCAGGAAACTGCGGATTACGCATCGCCAGCACCAGATAACGTGTGGACATCAGCCTGCCTCGCTATCGGCGGCGGGCTTGGGCTCGTTGCGGCCGAACGGCGTGGAAATCACCAGGAACCGCGCTTCCACATCCGCAAGATTGTGCATCTGATGGGTGGAACCCGGTGGCACGTGCAGGCTTTGCCCGGCGCGCAGGACATGCCGCTCGCCGTCCAGCTGCAGCATCACCTCGCCGGACAACACATAGAAAAAATGCCGCGCGCGGCTGTGCCGGTGGCGCAACTCCGCGGCGCCCGGCGGCATATGCTCTTCAAGCACGCTCAGGTTGGGGTCGCGCAACAGGTGCCAGCCGTCGCAGGCCTCACCCCAGGGGTAATGCTCTGCGCTGTCGGTGCTGATCATGGCCATCAGCGCAGCGCCTCCCAACGGGCACGCAGCACATCCAGTTGCAGGTCCGCAGCGGCGCCCGGCGAGACGCGTGCGGCCAGGCTGCCTTCCGGCGTGCGTCCCCGACCTGCAGTGTCGGACGATTCGGCCGCGGCCTTGTAGGCCTCGCGGAACGGCACACCGGCCACGGCCGCTTCCACCGCCACATCGGTGGCATACATGCCCGAATCGATGGCCGCATGCAGCTTGTCCGGCCGCCATTCCAGATTGGCCAGCAACGCCGGCAGCAGCTCCAGCGCGGCCAGCCCACGGCCGAAGCCATGCACGATGGCCCCCTTGCTGCTCTGCAGGTCGCGGTGATAGCCCGAGGGCAGCGACAGCAGCTGTTCGATCTCGGTGCGCGCGGCGGCCACGCTGGCGTGGGTGGCACGCATCAGTTCGATCACGTCCGGGTTGCGCTTGTTCGGCATGATCGAACTGCCGGTGGTGTACTGCGCCGGCAATGCAACGAAGGCGAACTCGCCGCTGGTGAACAGCGACAGATCCCAGGCAATCCGGCGCAGATCCAGCGTGGCGCTGCCCAGCGCTTCGAGCGCCGCCAGCTCGTACTTGCCGCGCGAGAGCTGGGCGTAGATCGGCGAGACCTGCAGCCGCGCAAACCCCAGCTCGGCGGTGGTATGCGCACGATCCAGCGGCAGGTTCACGCCATAGCCGGCGGCGGTGCCGAGCGGATTGCTGTCCACCAGCTGCAAGGTGTCGGTGGCGCGCACTGCGTTGTCGATAAACGCTTCCGCCCAACCCGCCCACCACATGCCGGCCGACGACACCACCGCACGCTGGATGTGCGTGTAACCGGGCACCGGCAAATCGGCCTCGGCCTGGGCACGGTCCAGCGCCACCTTGGCGATCTCCGCGCTAAGCGTCGCCACACGCTGCAGCTTGTCCTTCAACCACAGCCGCGTGGCGACCAGGATCTGATCATTGCGGCTGCGCCCGGTGTGGATCTTGCGGCCGGCATCGCCCAGACGCTCGGTCAGGCGCGCTTCGATGGCCGAATGGCAGTCCTCGTACTGTTCATCGAGCACGAACGCGCCGCTGCGGAAGTCGTCGGCCAGCAGATCGAGCTGTTCGCTCAGACCGCCCAGCTCCTGCAGCGACAGGATGCCGATGTGCTGCAGCCCCTGCGCATGCGCCTTGCTGGCAGCGATGTCGTGCAGGAAGAACTCGCGGTCCAGGATGACGTCGCCGCCGGCCAGGAAGCTCTGGATCTTGGCGTCCACCGCCACGCCGGGTTTTTGCCACAACAGATTGGTCATTGGGGGTCCTTTTGCGGGACTGGGGACCCGGAACCCAGGACCCGGAAAGGCAGGAGCATTTGCCCTTGCTTCTCCGCCTCCCGGGTCCCGGGTCCCGGGTCCCGACGATTACAGTGGAATTGCCATCAATTCGTCCCAGCCCAGCGCCAGGTTGAGGTTCTGCATGGCCTGGGTAGCGGCGCCCTTGAGCAGGTTGTCCAGCGTTGCCACCACCACCACGCGCTTGTTGCCGGGCGCCAACGTGACACCACCGATCTGCACACCGTGCTTGCCGGCGATGCGGCTCACCCACGGCGCCTCTTCGACCATCTCGATCAGTGGCTCGTCGGCGTACCGCTGCGCATAGCGCGCCTGGATCTGCTCGCGCGTCAGCGGCTGCTGCAACCACAGGTTGACGGTCATGGTGATGCCACGGAAATGCGGCGCCACATGCGGCATGAACTCCACCGGCACGCCGAGCTGGGCAGACACTTCGCGCTCGTGCATATGGTTGGCCAGCGCATACGGCATCAGGTTGTCCGCCAGCAACGCGGGGTTGTTCTTGTCCGAGGGCGTGGTGCCCGCACCGGAATAGCCGGACACGCCGAAGCACTGCGGTGGACCGGCCAGTTGATCGAGCAACGGCGCGATGGTCAGCTGCATGGCGGTGGCATAGCAGCCCGGGTTGCTGATGCGCTTCTGCCCGGCGTACCTGGCGCGCGTCAGCTCCGGCAGCCCGTAGTACCAGGCCGGATCGAAACGATAATCGGCGGACAGATCGATCAACAACGTCTGCGGCCTGGCGGCCTCGATCGCAGCGACGAACGGCTCGGCCTTGCCGTTGGGCAGCGCCAGGATCACCACGTCGGCGGCCTTGGCAGCCACCGCATCGGCATCCAGGCTTTCGTAACGCAACTCGCCCTCATAGGACTGGTTATGCTCGGCCACGCGCTGGCCGGCCAGTTCACGCGAGGACACGAACGCAAGTTGCAGATGCGGATGCGCCGCCACCAGCTTGATCAGTTCCGAACCGGTATGCCCGCGGGCGCCGACAATCCCGATCGTTGTGGTTGTTTGAGCAGTCATGCGTTTGCTTCCAGGCGGAACTGCAGGTGGCGTTTCACCCCGGCCCATTCCGTATCGATGATGGAGAACACCACGGTATCGCGCGGCGTGCCGTCGGCGTGGCGGGTGTGATTGCGCAGCACTCCGTCCTGCTTTGCGCCCAGCCGCGCGATCGCCGCGCGCGAGGTGTGATTGAACCAGCTGGTCTCGAACACCACGCTCAGGCAGCCCAGCGTCTCAAACGCATGCTGCAGCAACATCAGCTTGGCTTCGGTGTTGACGCCGCTACGCTGCACGCGTGGCGCGTACCAGGTGTAGCCGATGGACAGGCGTGGCACGCTGGCATCCAGGGCGTAGTAGCGCGTGCAGCCCACGATCTCGCCGGCGGCATCGCGCACCACGTACGGCAGCGCCGTGCCATCGGCGCGCGCCGCCAGGGCAGCCGCGATGTAGGCGTCCACCCGGGCCGGTGCCGGCACGCCGGTGTACCACAGCAGCGACAACGACCCGTCGCCCAGCGCAACACGCATGCCGTCGGCATGGGCTGTCTGCAAGGGCTCAAGCGTGGCGTGCTGCCCACGCAGGACAGGCAGCTGGCTCCACGACGATGGCAACGCCACGGATGTCATCGCACTCAGCCCAGCAAGGTCGGCTGACGCGTCGCGCAATGCGCCACGCAGTGCTGGATCTGCTCGAAATTTTCCAGCCCGTACCAGAACACCTTCCATTTTTCCTGCTTGATGCAGCCGTCGGATTCGGCGTAGTAGAAGATGTTGACCTGGTTGTTGTGACGCGAGCGCCAGAACAGCTGCGGCGTTTCTTCGCGCATCACGTTCCACACCGCGCGTCCCAGGCCCTCGCCTTGCGCATCGTCGAGCACGGCGAACTTGTCCAGGTAGGTCAGCCGGCCGGCACCGAACTGGCCTTCGTCGGTCAGGATCACCGCAGCGCGATAGTTTTCGCTCACATAGGCACGCAGCAGCTTGGTCGTGCTGAAATAGTCCGGTACCAACGTGCGGCCAAAGCTGGATTCAATCAGCGAGGTCAGCCGCGGCAGATCCAGTTCGTCCCACGAGCTGGCGCGCAGCACGCGCTCGCCACGCCGCACCAGCGTGCCCGAGCCCTTGTGCGTGAACAGCTCCTTGGCCAGGTCCGCCGGCCGGGTGATCGACACCGACGATTCCAGCGGCAGGCGGTCGAGCAAGTCCTTGATCTGCTCGATCTTCACCCGCATGCCGCCATTGATCCATGGCTGCTGCATCAGATGATCGAACTCGGTGGACAGGTTGATCGAATCGATCAGCTTGCCATCGGCGTCCAGCAGGCCGCCGGTGCCGGTGAGGAAGATGATCTTGTACGGCTGCAGCTCCTGGACCAGTTCGTTGGCAGCGAAATCCGCATTGACGTTGAGGATCTGCCCGCTGGGCGTTTCGCCCAGGCTGGTGATCACCGGAATGGAGCCAGCCTGCAGGCTGGCCTCGATCGGCGCCAGATTGACCGCCTTGACCTCGCCGACCAGGCCATACGTATCGCGATCCAGATACTGCGCCTCGAACACGCCACCGGTGATCGAGGTCGCACGCGCGCCGTTCTGCTGCAGCGCCTCCACCAGCTTGAGATTGGACGCCTGGAAGACCTTGCGCACGATCGCCAGCGCTTCCGGCGAGGTCACCCGCAGGCCGTTGACGGTCTGTTTTTCGATGCCTGCCGCCGACAACTCGGCATCCAGCTGCGGGCCCGCACCATGCAGCACGATCGGCGTCAGCCCTACTTCCTGCAGGAACGACAGCGACGAGGTCAGTGCGTCCAGGTCGTCGCGCAGCACTGCGCCGCCCACCTTGACCACTGCAAAGCGCTTGGCATCCAGCTGCGAAAAACGCTTGAGGTACTGGCTGATTTCCTTGGCGCTGGCCATGCTCGAAAGCAGGCGCACGATGGTCTGGCGGGTCTGTTTGTGGGGCTGTGCGGAGAGGGACATTGCCGTGATCGAAAGAGGAAGGGATGCGCCAGGCGCGGGAGTCGGTTACAGGGAACCGTTGATGATGCGGTGCACCGACTCGGCGTAACGCTGCAGTTGCTCCAGGGTGACGAACTCATCGGCGGTGTGCGCCTGCGCGATATCGCCCGGGCCGTAGACCAGCGCGGTGTAACCGCCTGCCGAAAACAGCGAGGCTTCGGTCCAGAAGTCCACCGCATTGCCGATCGGCAGGTCCAGCGCATCGGCCACGTCGCGCGCGGCCAGGCGACGTTCTTCTGCACGCGCGATGTCGCCTGAGGGCAGGCTCGGGCCGCGAAAGGTTTCCTCGAAATGCGCTGCTACCGGATCGGCAAACCCGGCGAAGGTCGCCAGCAGGCCATCCACGTCCATCGATGGCAACGGGCGGAAGCCGAACCGCAGCTCGGCCGCCGGCGCAATCATGTTGGCCTTGATGCCGCCATCGACACGGCCGATGTTGAAGCGCAATCCGGTCAATCCGCCGAAGCGTGCATGCGCCAGCGACTCGACATGATCCAGCGCCTTGCCGCCCCAGCGCATCGCCTGGTGCAAAGCGCTTGCAGAAGGGTCCTGCTTGCCTGATGCATGTCCGGCGCGGCCGGCAAACCGCATCAGCACCGAGCTGATGCCACGGTGTGCCAGCACCGCTTCGCTCATGGTCGGCTCGGCCACCAGCACCGCTTCGAATACCGGGACCCGGGACCCGGGACCCGGGACCACGGGGTGGGCGGCCAGAAACGCCGCGATACAGCGCGGGTCGTTGGCTTCTTCGTCGGACGAGAACAGAAACGCCGCATCGCCATCGCCGGCATTGGCCGCGGCCACCAGCGCCGCAGCCGCGCCCTTGATGTCGCAGACACCCAGACCGATCACGCGGTCGTCGGTGCGCCGCATCACGTGCGGGTCGGCACTCCAGTGCGGCGAATCCGGCACGGTGTCCAGATGCACATTGAACAGATACCTCGGCGTCCCACGCACCGCGTACAGACTGACGGCCCCGTCGCCATGGTCGATCACCTCGACCTCGAACCCCGGCAGCTGCGCACGCAGGTAATCGAAGATGCCACCGGTGGTGATCGTACGCGGCGGATTGCGTGTGTCGAAGGACACCAGCTGTTGCAGATGCGTCAGTGTATTGTCGAGCAGTGTGGTCATTGATCGCGTCTTGATTGCGTCGGGTCGCGTATGGTTGGTCTTTTTTGAGTGCGTCGGGCGGCGTGGGTCGGTCGTTCCAACGCCCATCCAGCCCTTCCCCCGCCTGCGGGGGAAGGTGCCCGACAGGGCGGATGGGGGCATGCGGCAGGTCGCCCTCATCCGGCGCTATGCGCCACCTTCTCCCGCATGCGGGAGAAGCAACGTCGTCTGCCTACGGAGCGATTGCCTCAGCGGTTCACCTGCGCGTACAGCGTGGAGCTCATCCCGAACAACTTGATGAAGCCTTCGGCTTCTTCCACACCCCAGTCGGCCGATTGCGCATACGTCGCGCCCTTGGTGTTGAGCAGGTGCGGCGAACGCACCGCCACCGCATCGACGCGGCCACCGCGGGTTTCCAGCGTGACTTCGCCGTTGACCTTGGCCTGCGAAGACTTCAGGAAGGCCTCGATGTCGGTCTTGAGCGGGTCGTGATAGAAGCCTTCGTACACCAGCTCCACCCACTTGCGCGCCACGTCCGGCTTGAAGCGGTTCTGCTGCTTGGTCAGCACCGCATCTTCCAGCGCGCGGTGCGCGGTGAGCAACGAAATCAGTCCCGGCGCCTCGAACACGATGCGGCCCTTCAGGCCGATCACGGTGTCGCCGGTGTAGACGCCGCGGCCCACGCCGTATTGCGCGAACAAGGTGTTGAGCTTGGCCAGGATCTTCGCACCCGGCAACGGCTTGCCATCGAGCTCGACGGCCTCGCCCTCGACGAACTTCAGCGTCACCGTCAGGGCCTCGGTCGGCCACGCGCTACGCGGCGCGCACCAGCCACGTGCACCCTCGCCCGGCGCTTCCCAACGGTCGATCTCGCCGCCGGACATGGTCAGGCCCAGCAGGTTCTCGTTGATGGTGTAGGCCTGCTGCTTGGCACGCACGCCAAAGCCGCGCGCTTCCAGGTACTTCTGCTCGTAGGCACGCGTCTGTGTGTGTTCCTTCTGGATTTCACGGATCGGCGCCACGATCTGGTAATCGCCCAGTGCCTTCACCGCCAGGTCGAAACGCACCTGATCGTTGCCCATGCCGGTGCAGCCGTGCGCAATGATGCGCGTGCCCAGTTCTTCGGCGCGCTTGAGCGCGGCATCCACGATCAGGTAACGGTCCGACACCAGCAACGGATACTGGCCCTGGTAGCCCTCGCCCGCCCACACGAACGGCTTGACGAAGCCTTCCCAGATCGCCGGACCGCCATCGACGGTGACATGGCTGGCGGCGCCCAGTTCGGCGGCACGCTTCTCGATGAATTCACGCTCTTCGGCATCCACCCCGCCGGTGTCGGCGAACACGGTGTGCACCGCATAGCCGCGCTCTTGCAGATACGGAATGCAGAAGCTGGTGTCGAGACCACCGGAGAACGCGAGGACGATATCTTTGGTGCCGGGATTGGAGATTGGGGATTCGGGATTGGTGGAAGCGGTCTGTTGCGACATGGGGGTCTCTTTAGAAGTTGACTAAGTTGGGTCGGGAGCGGAGTTCGCCGTTGCGAATCCCTAATCCCCAATCACGAATCCCGGCTGCCCTGGCTTACCAGGGCAGCCATGATCGCCTTCTGCACATGCAGGCGATTCTCGGCTTCATCGATGGCGATGCAGTTGGGCGAATCCATCACCGCGTCGGTGGCCTTGACATTGCGACGCAGCGGCAGGCAATGCGAGAACACGCCGTTGTTGGTCAGCGCCATCTTGCGTTCGTCGACGATGAAATGCTGGTACTGGTCGCGGATCGGCTTTTCCGGCTCCCACTTGCCGAAGAACGGCAGCGCGCCCCAGCTCTTGGCATACACCACATCGGCGCCGGCATAGGCGCTGTCGATGTCATGACTCACCTGCAGCGAACCGCCGCTTTCGGCCACGTTCTGCGCCGCCCAGTCCATGTAACGCTGGTCCAGGATGTAGTCCGGCGTCGGGCACAGCAGGGTCACGTCCATGCCCATGCGGGTGGCGATCGTCAGCGCGGAATTGGCTACCGCGGTGTTGAGCGGCTTGGGGTGGTAGGTCCAGGTCAGCACGTACTTCTTGCCGCGCAGATCCTGCGTGCCGAAATGCTCCTGCAGCGCCAGCGCATGCGCCAGCTCCTGGCATGGGTGGGTGATGGTCTCCATGTTGATCACCGGCACCGGCGAATACTTGGCAAAGCTCTTGAGCACCTGGTCCTCGCGGTCCTTGGACCAGTCGACGAACTTCGGAAACGCGCGCACGCCGATCAGGTCGACATAGCGCCCCAGCACGCGCGCCACTTCGGCGATGTGCTCCTCCGTATCGCCGTCCATCACCGTGCCCAGGTTGAATTCGATCGGCCACGCATCCTTGCCCGGCTGCAGCACCACCGCATGCCCACCCAGCTGGAACGCGCCCAGCTCGAAACTGGTGCGGGTGCGCATCGACGGGTTGAAGAACACCAGCGCGATCGACTTGCCCTTCAGCTCGCTTCCCAGCTTGTTGCGTTTGAACAGCGCGGCCTGGGTCAACAGCGCTTCCAGTTCGGCGCGGCTCCAGTCCTGGGTGTTCAAGAAGTGCTTCAGTGACATCGATCGATCCTTTGCTGCGTGCTGCTGCTGCGTGGTCCGCCAGGAGCGACGGGGTGCGCGACATGCGCGTTTCTTGCGGTTGAAACTTTCGTGACGCCAAAACGAAAAAACCCAGCCTGCGGGCTGGGTTCTCAACGACGGACAGCAAAACGCCCCGGTTACCCAGCGAAAATGTGGGATTCCGGTCGGCGGGCACGCGAGGTCATGCCGGAGGCCATCCGGGCGGCGCTGGTGTCGTGCTGAAAGGGGTTTGCTTGCATAGGGCGCGAATCCTCGCATGCATGCGGGCACGGCGCAACCGCTATGCGTCTCATCGCGGCGGCGCGACGATGGCATCGGGAATGTACGGGGTCACCGAGACCCGGATGCGCAGCCGGTTTCCCGGATCTTCCGGTAACCGCGAGCGGTATTTGGTGCCCTTGTAGACATAATCCACGTCGAAGGCAATCGGGCGCCGGAACTCGCGCGGCACTTCCACCACCTTGCAATTGCGGCGCGTACTGGTCGGCGGCACCGCTGCAGGCGCCGCCGGCTCGGGACGCCGCGAGAACATTTCCTTGACCGAATCGACCATGCGGTTGATGCGCCCCTCGTCCTCGGCCGACGTGGCCGCCGGCTGGGCCGCCTGCTCGGACTCGCACTGTTCTTCAATGCGGGTGGCGCGCAAGGTCTGGTAGACCGGCTCCACGTTGAGCACCTGCGCGTAATCCAGCTTCACGTTCTCGATCACCACGACCCGGTTCTTGGGGTCCGGCTCTGCCGCGTGCACCGAGGTTGCCTGCCAGGCCAGGACACACAGCAGCATGAAGAACGGAGAAGGTCGCATCAGTACCAGGAAAGCGCAGCCGGGCAATACGTAAGTGTATGGAGCTTGCGATCTCCGGGGCTGAACGCAGCCCATCCGGTTACCGGTGTCACAGTGCCGGTTCGCCATCCTGCCGCAACGGGCTAGAATCGCGCGGTTACCCTTTTTTCAGATGCCGATGAGCCTGCGCCTGCATAACAACCTGACGCGGCGGGTCGAGCCGTTCGTGCCGCTCGATCCGTCCAGCCCCACCCTGTATGTGTGCGGTCCCACCGTCTACAACTACGCGCACATCGGCAACGCCCGCGGCCCTGTGGTGTTCGATGTCCTGGCCGCACTGCTGCGGCGCCGCTATGGCGCGCTGCGCTACGCACGCAACATCACCGACGTGGACGACAAGATCAACGCCGCCGCGCAGGCGCAGGGCGTGCCGATCTCGACCATCACCGACCGCTTTGCCGCGATCTACCGGCAGGACATGGCCGCGCTCGGCGTGGTGCCACCGGACATCGAACCGGAGGCCACCGCACACATCCCGCAGATCGTGGCGATGATCGAGCAGTTGATCGCCAGGGAGCATGCCTACGCCGCCGAAGGCCACGTCCTGTTTGCGGTCGCCAGCTTTGAGGGCTATGGCAGGCTGTCGCGCCGCGACCCGGACGAAATGCTGGCCGGCGCGCGCGTGGACGTGGCGCCCTACAAGCGCGACCCCGGCGACTTCGTGCTGTGGAAGCCGTCCAGCGACGACCTGCCCGGCTGGGATTCGCCCTGGGGCCGTGGCCGCCCCGGCTGGCATATCGAATGCTCGGCGATGGCCGCCGCGCACCTGGGCCCGACCATCGACATCCACGCCGGCGGCGTGGACCTGCAGTTCCCGCACCACGAAAACGAGATTGCGCAGAGCGAGTGCGCGCACGGCGGCGCCACCTTCGCACGCTTCTGGCTGCACAACGGCATGCTCAATTTCAGCGGCGCCAAGATGAGCAAGTCGCTGGGCAATATCGAAACCGTGCACGACCTGATCGCCAGGCATCCGCCGGAGGCATTGCGCCTTGCGCTGCTGAGTGCGCATTACCGGCAGCCGCTGGATTGGTCGGAGGCGTTGATCGAGGATCAGGTCAAGCGGCTGGACGGCTTGTACGGCACCTTGCGGGGCCTGCAGGCGGTTGAAGCGGAGCCAACGATTCCCGAGCCGATCGAAGACGCACTCAACGACGATCTCAACACGCCACTAGCGCTGGCAGTGTTGGCGAAGCTGGCGAAGGAAGCCAACCGGGCGCTGCTCGAGCTCGCTCCGGCCGGCAACCCGACGAACGCCCCGAGCCCGCAGACGCTTGCAGCATTGCAACGCGCCAAGGCCGAGCTGCTCGGCGCCGGATTGGCACTGGGCCTGTTGCAACAGGACCCGGCCGCCTGGTTCTCGCGCGGCACCGACGCCGGCGACGATGCACGCATCACCGCGCTGGTGGAAGAACGCAGCGCCGCGAAGAAAGCCAGGGATTTCGCCCGCGCCGACGCCATTCGCACGCAACTGGCAGACGAAGGCATCGTGCTCGAAGACACCCCGCAGGGCGTACGCTGGAAGCGCGCATGAGCCTCCCTTCTCCCATCGGGAAGAAGGTGGCGCGCAGCGTCGGATGAGGGTGCGCGCGAACTCATGAGAGACCTTGATGCATGTGGCTGCGCATGTACCCTCACCCCAACCCCTCTCCCGGCGGGAGAGGGGCTAGTTCATGGCAATGCCCTATTCCCCGGCGCACTCCTCTGACGTACTTATTTTGAAACCGCACGTGCATCCCCATCTCTCCGACGCACACGCCTGTCCCTTCTCCCGCCGGGAGAAGGTGGCGCGCAGCGCCGGATGAGGGTAAGGGCGAAGCCACATGCATCAACACGCCATGCTTGGCGCGCACCTCACTCCGGCCCTGCTCTGCGATCCGGCCCGCGCTGGCAGCGCGGTTGCTCCAGGGCCCGCGCGCCGGTGGCATGCAAACCACGCCTTCTCGCCCCAGCGCGAAAGGGGCTTTGACCAACGCTTCTGGATGTCCTGATGACCAACTCCCCCTTTCCGCTCGAGCACACTGCCGTCGAGGCACAGACGGCCATCGCCGATGAGTTTTCCTTCTTCGGCGACTGGTCCGAGCGCTACCAGTACCTGATCGACCTGGGCCGCAAACTGCCCACCTTCCCCGAACAGTGGAAGACCGAAGAACACCGACTGCACGGCTGCCAGTCGATGGTGTGGATCGTGCCCGAAGGCAATGCCGAGCGGCTGGACTTCCATGCTGTCAGCGATTCGGCCATCGTTTCGGGGCTGATCTATCTGGCATTGCGCGTGTATTCCGGGCGTAGCGCGCAGGAGATTCTGGCCACCGAACCGGACTACATCGCCGGCATTGGTTTGGCCAAGCACCTGTCGCCGACCCGCAGCAACGGCGTGGCCGCCATGCTGGCCTTCATCCGCGACACCGCGCGCGCGCAGCAGTGAGCACGCCCGCGCCCTCGCCCACCGATTCGTTGCGCACGCTGTTCGCCCACCCAGGGTTTGGCCTGGTGCTGCTGTACCGGGTGGCGGCGATGCTGTCGTACCAGATCGTGGCGGTCACGGTCGGCTGGCACATCTACGAGATCACCCGCAATCCGCTCTCGCTGGGCCTGATCGGCCTGGCGGAGATCCTGCCGTTCTTCTGCATCGCCCCGTTTGCCGGCTACCTGGTCGATCACCTGCCGCGTCGCCGGCTGGGCATGGTGGCGGTGCTGGGCCTGGTCGCCACTGCACTCCTGCTGCTGGCGATCACGCAAGGCTGGTTGCCGGTGCAAGGCGTATGGCCGATCTATGCCGCCATTGCGCTGACCGGCGCGGCGCGCTCGTTCCTGTCGCCGGTCTACAACGCCCTGTTCGCCCGTGCACTGCCGCGCGAAGCGTTCGCACGCGGCGCCAGCATCGGCAGCGTCACCTTCCAGGCCGGCATGGTGATCGGCCCGGCGCTGGGCGGCGTGCTGGTCGGCTGGGGCGGCAAGGGGCTGGCCTATGGCGTGGCTGCCAGCGTGGCGATGGTGGCGATCCTGGCACTGGCGCTGTTGCGCGTGAGCGAGCCGGTCAACGAGGGCCCGCGCGCGCCGATCTTCCGCAGCATCGCCGAAGGCGCGCAGTTCGTGCTGTCCAACCAGATCATGCTGGGCGCGATGGCGCTGGACATGTTCTCGGTCCTGTTGGGTGGCGCGGTGTCGATGCTGCCGGCCTTCATCCACGACATCCTGCACTACGGCCCGGAAGGCCTGGGCATCCTGCGTGGTGCCCCGGCACTGGGCTCGATCGTGGTGGGCGTCTGGCTGGCGCGCCACCCGTTGCAGCGCAACGCCGGGCGTGTGCTGATGCTCTCGGTGGCCGGGTTCGGGCTGTGCACCATCGCCTTCGGGCTGTCGCGTCATTTCTGGCTGTCGGCGGCGATCCTGCTGGTGTACGGGATGTGCGACGGGGTGTCGGTGGTGGTGCGGCAGACCATCCTGCAGCTGGCCACGCCCGATGCCATGCGCGGCCGGGTGTCGTCGATCAACGGCATCTTCATCGGCTCGTCCAACGAGCTGGGCGCGTTCTACGACGGCGTGATGGCGCGCCTGGTCGGGCTGGTGCCGGCGGTGGTGATCGGCGGCTGCGTCACCCTGGGCGTGGTGGCGACCACGGCCTGGAAGGCGCCGCGCCTACGCAAGCTGGACTTACGCGAGCTGCAATAGCCGGATGCACAGGCAGCAGCGGCCGCGGATGCGGTGGTTGCTGCCTGTCGCGTTGAAGCATCCTTGCGCCGCACGCCGGCACACGCGCCCGCTGCATGCCCTGCCATGGGAGTCGTCAACATTACGCGGCGCCCGATGCGACGGCGTGATACCACGACTGTCCGTCATGCGGGACCGCATGCAGATCGTCCGTCAGCCGTTGTGCCAGTGCAGCCGGCTCGCCGATCGCCGCGTAGTCGCCGCGCGCCGCGTGCTGCCGCAGCGCCTTGCGCATGCGCTGCGCCATGGACGGATCGATGTAGTGTGCCTCGAGCGCGGCGTCAGCCACCGCCGTCGGTAGCGCACGCTGCTCGGCCTGATTGGCCGCTGCTTGTGTTGCCCGCGTCGCGGCGCAGGCCAGCGCGCAGGCGATGCCCAACAAGATCGCTGCTCGCTGCATGTTTGCCTCCTGCGCGCCGCGCACCGGGGTGGCAGCTATGTCGGCCCTGCCGCTGCGGCTCACCATACGCCTGCACACCGCGCGCGGCGACCATAAAAAAACCCCGCGCTGGCGGGGTCTTTCGTGAGCGTCGAGGCGCCGGATCAGTCGCCCTGCTGCTTCTGCAGATGCTCCCAACGCTCCTGGGCGTCGATGGTGCGCTCGGCGGTGAGACGCGCTTCCAGGCGGTCCAGACCGATTTCTTCGCCAGTATCAACGCAGTACCCGTAGTCGCCGTCTTCCAGACGCTTGAGGGTGCTGTCGATCTTGGAGATCAGCTTGCGTGCGCGGTCACGCGCGCGCAGTTCCAGCGAGTTCTCGGTCTCGCGCGTGGCACGCTCGGCTTCGTCGCCGATGTCGCGCACTTCTTCGCGCAGGTTTTCGATGGTCTGCTTGGATTCCTCGACCATCTCGTTGCGCCAGCTCTGCAGGCGCTGACGGAAGTATTCCTGCTGCAGCTTGCTCATGTACTCCTCGTCCGCAGACGGCTTGTAGCCCTGCGGGAGGATCGGGCGCCCGGTGGCGTCGTCGGTCTTGTAGTCGACCACCTTGTACTTGGTCTTGGGCGTCTGACTGGACGGCTTGGCGGTCACGGCCACAGCAACCTTGCCGACCGGACGGGTCGCGGCGGGCTTGGCGGGGGCTTCGGTTTTGGTTGGCGTTTTAGCGGAAGATTTCGAAACGGGCACGGGATTCTTAGGTGACGGGGTCGCAGACTTTGCCGGCTTCGCAGGGACGGCCTTGAGGGCCGGTGCGGGCGCGGGCTTTTCAGCCTTGACCGGGACTGACTTGGCCGCAGCCGGCCTGGTGGCCGGCTTCGGTACGGACTTGGACGCCGCCGGCTTTGCGGCCGGCTTGGCGGCAGCCGGAGCTGCCTTGCTGGCCGCCGGCTTGGCAGCCGTCTTGGCGACAGGTTTCGCGGGCTTGGTCGCGGGCTTGGAGACCGGCGCCGGCTTGGCAGCGGTCTTGGTCGCAGCTGCCTTCTTGGCAACCGGTTGCTTGGGGGCCGGCGCCGCCTTCTTGGCGGCCGGTTTTGCAGCGGCGGGCGCCGCTGCCTTCTTCGCAACGGGTTTGGCGGACTTCTTGGCGGCCTCTACGGCCTTTTTTGCAGGTTTTTTAGCAGCCACGAAACGCTCTTCCTTGGTTCCCCCGGGGCCCGGGAAAGCGGGTCTTTATAGCGTACCCCGCAGACCCCCGGCAACCACCTATTAATGCAACTCGCATATGATTGGCAAGTGATCTCACGCCTGCTCATCGCGCTGTTGCGCTTCTACAAGCTGTTCATCAGCCCCCTGCTCGGGCCGCGCTGCCGGTTTGCGCCCAGCTGCTCGGAGTATGCGATGACTGCCATCGGCCGCTTCGGCCCGCTGCGCGGTTGCTGGCTGGCTGCACGCCGGCTGGGCCGCTGCCACCCTTTCCATCCAGGCGGGTTCGATCCGGTGCCCGATGCGCCCGGCGCCGCCACGCCATCTTCTTCCTGCCGCTGCAAAGGACCTCATCCATGAGCCGAACCCTCATCATCAATGCCCGCCTGGTCAACGAAGGCAAGGAGTTCGATGCCGACCTGCTGATCGAGGGCGGTCGCATCGCCAGGATCGACAGCAGCATCACACCCGCCGACGGCGATACCGTGGTGGACGCGGCCGGGCGCTGGGTGCTGCCGGGCATGATCGACGACCAGGTGCATTTCCGTGAGCCGGGCCTGACCCACAAGGGCGACATCGCCACCGAATCCGGTGCGGCCGTGGCCGGCGGCCTGACCAGCTTCATGGACATGCCTAATACCAACCCGCCTACCCTGGATGCGGCCGCGCTGCAGGCCAAGTACGACGCCGCGGCCGGGCGCGCCTGGGCCAACTATGGTTTCTACATGGGCGCCAGCAACGACAATCTGGCCCACATCCAGTCGCTGGACCCCAAGACGGCGCCGGGCATCAAGGTGTTCATGGGCGCCTCCACCGGCAACATGCTGGTCGATAACCCCGAAACCCTGGACGCCATCTTCCGGGATGCGCCAACCCCCATCATCACCCACTGCGAAGACACGCCGACCATCGATGCGACGATGGCGCAGTACAAGGAGAAGTACGGCGACGCGCTGACGCCGGACATGCACCCGGACATCCGCTCGCGCGAAGCCTGCCTGAAGTCCTCGCAGCTGGCGGTGGCGTTGGCGCGCAGGCACAACACACGCCTGCACGTGCTGCATATCTCCACCGCCGATGAGCTGTCGCTGTTCGAAGCAGGCCCGCTGGTGGACGCCGACGGCAAGCTGCGCAAGCGCATCACCGCCGAGACCTGCATCCACTTCCTGCGTTTCGACCGCAGCGACTACGCGCGCCTGGGCAACCTGATCAAGTGCAACCCGGCGATCAAGGACCCCGAGGACCGTCTGGCCTTGATCCAGGCGCTGGCCGAAGACGTGATCGACGTGCTTGCCACCGACCACGCCCCGCACACCTGGGAAGAGAAGCAGAAGCCGTACGCACAGGCGCCCTCGGGCCTGCCGCTGGTGCAGTACGCACTGGTCGCCGCACTGGAGCTGGTGCACGAAGGCAAGCTGCCGATCACCCGCATCGTGCAGAAGTTCGCGCATGCACCGGCACAGCTGTTCGATGTGGAACAGCGCGGCTTCCTGCGCGAGGGCTATTTCGCTGACCTGGTGATGATCGACAACACCCCGTTCACCGTGAAGCGTGAGCAGGTGTTGTCCAAGTGCGGCTGGTCGCCGTTCGAAGGCACCACCTTCCGCTCGCGCATCGCCGCGACCTGGGTCAACGGCCAGCAGGTGTGGGATGGCGAGCAGCTGGTCGGTAGCGCCGCCGGCCAGCGCCTGACCTTCGACCGCTGATGCGCGCAAGTCTGTTGGGCGCCTGGTTGATCCTGGCGCCGGTCGCGCTGGTGGCAGGTACTGCCGATGCGCAGAGCGCGACCGCCGCGACTGATGTCGTGTTTCCGCAAAGCGCCTCGCAAGGTGCGCTGCTGATCGGCAAGGTGCCGGCGGGCAGCAAGGTGCAGTACGCCGGCCGGACCCTGCGTGTAAGCGGCTACGGAAGCGTGGTGTTCGGTATCGGCCGCGACGCCACAGGGCCATTGCAGGTGCAGATCACCCCGCCCGGAGGCAGCACGCAGACCGTGAGCATCGCAGTGACGCCGCGCGACTGGCCGATCGAGCGCGTCAACGGCGTGTCGCCCAAGACAGTCAATCCACCAGCGGCGATTGCCGAACGTATAAAGCGTGAGCAGGCGCAGGTGACCGCGGCGCGCGATCGCGACGATGCGCGTACGGATTTTGCGCAGCCCTTCATTTGGCCGGTGCAAGGCCGCATCAGTGGCCGCTTCGGCAATGCACGCGTGTACAACGGACAGCCAGGCGCCGGCCATTCGGGCATGGACATTGCCGTGCCCACCGGCACCCCGGTGAAGGCACCGGCGGCCGGCGTGGTGACGTTCACGGCGCCGGACCTGTATCTCACCGGCGGGACGGTGCTGCTGGATCACGGCTTTGGCGTGAGCTCGAATTTCCTGCATTTGTCGCGTATCGACGTGAAGGTGGGCGATCGGGTCGAGCAAGGCCAGGTCATCGCGGCCGTTGGTGCGACCGGGCGCGCGACCGGGCCGCATCTGCACTGGGGAATGAATTGGTTCGACGTGCGGATCGATCCATTGCTGGTGCTCGAACGCGGTAAATAACTTGCGGGCTATCTGGGGGCTTCACGCTCTCCGGCGCGCGGCGGCGCGGTTGCTCTCGCGCGGCGTCGACATCACTGCGGCGCGGTTCGACGTGCGGATCGATCCGTTGCTGGTGCTCGAACGCGGTAAATAACTTGCGGGCTATCCGAGGCGCCACGCTCTCCGGCGCGCGGCGGCGCGGTTGCTCTCGCGCGGCGTCGAGATCGCTGCGGCGCGGTTCGACGTGCGGATCGATCCATTGCTGGTGCTCGAACGCGGCAAATAACTGGCGGGCTATCTGCGGGCGTCACGCTCTCCGGCGCGCGGCGGCGCGGCTGCTGTCGCGCGGCGTCAAGATCACTGCGGCGCGGTTCGACGTGCGGATCGATCCATTGCTGGTGCTCGAACGCGGTAAATAACTTGCGGGCTATCTCGGGGCTTCACGCTCTCCGGCGCGCGGCGGCGCACTTGCTGTCGCATGGCGTCGAGAACGCTGCGGCGCGGTTCGACGTGCAGATCGACCCGCTGCTGCTGCGCATGCGGCGTGCCACCAATCAGGCGTCTCAGGCCATGCCCGGCGTAAGGCCGCACTTGCCTTCTCCCCCGGGAGAAGGTGGCGCGCAGCGCCGGATGAGGGTGCGGCAGCGTCAGGTATCTTGCGGTACGCGCCTCCTCAAAGCCCCCGCGCAACGGCCGGCAGCGAGCCTTGCCTAATGCCGCATCTGCAGCGGCAATACTGGCTGCCGCAATCGCCCATGGCAGCGATGCAGAGACGATGCTCCTGTACATAACCCGCTCCCAAGCACAGACCTGAATGCGGAAAGCGCGTCCGCAGACGCATGTTCATCCACGCGCGTCTCGCCGCTGCCCGCCACCTTGGCTTGGCAGACCTACCCGCTGCGCATGTGTCCGCCTGCAGGCTTTGCGGTATAACCGGAAGGCCGCCGAGCGTCGGCTGACTGCAGCGCTAGCTCAGCTCGCGACGGTCCATCCGCGCCACTGGCGGACGTGCCTGGTCTCCCCTCCCCGACCGCAGGAGATGTGCGACATGCGCAACGAGCAACTCAAGCCCACCCTCGGCACCTGGCAGTTATGGGGTATTGCGGTGGGCCTGGTGATCTCCGGCGAGTATTTCGGCTGGAGTTATGGCTGGGGGACTGCAGGGACATTGGGGTTTCTGGTCACCACGTTGCTGGTCGCGGTGATGTACACCTGCTTCATCTTCAGCTTCACCGAACTGACCACTGCCATCCCGAATGCAGGCGGCCCGTTCGCCTACAGCCTGCGTGCGTTCGGCACCTATGGCGGGATGCTCGCGGGCCTGGCTACCCTGATCGAATTCGTGTTTGCGCCGCCCGCCATTGCGATGGCCATCGGGGCGTACCTGAACGTGCAGTTCCCCACGCTCGACCCGCGCGTCGCGGCGATCGGCGCGTACGGGATCTTCATGAGCTTGAACATCGTCGGCGTGGCGATTGCGGCCACCTTCGAGCTGATCGTGACCTTGCTGGCAGTGATCGAGCTGCTGGTCTTCATGGGCGTGGTGGCGCCGGGTTTCAGCGTGGCGCGCTTTACGGCCAATGGCTGGGCCGGCAGCGACGTGTTCGGGCCGGCGGCCATCTCCGGCATCTTTGCGGCGATTCCGTTTGCGATCTGGTTCTTCCTGGCGATCGAAGGCGCCGCCATGGCGGCCGAGGAAGCCAAGGACCCCAGGCGCACCATTCCGCGCGCCTACATCGCCGGCATCCTCACCCTGGTGGCGCTGGCGCTGGGCGTGATGGTGTTTGCCGGCGGCGTGGGCGACTGGCGTCAGCTGTCCAACATCAACGATCCGCTGCCGCAGGCGATGAAGGCAGTGGTGGGCAACAGTTCCACCTGGCTGCACATGCTGGTGTGGATCGGCCTGTTCGGCCTGGTGGCCAGCTTCCACGGCATCATCCTGGGCTATTCGCGGCAGTTCTTCGCCCTGGCACGCGCCGGCTTCCTGCCGCACGGGTTGGCGAAACTGTCGCGCTTCCGCACGCCACATCGCGCGATCCTGGCCGGCGGCGTCATCGGCATTGCGGCCATCTGCAGCGACGGCGTCGTCAAGATCCAGGGCATGTCGCTGACCGCGGCCATGATCACCATGTCGGTGTTCGGTGCAATCGTGATGTATGTCATGAGCATGCTCAGCCTGTTCACGCTGCGCCGTCGCGAACCGCGGCTGGAGCGCAGCTTCCGGGCTCCGGGCTATCCGCTGGTGCCGGCGGTCGCGCTGGCACTGGCGGTGGTGTGCCTGGTGGCGATGGTGTGGTTCAACCCGATCGTGGCGGTGATCTTCGTCGGCCTGCTGCTGCTCGGCGCAGCCTGTTGCGTGCTGAGCCTGCGTCGCCAGGGCGCCACTGCGGCCGGCAGCACATGAGCGGCTTCGCCTTCACTGCCGGTGGCGAACGTTTCCGGTTTGCCGATCTCAAGCAGTTGCTGGCCAAGGCCACGCCGGCCCGCTCGGGCGATCAGCTGGCCGGGCTGGCGGCAGAATCCGGGCTGCAACGGGCGGCAGCGCAGATGGCACTGGCAGATCTGCCGCTGCGCCATTTCCTGCAGGAAGCGGTGGTGCCCTATGACAGCGACGAAGTCACCCGGCTGATCGTCGACCAGCACGATGCGACGGCGTTTGCCGCGGTGGCTCATCTCACCGTCGGCGGCTTTCGCGACTGGTTGCTGAGCCCGCAGGCTGACGAAGCCACATTGGCGGCGCTGGCACCGGGGCTGACGCCGGAAATGGTGGCGGCGGTGTCCAAGCTGATGCGGGTGCAGGACCTGATCCTGGTGGCGCAGAAGACACGTGTGGTCACGCGCTTTCGCAACACCCTGGGCCTGCGTGGCCGGCTGTCGACGCGGCTGCAGCCCAACCACCCCACCGACGATGCCACCGGCATTGCCGCCAGCGTGCTCGACGGCCTGCTGTACGGCAACGGCGATGCAGTGATCGGCATCAACCCGGCCAGCGACAGTCTGGCGGCAACCACCGCATTGCTGCGCATGCTCGATGCGGTGATCACCGGCTATCAGATTCCCACCCAATCGTGCGTGCTGGCCCATGTCACCACCACCATCGAGGCCATCGACCGCGGCGTGCCGGTGGATCTGGTGTTCCAGTCCATCGCAGGCACCGAAGCAGCCAACGCCAGCTTCGGCATCAATCTGGCGCTCTTGCAGGAAGGCTACGAGGCCGGCCTGTCGCTGCGCCGGGGCAACGTCGGCGACAACGTGATGTATTTCGAGACCGGCCAGGGCAGTGCCTTGTCGGCCAACGCGCACCACGGCGTGGACCAACAGACCTGCGAGGTGCGCGCGTATGCGGTGGCGCGGCAGTTCAAGCCGCTGCTGGTCAACACCGTGGTCGGCTTCATCGGCCCGGAGTATCTGTATGACGGCAAGCAGATCATCCGCGCCGGGCTGGAGGATCATTTCTGCGGCAAATTGCTCGGCGTGCCGATGGGCTGCGACATCTGCTACACCAATCATGCCGAAGCCGATCAGGACGACATGGACGTGTTGCTCACCCTGCTCGGCGCGGCCGGCATCAACTTCATCATGGGTATCCCCGGCTCGGACGATGTGATGCTCAACTACCAGACCACCTCGTTCCACGATGCGCTGTATGCGCGCCAGGCGCTTGGCCTGCGCGCCGCGCCCGAGTTCGAGCAGTGGCTGGAGCAACACGGCATCCTGCGGTTGCACGACGATGGGCGGTTTGAACTGGGCAGCGAGGTCCCGGCACCGTTTCGTCGTGCGCTCTCGCAGCTGTCTTCCGGTACCCCATCGTGAGCAACCCGGCCACACCGCCGCGCGATGCATGGGCACGGTTACGCCAACTGACCCCGGCGCGCATTGCGCTGGGGCGGGTCGGCACCAGCCTGCCAACTGCTGCCCACCTGGAGTTCCAACTGGCGCATGCGCAGGCGCGGGATGCGGTACACCTGGCGTTCGACCCGGCTGCGTTGCAGGCAGCGCTGCGGCGACGAGGGAGCGACAGCATCCTGTTGCAGAGCGCGGCAGCAGACCGCCATACCTATCTGCAGCGCCCGGACCTGGGCCGCTGCCTGTCCGACACTGCGGCGACCCAGCTACGTGGCCAGACCGCCGTGCACGGCGGCGGCCACGATGTGGCGATGGTGGTCGCCGACGGCCTGTCTGCGCTCGCGGTACACCGGCATGCCGTGCCGATGGTGGAACACATCGACGCATTGGCAGTGCAGCAAGGCTGGACAGTGGCGCCAGTAGCGCTGGTCGCACAGGGGCGCGTGGCGGTGGGCGATGAAGTGGGCGAACTGCTCAAGGCGCGCGCGGTCGTCGTGTTGATCGGCGAACGTCCCGGGCTCAGCTCGCCCGACAGCCTGGGACTCTATCTCACCTACGCGCCGCGCGTCGGCCTGACCGATGCCGCGCGCAACTGCATTTCCAATATTCGTGCAGAAGGCCTGAGCTATGCCGACGCGACGCGCAAACTGGCGTACCTGCTACGCGAGGCCTTCCGGCGCAGGCTCTCCGGCGTGCAGCTCAAGGACGAGGCCGAGCAGCCGGCCCTGCTCTCCGACGGACCGACGGACGCGGCGCCCCGCAACTTCCTGCTGCCTGACTGACCTGCATCGGTCGCCGACGCACGCCTGCATGCACCACGCACCACCGCAGAGCCTACTTCAGCGCGCCATCCTGCGGATTGCTGGCTGCATAGGTGCTGGTCTGCAGTTCGTTGTCGTGCGGGTGGCGCAGCGCCTGACGTACATCGTCCGGAAGTTGCTCCACATCCAGCATCACCTTGCCCGAGTGCACATCGCGTACCACCGAGGCCGGCAACACGAAGTCGCCACCGTTTTCGATATTGATCACCAGTTCGGCGCCGTCGTTGCGGATATCGCGCACCGCGCCGACGCCGACTTCACCGTCGCGCAGGAACACCATCTGGCCGATTTCGATCTGCTGCATTGTCCGTCTCCGTCTGAGGCATCGCGACAGCTGCGCAACGCCATGAACGACGATCATGGCGTTGCGCCGTGTCTGGGGGCGGTGAAGCGCAGATCAGTGCGGCGTCGGCGCGTGCAGCAAGGCGCCTGCCGGCAGGCGTGCCGGCTGCCCGGCGACGCGCTCGAACTCGGTGATGTCGTGCGAGCAGAACAGCTCGACCTCCCCGCCGTGGTGCTGACGCAGGCGACGCAAACGTTGCTGATTGCCCAGCCGCGCGGCGCGATCCTTTTCCAGCATCCACTGATACAGGCGCAGCCCCGGCGTGCAGTACGGTTGCTGCGCATCCATCTCGCGATGGAAGAAATACGCATCGCCTGCCAGCAGCAACCAGCGTTCGGCGCTGCGCACGGCAATGGCCGCATGCCCCAGCGTGTGGCCCGGCAGCGGCAGCATCAGGATCTCCGGCGGCAGGCCGTGCAGGTCGCGCACGCAGTCCAGGCCCATCCAGCGTTCGCCGGCAAGCGCGTCATAGGCATGCCATTGGCCACGTGTGGACCACTGTTGCGGCCGGAACCGTTGCCGATCCATCCAGGTGCGCTGCGCAAATGCCGCGTCACGCTCGCTCGCCATCAGATGCACACGCGCATGCGGGAAGTCATCCAGCCCGCCGGCATGATCGAAATCCAGATGGGTCAGGATGATGTGCCGCACATCGCGCGGGTCCAGGCCCAGGCGTTGAATCTGCCGAATCGCCGTCATTTCCTCGCGGAGCTCCGGCCGGACCAGGGCCAGAAAGAAACCGCTCAGACGTGCGCGTGGCTCGGCCACATCGCGCAACCCAAAGCCGGTGTCGATCAGCACCAGCCCGGCGCTGGTCTCCACCAGCAGACAGTGGCAACACAGGTGACCGCGATTCAATACACCAGGCGTGCGAGCGTCCATCAGATGTCCGCCCAGCGGACAGGTGGAAATGCAGTTCAGGTGATGCACGCGCATCGGCGCGCTCCGCTTGGCGGACCAGCGTCGCAGTGCCGGCGTCGCACCCCGGTGACCGTTTGTGCCACCGGAGTGCGCATGCACACGCGACCTTGACGGCCGCGTGCGCTAGGAACTCAGCGCAGCGGAACGTCCGCCACCTTGTCCTGGTAATCCTTTTTCGGGTCGACGCCAAACAGCACCTTGATCCCGGCAAGCAGGCTGGAGCCGTTGAGCCAGATCTGTGCGTGGTCCGCATCCAGGCGTAGCAGCGCCAATTTCGGGTCGTCCTTTCCGCCTTCGTACCATGCGGCCACGTGCGGGTTCCACAAGCGCTCGACCACGGCAGGATCGGTGTCCTCGCGCAGCGAACCGCTGATGCTGGCGAACAGGTCATGCCCCTTGCTGCTGAAGGCGCCGATGACGCGACGGCCCTGCCCCAGCATGGCGATCAATGCATTGTCCTTGGAGGTGAAGAACCAGATCGGGCCGCCGCTGTCGCCTTCGATCTGCGCGGTCATCGGACGCGCGTGGCCGTCTTCGACGCCATCCAGGCCCAGCATCACGGTGCGGTCGGACTTCAAGGCCTTCCAGAATTTGTCCTGCAGTTCTTTGGGATCTGCCATTTCGATTCCTGACGTACGCGTTTGCACGCGGGCCGCTGAGTCTGGAAGGATGCATGCCCACGGCATGTGAGGACGCGGCGCTGCACCATGCATCCGGCAGTGCCGGCCCACGCAGCATCGCCTGGT
This sequence comes from Xanthomonas sp. WHRI 6106, assembly GCF_040202405.1. Lineage (NCBI taxonomy): Bacteria > Pseudomonadati > Pseudomonadota > Gammaproteobacteria > Lysobacterales > Lysobacteraceae > Xanthomonas > Xanthomonas sp. WHRI 6106. Next base: position 178,671 of record NZ_JBEGFC010000009.1, on the reverse strand, counting down.
GAGCGTGTTGGGATCTGGTCCCGTTGCAAACCGTGATCACTCCGCACATCTCGTACATTGCTCTGCGCCGTCGGTCATCCACGAGCGAACCCGGCAGTACCATCGCCCTGCCCTGCGTGCGGCGACTGGCGTGAGTTCGAGTGGATGGCCGCTGCGACGTAGCGGCCACTGCGCGCGAATTGCCGGCATTCCACAGGTATGCACGCATCCCTTCCCAAGCGAGCACCTCACCATGTCCGTCCCGTCCCTGCGCACGACCTGCATCGCCGCTGCGTTGCTGACGCTTGTCAGCGTCGATGCATCCGCACTCACCGGCACCGCCACGCGGCCGCAGCTCACCCGTAGCGAAGCCAGTACCTATACGATCACCCAGGCACTGGCCAAGGCCGGGCCAATCACCGCACCGGTCACCGACAACTGGAATCCCACCGCCGGCGTTGCGCTGCTCAGTGCCGACTACGCCGTGGCCGCGGACGGCTCCACCAGTTACCGCAGCGTGCAATCGGCGATCGATGCAGCGGTGACCGCCGGTGGCACCACGCGCCGCTACATCAGCATCAAGGCGGGCACCTACACCGAACTGGTCTGCGTGCCGGCCAACGCGCCGCCGTTGACGCTGTTCGGGCTGGGCGCGTCCGCAGGCGACACCGTCATTCGCTTCAACAACGCCAACCCCACGCCCAAGCCGGCGGGCACCGCCAGCCACGCCTGCGCCAGCAATGCGGCGGCGACCACGGTCGGCACGTCCAACAGCGCCACGGTGACGGTGCGCGCCGCCGACTTCCAGGCGCGCCATCTGCGCATCGACAACAACTACGTCGAAGGCACCTACGCCGACACCAATCAGTCAGCCGTCGCACTGGCCGTGCGTGGCGACAAGGCCAGTTTCGAGGACGTGTCGATCACCGGCAACCAGGACACCTTGCTGATCAGCGCCGCCAACGCGGCCAACGTCAATCGTGCCTACTTCAAGAACAGCACGATCGACGGCGATGTCGATTTCATCTTCGGCTCGGGCATCGGCGTGTTCGACAAGGCGACCATCCGTTCGCTCGGTGCACGCCTGGGAACCAGCCGGGGCGGCTACATCTTTGCACCGAGTACGCGCCCCGGCAGCAGCTACGGCTTTCTGGCGATCAACAGCAGTTTTGTGGCGGTTTCCGGCTCGCCCGACAACCAGACCTACCTGGGCCGTGCCTGGGACGAAGGTGTCAGTGGCCTGAGTACGTATGTCAACGGCACCTCGCCCAACGGCCAGGTCACGGTGCGCGATTCCACCCTGGGCAGCCACATCCACAAGGCGGCGCCGTGGAATGCATCCACGGCCAACCGTCCGTTCTGCAGCAGCGGCTGTGCCAACTCGGCCAACCGTTTCTATGAGTACGGCAACAGCGGTGCAGGCGCCGCCGACTGAGCTGTCTGCAACAGCGTCCTGGACGACGCGCGTCGCTTTCAAGGGCGCGATGACACCCGGCACTGCACTGGCCTGGCGCGCGACGCGCCAGGCCAACGGGCCCTCTGGTCTTGTTGCTGCCGTGCCGTTGAGTGCGGCGCACCACGGAATTGCAGCAATGCGTTGCTGGCTTCGGCAAACCGGTGCTGAGTTCGCCCCGCCGACGCCGGGCAGCGGGGCAAGGCGCCACGCTGGCGCCCGCACCTGACCGATCGGCACTGCGGCAGCAAACCGCCGCCCGTGCAACCGCATGCAACCATGCCACTGTCGTGACCGCAGATGGCTGCCGTGCACAGATCGGGCAGGCGCGTCCTGTCCTCCCCGGAGCACGCCTAATGCCCAGCCCCACCTTCCCCACCCGCGCGCCACTGACCGTGGCGTTGATTGGCCTGATCAGCCTCCAGGCCGGCGCCGCACCACCGCATGCACAGGCGGATGCCGATAGCGCGCACAGCATCTCCACCAGCTGGAGCGTGATCCGGCAGCCGACGCTGCCGACACGGATCTGCAGCACGCTCAAGGCGGCCCTGGTGCCGGTTGCCGGTTCACTGGATGCGCTCGATCAGGATCCGGCGCGCTCCAAGCGCGATACCGCGCGCCTGCAGGCCGCCATCGACGATTGCCCGGCGGGCAGCGCGGTGCATCTGGTCCCCGGCGATGCCGGCGAGTCGGGCCTGTTGACCGGCCCGCTCACCATCAAGAGCGGCGTCACGTTGTGGATCGACCGCAACGTCACCGTGTTCGCCTCGCGTAATCCGCAGGACTATGACAACGGCCTGGGCACCTGCGGTACCGCCACCACCGACAAGGCCAAGTCGTGCAATCCGCTGATCCATTTTTCCGACACTGCCAACAGCGCCATCGTCGGCGCCGGCAAGATCGACGGCCGTGGCGGGAGCACGCTCACCGCCGGGCCCAATGCCGGCAAGGCCAGCTGGTGGGATCTTGCCTATCTCAACGTCACCAAGGGCTTGAGCCAGCACGTGCCGCGCCTGATGCAGATCGACAACAGCACCGACGTGACGCTGTACGACATCACCCTGGAAAACTCGCCCAACTTCCACCTCATCAGCGACAACGTGGTGGGGCTGACTGCATGGGGCATCAAGATCCTGGCGCCCAGCCTGGTGTATTCGCGCCCCGGGTATCGCTGCCCGGCCGGCAGCACGCCGGACGTCAATCCGCATGCGACCTGTTTTACCCCCGAAACCGCCAAGAACACCGACGGATTCGACCCCGGCCAGTCGACGAACGTGCTGCTGGCCTATTCGTACATCGGCACCGGCGATGATGGCGTGGCCATCAAGGCAGGGGCCAAGGCCACGCGCGTCATCGCCTCGGAGAACATGCTGTTCGCCTACAACCAGTTCTATTTCACGCATGGCTTTTCGCTGGGCAGCGAAACCGACGCCGGCATGCGCCACATCGCCGTGCGCGGCTTGAGCATCGACGGCTTCAACGCAAACGACGTTGCGCGCGACCCGTACTCGGCCAATGGCCTGCGCATCAAGTCAGACGCCTCACGTGGGGGGCAGGTCTCCGACATCAGTTTCGACACCATCTGCATGCGCGGCGTCGCGCGTCCGCTGGTGTTCGATGCCAACTACGCCAACGCGGCCGTACACGGCAAGATCCCGCAGTTCAGCGGCATTTCGCTGCGCAATGTGCATTCGCTGGGTTCAACGACCCTCGGCGCCGGCGAACTGAGCTTTTATGGGTATCGCGATGCCAGCACCACGCGGCCGATCACCCTGTCGCTGGACAATGTCGTGCTCGATGGCGGCAAGGTCAGCTTTGCGCAGCCCCACTTCGGCGGACCGGCCAGCAATCCGGGTGCGGTGCATTTCAGCTTCAACGGCGGCCCGGTGAGCTTCTATGACCAGCTCACGGCCTCGGTGCAGGACGATGTGCAGCTGCAGGGCACTCCCGGCCCGGGCAAGCCGCTGGACTGCAGCAACGCCTTCATTGCGTACCACACCGTGCTGCCCGATTCGCCGATCTGATCGCGGCCACGCGTGCGCCCTGAAGCCCGGTGGCTGCATTCCAGCAGGATGCAGCCACCGGGCGTTTCACGCCGAGCCGCTGGCCGCCCGCCAGCTATGCCACAGCTGCTGGACCGGCGGCGGATAGGCCGCCTTGCCGGCCAGTTCGCGCTGCAGGCGCAGCCGTGCCAGCCGCGACCACACCCGGTGCGGTCGCGCCAGGGCCGGCTTGCGCGGCCACGCACGCAGCAACTGCGTGCGCCATGCCACCGTGGTCACGCCGCCAGGCGCTGCGCTATCGCCGGCCACGCGCTGGCGTGCGTCCAGCCATTGCACTGCCACCGCCGTGGCATCGCCCGGCTGTGCACGCGCAAACAGCACCGCTTCCACCGCAACCACTGCCTGGGCGAAGTCACGCAGCTGCTCCAGTGCCTGCTGCAACGATGCAGGCTGCACACGCGCGGCCTGCATCGCGGGCAAGGTGTTGGCCAGTTGCGCCCACGGCGCACGTACCGGCTCCAGCACGCGCCCCAACGGGTGACGCGAGCGCTGGCTGGACCAGTCGCGCAGCTCCTGCTGCCACCAGGCCAGCTTGGCATCGGCCGGCAACGGGTCGCCGGCGATGTTCATGATGTCCTCCCATTCCTGCAGCAACGCAAACCAGGCAGCGCTCAGGCGCCGCTGCGGTTCGGGAACGAAAGGCTCGGCAACCGACCACTCCGGCCAGCGGGTGCGCCACTTGTCGAGAAAACTGTCGAGAGCACTGGATTGGCTCATGGCTGGTCCGAAAAAAAAGCGAAAGAAGATCAGGTCTGCGGCCAGGTTGCCGGGTCCCACAACTGCTGCGGATGCTCCACCAGCACATCGGCGTGCCAGCGCGATGGCGCATCGCCATGCAAACGATAGCCCCACAACACCGCCACCGACGGCATGCCGGCCGCGCGCGCGGCAACAATGTCGCGCTCGTCATCGCCAACATAGACGCACTGCGCAGGCGCCACACCAATGCGTTCGGCAGCCGCCAGCAGCGGCAACGGATGTGGCTTGCGCTCGGGCAGGCTGTCGCCACCGATCAACACGGCGCAGCGCTGCTGCCACCCAAGTTGCGGCAGGATCAGACGCGCAAGGTATTCGGGCTTGTTGGTCACCACGCCCCAGCTGCAGCCGGCATCGTCCAGCTGCGACAGCAGCACCTCGATACCATCGAATAGCTGCGACTGCGTGCCGATCAAGCCTTCATAACGCTGCAGGAATTCCGGCACCAGGGCCGTGCGTGCATTGGCATCGAGCTCGGCAAACGCCACGCCCAGCATGGCACGCGCCCCTTTCGACACCACCGGACGCAACTGCTCCAACGCCAGCGGCGCACGGTCACGCGCCGCCAGCATCGCGTTGACGGTCGCCAGCATGTCCGGCGCGCTATCGAGCAAGGTGCCATCCAGATCGAACAACACCGCGCGCGGAAGGCTCACAGGACCACCGCCATCACGCGGCGATCTGCAACCGGACCTGCGCCGGGATCCATCAAGATCCCTGCCAACCGCCGTTGCGACTCCCGCCTCCCGATTCCCGACTGCCTGCCTGCCCGTCACGGCTTTACCGCATATGCCAGGTAATTGACCTCGGTGCGCGAAGACAACCGCGCGCGGTTGCGCCACGGCTCGTAGAGCATGCCGCTGACGTCGTCCAGCTGCAGCTCGGCATTGCGCAACCAGGCCGCCAGCTCTGCCGGCTTGATGAAATCCTTGTAGTGATGGGTGCCCTTGGGCAGCAGCCGCGCGATGTATTCGGCGCCCACCACCGCCAGCGCGAACGCGGCCGGGGTGCGGTTGAGCGTGGACAGGAACAGCTTGCCGCCCGGCTTGAGCAGGCTGGCGCAGGCGCGGATGATCGCGGTCGGGTCCGGCACGTGTTCGAGCATTTCCATGCAGGTCACCGCATCGAAGCTGCCTGGCTGTTCGGCCGCCAGGTCTTCCACCGACTGCACGCGATAGTCCACCTGCACGCCCGATTCCAGGCTGTGCAGGCGCGCCACCTTGACCAGCTCCGGCGCCAGATCGATCGCGGTGACCTGCGCGCCCAGGCGTGCCATCGACTCGCTGAGCAGGCCGCCGCCGCACCCCACATCGAGCACGCGCGCGCCGGCCAGCTGCTGGCGTGCGGACACGTACTGCAGACGCACCGGGTTGAGCGCATGCAGCGGCTTCTGCGGGCCGTCGGCGTCCCACCAGCGGTTGGCCAGTGCGGCAAACTTGTCCAGTTCGGCCTGGTGGAAGTTGGTGGAGCTGGAGTGGGTCGTGGGATTCATGCGGAACTCCGGGATGCGATGACGCGCGCTCAGGCGCGGACGGTGCGGATGCGGTCGCGCCATTGCCGCGCGTTGGCGACGAGGGCCGCAGTATCCATGTCGATCAGCTCGCGCTGCACCAGCTTGGGCTTGCCGGCGATCCACACATCGGTGACCTGATGCCGGCCGGCCGCGTAGATCAGCTGCGACAACACATGATGCAGCGGCTGGGTTTCCAGTGCGGCAAGATCCACGCAGACCAGGTCGGCCTGCTTGCCGACTTCGATCGAGCCGATCCTGTCGCCGAAGCCCAATGCACGCGCACCGCCCAGCGTGGCCGCGCGCAGCGTGGTCGCCGCGTCCAGGGCGGTGGCATCGTTGGCCACCGCCTTGGCCAGGATGGCGGCGGTGCGATTCTCGCTGAACATATCCAGGTCGTTGTTGCTGGCGCAGCCGTCGGTGCCGATGGCCAGGTTCACGCCTGCACGCTGCAGCGCGCAGGCCGGGCAGAACCCCGAGGCCAGCTTGAGGTTGGATTCCGGGCAATGCACCACGCTGACGCCGCGCTCGGCGCACAGGTGGATTTCGGCATCGGTGAGCTGGGTCATGTGCACGGCGATCAGGCGGTCGTTGACCAGGCCAAGCCGATCCAGGCGCGCCAGCGGGCGCTGCCCGTACTGCGTGATCGAGTCGGCCACTTCCTGCGCGGTTTCATGGGTATGCAGATGCACCGGCATGTCCAGCTGGTCGGCCAGCATGCGCACGCGTTCGAAGTTGGCATCGTTCACCGTGTACGGCGCATGCGGCGCGAACGCGGTGCTGATCAACGGATCGTCGCGCCACTGGTCGTGCAACTCGCCGGCACGCGCGAAATACTCATCGTCCGACGACGCCCACGCGGTGGGGAAATCGATGATCACCGCACCGACCAGCGCGCGGAACCCGTGCTGCTTGTAGACCGCTGCCTGCACATCGGCAAAGAAGTAGTTTTCATTGACGCAGGTGGTGCCGCCGCGCAGCATCTCGGCGATCGCCAGCGTGGTGCCGTCGGCGACGAACTCCGGCCCGATCACCGCCGCTTCCACCGGCCAGATGTGCTGCTGCAGCCACACCATCAACGGCAGGTCGTCGGCGACGCCGCGCAGCAGCGTCATCGGGTTGTGCGTATGCGCGTTGACCAGGCCCGGCATCAGCGCCGCGTCCGGGCGCGACACGGTCTGGGCCGGCGCAAAGCGCGCGCGTGCCTGCGCAGTCGGCAGGATCGCCACGATCACGCCGCCGCGCACGGCCACGGCATGATCTTCGAGAACCACCGCGTGTGGTTCGATCGGCACCACGTAGCCGGCTTCGATCAGCAGGTCGCACGGTTCTGGGGGAGCATTGGTCATGAGCGGTTCCATGGAAGGTTAGTTGCCGAACGGCCAGCTGGCATCGCCGCCGGAGGTCGCCACATAGCGTGTGCCGTCGTAGCGCAGCAGCTGCCGTGCGCGACGCGTGCGTTCGGCAGCGGGGTCGCCGCCGGCCACGCTCTCAAGGGTGCGGATGTTTGCGGTCAGGACGATGTCCGCATAGCCGGCATGTGACTGCGGTGCCATCGCCAAGGACAGCTCGGCACTTTCGGTAATCACCCCGCCCTGCCCCGGACTGCAGGGCTCGCCCTTGACGCGCTGCCAGAGCGACAGATCGCGTTGCAGCACCGGGCGCAGCGTGCGCCCGTCGCGGACCAGCAGGGTCAGTGCATCCTCACTGCGGAAATCCGGGCAACTGGGCCCACGCGCGACGCTGTGCACGACCACGCCGATCGCGCGCGTCCCGGGCGCCACGTCGTAGCGCGCGGTGTCCAGACGCAGGCTGTCGGCGTCGAGCTCGAAGGCGGCGTCTTCGCCCAGGGCCTGCGTATAGCCGGCCAGCACCTTGCCGCTGGCGGCGTCCAGCAGGGCAACGCGCAATTGCAGTTCACGCTCGCCTGGCGCGGCGGTATCGGTGGCAAACGCGATGGCCGCCAGCCGGATCGTCGCATCGTAGGGCCAGAGCTTGCAGGTCTGCGCCACCACGCGATCGCCCGGCGCCGCAGCGACGGCGCCGTCGAATACGTCGGCCTGCGCCACCGCTGCGACGCTGCGTGCATCGCAGGTTGCGGCGGCTGCGTGGGCAAGCGCCGGGCAGGCGGCCAGCGCGGCACACAGCACGCCGCCCACGACCCACGGGACACTGGCACCGCGTCGCGCTCGCTCCAGCCAGTGTCCGGCGCGCATGCGGTTACTTGACGCGCGCGGAGTATTCGCCCGAGCGGGTGTCGACCTTGATCACTTCGTCCTGATTGACGAACAGCGGCACGCGCACCACGGCACCGGTTTCCAGCGTGGCCGGCTTGCCGCCGCCGCCGGAGGTATCGCCACGCACGCCCGGGTCGGTCTCGGTGATCTTGAGCTCGACGAAGTTCGGCGGCTGGACCCAGATCGGCGCGCCGTTCCACAGCGTCACGATGCAGTCTTCCTCGCCCTTGAGCCACTTCTCGGCGCCGCCCATGCCTGCCTTGTCCGCCTGCACCTGCTCGAAGGATTCCGGGTCCATGAAGTGCCAGTACTCGCCATCGCTGTACAGGTAGCGCATGTCGGTGTCGACCACGTCGGCCACTTCCACGTCGTCGGTCGCCTTCATGGTCATTTCGACCACGCGCCCGGACTTGATGAAGCGGTACTTCATGCGGGTGAAGGCCTGGCCCTTGCCCGGCTTGACGTACTCGGTCTCGGTGATGACCGCCGGTTCGTTATTGACCAGGATCTTCATGCCGTTCTTGACATCGTTCATGCCAACAGTGGCCATGGTGCAGCTCCTCGATAAGACCACGACCCGCCACTCTGGGGCGGGTCGGATTAGAATGGGGCGCCCGCCATCACCGGCGGGCATTGGTTTTGTGACCGCACATGATAACCGCAGCCCCCCTCGCCTTGCAGCCGTCCCCGCTCCCCGTCCTGCAGCCGCCGCGCTGGCAACAGCAGTGGCGCGACGCCGTGCGCGACCCGCGCGCCCTGCTGGCGCTGCTGGGCCTGGAGGCGCAGGCCGCCGGCATCAGCGATGACGCGGCGGCGCAGTTCCCGCTGCGGGTGCCGCACGCGTTCGTGGCCCGGATGCGGCCTGGCGACCTCAACGACCCGTTGCTGCGCCAGGTGCTGCCGCTGGACGCGGAGATGCGGCCGGTTCCCGGCTTCGGCCTGGACGCGGTCGGCGATGCGGCTGCAAAAACCGCCGCCGGGGTGATCCAGAAATACCGCGGCCGCGCCTTGCTGATCGCCACCGGCAGTTGCGCGGTGCACTGCCGCTACTGCTTCCGTCGCCACTTCCCGTATGCAGACGAAACCGCCGCCCGCGACGGCTGGCGCGCGGCCGTGGCCGCGATTGCGGCCGACCCGGGCATCGACGAAGTACTGCTCTCCGGTGGCGACCCGCTGTCGCTGGCCACGCCCAAGCTGGTCGAACTGACCGATGCCCTGACCGCGATCCCGCACCTCAAGCGCCTGCGCATCCACAGCCGCCTGCCGGTGGTGCTGCCCGAACGCGTGGACGCAGCGCTGCTGGCCTGGCTGCGCAGCCTGCCATGGCCGGTGGCGTTCGTGATCCATGCCAACCACGCCAACGAATTCGACGCTGCGGTGGACGCTGCCGTGCATGCCCTGCGCGGCGCTGGCGCGCAGGTGCTCAATCAGGCCGTGCTGCTGCGCGGCGTCAACGACAGCGTGGACGCGCTGGCCGCCCTGAGCGAGCGCAGCTTTGCGGCCGGTGTGCTGCCGTATTACCTGCACCAGCTCGACCGCGTGGCCGGCGTGGCGCATTTCGAAGTCGACGACACCCGCGCACGCGCCCTGCATGCAGCACTGGCCACGCGCCTGTCCGGCTACCTGGTCCCGCGCCTGGTCCGCGAAATCCCCGGCGACACCGGCAAGCGCCCGCTGTAACCAATGTCGCCGCCACACAGGGCCCGTAGGAGCGCACCCGGGCGCGACGAGGCCTTCCCTGATAACGCCTCGATTGCCCGGTAAAGCCCCGTCGCGCCCGGGTGCGCTCCTACGCTGATCACCCCGCCGCGATCAGCTTGACCAGGTCCGCCGGGCTCAGCGGGCGGCTGAACCAGTAGCCTTGCCCCAGGTCGCAGCCGCGCTCGCGCAGCAGGTTGAACTGCGCTTCCTGCTCGATGCCTTCGGCGACCACGGTGATCCCCAGCGAATGGGCCATGTTGATGATCGCGGTGGTCAGCGCCAGATCGTCCGGGTCGCGCTGCAGGTCGGCGATGAAACTCTTGTCGATCTTGACCCCGTCCACCGGCACCTGGCGCAGGTGGCTCAGGCCGGAGAAACCGGTACCGAAGTCGTCCAGCCACACTTTCACGCCAGTGCGGTGCAACTGGTCGAGCAGGCTGGCCGCCATCATCTCGTCGCCGATCACCGCCGTCTCGGTGAGCTCCAGATGCAATCGGGCAGCCGGCAACCCGGACTCGGCCAGGCACTCGGCCACGGTGTCGATCAGCGCACCGCTGCGCAACTGCCGCGGCGAGACGTTGACCGAAATGAACAGGCCATCGCCCATCATCGGCCACTGCGCCGCCTCCAGGCAGGCCGCACGCAGGACCTTGGGGCCGATCACCTCGATCAACCCGCTCTGCTCGGCGATGTCGATGAAGGTGGACGGCGCGATCGTGCCCAGCGCCGGGTGCTGCCAGCGCAGCAGCACCTCCACGCCCACCAGCACGCGGTCGCTGGTGCGGTAGATCGGCTGGTACACCAGCCGCAGTTCGTCGCGCTCCCACGCACCGCGCAGCTCGTGCTCCATATGCACGCGGCGTTCGACCGCATGGTCGGCGGCACGGCTGTAGAACCGGTGGCAGTTCTTGCCGGCGACCTTGGCCTGGTACATCGCAATGTCGCCGTTCTTGAGCAACGCGGTGGCATCGTTGGCATCGTCGGGGAACAGCGTGATGCCGATCGAGGTGCCCAGGAACACTTCGCGCCCCTGCACGTTCAACGGGCGGCTCAATTCGTGCACCAGGCGGTCCGCCAGCTGCGCGGCCAGCAAGCTGACATCGCCGCTCTGCAGCAGGATCACGAACTCGTCGCCGCCAAAGCGCGCCAGAATCGCGTCGTCGCCCCCCAACGCGCAGACCGCGCGACTGATGCGGCTGGCGAACTGCAGCAAGGCTTCGTCGCCGGCCTCGTGGCCCAGGGTGTCGTTGACGCGCTTGAAGTCATCGATATCGGCAAACAGCAAGGCCAGCTTGCTGTCGGTGCTGCGCGCGGTATTGAGCAGATGATCCAGCCCCTCGCGGAAACCCAGCCGGTTGGTCAGCCCGGTCAGCGCGTCGGTGTAGGCCATGTGGCGCACCTCGCGATCGTGGCGGGCAATGCTCTCGCTCATGCGGCCGAACGCAGAGATCAGCTCGCCGATCTCGTCGTTGCGCGGGTGCGGCGGCAGCTGCACGGCATAGTCGCCGCGCTCGATCTGCCGCGCCGCTGCCGCCAGCAGCCGTACCGGCGCCACCAGCGTGCGCTGCACGTAGATCGCCAGCAGCACGCCCAACCCCACCAGCGCAGCCAGCAGCACCAGCAGCCAACCCAGATCGCGCTTGCCGATCGCATTGAGGTTTTCGACCAGGGTCAGGTTGGCGCCGGACTCGATCCTGCGCACACGCTCGCGCGACATGCCCACGCGCACCCCGCCGATGCGCTGATCGCCGATCTTGATCGGTACCGTGACCTCGAGCACCTCGGGCGAGGACTGCAGCAGCATCGCCCGTGCATTGACCGCCTTGGCCGCCAGCGGGTCGGTCATGGTCTGGCCGTAGCGCTGCAGGGTGGGCGTGCCGTCATGCACCAGCCGGCCGCGGCGGTCGAACACCAGCACGTAGCTGACCACCTGCTGGCGCGCGGCATTGCGCACCAGCGCGCCCACGGCACCCAGGTCGGAGTAATACAGCGGGTTGGCCAGGCCGGAGGCCAGCTCGGTGGCCAGCGTCTCGCCACGGGTGCGCAGGCTGCGATCGAACAGCTCGTGCAGGATCTGCGCGCTCAAGCCCCGCACCTCGCGCTGCATGGCGCTCTGGCGCTGCAGCAGCGAGGCCAGGATCGCGCCGACCAGCAGCAGGGTCAGCGCCATGACCAACAGGAAACGTGCCTGCAACCCGAAGCGCACCTGACTCATTCCATCTCGTCCCTGACGTGTTGCAGGCCCGCGCTCAATGCGTCCAGACGCCGGCGGCTCTGCCCATCCACAGCATGAAATGCGCTGGTGCCGAAGAACCGCTTGAGCGCCGGCCCGGCCTTCGGGTCGGAGGCGGCCTGTAATAACACGATGCGCAGGCGGCGCTCCACCGCCGGGTCCATGCCGGTGCGCACCATCTCCACCGCGCGCGGCACCGGGGCACTGCGGTAGACGATGCGGAAGTCGCGCCGGAATACCGGGGGCAGATGCCGCTCGTCGTCCCAATCGAGATTGCTGAACGCCCCGGCATCGACCAGCCGCTTATGCACGAACGCGGCGATGTTCAATTTCGAGCCGACCATCAGATAGCCGACCGAGCCCAGCACCTGGGTATCGTCCGGCGACAGCAGCACATCGCAGGCAAGCCCGTTGCGCATCAGCTCCAGCATCGGCACCAGATATCCACTGGTGGACGAGGCGTTCTGCAAGGCCAGGGTGTGCCCACGCAGTTGCCCGAGCGACTGGATCGGGCTGTCGCGGCGCACGAAGAACACCGTGTGGAACTCGCGCACGCCGCCGCGCTCGGTCATCAGTAATGGATGCGCGCTGCCGCGCTGCTCCAGCAACATGGCCGCACCGGTGGTCTCGCTGACCCAGTCGACCCGGCCGCGCCGCAGATAGCTAGACATCTGCCGCGCGTCCGGTGCCATCAGGATCTCGCCGCGGCGGATGCCGACCTCGCGCATGCGCGGTACCACATAGTCCAGCAGCGGCTTGAGTTGGTCGTAATGCGTGGCCGGATCATCGCTGATCCGCCCTAGCACCAGGACCGGGGAAGGCGCTGCTGCAGCGGTTACGGCCAAGCCTGCGCCGGCGATCAGCCAGCAGGCACTCAGACACCATCGTAGACCGCGCAAAACCGACACTCCCCTAGAGCCGCGGACAGCCTAGCCGAATCTTCAAAGATGTGACAGACGTCAGTTTCCGGCGCGCCTGGCCAACATGGCCATGCGCTGCGCGTCCGACAGGATGCCGCGGATCAGGCGCACCTCCTGCTCGGTCATCTCCGCACGCAGCAGCAATCGTCGCAGCTTGCGCATCGCCGACTCCGGCGCACGCCCCTTGTGGAAGTCGATCTCGTCCAGCGTGTCGCCCAGCTGGCCGAACATGCCTTCCAGCTGCGCATGACTGGCCGGACCGTCGCGCAGGCCGGCAGAGGCCGCAGCGACCGGCTCGGCCTCGCCGGACGCCAGCTGCGCCAACCGCACTTCGTAGGCCAGCACCTGCACCGCCGCGGCCAGATTGAGCGAACTGAACTGCGGGTCGGACGGGATATGCACGGCTGCATGGCAGAGCTGCAGTTCGTCGTTGGTCAGCCCGGTACGCTCGCGGCCGAACACGAACGCCACTTCGGCCGGCTCGCCCGCCTTGGCCAGGGCGCGCTGCGCGCCTTCGTCGGGCAGCAGTTCTTCCAGCGCCACCCGACGCGCACGCGCAGTACAGCCGATGACCAGGGTGCAATCGGCCACCGCCTCGCCCAGGGTCGCGAAAATCGGCGCATCACCGAGCACGTCTTCGGCACCGGCCGAGCGCCGGTAGGCGTCTTCGTCGAGCGCACGTTCCGGCGCCACCAGCACCAGGCGCGTTACACCCATCGTTTTCATCGCACGTGCGGCGGCGCCGATGTTGCCTGGATGCTGGGTACCGACAAGAACAAAACGGATGCGCTGAGTGACGGACATGAACGGAGATTGGGGAGCGATTCGGTCGTAGATGGTAAACTGCGCGGCCGGCTTTGGCGCCGGACCGCTCTTTTACCTTCGTCATCGTCCATTCTGCCTTCACGGGAGCTTTAACCATGCAGAAACCCGCCGTCACCGTCATGGTCAAAGCCGCCCGCCTCGCCGGCAATGTGCTGTTGCGCGGTATCAACAAGCTCGATGCGCTCAACGTGGTGCAGAAAGGCCGCATGGACTACGCCAGCGAAGTCGATGCCGATGCCGAGAAGGTCATCATCAAGGAACTCAAGCGCGGCTACCCCGAGTACGCCGTGTTCGGCGAGGAAGGCGGCGTGCAGGGCGGCAAGAGTGGCCGCTACACCTGGGTAATCGACCCGCTCGACGGCACCAGCAATTACCTGCGCGGCTTTCCGCATTACTGCGTGTCGATCGCGCTGGTGGAAAATGGCGAACCCACCGATGCGGTGATCTTCGACCCGCTGCGCAATGAGCTGTTCACTGCCAGCCGTGGCGCCGGCGCGGTGCTCAACGACCGCCGCATCCGCATCGCCGAGCGCAAGGATCTGGAAGGCGCCATGGTCCACACCGGCTTCCCGCCGCGCGAGCGTGCACGCGCCAGCGCGCAGCTCAAGTGCGTGGATGCGTTGCTGGTGCAGGCCGAAGATGTGCGCCGCACCGGCTCGGCGGCGCTGGACCTGGCCTATGTGGCCTGCGGCCGTGCCGATGCCTATTTCGAAGCCGGCGTCAAAGCCTGGGACATCGCCGCCGGCGTGTTGCTGGTGCGCGAAGCCGGTGGCCGGGTCTGCGACTACAAGGGCGCCACCCCGCCGCGCATGGATAACATGGGCCCGGAAACCCAGCAGATCGTGGCCGGCAACATCAAGATCAGCGACGCGCTGCAGAAGGTCATCGTCAACACCGGCTACGCCCGCGAGTTCGACGCCAAGTTCTGATCGCTGCCGCTTCGGTTGCGGTAGGAGCGCGCCTGCGCGCGATGGAGCTTTCCACGGGAATGCCCATCGCGACCAAGGTCGCTCCTACGACGTAGACCGCACAACGAAGAAGGCCGGGATCGCTCCCGGCCTTGTGCGTTTCAGCGTGATGCAAAGCCCATCGGCGCCACACACCGTAGGAGCGCGCCCGAGCGCGACGGGGCTTTCCCGGCAAAGCTCCTCGCGACCAGGGTCGCTCCTACAACAGCGCGCAGTAAAACGAATAAGGCCGGGATCGCTCCCGGCCTTGTGTGTTTCAGCTCGACGCCAAGCCCATAAGCGCCACACACCGTAGGAGCGCGCCCGAGCGCGACGGGGCTTTCCCGGCAAAGCCCCTCGCGACCAGGGTCGCTCCTACGACAGCCCGCAAAAAACGCACAAGGCCGGGATCGCTCCCGGCCTTGTGCGTTGGGTGCCGCAGTGACAGCGCTACGCAGAACCTAGCGCTGATGCAGGATTTCAGGCGATCGCAGCGTGGTAGCGGCGCTCGACTTCTTCCCAGTTCACTGCGTCGTAAAACGCGCCGATGTATTCCGGGCGACGGTTTTGGTACTTCAGGTAATACGCGTGTTCCCACACGTCCAGGCCCAGGATCGGGGTGTTGCCCTCGAACAACGGACTGTCCTGGTTGGCGGTGCTTTCCACCACCAGCTTCTTGTCCGGGGTCACGCTCAACCAGGCCCAGCCCGAGCCGAAACGGCTCACAGCGGCCTTGGTAAAGGCTTCCTTGAACTTCTCGAAGCCACCGATGTCCTTGTCGATCGCCTTGGCGACCTCGCCCTTGGGCTCGCCGCCACCGTTGGGCGAGAGCACGGTCCAGAACAGCGAGTGGTTGGCGTGGCCGCCACCGTTGTTGCGCACCGGGCCCTGCAGGTTTTCCGGCAGGCTCTTCAGCTTGGACACCAGTTCGTCGATCGGCAGGTCCGCATACTCGGTCCCTTCCAGCGCCGCATTGACGTTGTTGATGTAGGTCTGGTGATGCTTGGTGTGATGGATTTCCATCGTCTGCGCATCGATGTTCGGTTCCAGCGCGTCGTAGGCATAAGGCAACTGCGGAAGGGTGTAAGCCATGCGTGTCTCCTGGACTTGCCGCCCGGCGAAGGCCGGGCGTTGCGGGGTAGATGGTAAGGACGGCGGCGGCGCTTACCAAGGGTGCTGGCAGGGAAACTTCATCCCATCGCATGCCGCGCGGTGTTCGCTGCACACCTTGCACCATGCCCCGGTTACTTGCGCGTGAACCGTTTGGGTGCCCGGCCGCGTTCAAAGTCGACACAGTCGCGCGGCGGCATACTTGCTCTGACGCACACATTCCCGCTTTACGGATCATCCTCATGCGCAAACCCGCTTTGCTGATCGTCGCCATCGTGCTGCTCGTTGCCGGCTTGTGGGGCATGCGCACGCTGCAGACGCCCAAGCCGCAGTTTGCCCCGCAACTCAGCGCCCCCATGGCCACCGCAGCGGTCGCACGCCAGGTGCCGCGCTTGCCCGCCTTCCTGCCCACCGAAGCGATGGGCACCATCGTGCTGATCCAGCGTGGCGGCCCATTTACGTATCCACAGGATGGCGCGGTGTTCGGCAACCGCGAACATCGCCTGCCGGAGCGCCCGCGCGGCTATTACCGTGAGTACACCGTCGATACGCCTGGCAGCGCCGACCGTGGTGCGCGCCGCATCGTCACCGGAGGCGTGCCACCGCAGGCCTGGTACTACAGCGACGACCATTACCAGAGCTTCAAGGCGTTCCAGGGCCCGACGCCGGAGCAGGCACCATGAGCGCAGGCGATTTCGCGCTGAACCTGTCCGACCCGCAGCAGTCGGGCGTGTATCAGGCCGACACCGACGACCTGGACACCATGGCCGCACTGGCCCGCGATGCGGGTCTGCGCATCCTGCGCGTGGACCTGGCCACCTGCAGCGACAAACGCATGCTGCTGATGCGCCTGGCAACCCAGCTGGATTTTCCCGCCAGCTTCGGCCGCAACTGGGATGCGCTGAGCGATGCCTTGCAGGACCTGGCATGGCTGCCGTCGCCACGCGGGTATGCGCTGTTGATCGACGGTGCGGACGCGCTGGCAAATGCCGCACCGAACGACCGCGATACGTTGCTGGATATCCTCGATGAAGCCGCCACGCGCTGGGCGGCGCGTGCACTGACCTTTACGGCGTTCGTCGCTCCGGCCAGCGCCTGCGAGTAAGTGCCTCGCCCAGGCACGCGCGCTGATGACACCCGGAATCACGGGACATCACAACGGCCGATCAGCGGCGTCTCAGGCCGATCGCATTCGTCGCCCATGACGCGCCCCATGACGCGCCACGCCGATCCCCGAACACGTGGGTCAGTACCGGCACGTCATGCGCCCCGGCACGCCGGTCAACTATCCAGCTCGCTCCAGCGCGCGTAGGCCGCGTCCAGCTGCGCCTGCGCCTGGCTCAGTGCGTCGGTGTGCGCGGTCATCGCCGCACTGTCGCGCTGATAGAAAGCCGGATCGTTCATCGCCTCGGTCAGCGCGGCGACCTTCTGCTCCAGCGTCTCGATCAGGGCCGGCAACTGCTCCAGCTCGCGCGTTTCCTTGTAGCCCAGCTTGCGCCTGGGTGCGGCATCCACCGGCGCCGCCGCAACCGGCGTGGCTGGCGCCGCGGTAGCAGACGCCTTGGCGACCGCCATCGCACTGGTCGCCGGCGTGCGCCGCTGCCGCAGCGAATCGCTGTAGCCACCGATGTAATCGCCGATCAGGCCATCGCCTTCCATCACCAGCGTGGAGGTCACCACGTTGTCGAGGAAGTCGCGGTCATGGCTGACCAGCAGCAAGGTGCCGCTGTAGTCGCCGAGCAATTCTTCCAGCAATTCGAGCGTTTCCACGTCCAGATCGTTGGTCGGTTCGTCCATCACCAGCAGGTTGGACGGCTGTGCGAACAGCCGCGCCAGCAGCAGGCGATTACGCTCGCCGCCGGACAGCCGCGTGATCGGCGCGCGTGCGCGTTCGGGGGTGAACAAAAAATCCTGCAGATAGGCATGCACATGCTTGCGCTTGCCGTTGATTTCCAGGAAATCGCGGCCTTCGGCCACGTTCTCGATCGCGCTCCAGTCTTCGCGCAGCGTCGAGCGGTATTGGTCGAAATAGGCGATCTGCAGGTTGGTACCGATGCGGATCTCGCCTTCCTGCGCCTGCAGATCGCCCAGCAACAGCTTGAGCAAGGTGGTCTTGCCGCTGCCGTTGGGGCCGATCAGGCCGATGCGGTCGCCGCGCTGGATGATGGTGGAAAAATCCTTGACCATGGTGCGCGCACCGAAGGCGAAGCCGACCTCCTTGGCCTCGATCACCTTCTTGCCGGACGACTCGCCCTGCGAGACTTCCATGCGCACATTGCCGGTGAGATCGCGGCGCTGCACGCGCTCGTTGCGCATCGATTCCAGGCGTCGCACACGGCCTTCGTCGCGGGTGCGACGCGCCTTGATGCCCTGGCGGATCCAGATCTCTTCCTGCGCCAGCAACTTGTCGAAGCGCGCATTTTCCTGCGCCTGTGCGTTGAGCCGCTCTTCGCGGCGCCGCTCGTAATTGGCCCAGTCACCCGGCCAGCTGGTGACCTGGCCGCGATCGATTTCGACGATGCGGGTGGCCAGCGCTCGCAGGAAGCGGCGGTCGTGGGTGACGAACAGCACGCTGCCGCTCCAGCCCTTCAGGAAGGTTTCCAGCCAATCGATGGCTTCGATATCCAGATGGTTGGTCGGCTCGTCCAGCAGCAGCACATCCGGCGAAGACACCAGCGAGCGCGCCAGCAGCACGCGCCGCTTCATGCCGCCGGACAGCCGCGCGAACTCCGCATCGCCATCCAGTTCCAGCTTGGTCAGCGTCTCGGTGACGCGCTGGTCCAGCGCCCAGCCGTCGGCTGCATCGATCTTGGCCTGCACCTTGCCGAAGGCGTCGGCGTCGAAGACCTCGGCATGGCTGAGCTGGTGGAATTCGGCCAGCCAATGCCCCAGCTCGCCCAGTCCGTCGGCCACCACGTCGAACACGCTGCCGCCGGTGCCCTGCGGCACCTCCTGCTCCAGCCGCGCGATGCGTACACCCTGCTGCACGCGCACTTCGCCGTCGTCGGGCTTGAGTTCGCCGGCGATCAGTTTCATCAAGGTCGATTTGCCGGCGCCGTTGCGGCCGATCAGGGCGATACGCTCGCCCGGCTCGATCGTGAGGTCGGTTTTTTCCAGCAACAAGGGGCCGCCGACGCTGTAGTCGACGCTTTGCAGAGTGATTAAAGGCATGCCGCGATTGTACGGGATTGGGGATTGGGGATTCGGGATTGGCAAGAGCGCAGGCTGTTGCAGTGACGAATCCCGAATCCCCAATTCCGAATCCCGGGCTAAAATGCGCCATGAACGAATTTTCCGCGCTGCCGCTGTCGCCGGCCCTGGCCCCCGGCATCGACGCCCTTGGCTACACCGTACTTACTCCCATCCAGGCGCAGAGCCTGCCGCCGATCCTGCAGGGGCTGGACGTCATTGCCCAGGCGCCGACCGGCAGCGGCAAGACCGCCGCCTTCGGGCTGGGCCTGCTGCAGAAGCTCGATCCTGCCCTGACCCGCGCGCAGGCGCTGGTGCTCTGCCCCACCCGCGAGCTGGCCGACCAGGTCGGCAAGCAACTGCGCAAGCTCGCCACCGGCATCCCCAACATGAAGCTGGTGGTGCTTACCGGCGGCATGCCGCTCGGCCCGCAGCTGGCCTCGCTGGAAGCGCACGACCCGCAGGTGGTGGTCGGTACGCCCGGACGCATCCAGGAATTGGCTCGTAAACGCGCCCTGCACCTGGGCGGCGTGCGCACGCTGGTGCTGGACGAAGCCGACCGCATGCTTGACATGGGATTTGAAGAACCCATCCGCGAGATCGCCAGCCGCTGCGACAAGCATCGCCAGAGCCTGCTGTTTTCGGCCACCTTCCCGGACAGCATCCGCACGCTGGCGCGCGAGATCCTGAAGGACCCGGTCGAAATCACCGTGGAAGGCGCCGACAACGCGCCGGAAATCGACCAGCAATTCTTCGAAGTCGACCCGACCTATCGGCAAAAGGCGGTCGCCGGCCTGTTGCTGCGCTTCAATCCCGAATCCAGCGTGGTGTTCTGCAATACCCGCAAGGAAGTGGATGAGGTGGCCGGCTCGCTGCAGGAGTTCGGCTTCTCCGCGCTCGCACTGCATGGCGACATGGAACAGCGCGACCGCGACGAAGTGCTGGTGCGCTTCGTCAACCGCAGCTGCAATGTACTGGTGGCCAGCGACGTGGCCGCGCGCGGGCTGGACGTGGAAGACCTGTCGGCAGTGGTCAACTACGAGCTGCCTACCGACACCGAAACCTATCGGCATCGCATCGGCCGTACCGCGCGTGCCGGCAAGCACGGCCTGGCGCTGAGCCTGGTGGCGCCGCGTGAAGCGGCGCGCGCCCAGGCGCTGGAGACCGAACAGGGCCAGCCGTTGAAATGGTCTCGCGCGCCGTTGGCCACTGCGCGCCCGGCACAGTTGCCGCAGGCGGCGATGACCACATTGCGCATCGATGGCGGCAAGACCGACAAACTGCGCGCCGGCGATATCCTGGGCGCGCTCACCGGTGAAGCCGGCCTGTCGGGCGCGGCGATCGGCAAGATTGCGATCTACCCCACCCGCTCCTATGTCGCGATTGCGCGCGCGCAGGTCGCCAAGGCGCTGGCGCACCTGCATGCGGGCAAGATCAAGGGACGCCGTTTCCGGGTCAGCAAGCTCTGAGCAGACAGCGCCCGGTACGATACCGGCCGCGGGCATGGCAATGATGGCGTCGCGCGAATGCACACACACGTGCATCCGCCGGCCATTGCCTCATGCATTCAAGACGACAGGCGCGCGCCCATGGGCGCATCGCAGCGGACCAATCGGACACGCAGAGGCCGCACATGAGCGGCGCATTCCGGCTCTTCCACCCGCAGGCGAACGCGTGTTCGGCCTGCGCGTCCAGCGCAGCGGTCTGCACGTGGTTCAAGCAGCAGCTGCGCGCGTCCAGGAGCGGCACACCGCGGACGAACGGCGCTCAATACGACAAGGTCGCCAGCAGCGGCACGTCATCGGCCCACTTCGCGCGGCCCTGCAGCGCGGTCAGCTCGACCAACACCGCAGCGCCAACGATTTCCAGCTCCAGCCGTGCGGCCAGGCCGAGCGCCGCGCGCAACGTCCCGCCGGTGGCCAGCACATCGTCGACGATAAGCACACGCGCGCCGCGCGGCAGCGCGTCCTCGTGCATCTCGATACGGTCGGTGCCGTACTCCAGCGCGTATTCCTGGATCAAGGTACGTCCAGGCAGCTTGCCCGGCTTGCGCACCGGTACGAAGCCGGTCCGCAGTTCGCGCGCCAGCGCCGCACCCAGGATGAAGCCGCGCGCCTCGATGCCCAGCACCGCATCCAGCGGCGTGGTCCGCCAGGGCTGTGCCATTTCGTCCAGCGCCGACGCAAAATCGGGGCCATCGGACAGCAGCGGGGTGATGTCCTTGAAGACGATGCCCGGCTTGGGGAAATCGGCGATATCGCGGATCCGCTCCGACCAGTGGTTGGGCCCGGATGGATGGGTGCCGGCGCAGCGGCTGCAATCTGTCATGGTGGTGGCGGCAATGTGGCCAGTGGGGTGCGGCCTATTCTAGGCTGCGCGCGGCCTTGACGCTGCGTTTACGGCATACGTGCGTCTGAGCCGGTCAGGAACTGCACGACAGCATCGAACATCCGGCACGGTCGCGCGCCCAGTCCGGGCGTCGCGCGGCAAACGCCTCGCGGCCCGGCTGGTCGTCATACGGCCGCCGCATCACCTCCAGCAGTGCCTGCACACCGGACGCATCGCCCTGCTCGGCCTTGTCGATCGCCTGCTGCGCCAGATAGTTGCGCAGCACATAGCGCGGGTTGGCCAAGCGCATGCGGGTGCGCCGTTGCTCGGGCGGCAGCGTGTCCTGCTTCAGGCGCGCGGCATAGCGCTGCAACCACGCGTGTAGCTGCGGCGCATCGGCCAGGCGCTTGTCTTCGTCGTAGAAGGCGTCACGCAGCAGGTCCGGATCCGGTCGCTCGGCGGAAAAGTCGATCAGCGCGCGGAAGGTCAGGGTCATGTCCATTTCCGACTCGCGCATCAGCGCGCGCAGTGCATCGATCAGTTGCAGGTCTTCGTCGCGACACTCCGCCAAGCCCAGCTTGGCGGCGGTATCGGTGCGATCGCAGGCCAGATAGGTGTCGCGGAACCGGTCCAGCCCCTGCTGCAGCGGCGCGGCGTCGGCGAACAGTGGCGCCAGCGCCTGCGCCAGGCGGCCAAGATTCCAGTAGGCCACCTGCGGCTGGGTGCCGAAGCGGTAACGCCGGCCCTGCGCGTCGGTGGTGTTGGGCGTCCAGTCCGGGTCGTAATCGTCCACCCACCCATACGGGCCGTAATCGATGGTCAACCCCAGGATCGACATGTTGTCGGTATTCATCACCCCATGCACGAACCCCACCCGCATCCAGTGCGCCACCATCACCGCCGTGCGTTCGCAGACCTGTGCAAACCAGTCGGCGTACAGGGCCTCGCCGGTACCGGAAAGCTGCGCAAAGTCGCGGGTGATGGTGAACTCCACCCACTGCCGCAACAGCGCGATGTCGCCCCGCGCACTCGGCAATTCGAAATTGCCGAAGCGGATGAACGATGGCGCCACGCGGCAGACAATCGCGCCCGGCTCGCGCTGCGGCCGGCCGTCGTAGAACATGTCGCGCACCACCGCATCGCCCGTGGTCACCAGGCTCAGTGCGCGCGTGGTCGGCACCCCCAGGTGGTGCATGGCCTCGCTGCACAGGAATTCGCGGATCGACGAGCGCAGCACGGCGCGGCCGTCGGCACCGCGCGAATACGGGGTCGGGCCGGCACCCTTGAGTTGCAGTTCATAGCGCCCCCCGTCCACGCCGATCGCCTCGCCCAGCGAAATCGCCCGGCCATCGCCCAGCTGCCCGGCCCAGTGTCCGAACTGGTGCCCGCCGTAGTTGACCGCCCAGGGCTGCATGCCCGGATACAGCGCATTGCCACCAAAGACCTCAGCAAAGCGCGCACTGGCGAGCTCGGCCCCGTCCATTCCCAGCAGCTGCGCCACGTCCGGCGAATAGGCGACCAGGCGCGGGGCGGCGACCGGGGTGGGCAGGACTGGCGACCAGGCCGCGCTCACCTCGCGACGGCGTACGCCCTCTTCCGGGTCGCCAGGCAACTGCTGGCGCAAGCGGTTATCAAAGTGCAATCGTGTCATGGCGCCAAGCCTAGGCCACCGATGGTGAACTCGGCATGGGCCGCGCCGCATCCGACGCCGGGCGCGCACCGTATCTTCACTTCGCATTCCGATACCAAGCGAGCTCTTCGTGCACATGCCAGCGACGCCCGATTGCCGCTAATACGCCTCCACCGTTGCCCTGCCGGGGCAATACGCGGCGCCGCCCCACCGTCATGTCGCAGCATCAACGCATGCCGCGACACCCGCCTGCCCCCTCTCCTGACTGATCATCGACATCGCCCATGCCTGTTCGCCCCTCCCGCTGGATCCGCCCCGCCCTGTTACTGCTCGGCTCGCTGACGATGACCGCCTGCAGCAGTGTGTTCTTCGGCGGCATCAACGCCGCCTCCAGCCGTGCCGGCGTCATCGAGCATCACGATCAGGTTTTCGATCCGGCACACGGCCTGGCGCTGGACGTCTATCAGCCGCGCGGCGTGGTCGACGCACCGGTGGTGGTGTTCTTCTACGGCGGCACCTGGAAACGCGGCAAGCGCGCGAACTACCGCTGGATGGGCCGCGCCCTGGCGCGTCAGGGCGTGGTGGCCATGGTCGCCGACTACCGCAAGTACCCGCAGGTAGGCCTGCAAGGCTTCATGACGGATGCGGCCAGCGCCACCGCGTGGGGCCTGCAGCATGCGCATGACTATGGCGGCGACCCCAAGCGGCTGGCGGTCATGGGGCATTCGGCCGGTGCGCATATCGCGGGCCTGCTGGCCACCGATCGCAGCTGGCTGCAGGCGCAAGGCGTGCAGCCGCAACAGCTGTGCGGCTTCGTCGGTTTGGCCGGCCCCTACGATTTCCTCCCCATGACCGACCCCGAACTGGTCGAGATCTTTGGCACCTCCCCCACCGAGCAGGCCAGGTCGCAGCCGGTCCTGTTCGTCGACGGCGATGAGCCGCCCATGCTGCTGCTGCATGGCGACGCCGACCACGTCGTCGAGCCACAGAACAGCCTCTCGCTGGCGTCGGCCATGCGCCGCAAGGGCGAAGACGTGCAGGTCAAGCAGTATCCGCACGTCGGTCATATGGGCCTGGTACTGGCCTTCCGCAAACCGCTGACCGGCTCGCCGGAGCTGCGCGACACCCTGCATTTCCTGCGGCAGTGCAAGGCGCCCTGAGTCGGACGCAGCCTGCCGGGGAAGAACGGCCGCGCACCTCGACGGTCACGTTCGCTGAGACCGCCGGCGTCGCGTTCATCGCCACGCCGGCACACCACCATCAGGCGTTGCGGCTGCGGCCCATCAGCTCGTAAGGGCCTCCCTTCTTGAGCGCTGCCTGATACGCGGGGCGCGCTTCGATCCGTTGCAGGAACGCGGCCAGGCGCGGGTAATGCTCCAGCCCGCCACCACGCGCCGCCGCGGCCTGCACCGGGAAACTCATCTGGATGTCGGCAGCGGTGAAGCGCTCCCCCGCGAACCAGGCGTTGGCCTGCAGCGTCTGCTCCATCCAGTCCATGTGCAGTTTGACCTGCGGGACGACAAAGCCCGACATCGCCTTGTCCACGATCGCACGCGCGACGGGTTTGGCGAAGAACGGCATCGGCGCGCTGCGAATCCGGCCGAAGATCAGCGTCATCAGCAGCGGCGGCATGGCCGAGCCTTCGGCGTAGTGCATCCAGTAACGGAACTGCTGCCGCTCGGGTGAGTCGATCGGCCGCGGCGGCGGCGACAACGCGCATTCGGTGTCGTAGCGCTCGGTCAGATAGTCCAGGATCGCACCGGATTCAGCGATGGTCAGCTCGCCGTCCACGATCACCGGCGATTTGCCCAGCGGGTGGATCGCGCGCAGCGCCGCCGGTGCCAGCATGGTCTTGGGGTCGCGCTCGTGGCGCACGATCTGGTACGGCAGCGCCAGTTCTTCCAGCAACCACAGCACACGCTGCGACCGGGAATTGTTGAGATGGTGAACGGTGATCATGAAGGCGTCCGCAGGCGGAAAGCCCCATCGTAACCAGCGCCGCGTCGTTGCCGCGCGCAAAGCCGTGGATCTGTTCACTGCCAGCGGTTGGCGCGCGTATCGTCCAGCTGGATGGATGCAAAGGCCGCAGGGTGCAGACAGCGATGCACGCCGTCGGCCCACTTGTCGATAGGGATAACGAAGTCGACCAAGGACAGCCTGCCACCCATCGCCTGGTGCTGATTGCTCATAGGACACCGGCAGCTGCCCAGGACGAGGACAGGCCGCCACTTGATGCACGGACCTGTTCGGCCTGGCCGACGCATGGCCAATAAAAAAACGCCGGTCGCTTGCGCGACCGGCGTTTTTGGCAACCTTACGGTTGTAGACGGATTAGACCGCCTGCACCTGGTCAGCCTGCATGCCCTTCTGGCCCTGCACGGCGACGAAGGTGACCTTCTGGCCTTCCTGCAGCGACTTGAAGCCGGTGCCCTGGATGGCACGGAAGTGCACGAACAGGTCCGGGCCGCTTTCCGGGGTGATGAAGCCGAAGCCCTTGGCATCGTTGAACCACTTCACGGTACCGCTCTGACGATCTGACATTTACAAACTCCTGAACTATAGATGGATAAATCGCAGCGTCCGAAAAGCCGGAGCTGAGACTGAGTTGCAGGCGTTGGTAAAGCGGAACGATGAAGCGAGATCTGTAACGATCCGGCTGCACCAGGCCACGATTCACGGTGACCCTTGCAAACACAGTGCGTGCACAGTACTCGTGTTTTCGGCAAAAAGCGACACCTGGCGTCAAATCTTTTGCAGTCAGGCCAAATCCCACCATCTGTCAGGCACTTCCCCATCCACACTCTACCGATGAAGACACCCCAAGCCCCCCTCCGCGCGCAGATCTGGGTCGACGCCGATGCCTGCCCCGCGGTGATCCGCGACATCCTGTTCCGCGCCGCCGCACGCACCGGCGTCGCGGTCACCCTGGTCGCCAACCATTACCTGAGCACGCCCACCCTGCCCCAGGTCCGCGCCCTGCAGGTTCCGGGCGGGCCGGATGCGGCCGACGATGCCATCGCCGAGCGGGTCGCTGCCGGCGACCTGGTGGTCACCCAGGACATCCCGTTGGCGGCACGCGCACTGGAAGCCGGCGCGACGGCAGTGGGCTTGCGCGGCGAGGCGTTCACCAGCAACACCATTAAGGAGCGCCTGTCGGTGCGTGGCTTCATGGACGAGCTGCGCGGCGCCGGCATTGCGACCGGCGGGCCGCCGGCGTTGCATGCGCGCGATCGGCAGGCGTTTGCCGCGCAGCTGGATCGCTGGCTGGCCGCGCAATCGCGCAGCCCTGCGTAACGCGCCACGTCCGGGGTGGGCGCGTATCATGGGCGCCCTTTGCAATCGGCATCCTGATGGCCCTCACCGCCACCGTCCGCAGGGCGGAACTTCAGATCAGCGACATGGACCGCGGCTACTACGCCAACCATTCGCTGACCCTGGCCCAGCATCCTTCCGAAACCGACGAGCGCCTGATGGTGCGTTTGCTGGCATTTGCCCTGTTTGCCGACGACCGGCTGGAATTCGGCCGCGGCCTCAGCAACGACGACGAACCGGACCTGTGGCGACGCGACTACACCGGCGACCCGGACCTGTGGATCGACCTCGGCCAGCCCGACGAAAGCCGCGTGCGCAAGGCCTGCAACCGCTCGCGCGAGGTGGTGGTGATCGGCTACGGCGGCCAGGCCACCGAAACCTGGTGGAAGAAACACGCCAACGCCATGGGCCGGCATCGCAACCTGCGCGTGATCGAGCTCGACGCGCAGGCCACCGAGGCCCTGGGCGCACTGATCCAGCGCGGCATGCGCTTTGACGTCATCATCCAGGACGGCGAGGTGCAGATGCTGGCCGACCACGGCAGCGTCACCCTGACCCCGATGGTGCGGCAAGCCCCGGCCGAATGAGCATGCGGTGCGACGTGCTGGTCATCGGTGCCGGCGCTGCCGGGCTGATGAGCGCTTTCACTGCCGGCCGGCGCGGCCGCCAGGTGCTGGTGATCGACCATGCCAACAAGGTCGGCAAGAAGATCCTGATGTCCGGCGGCGGGCGCTGCAATTTCACCAACACCGGTACGACGCCCGGTAATTTCATTTCGGCCAATCGGCACTTCTGCAAGTCCGCGCTGGCGCGCTACCGCCCGGCGGATTTCGTGGACATGGTCGAACGCCATGGCATTGCCTATCACGAGAAAGAGCTGGGCCAGTTGTTCTGCGACATCTCCTCCAAGCAGATCGTGCGCATGCTGCTGGACGAGTGCGAGGCGGCCGGCGTGCAGATCCGCACCCAGTGCGAGGTGCTGACGGTCCAGCGCGGCAGCGACGGCTTCGAGGTGCAGACCAGCCAGGGACGCGTGCAGGCGCAATCGTTGATCGTGGCCACCGGCGGGCTGTCGATCCCCAGCATGGGCGCCAGCGGATTCGGCTATGCGCTGGCCCAGCAGTTCGGCCACACGCTGCTGCCGACACGGGCCGGGCTGGTACCGCTGACCCTGAGCGGCAAGCACCAGGAACGCCTGCACGACCTGTCCGGACTGGCGTTGCCGGTGGAGGCGCATTGCAACGGGGCCAGCTTCCGCAACTTCATGCTGCTGACCCATCGCGGCGTGAGCGGGCCGGCGATCCTGCAGATCTCGTCCTATTGGCAGCCGGGCGACGAGCTGCGCCTGGACCTGCTGCCAGGCCACGACGCAGGCGCCTGGCTGCGCGAGCAGAAGCAACAGCGCGGCGCGACCGAACTGCGCAACGTGCTGGCAGAGGTGTTGCCGAAACGGTTTGCGCAGCGCCTGTGCGAGGTGTGGTTGCCGGACAGGCCGGTCCGTCAGCTGGATCCGCCGCAGCTGCAGAGCGCTGCCGATCTGCTCGGCGCCTTCCCGCTGATCGCCAGCGGAACCGAAGGCTACCGGACCGCTGAAGTAACGCTCGGCGGGGTCGATACCCACCAGGTCTCCAGCAGCACGATGGAGTCGCGACTGGTGCCCGGCCTGTACTTCGTTGGCGAAGTCCTGGACGTCACCGGCTGGCTGGGCGGCTACAACTTCCAGTGGGCATGGGCGTCCGGCCATGCCGCCGGCAGCGTCGCATAGGGCGACCGGCACGTCTTGCCGGTGCTGACCGATCGGGTGGTCGGTGACACGCAGGCCGTTGCGGAGCAATGCAGCGATCAGTCACCGAGTGCGGTGCGCTGGCCCTTCGGAAGGACACTGGCCCGCGCAATCAGTGCACTACGTCTCACACTAGATGCGGCATGCTCCACATACATGGACGTGCCAGACCCCTTCGTGTATTAAAGCCCGTCTCCAGGGAGCCGCGCATGCAAAAAGGCAAAGATCTCACCCTCCGCCTGATGATCGTCGATGACAGCGTGGAGAGCGCCGAGACCATCGTCACCGCGCTGCGCAATGGCGGCATTGCAGTGCGCCCGTCGCGACCGCAAACCCAGGAGGAACTGGCCAGCATGCTGTCGGGCCAGATCGATCTGGCGCTGCAGGGGCAGGCGCAACAGGTGCCCATGAGCGCGCTGCAGGCGCAGATCGCCGGCAGCGGCAAGGACATCCCGATCATCCTGCTGGCCGATCGGATCGAAGAGAACACCCTGGTCGAGGCCGCTTCGCACGGCGTGCGCGCGATTGCGCTGCGCCATCGTCCCGAACACCTGCTGGCGTTGGTGCGCGCGGAGTGGGACGACCTGCAGGCACGCCGCGGGCTGCGCCGCATCGAGGCGCAGATGCGCGAAACCGAGCGCCGTTGCGATGCGTTGATCGCCTCCTCGCGCGACCCCATCGCCTACGTGCACGAAGGCATGCATATCCGCGCCAACGAGGCGTATCTGGAAATGTTCGGCTTCGAGTCGTTCGAGGATGTCGAAGGCGTCTCGCTGCTGGACATGATCGCCGCGCAGTACGTGGACGACTTCAAGCAGTTGCTCAAGGCGATGGCCAAGGGCGAACCGCCGCCGGCGCAGTATAAGGTGGACGCACGCCGGCTGGAAGGCGACACCTTCCCGGCGACGATGGAATTCGCCACCGCCACCTATGAAGGCGAGCCGTGCATCCAGGTGGTGTTCCGGCGCCGCGAGGAGTTCGATCCGGAACTGGCACGCGAGGTCGAGGACCTGCGCCAGCGCGACCAGGTCACCGGCCTGCTCAACCGCCCCACCTTCATGGTGGCGCTGGAACAGGCCGTGGCACAGGCCGGTCGCAGCGAAGGCCAGTCCGGCTTCCTGTTGATCGAGCCGGATCATTACGCGCGCATCCTGCCGGAGATCGGCCTGGATTCGGCCGACGCCTTGATCGCCGCCATGGCCGCGCACGTGGCCGGCGTGGTGGATGACAGCGTGGTGGCCGCACGTTTCGGCGAGCACAGTTTTGCCCTGCTGATGGACGGCAACTACGCCCGCACCCACGCCGTTGCCGAAGCCGTGCGCGATGCGTTTGCGCAGCATGTCTTCAGCGTTGGCTCGCGCTCGGCCACGGTCACGGTCAGCATCGGCGGCGTGCAGATCGGCGAAAAGATCGCCAGCATCGGCCAGGTACTCAATCGCGGCACCGAGGCCGTGCGCACCACGGCCGAGCTCGGTGGAAATGCGGCAAGCATCTACGACCCGGCCGCCTCCGACCGCGCCGAGGAAGAACGCATCGAACGCTGGGTCGAGCAGCTGCGCGAGGCGCTGGTGGGCGATGGCTTCCTGCTGCATTACCAGCCGGTGCTCAACCTGCAGGGCGAGCCGCTGGAGCTGTACCAGGCCTTCCTGCGGCTGGAGCGCAATGGCGAGATGATGTCGCCGAACGCCTTCATGGCGATCGCCGAAGAGCACGACCTGATCACCGAAATCGATCGCTGGGTGGTCGCGCGTGCGATCCGGCAACTGGGCGAACGGCAACGCGCCGGGTACAAGACGCATTTGCTGGTCCGGATCGGGCCGAACTCGTTCTCGGACCCGCAGATGGTCGACATCATTCGCGAACAGCTGGCGGTCTATGGCGTGCCCGGCGAACGGCTGTGGCTGCAGACCCCTGAATCGAAGGTGTTCACCCATCTGCGCAATGCCCAGCAGTTTCTGGCGGCAGTGTCGGCCATGGGCTGCAAGGTCGGGCTGGAGCAGTTCGGCTCGGGCCTGGATTCGTTCCAGCTACTGGCCCACTTCCAGCCGGCCTTCCTCAAGCTGGATCGCGGCATCACCAGCGACGTCGCCTCGGCGCGCGACAGCCAGGAAAAGATTCGCGAGATCACCTCGCGGGCGCAGCCGGCCGGCATCCTGACCGTGGCCGAGTTCGTGGCCGATGCGCAATCGATGAGCAGCTTCTTCAGTGCCGGCGTGGACTACGTGCAGGGCGACTTCGTGGCACCGACCGGGCCGCTGATGAACTACGAGTTCGGCTGAGCCAACCGAAAGCCGGCAACGCAGCACAACGAGGCCCGCAATGCGCGGGCCTTTTGTTGTCTTTGGCAATGATCCCGAGTGGGTCGCTGGCTGGCCAGGCCATGCAGCGGACCGGTTCGGTGGGCATGGAGATTGGCGCTACCGCTCCATCTATCGGAGCCAGTCCCGGCTGCAGCGCCTTCCACATAGCTCAGCGCCCGCCGCGATCCTGGTACCGCTCTTACATCGCCGTGCCATTGGCCGCCCGCAGCGCGGCGATACGCTCGGTCAGCGGCGGGTGGCTCAGGAACAGGCGACGCAGCCCATCGCCCACGCCTCCGGAAATCCCGAAGGCCTGCACCTGCGAGGGCAAGGTGTTCTGGCCGTGGTTGAGCGACAGGCGCTCCAGCGCGGCGATCATCTTGCTGCGCCCGGCCAGCTGCGCACCACCGGCGTCGGCGCGGAATTCGCGGCGCCGCGAGAACCACATCGCGATCATGGTTGCGAACAGGCCGAAAACCATCTCCAGCGCGAACACGATGATGTAGTACGCAAAGCCTCGGCCACTCTCGCGGTTGCCCGACATCGCGCTGTCGATGATGCCGCCGACGACGCGTGCCAGCACGATCACGAAGGTGTTCAGCACGCCCTGCAGTAGCGCCATGGTCACCATGTCGCCGTTGGCGACGTGCGCGATCTCATGGCCCAGCACCGCTTCGGCCTCATCCTGGCTCATGTTCTGCAGCAGTCCCGTGGACACCGCCACCAGGGCATTGTTGCGGTTGGCGCCGGTGGCGAAGGCATTGATTTCCGGTCCGTCGTAGACCGCCACTTCCGGCATGCCGATGCCGGCGGCCTGCGCCTGACGCCGCACCGTCTCCAGCAACCAGCGCTCGGTGGGCGTGCGCGCTTCGGTGATCACCTGCGCACCAGTACTGCGCTTGGCCATGAACTTGGACAGCAGCAACGAGATGAACGAGCCACCGAAACCGAAGACGGCAGCCATCACCAACAATCCACTCATTTGCGCGGGATTGACGCCCAGCACCGACATGACGATGCCAGCGAGCATCAGCACCGCAAAGTTGGTCAGCAGGAACAGGAAAATGCGGTTGAACATGGCGCGATGGCTCCACTCATGCGGGGTGAACTGCTGCGGATTTGCGGACGCTGCGGCTTGAAATCAAGCAAGCTCCTGACCGACGATTCAGCCTCCCATGCGCCCACTTCCCTATCGCGGCCGTTTTGCGCCCTCCCCGACCGGCCCGCTGCATTTCGGCTCCCTGCTGGCAGCCTTCGGCAGCTGGCTGCTTGCCCGCCATGCCGGCGGCCAGTGGTGCGTGCGCATCGAGGACATCGACCCGCCGCGCGCCGAGCCGGGCGCGTCCGAGCGGCAATTGCGCACGTTGAGCGCCTTCGGCCTGGTGTCGGACCTGCCGGTGATCCGGCAATCCGCGCGCGATGCACACTACACCGCTGCGCTGAGTGCGCTGATGCAGGCCGGGCTGGCCTTCGAGTGCAGCTGCAGCCGCGCCGATCTGGCCGCCATGGGCGGTCTCCACCATGCGTGCGTCGCCCCGCTGGGCGCGCGCCGCGCGGTGCGTCTGCGGGTGCCGGCGCAGCCGCCGGTCGGCTTCGACGACGGACTGCAGGGCCGCGTGGTGCAGGACGTCTATGCCGAAGTCGGCGATGTGGTGCTGCGCCGCGCCGATGGCTATTGGGCCTACCAGTTGGCCGTGGTGGTGGACGACGCCGCGCAGGCCGTGACCGATGTCGTACGCGGCGCCGACCTGCTCGATTCCACGCCACGCCAGATCCTGCTGCAGCGCGCCCTGGGCCTGCCGCAACCGCGCTACCTGCATCTGCCGCTGATCCTGGACGCCGACGGCCGCAAGCTGTCCAAATCGCACGCCGCGCCCGCACTGGACGACACCGACCCGCTGCCGGCGCTGCATGCGGCCTGGCGCGCGCTGGGCCAGCTGCCGGCCGCGCTGCCGCAGCACGGCAGCGTCGACACGGTGCTGCGACATGCCGTGCAGCATTTTTCGCCGGAGCGACTGCCGCAGAGCGCAACCCTGGGCACCGATGGGCGCGCATCGCAGCCCGCGCGTGACTAGAATTGCGACCCAGCACCGGCACCGGGCACCTGCGCCCCGATCGCCTCGGCCTCACCTGCTCATTGGAGTCGTCATGACATCTCGCGTCGCATTGGTCACCGGCGGCACCGGCGGTATCGGTACCGCCATCTGCAAGCGCCTGGCCGACCAGGGTCACCGGGTCGCCAGCAACTTCCGTAACGAGGACAAGGCGCGCGACTGGCAGCAACGCATGCAGGCGCAGGGCTACGCGGTGGCCTTGTTCCGCGGCGACGTCGCCTCGTCCGAACATGCACGCGCGCTGGTCGAAGACGTCGAAGCGTCACTGGGGCCCATCGAGGTGCTGGTCAACAACGCCGGCATCACCCGCGATACCACCTTCCACCGCATGACCGCCGAACAGTGGCATGACGTCATCAACACCAACCTCAATTCGGTGTTCAACGTCACCCGCCCGGTGATCGAAGGCATGCGCAAGCGGGGCTGGGGCCGGGTGATCCAGATCAGCTCCATCAATGGTCTCAAGGGCCAGTACGGCCAGGCCAACTACGCCGCGGCCAAGGCCGGCATGCATGGCTTCACCATTTCGCTGGCGCGCGAGAACGCCGCCTTCGGGGTGACCGTCAACACGGTCTCGCCCGGCTATGTGGCCACCGACATGGTGATGGCGGTTCCGGAGGAAGTGCGCGCCAAGATCGTGGCCGATATCCCCACCGGCCGGCTGGGGCGCCCGGAAGAGATCGCCTATGCAGTAGCGTTCCTGGTCGCCGAAGAGGCTGCCTGGATCACCGGGTCCAATCTGGACATCAACGGTGGCCACCACATGGGCTGGTAACGTTTGCTGCAACTTTGCGGTGCAGCATGGATTTACCTCAAAAACCATGCTGCGCAACATTTTTAATGTGTCCGCTTAAGCAAATAAGGCTGTTTGGCTGTTGCAACCGCTGCTGCGCTGCGCCATCCTGCGCGCACTATCAGTGTGAGTGAACGTTCCATGGCCGGACTTCGCATCATCAAGAAGTATCCCAATCGCCGTCTCTACGACACGGAAATTTCCAGCTACATCACCATCGAAGATGTGCGCCAGTTGATCATCGACGGCGAGGAGTTCGAAGTCCGCGATGCCAAGAGCGGCGAAGATTTGAGTCGTGCCGTCCTGCTACAGATCATTGCCGACCAGGAACAGGACGGCGAGCCGATGCTTTCCACCCAGTTGCTGAGCCAGATCATCCGCTTCTACGGGGATTCGCTGCAGGGCTTCATGGGCAACTACCTGGAGCGCAGCATGCAGGTGTTCCTGGACCAGCAGCAGCAGTTCCGCCAGCAGATGGGCAACCTGCTCGGGCAGACCCCCTGGGCGATGATGAACCAGCTGACCGAGCGCAACCTGGAGTTGTGGCAGGAGTTCCAGCGCAACTTCGGCGCCGGCTTCGGCCGCCCGGGCGGCCCGGGCACCCCGCCGACCCCGCCCGGCGCCGGCAGCATGGGCAGCGGCCCAATGGGCACCGGCACGCACGGCACCTCCGGCAGCCATACCGGCACCACCGGCAAGGCCCGCAACCGCGGTTGACGCGCACGGTGGCATCCGGGAGCAGCAGCGAATCCACCTGCTGCTCCATTCTCAGGCAGGCATGGCCGCTAGTCCGAGCTTTCTGCACCCTGGACGCACCGAGTGTTCCAGCAGTGTTCGCCACTGACTGACGCTTGGTGTCGCACCCATCGGGCCCGCGCGCGTCTGCGCCGGACACGATCCGTCAGCGGCCCGACGGTTGCGCGCAGGCCGAACAGATCCGCTCCACGCGATAGCCGCGCGCGCGCAGGCGCTCCACGACCCCGTCGTTACCGAGCAGGTGCAACGCACCGACCACCACCAGCGTGGTGCCGCTACCCTTGCCCAGCTGCTTTTCCAGCCGCGGCACCCAGCGCGCATTGCGCTCGACATTGATGTCCTGATACAGCGCCGGATACTGGCGGCGCAAGTCGTCGGCCATCTGCGTGGACAGCGTCTGCACATCACCCCTGCGCCAGGCCGCGTGCAGCTGGCGCAGCTGATCGGTGGTCGCGGCTTCGTCTAGCGACTCTTCCAGCAACTGATGCTGCTCGGTTGGCGACATCGCGTCGAGCAACGCGATCTGCTCTTCGGCGCGCTCCAGCCCTTCGGCCGGCTTGCCCCTGGCTTGCGCCTGCTGCATCAGGTAATGGTCCAGGCCGGCATTCGGGTCCATGCCCTGGCGGGCCATCTCGGCCATGCTGATCGAGAGCGCGACAAACCAGGGCTTGAGCGGCTGCAATGCGTCGACCGACATGCCGTGCGTGCGTGCGTAGCTGCCGAGCGCCTGCCAGGTCCTGGCATCCAGCACGTCCTGCAGGGTCCGTCCGTCGCTGCGGCGCGCCACCTGCAACATGCGGCTGGCCAGCTGCGGCGATTGCGCGTCCGATGGCGGCAACTCGAAGACCAGCCGGTCTGCCTTGGCAAATGCCTGCATCACGTCCGGCGACAGCGGGTAATCGCTGGGCTTGAGCACATGGAAGGAGCCGAGCAGATAGAGCGTGCCGCCCTTGCCATCGACCTTCCATAGCAGCGGCACCGGCGGATTGGCGGGTACCTTGTTGGCCGCACGTGCGCAGACCGGCGCAACCGCCCCGCTCCACAGTGCCAGGCCGAGCATCGCGCTGCGGCCCCAGGCAGCCAGCACTTTCATTGCGTTGACCATTACCGATTCCCCCTCATCACGTCAGTGCGGCACCTTGTAGGCCTTTTCGCCGGCCGACACCGCCAGGTCGATCCGGTTTTCCGGTGGCGGCAAGGGGCAGGTGGCGAACGGGGTAAACGCACACGGCGGGTTGTAGGCGCGATTGAAGTCGACCACTACGTGTCCGGAGGCGTCGGGCACGTCCAGGTCCAGAAAACGCCCGGCCGGATAGCTGCCGTGGCCGCTGGTGCGGTCGGCGAACACCACGAACAGGGGTCGCCCCGGCTCGCCGATCGTTTCCAGCCGATAGGTCTTGCCGTCGCGCTCGAACTCGATCGCCCCTGCATTGGGCTGTTCGCTGCTGATGCCGACGATGTCCACGATGGGGATGGTCTTGCCGACATCGTTGGGTACGTAGCGCGCGGCGATGCGCCATGCCGGATCCACCGGCCAGTAGTCCAGCCCGGCGAAGTGGGTGCGCGAGGGCGCGTGGGCATGCTTGACGCGCAATGCATAGCGGTCGCCGCGATGGATCAGGCCGAGCACGCCCTTGCCCTCGTCGAACTGGATCAGCGTCGGCCGCGCATCGCGATCGGACTGGAAGCGGATCCTGCCGGTCAGCGGCTTGCCGTCCACGCTGAGGGCCGCGCCGCGCTCGGGCACGAACCACACCACACCGCCCTCGCTAGACACCATGCCCATCTTCGGCGGGCCGACCGCGAGTTTGATCCCACTGTCTGCGCTGCTGCCGATGTAGTGCGCCTTCAGCGAGAGCCAGTGCAGGCCGACCAGGCTGGTCCAGCCATCGGGTGCGCGCAGCTCTTTCAGCCGCGCTTCGCGCCAGGCGGCGGTATCGGCCAGAAACGTCTTGTCCAGCGCCACCGGCGCCTGCGGCGGTGCGCTGTCGCGCCCACAGCCGGCCAGCGTTGCGACCACCAGCATGCCGAGCAGCCAGCCCCTCCCCCCGTGCACTGCCATCAACGTCCCCTGAGAAACCAACGATCGATATCGCTCAGCGTAAACCGAGCCCAGGTGGGTCGGCCATGGTTGCATTGGCCCGAGCGCTCGGTGGCTTCCATATCGCGCAGCAACGCGTTCATTTCTGGCACGGTGAGGCGACGGTTGGCGCGCACGGCGCCGTGGCAGGCCATGGTGGAGAGAAGTTCGTCGCGCGCACTGGCGATGCGCCGGCTTTGCCCATGTTCGCGCAGATCGCCGAGCACATCGCGCAGCAGCGCCTCCGGCTCGGCGTTGGCGAGCAACGCGGGAATGCTGCGTACGTGCAGCGATTGCGGGCCGGCACGGGTGATCTCAAAGCCCAGGCTGGCCAGGGTATCGGCTTCTCGCTCGGCGGTATCGGCCTCGCGCTCGCCCACCGCCAGCGTGATGGGCACCAGCAGCGGCTGCGCATGCAGGCCGATGCTGTCGTGCGCGTTCTTGAGCCGTTCGTAGCCGATGCGCTCGTGCGCGGCGTGCATATCCACCACGATCAGGCCTTCGGCGTTTTCGGACAGGATGTAGATGCCGTGCAACTGCGCCACGGCGTAGCCAAGCGGCGGCACCCCGCTGTCTTCGGCGGTGACCGGCAGGCCGGTGCCGGAGAGCTGTGGCAGCTGTGCAGCATGCTGCGCACTGCCGGGCGGCGGCGCATACAGCGCACTGTAGGCCGCGCGCGCCTCATCCACGCGCAAGCCCAACGGCGTCTGCGAGGGCGTCCAGTTGGCATAGCGTCCGGAGCCGCCGCCACCGCCGCCGTAGCTCGCGCCGCCACTGAAACCCGCTCCCATCGCACCCACGGCGTCCGCCGCAGGAGCGTCGCTGCCGATGCTGTTGGGCGTGGTACCGGCACGCGTCTGCGCCAACGCATCCTGCAACGTGCGGTAGACGAAGTCGTGGATCAGCCGCGCTTCGCGGAAGCGCACCTCGTGCTTGGCCGGATGCACGTTGACGTCCACCCGCGCCGGGTCCAGTTCCAGGAACAGCACGTAGGCGGGCTGGCGGCCATGGAACAGCACATCGCCATAGGCCATCTTGACCGCGTGCGCCACGCTGCGATCGCGTACCGAGCGGCCATTGACGTAGAGATATTGCTGGTCGGTGCTGGCACGCGAGTAATGCGGTTGCGCCACCCAGCCGTGCAGGCGCAGGCCGGCGCCGCTGTGATCCACGCGCAGCGCCTGGCGCGCAAAATCCTCGCCCAGCGTTTCGCCAAGGCGTGCGTCCGAATACAAGTCACCCGGCTTGTAGCGACGCGACGGCTTGCCATTGTGCGACACGCGCAATTCCACATCCGGGCGCGCCAGCGCCAACGAGCGCAGCCATTCTTCGATGTGCCCGAGCTCGGTACGTTCGGCACGCAGGAACTTGCGGCGGGCCGGCACGTTGAAGAACAGCTCGCGCACCTCGACCGTGGTGCCGGGCGCGTGTGCGTGCGGGGTCACCTCGCCCAGCCGGCCGCCGTCGATCTGCAGCGCCGAGCCGTGCTCGGCATCGGCGCGACGCGAGATCAGGGTGAAGCGGCTGACCGAGGCGATCGAGGGCAAGGCCTCGCCGCGAAAACCGAGCGTGGCCACGGTTTCCAGATCGTCGAGCGAGGCGATCTTGCTGGTGGCATGCCGCGAGACTGCCAGCGGCAGCTCGTCGGGCGTGATGCCGCCACCGTTGTCGCATATGCGGATCAGGCGCACGCCGCCTTCTTCCAGCTCGATGTCCACCCGGGTGGCGCCGGCGTCTAGCGCGTTTTCGACCAGCTCCTTGACCACGGAGGCGGGTCGCTCGACGACCTCGCCGGCAGCGATCTGGTTGATCAGGATCTCGGGCAGCTGGCGGATCGCCATCAGCGCGCACTCCGGCGCACGACGCGCGGCATGCAGTACAGCGGGGGTGACACGGACAAGACAGACCTCGGCACGGCGACCAGCCGGCGCACAGGCACCGACATCTCGGGATTCAGGGCCGAATAATAGCCGAGCGGGTCAGCGGCTGCCGCCGGCCACGGTGCCGACGGCATCCGCTTCGGCCTGCGCGCGCGCGGCGAACAAGGTGCCCGGCGGCGGCTGGCGCGTAAAGAACGTATCGATACCGTCCAGCACCGCAGCGGCGATCTTGCGCTGGTAGGCCGGGTCGATCAGGCGACGCTCTTCGTCCGGATTGGAGATGAACGCGGTTTCCACCAGCATGGCCGGCATATCCGAGGTGCGCAGCACCGCGAAATTGGCCCGCTCCAGCTGCGGCTTGTGGTTGTTGCCGATGCGCTTGAGCCCACCGAGCACGTGCCCGGCGGCATCTTCGGAGGCTTTCATGTGCCCGCTCTGGGCCAGGTCCAGCAACACGTTGGCCAGCGTGCTTTCGGTCTGCTGCAGACGCACGCCACCGACCAGGTCAGCGGCATTTTCCTTGTCGGCCAGCCAGCGCGCGCGCTGCGAGGAGGCGCCCTTGGTGGACAACACGTACACCGACGATCCGGTGGCGCTGCGGTTTTCGGCCGCATCGGCGTGGATCGAAATGAAGATGTCCGCCTTGGCGGCGCGTGCCTTCTGCGCGCGCATCGGCAGCGGGATGAACACATCGGTGTCACGGGTCAGGTACGCTTTCATGCCGGGCGTGGCATTGATCTGGCGGGCCAGCTCGCGGCCGACCGCCAGGGTCACGTCTTTCTCGCGCTTGCCGGTGGGGCCCATGGCGCCGGGATCCTGGCCACCGTGGCCGGGGTCGATGGCGACGATCAACGGCCGCATGCCGGGCGCCATCTTGACCCGCGATGCCTCACTGGGCAGCACCGGACGCGGCGGCAGGTCGTCGTTGGTGGCCGCGCCCGGCATTGCCGCGGCTGGACCTGCGCCCGCAGCAGCCATCGGCGCGCCGCCACCATTGAGGATGGCGGCCGCGGAGGCACCGGCCGTTGTGGGCGCACCTGGCACCGGCGTGCCCGGGCCCGCAACGACGCGATTGGGTTGGGTGCTGCCGGCCGTCGTCGGCGCGGCCGCAGCAGCGGTTCCGGGACGCGGCGTCGGCACCCCGGTGGCGACCGTGGTCGGCACTGCTGCCTGCGTGACGGTCGGCATCGCCGAAGCAGGCACCACGACCGGGGCCGGCGGCGGAGGTGGTGTCGCAGATGCACGTTGCGCGGATGCGGCCAGCGCTGCGGTGGCACGCGCCGCTTCTGCCTGTGCATCGACGACGCGTGGCGGCGGTGCCGCGGCAGGTACTGGTGCGCTGGCAACGGAGGAGGGAGGTGCTGGATCGCCGGGCCATTCGATCACCAGGGTCGAGGCACTGCCGAGCGTTTGCATTTGCGGTTTCAGCGCAGTGACCGCGCTGGACAGCTCGAAAACCACCCGGAACGTGCCTGGCACCGGTTGCCCGGTGCGCACGGAGGTCACCAGGCCGGCGGCCGGGGGCAGCTTGAGCCCACGCGCCGCGGCCGAATCCGGGAAGTCCACCACCAACCGATTGGGGTTGGCCAGGGACAAGGTCTTGAAGCCGCCGCTGCCGGCCAACTGGATCTCTGCACGGGTGCCAGTGGCGCCGGTGCTGACGCCGACGCCCTTGATTTCGCCGGCCCACGCAGCAAAAACCGCCAGGCTGAGGCTGGCGGTCAGGGCGGCACGACAGAACTGGCGGATCCCCGGTGTCATGGCGCTGGATTCAATCACCCAAACGAGTGAATTGCAAGGTGATTTCCCTTAATAATCCGTAACCTGGCGTTCATTCTTCCTGTGGGCTGACAAAAAGCGCCTGCAACTCGGCCTGATTGGCGAGGCGCGCCAGCCAGTCGCGCCCGGTCTGGCTGCGGCCCAACAGACGAACACGTCGGCCATCGCCATCGACAGCCAGTTCCACATCCAGGTCCACCGCCGGCAGGGCACCTGCGCCCCGCTCCGGCCATTCCACCAGCCACAGGCTGGCGCTGCCTTCGTCCAGGCCAAGGAAATCCAGCTCGCCGGCCTGCCCGATGCGGTACAGGTCCAGGTGCCAGGCTTCGTCGCCGGGGCCCAGCGGATAGCGTTCGATCAGGGTATAGGTCGGGCTGCGGATCGGCCCGCTGACACCGAGCGCCCGCAGCAGCGCGCGCGCCAGCGTGGACTTGCCCGCGCCCAGGTCGCCATGCAGCTGGACCATCGCGTTGGCGGGCCGGACTGCCGCCATGGCGCGGCCCAGCGTCTCGGTGGCCTCGGCATCGATCAGGTAGGCAGCAAGAGGCGTCATGCAGTGGCTCCGGCATTGGCAAGGCGACGCAGCTGCGGCAGCAGGTCGGTGGGTAACAGGCCGCGTTCGCCGTCGCGCGCCGCCGCGTCGCCGGCGCAGGCATGCAGCAAGGCGCCCAGGCTGGCGGCATCCAGGGCCGCCCAGCCCTGCCCCAGCAAGGCGGCGATCACGCCGGTCAACAGGTCGCCCATGCCACCGACGGCCATGCCCGGGTTGCCGGCGTCGATGATGCGCGGCACCGCGTGCGGGGCCGCCACCACGCTGCCGGCGCCCTTGAGTACCACCACCGCGTCGAAGCGCTGGGCCAACGCGGCAGCGGCGGTCAGGCGGTCGCGCTGCACCTGCGCGGTGGACAGCCCCAGCAATCTCCCGGCTTCGCCGGGATGCGGGGTCAGCAACCGCGGGCCGCGCGTGGGCACCGGATTCAACGCCAACAGGTTCAGGCCATCGGCATCGATGACGACGGCGCTGCCCGAGCCCAGGACCGCATGCCACAACGCCTGGGCCCACGGGTCCTGGCCCAGCCCGGGCCCGAGCGCGACCACATCGGCGGCATCGGCCAGGGCGGCGATGTCGTCGCCCGCCTGCACCGCGCGCACCATCGCTTCGGGGCAACGCGCCAGCAACGGGACCACGTGCTCGGCACGGGTGGCAACCTGCACCAGCCCGGCGCCGCTGCGCAGCGCGGCTTCGGCGGTCAGCATGATTGCCCCGCCGCTGCCCAGATTGCCGCCCACGCACAGCACCCGGCCCGCTTCACCCTTGTGCGTGTTGCGCCGCCGGGGCCGCAACTGCGCCGCCAGCGCGTCGATGTCCCAGCGATGTGCGGCAGGCGTGAGCCCGTCGAATGCAGAGCCCGGCACGTCCAGCGTTGCGATGCTGCGGTCGCCTGCGTATTCCAGTGCGTCGCCGGTGTACAGACCGACATGCGGCACGATGAATTGCAAGGTCGCCTGCGCACGCACGGCCGTCTCGAACGCCACGCCATGGTCGGCGTCGATGCCGCTGGGCACGTCCAGCGCCAGCACCGGAACGCCGCAACCGTTGACCGCCTCGATCAGCGCTGCGGTTGGCGCATCGGGCGCGCGGTTCAGGCCGATGCCGAACAGCGCATCCACGATCACATCGGCCTGCGCCAGCGGATACGGGAACAGCTCGATCGCGCCGCCCACCGCCAGGTAGTCGGTGCAGGCGCGCTGGGCCAGCTCCGATGCCGGGCCCCGCTCGGGCAGATGCACCACCCGCACCTGGCGCCCGGCGCGCTGCGCCAACCGCGCCAGCACATAGCCATCGCCGCCGTTGTTGCCGGTCCCGCAGACCACCACGATGCGGCGCGCCTGCGGCCAGCGCTCCAGCAACCATTGCCAGGCGGCTTGCCCGGCACGTTGCATCAGGAGGTAGCCATCGCCACCGAGCAGCGCGGTGGCCTGCGCATCGAGCGTGCGCGCGGCGGCGGTGTCGTAAAGAGCGAGCGGTGCGTACATGCCGGGAATTCTATACTTGTCGTCATGTCTGCCGTCCTCGCCCGCCCCGACCCCACCGATGCCGCCGCGCGCATCCGTGCGCTTGCACGCGAAGCGGGCTTTCAACGCTGCGGTATCGCCGGCATCGAACTCGGCGAAGACGAAGTGCATCTGCGCAGCTGGCTGGAAGAAGGCCTGTACGGCACGATGCACTGGATGGCCCAGCACGGCGACAAACGCTCGCGCCCGCAGGAGCTGGTGCCGGGCACCTTGCGGGTGTTGTCGGTGGGCATGGATTACGGCTGCAAGGACGACACCGAGGCCTGGAATACCTTGCACGACGGCAACCGTGCGTACGTGGCGCGCTATGCGCTGGGGCGCGACTACCACAAGCTGATGCGCAACCGGCTGCAGAAGCTGGCCGAGCGCATCCAGGGCGAGATCGGCGCCTTCGGTTACCGCGTGTTTGTGGATTCCGCGCCGGTGCTGGAGCGCGCACTGGCGCGCAACGCGGGACTGGGCTGGATCGGCAAACACACCTGCCTGATCGATCGCAACGGCGGCTCGTGGTTCTTCCTGGGCGAGATCTATCTGGATCTGCCGCTGCCCATCGACACGCCGGCCACCGCGCATTGCGGCACCTGCACGCGCTGCATCGACATCTGCCCGACCCAGGCCATCATCGCGCCGTACCGGCTGGATGCGCGCCGCTGCATTGCCTACCTCACCATCGAACACGACGGTCCAATTCCGGAAGAGATGCGCAAGCCGATCGGCAACCGCATCTTCGGCTGCGACGATTGCCAGCTGATCTGCCCCTGGAACAAGTTCGCCAAGCGCACCGATGAGCCCGACTTCCGCGCCCGCAATGCGCTGGATGTGGCAACGCTGCCGCAGCTGTTTGCCTGGGACGAGGACGAATTCCTGCGCCGCACCGAAGGTAGCCCGATCCGCCGCAGCGGCCACGAACGCTGGCTGCGCAATATCGCGGTGGGCCTGGGCAATGCACCGAGCACGCCGGAAGTCTTGGCCGCCCTGGAGACGCGTCGCCATCACGACTCCGAACTGGTACGCGAACACGCCGGCTGGGCGCTGGCGCAGCACGGCATCTGAGCCGCCGGCATTCGCTGCGTGCACCGATGCAGCCTATGGCATCGGCGGCATGCGCCCAGCAGGCGACGGCCACACTCTGACACCGGACGCCCGGGCGTTCGGAAGGCGATCACCCACACGCTTCCCCGCTACGGGATAATGCGGCGATGGCCGACCGCAACCAACAGATCCTCACTCCCAGCCAGCTCAATACACTGGCGCGCGACCTGCTGGAAGGCAGCTTCCCGCTGGTGTGGGTGGAAGCCGAGCTGAGCAGCGTCACCCGCCCGTCCTCGGGCCATCTGTACTTCACGCTCAAGGACGCGCGCGCGCAGATCCGTTGCGCGATGTTCAAGCCCAAGAGCACCTGGCTGAAGTTCCAGCCGCGCGAGGGCTTGCGCGTGCTCGCACGCGGCCGCCTCACCTTGTACGAAGCGCGCGGCGACTACCAGCTGGTGCTCGACCATATGGAAGAAGCCGGTGAAGGCGCGCTGCGACGTGCCTTCGACGAACTGCGTACGCGCCTGG
Organism: Xanthomonas sp. WHRI 6106; assembly: GCF_040202405.1. NCBI lineage: Bacteria > Pseudomonadati > Pseudomonadota > Gammaproteobacteria > Lysobacterales > Lysobacteraceae > Xanthomonas > Xanthomonas sp. WHRI 6106. The sequence goes on along the minus strand of NZ_JBEGFC010000009.1, from coordinate 135,357 downwards.
CAGCCGAAGGCCTGTTCGATGCCGAGCGCAAGCAACCGCTGCCGGCGCATGTACGCCGCCTGGCGGTGATCACCTCGCCCAGCGGGGCGGCGGTGCGCGATGTGCTCAGTGTGCTGGCGCGACGCTTCCCGCTGCTGGAGGTGGACCTGTTGCCGTCGCTGGTGCAAGGCGACAGCGCTGCAGCGCAAGTGACATCCCTGCTGCAGCGCGCCGATGCCTCCGGGCGTTACGACGTCATCCTGATCACCCGCGGTGGCGGCTCGCTGGAAGACCTGTGGGCCTTCAACGACGAACGTCTGGCGCGCGCGATCGCCGCTGCGCAGACCCCGGTGGTCTCGGCGGTCGGTCACGAGACCGACTTCAGCCTGAGCGATTTCGTGGCCGACGTGCGTGCGCCCACGCCGTCGGTGGCGGCCGAGCTGCTGGTGCCCGATCAGCGTGAACTGGTGGCGCGGGTGAGGCGCGCGCAGGCACGCATGGCGCAGCTGCAACAGCATGCCCTGCGGAACGCGATGCAACGCGCCGACCGGCTTGCGCTGCGCCTGCGTGCGCACAGCCCGCAGGCACGGCTGCAGCTGCTGCACCGGCGCCAGGAAGAGGCCGGCCGTCAGCTGCGCGCGCGCATGGCCCAGGTGCTGGAACGCCTGCAGACGCGCGTGCAACGCGGGCAGGCGCACCTGCAGGTGCATAACCCGCAGCGCAATCTCGCCAGCTTGCAACAGCGGCTGCGCGCCCTGCATCCGCAAGCGGCCATGCAACGGCACTTGCAGCACGATCAGTTGCGGCTGCGCGGCCTGGCGCGCTCGCTGGAAGCGGTGAGCCCGCTTGCCACCGTGTCACGTGGCTATGCCATCGTGACCCGCCCTGCCGATGGCAGCGTAGTGCGCAGCGCCGCCGACGTGGTGGCCGGCGAGCACCTGCGTGCGCAACTGGCCGATGGCAGCATCGCTGTGCGGGTGGAATCTGGCGAAGGCTGAAAACAAGCAGCCCACGACGACGCGGTGTCTGCAGCACTGCTGCCGCTCTTCGCCTGCTTGAACCAGTCGAAGAGCGCCGCGCCAGGTCGCGCCGCCATCGGTCGGCGCGCTGACAGCAAACCTTGAATAAGCCGTCGGGTGACGGGCAGACCCGGCATTGCGCTCAGGCACTGCGGCCACCGCCGCCAGGGATCAGGCACCGGTGCCTGGCAGAACGTGCTCGACTGCGAGCGTCGGTTGTCGATCACACGCTCCGGAAAAACGTCGTCTAGTGCTTCTTCAACGCTGAGCGGCGTCAGGAGCGGCCAGGCATCTGCGCGGCGTGCTGCCAGCCCTGCATCAGCAGCGTGGTCAAGACCACCGGGTCGTGATCGAAATGGTGGCCACCTGGCCGCACCGCCACCTCGACGCCGCGCGCGCGCAGCTCCGGGCACAGCGTGTCCTTTTCCTCGCTGCCATAGATGCACTGCAGCCGATGCGCGTCCAGCGACTGGATGGCGGGCTCCACATCGCGCTCGGCATCGTTGTGCCATCCCAGCCAGCCGCCGACACGCACCTTGAAGTCGGCCTGGTGGCCAAGCCCGAGCAGGCTGACGAACTGCACGGAGGCGCGCTGCTGCGGCGACAGTTCCGGGTAGGCGAACGGCAGGATGTCGGCACCGAACGAATACCCCACCAACGCGACGTGCTGGATATGCCAGCGCTGGCGATAGGCCGCGATCACCCGATCCAGGTCCGCGCCCACCTGCTGCGGGGTACGGCTGGCCCAGAAGTATCGCAGGCTGTTCCAGCCCACCACCGACACGCCCTGCTGCTGCAGCTGCGCGGCGATGCCCTTGTCCAGCTCGCGCCAGCCGCCATCGCCGGAGAGCATCACCACCAGGCGGTCGCTGCCGGGTGCGTGCAGCTCGACCAGCGGCAGGTCACCCAGGCCTTGCGTCTGGGCCGCCTGGAAGTGGCCGCGCGTGGCCGCAGCGATCTGCATCGGGCTGGCGCCGTCGACCAGATCGTCGAGAAAGCCCTGATTGGCATCGGGCACGTCGCGCGAACATGCCAGGCCGGTGTCGGTAGTGCCGGCATCGGCAACCACCGCACCGCCCAGCACGTCCGGCGCCGACGACGCCAGCGCCTGGCGTGCCAGCACGGCGCCATCGCCCTGCCCCACCAGCACCGGCGGCAGGAAGGCATCCACATGTTCGGCGCGCAACAATTTCTTGCCGAGCCGCTCGGCGTCGTCGGCCAGCGAGCTGCAGGCCGCGTGGTGCGAGCGCAAGCGCTCGCGGTAGCTGGCGGTATCGACCACCGCAACCAGCGCACCGTCATCGCTCAGCATGTCGGCCAGGCGCTGGCCGTCCTGCGGATGGGCGCTGTCGGGCAGCAACACCACCATGGCCTTGGGCGTGCCTTCCGGGCGAACGATCTCCACTGCGTGGTAGTGCCCGGCGGTGTTGCCCTCCTGCATGTGCCGCGCCACGGCATAGCCGCTGCCGCCGATCAGCAAGGTCGCCATGACCCAACGAAACATCGTGATCCCCATGCTCATCGCGGCAGTCCTTCAGAAGCGCTGGCGCTTCGACCGCCGCACGCATCACCGGTTCCATCCGCGCGCGGGCAGTGTTCGCTGCGGTTAAGCCAACGGATCCAGACATCAAAAGGCCGAAAAATCTCTGCATCGAGAATTCCAGTCTGCAGTCGCTCGTCTCAGGAAACGCTGTTTGGTGGAGGTGAGCGGATTGGTGGAGGTGGGCGGAATCGAACTGCCATCCCGAAGCATCCATCTCCTCAACTCTAGATCCCGCGCGCCAGCCTGAAACCGATCCGCGCACTGGTGGTATCGGAGTCCTGCGACTGCCGCCACGCTGCGCGTGTCTGCTGCGGCGAGTTGGCCCAGCTGCCGCCGCGGATCATGCGCTGCCGGCAGCCCGGGTTGAACCATGCCGCGCCATCGGCCGGTGCCCGGCGATAGCTGGCGTGCCAGCAGTCGGCCACCCATTCGCTCAGGTTGCCGCCCATGTCGTGCAAGCCCCAGGCGTTGGCGCGGAAACTGCCTACCGGTGCCGGGCCCCAGAAGCCGTCGCCGTAGCCGACGAAGCCGTTGTTCCAGTGCCGGCCGCTGCGCGATACGTCGTTGCCGCCGGTGAAATTGCCCGTGTCGCGCGGTGGCGAGCCGGCATTCCCCCACGGATAGCGCCCGGTGGTGCCGGCGCGCACCGCGTACTCGAACTCGGCCTCGCTGGGCACGTGGTAATGGCGGCCGGTCTGCTCCGACAGCCAGGACGCATACGCCTCGGCGTCGCGGATGCTGACATGCATCACCGGGCTGTTGGGCGCGGCCCGTGCACCGTTGTAGTCGGACTGCCAGTCCACGCCGCTGCGGCGGATGAAGTTGCCGCTGCGCTCGTCGTACACCACCGAATGCCCGCGCCGGGTGGCCCGCGGCCGCGCACCGGTGGCCTCGACGAACTGGCGGAACTCGGCCACCGTCACCTCGGTGATCGACAACGCAAAGCCGCGTGCGAAGCGCACGTAATGCGCCGGGCGCTCGTTGTCGGAGGCCCCCGGTTCGGCATCGCCGGCACCCATCTGGAAGGCACCATGCGGCACCACGATCATCTGCGGTCCGCGCCCGCCGAGCTTGAGCCCGTCGGTGAAGACCTGCCCGGGCCGGAAGCTGCCGTAATGGGTGGCCAATTCCAGCCGACGGCGCAGATCGCCCGCCATCGGGTCGCCGGGGTCGGCGATGCGCAGCACCTCGGCCAGTTTCTCACCGGCGGCCTTGAGACCGCGCGGCGACGTCAGGTCGTGCAGGCCGGCATCGTGCAGCGCCGCGATCTGCGCGCGCCGCGTGCGCTCGATGCGCGCGCGCGCATCGGCAATGGTGGGCGCGCGGTCGCGCACCTGCCCGGCCATCTGCAGCCAGTACCGCGCACCGACGAAATCGCCGGCGTCGGCGGCCTGTTCGGCGCGTTCGAGCAATCCGCTTTCCACTGCGGCCAGGCCCTGGCGCGTGCGTGGGTTGTCCGGGTCCAGTTGCGCGGCATCGCGAAAGTTCACCAGCGCGCCGTTGCCGTCTTCGCCCAACCGGCCACCGCGCAGATCGTCTTCACCGGCCCGGTTGAACCCGAGCACGCGCTGGGCGGTTTCCACTTCGCGTTGCAGCGCACGCACCTTCGGGTCCTGCGGTGCGAGCGCCAGCGCCACGATGGCCAGCTCGCGCGCCTGTTCCAGCGCATCGTCCTGTCGCTCGGTCTGGGCAATCAAGGCCTGCCCGCGCTCGAGCAAGCGCGCGCGGGCCTGCTCCAGCCCGCGCCGGCTGGCCGCGTCCTTGCCGCCGGCGCGTTGCTGGATGGCCAGGTACAACGGGATCGCATCGTCGGCGTCGCGGTACAGGCGATCGTCCTGCAAGGCCGCGTCGGCGCGCTTGCGCGCCTGCGCCAGGGGCTCATCGCCCAGATCCACGGCCGGCGGTTGCCACTGTGCAACGGTCTCGGCGGATTCTTCGCCGCCGATGGAGACATTGGGTGTGCCTGGCTGCCGCGTCGCCGCCGGCGCTTGTGCAGCCGGCGCCGGAGTCGGTGCCGGGGCACGCGAACAGGCACACATGCTGAGCGCCACCAGTGCCCACGTTGCCATCCGGTTACCGCACTTGCCCACCACCTGCTCCTTCCAGTGCTCTGCCGCACGACAGGCGATCGCGACGTTAGGCTATTCTGCGCGTTCTGCGCAAACCCTTGCTGTCGACGGAAATCACGTGCCACATTGGATCACCCACCCCTCCGAGCTGACCGAGCGCCTGCAGGCAGCGCGCCCATCGCGCATCGGCCTGGATACCGAATTCATTCGCGAACGCACCTACTGGCCGCAGCTGGCGCTGGTGCAGATGGCCATCGGCGAGGAGATCCTGCTGATCGACCCGCTGATCCCGGGTATGAACGCGGCGCTCAAGGAGTGGTTGACGGCCACCGACATCGTCAAGGTGATGCATAGCGCCAGCGAAGACCTGGTCACCTTCAAGTGCGCGTGCGGGGTGCTGCCGCGGCCGCTGTTCGACACCCAGATCGCTGCCGCCCTGGCCGGTGTCGGCGGCGGCATGGGCTATCAGAAACTGGTGCAGGAAGTGACCGGCACCTTGCTGACCAAGGGCGAGACGCGCTCGGACTGGATGCGCCGTCCGCTCTCTCCGTCGCAGCTGGAATATGCCGCCGACGACGTGCGTTATCTGTTTGCGCTGCACGATGAGCTGACCCGTCGCCTGACCGAGCAGCACCGCCTGGGCTGGCTGGCCGAAGATGCAGAGCGGCTGCTGGCCATCGTCGAGCACGACGATGGCGAGCGTTGGCCGCATGTGAGCCTGCGCACCGCGCAGTTTCTGGAGCCGGCCGCGCAACGTCGGCTGCTGCGGCTGCTGCGCTGGCGCGATCTGCAGGCGCGCCAGAGCGACCGTCCGCGCAGCTGGATCCTGGACAACGAATTGGCCAGCCAGCTGGCGCGGTTTCCGCCTGCGGACTTGGACGCGCTGCTGCGCCAGTTCGACAAGTTCCCCAAGGCCCCGCGCAAGCTCGCCGCTGCGGTCTGGGAGGCACTCAACACGCCGCTGCCGGACGAAGACAGCGCCCCGCTGGCGCAAGCGGCCACCGATGGAAACAAAGCGGTGCTCAAGCGCCTGCAGGACGCCGTGGCGCAGCGCAGTCGGGAACTGGGCCTACCGGACGGCCTGCTTGCTTCGCGGCGACATCTTGAAACGCTGATCGAGCAACACGCTTGGCCCGCGGCCCTGGGCCAATGGCGCCGGCAGCTGCTGGAAGCACAGCTGCTGCCGCTGCTGGCCGATCCTGCCGCGCAGTAAGATCGGCTTCACGCAAAGAGCCCGCCGCCATGCGGGCTTTTCATTGCGTGCATCGGCCCACCTGCAATCTGGCAGGCGTCAATCCTGCGCCGCCCAGCGTGCCAGGTTCTGCTGGATATGGTCCATGTCTGCCCATGGGTCCTTGCGCCGGCGGCGCAGTTTCTCCGGTACATCGCGTAGCGTGAATGCGTCGGCACGGTGCAGCTTGGGCAGATCCGACCACGGCAGCGGCAAGGCCACCGGTGCGCCCGGCCGGCCCCGCAGCGAATACGACGCCACCGCCGTGGCGCCGCGCCCGTTGCGCAGATAATCGACAAAGATGCGCTTGTTGCGAAACCGCTTGGTCGCGGTGGCGACAAAGCGCTCCGGTTCCGACTGCGCCAGTGCATCGGCAAAGCCCTTGGCAAAGCGTTTGGTCAGGTCCCAGTCGCAGCCCGGGTTCAGGGGCACCACCACATGCACCCCCTTGCCGCCGGACACGCGCAGGAACGATTCCAGTTCCAGCTGCGCCAGCAGCTTGCGGATATCGGTCGCCGCGCGCTTGACCTCGGCAAACGGTACGTCCGGGCCCGGGTCCAGGTCGAACACCACCCGGTCGGCCACATCGGGGCGGGCAGCATGCGAGCCCCAGGGATGAAACTCCAACGCGTTGAACTGCACCAGCTCCAGCAGCCCGGGCGCATCGTCCACGACCAGGTAATAGGCATTGTTGCCGGTGTCTTCCTTCAACCTGACCGAACTGACGCGCTCCAGCCCGGCGGTGTGGTGTTTCTGGAAGAAGCACGGCTTTTCCGCCCCGTTCGGACAGCGGATGATCGAGAGCGGGCGGCCGACGATTTCCGGCAGCAGATGGTCCATCACGGCCTGGTAGTAGTCCCAGACGTCGCCCTTGGTCGCGCGGATATCCGGGTAGATGAGCTTGCTCGGGCTGGACAGCGCCGGCACCGCCGACGCGGACGTGGCGCTCTGCGCGCTGGGCGGCGAAGACGATGCAGGCGACGACGTAGGCGCTCCCTTGGACCGGCGCGATGGCGTCTTGCGCAGACCGGCCGCCGCACCGCCGGCCGCATCGCTGTCGGCCAGGTCGGCAATGTGCTTGTCCGGGCGCAGCGCCTTGAACGAGGCCTGCCGCAATAGCTGCTGACCACCGATGCCGCGGTAGAACACCTCCACCACGAACCGCGGCGCAAACCAGGTTGCGCCGCGCAGATCGGTATCGTCGGTCGGCACATGGGCGGTGGGTGTCCGCGTGCCGCCCTCCAGCTGCGGCGTCACCTCGCGCATCAGCGCATCGGAAAAGCCCGATCCCACCCGGCCGACGTACAGCCAGCCGTGCACCGGGTCAGGTGTAGCCAGCAGCAGCGAACCGAACCCCGTGCGGCTGCCCTTGGGCGCGGTATAGCCCACCACCGCGTATTCCTGGCTGGCCAATTGCTTGGTCTTGCGCCAGTCGTCACTGCGCCCACCGTGATACGGCCGGTCCGCACGCTTGGAGATGATGCCTTCAAAATGCTGCTCGCCCGCGACGCGGAACGCCTGCTGTCCGTCGCCTTCCACATGCGAGCTATACGCCAGGTGCGCCGTCGGCGCGGCGGCCATCACCTCCTGCAACAGTTGCTTGCGCTGGATCAGGGGCGACTGACTGATGTCCACGCCGTCCACGTGCAGCAGATCGAAGACTGCCAGCGCGAGCGGCATCTGGCGCTCACCGGACAAGGTCGCCTGCAGCAGATTGAAGTCCTGCTTGGTGCCGCGCCCGGCAATCAGCTCGCCGTCCAGTTGCGCCGAGCGTAGACCCAGCGACTGGATCGCATCGCGGATCTCGGGCGTCTTGTCGGTCCACTCCAGCGCATTGCGCGACCACAACCGCACCTGCCCGTCGCTCACGGTCGCAAGGATCCGGTAACCGTCCCACTTGATTTCGTGTACCCACTGCGCGCCATCGGGGGGCGCCTGGCCCAGCTTGGCAAGCTGCGGCTCGAACGGCGCATCGGCCAGCTCGGCGCGGCGCGCGTTGCTGAGGGCGAGCGCCTGTTTCGCCCAGTCCCGGCGCTTGCCGGCGACCGGCGCAGGCACGTGCGTAAGTGCCTTGCGCCCGGCCTTGCCGGCACCGGCACGACGCACATCGGCGGCGGGCGCGGCAGCGACATCGGCCAGCAGGTCGTCGGCCTCCAGCGTGCCGGCGTAGGCGTCGTCTTCCTTGAACAGCAACCACTGCGGCTGCCGCGCCGGCTTGCCGGACCGTACCAGGTGCCAGCCGCCCTTCAACTTGCTGCCGAACAACTCAAACCGCAGATGCCCCTTGGCCAATTGCGCCTCCGGGTCGCCAGCAGTAGCCCATACCCCGTGGTCGAACTGGGCCACGTGGCCGCCGCCATACTCGCCCTTGGGAATCTCTCCTTCGAACTCTGCGTAGTCGACCGGGTGATCCTCCACCTCCACGGCCATGCGCTTGACCTTGGGGTCATAGCTCGGCCCTTTCGGCACCGCCCAGCTCTTGAGCGCATCGCCCACCTGCAGGCGGAAGTCGTAATGACGCCGGCTGGCGTGGTGCAGCTGCACCACGAAGATCGCCCGCCGCCCGGCGGGCACGGTCTTGCCGGGCTCCGGCTCGCGGGTCTTGTCGAAGCGGCGCTTGCGGCGGTATTCGCTCAGGCTCATCGGGGCTGCCGGGCCTACTTCCGCAGATGCTCACGCACGCTGGCAGCGACCGGGCCGACCTGTTTTACGGCAGCACGCAGTTCGTCGGCACTGACCCCCAGCGCCTTGGTCCAGTACTGCAGCTCATAGGCTTCGTTGACATTGATGCGGTCGCGGTCAGGCGAGCCGGTGTTGTGTTTGTCGTCGCTCATCAGCTGGCTCCTGTATCGTCGTGGTCGGGTTTGCTGGCGTGCGTGTAAGCTGGACAACGCCTGCAACGACGATGCGAAAGCGGCCGAACAGATCTCGTGAACGGCCTGTTCACGCCATGTGCAAGCAACCGCACCCGCAGCGGCGGCCCCCGGGCCGCATGCCATAATGGCGCGCGCCCCCGGCGGCGTCTCCACTCTTTATTCCGAGGCCATACCTCTGTGAGCAATACCTCTTCGAAACTGGATTCCATCGCGCAAGCCAAAGCCAAGTTGCTGGACGAGCTGCAGAAGTTGGAAGAACAGGAGAAAACCGAGCGCGCGAGCGAGGCATCCTCTGCGCACGCCACCATCGTCTCGCTGCTCGAGCAGTTCGCCGGTCACTTCAGCACCAAGCAACGCAACGACATCGCCGCTTACCTGGGCACCACCGCTGCGCGCAAGGAAGTGGTCAAGAGCGGCCGCAGCGAAGTGAAGCCGAAGTACGAACTGCCGCACACCGGAGAGACCTGGTCCGGCCGTGGCCGTACCCCGAAGGCCTTTGCCGCGTGGGAAGGCTCGGTGTCGTACAAGGAGTGGAAGGCCAAGAACCCGGACCTCAAGTTCCCGCTGGTACGCGAGTAAGCGTTGCAGGATCGCGCCCTTGTGGCGCGGTCAATTGGCGGTTGTCTTGGCGAACCTGGTGGCATGTGGTTAGAATCGAGACACGTGGGGCGGTAGCTCAGCTGGGAGAGCGTCGCGTTCGCATCGCGAAGGTCGAGGGTTCGATCCCCTTCCGCTCCACCACGGCATCAAACCAAGAGCCTCGGACGTCCGCGTCCGGGGCTCTTGCGTAGGGGGGCACCCCGCGTGCGTGCCGGGCAGCCGCCGCCATGGCACCGGGATCACACCCGCTGCGCTAACGTGCGCCGCACCAACACACCGGAGCCGACGCCATGAGCAACCAACAGCGCCCACCTGACACCGACGCCGACGACGCCAGTGGCGTCTCCGAGAGCCAGGAGTCGCGCAAGCAGGACGAAGCGGCCAAGCAACGCCCAGGCCAGGAGGACCTCAAGGTGCATGACGAGCACAGCCGTCGCCCCAAGGGCAACGCCGGCCAGGGCGAATGATCCACCCAGCCTCATCGCCCGCAGCACGGCCGGACTGGGATCCAGGCCGCCTGCCGCGGCCCCGGGATGTGGCAAGATCCGGACAACGTTGACCGCCAAGGGGGCGGCGACCGCCGGATGGCCGGCCCGCACCACGGCAGCGATCATTGCCGCCGACATTTCCACGCCTAGATGGCGTCTTGTTGCAAAGGCCTTGCATGCAGCTTCCAGACGCGCCCGCGTTGCATCTGATCCACGCGACCTTGTTGCCGGGCGAGGTCGGCGCGGTGCTGGGTGCGCGCGCACCGGCCAACGAGGACGAGCGTGTGGCGGCGCTGCACGCCTATCAGCTGTTGGATACCCCTGCCGAGCAGCCCTATGACGCGCTCACCGCCGACGCAGCAGCCGTGTGCCGCACGCCGATGGCGCTGATTTCGTTGGTCGATACGCAGCGGCAATGGTTCAAGTCACGGATCGGCATGCAGCATGCCGAAACGCCGCGCACGCTGTCGTTCTGTGCGCACGCCATTCTCGAACCCGATCAGCTGATGGAAGTGTCCGACACCCGTCTGGATGCGCGCTTCGTCGACAACGCGCTGGTCACTGGCGAGCCGCAGATCCGCTTCTATGCCGGCGCTCCGCTGCTGACGTCCGACGGCATTGCGTTGGGCACCCTGTGCGTGCTCGACCGGACGCCGCGGCGTCTGTCCGGTGCCGAGCGTGACGCGCTGCGCGCACTGGCCCGGCAGGTGGTGGACACCATCGAACTGCGCCGTGCGGCCAGGCTGGTTGAGCTGGACGCATTGCGCGACGAACGCACCGGGCTCTGGAACCGCGCCGGGCTGGAGCGCGGCTTGCAGGACCTTGCGACCAGGCGCGCAGACGAGACCGGTCAGCACGCGCTGGGGTTTTTGCTGATCGATCTGGACGGCTTCAAGCGCCAGAAGCTGCAGGCAGGTGCAGCCTGGGCCGATGCGACCCTGGCCCAGGCCGCGCAGCTGATCGAGACTCGGTTGCCGCCCTCCGCGCTCGTTGCACGGCTGGACGGCGACCGCTTCTGCGTGGCACTTGCCAGTCCCTCGCCATCGGCCGCCTCACAGGCCGCCGACGACATCCGGCAGGCCATCGAAGCGGCGACCTGGCCCATCGGTGTATTGACCATCAGCGTCGGGCTGGTCGATGGGGCGGCGGGCGAGGCCCTGGACAGCAGCATCCTGCTGGCACGCGCCCGGCATGCCTTGCAGCGTGCGATCCGCGACGGACGCAACCGCGTGCACCGATTCAGCGGATGGCAGTTGCACGACTGAGCGTCGCGCCCGCTCCTGTATCGGTGATCTGCGCCGCTCAGGCAGCCAGCGTGTCGGCAGTGCCGGCGATCTCGTCCACCTGCAGCACCTGCTCCATGTCCAGCAGCACCACGAAGCGCTCGCCCACCTTGCCCATGCCGCGCAGCAGATCGCGGCGGATATGCGTGCCGAACGCCGGCGCCGCTTCGATGTCCTGGTCGGCCAGCTCGATCACGGCATTCACCGCATCCACCAGCACCCCGATCGCCTGCGTGCCCTGCGCCTGCCCGGTGGACAGGATCACGATGCAACTGCGTTTGTTGATGGCACCGCCGGCACGCCCCAGCCGCGCCTGCAGATCGACCACCGGCACCACCGCGCCACGCAGATTGATCACCCCGCGCACGCAGGACGGCATCGATGGCACCGGCGTGGGCGCGCGGTACTGGATGATTTCGCGGATGCCGAGAATGCTGGTGGCGAAGGTTTCGCCGTCCAGCTGAAAGGTAAGGTACTGGGCGGCCGCGTCGGCGTCGCCCGGCATGCCATCGCAAGTCTGTGCGGTCATCGATCGGTCTCTCAGAAGCGGGCGAACTGGCCTTCGTCCGGGCCCTCGGACATCGCATAGGCTGGCGCGGCGCTGCTGCGCCAGCCACGGGTACCGGCCGCACGGACCGGGCGTGCGGCCACCGGCTTGCCGCGCTTGGGCGGCGTGCTTGCGTTGCCCTGCCCGCCCAACCGGAAGAACGCCATGCTCTGTTGCAGCTGTTCGGCCTGCGCGCTCATCTCTTCGGCCGTGGCGGCCAGTTCTTCGGACGCGCTGGCGTTTTGCTGGGTGGTCTGGCTCAACTGCACCACGGCCGAGTTGATCTGGCTGACGCCGGAGGATTGTTCTTCGGAAGCGGCGGAGATCTCCTGCACCAGGTCGGAGGTGCGCTTGATGCTGGGCACGATGGTATCGAGCAGGCGCCCGGCACGGTCGGCCAGTTCCACGCTGGAGCCGGCCACCTCGCCGATCTCCTGCGCAGCCACCTGGCTGCGTTCGGCCAGCTTGCGCACTTCGGCGGCGACCACCGCAAAGCCCTTGCCATGCTCGCCGGCACGTGCGGCTTCGATCGCGGCATTGAGCGCGAGCAGATTGGTCTGGTAGGCGATGTCGTCGATGATGCCGATCTTCTGCGCGATCTGCTTCATCGCCTGGGTGGTGGCAACCACCGCCTCGCCACCTTCGATGGTTTCCTTGGCGGCCTGGGTGGCCATGCCGTCAGTGATGCGGGCGTTCTCGGTGTTCTGGCTGATCGAGGCGGTCATCTGCTCCAGCGACGCACTGGTTTCCTCGACGCCGGCGGCCTGTTCGCTGGCAGCCTGCGACAACGATTGCGCGGTGGCGCTGACTTCTTCGGAGGCGCTGGCCAGGGTTTCGGCGCTGGTATTCACCTCGCCCACCACCTGCGACAACTTCTGCACCATGGTGCGCATCGCTTCGAGCAATTGCGCGGTTTCGTCGCGGCCGTGCACATCGATCTGCATGGTCAGATCGCCTTCGGACAGGCCGTTAGCCACGGTGACCGCGCGCCGGATCGGGCCGGTGACGCTGCGGCTGATCACCACGCCCAGGACGGCGCCCAGCAATACGCCGCTGCAGATGATGGCGATCAACAGCTTGGAACTGCGTGCATGGATGGCGCCGGTCTCCGCATTGGCCGAGGCCGCGCTGCGTTCGCGCAGACCGCTCAGGTCGGTCATCAAGGCATCCACTTCGTCCGAGCTGGCGCGTACCGCACGCGACAGTGCGGCAAGTTCCGGGTTGGCCTCGCGCAATGCTTCGCGATTGGCGGCTTCGATAAAGCGGCCGCGCTCATCCAGATAGGTCTGCCACGCGCGGTCGAACTGCGCCAGCTTGGTCTTGCCATCTTCGGTCTGGAAGCTACCGCGTGCACGGGTCATGTAATCGACCACCTTGGCGGTGTACTTGTCGATGTTCTGCACGTGCGACTGGCGCTCTTCCGCACTGCTGGCCAGCAGCAGGTTGGCGCGTGCGCGGCCGGCATAGATCAGGTTGATGTTGGCTTCCTTGACGTTGGACAAGCCAAGCAACTCGCGTTCGTACAGCGAGGTCGACAGGTCGCTGATGCGTCCGGAATTGGAATAGCCCACCCACCCGATGCATGCGCCGATCGCCGAGACGATCAGAAACGCCACGATCAGCCGGGTTCCGATTTTGAAGTTGCCTAACATTGGAGTTCTCGTAAGTGATGCGTGGGCGACATGCAGTGCATGGCAATCGACCGTGCTGGGCGTGCCGATCACAGGGATGCGGACGCGTCTAACCAATCGTTGATAGCTATCGGCGATGGCAAAACCCGCTTGAGATGCGAGCGCCGCCAACACGCCTATTCAGCCGATTGGATATGCGCTTTTGTGACAGGTCAGACGCTCCTGCGCGTCTCCATTCGGAAAACCCCTACCCCCGCTCGCCCAACTGTCCGGGACGGTCCGCAGGGACATCACGGCGCGGCCGCTAGGCTTGCCGCATGTCGTCCACGCCATTACCCCGCACGTTCTACGCCCACGATGCGCGCCAGGTCGCGCCTTGCCTGCTCAACAAGGTACTGGTCAGTGCCGACGGCCGGCGCGGCCGCATCACCGAGGTCGAGGCGTATTGCGGCAGCGAAGACCCGGCCGCGCACTCGTTCCGCGGCATGACCCCGCGCACGCAGGTGATGTTCGGCGCCCCTGGGCACCTGTATGTGTATTTCATCTACGGCATGCATTGGGCGATCAACGCCGTGTGCGGCGGTGCCCCCGGGCATGCGGTGCTGATCCGCGCACTGCAACCGCTGGCCGGGCTGGAGGCCATGCACGCCGCGCGTGGTGGCACCGCAGCGGCCAGGCTGTTGACCACCGGCCCCGGCCGCCTGGCGCAGGCCTTCGGCGTAACCGCGGCGGACAACGGGCTGGACCTGACCGCTGCCACGGCACGCCTGTGGGTGGAGGATGACGGCATGCCGCCCCCGTCGGTGCCGTTGGCGACGCCGCGCATCGGCATCCGCAAGGCGGTCGACCTGCCCTGGCGCTGGGTGGTCCCGGACAGTGCCTATCTGTCGCGCCCGCTGCCACGCGTCACCGGCACCCGTGCACCGGTGGCGGGCGACTGAGCCAGCCACTGCTCCATCGGCGTCGGCTCGGCAGCACCAGGCCCGCGTTGCAGCAGGCGCAAGGCCTGCCCGGACTGTTCCGGCGTGAGTTCCTGCAGTGGCTGGAAACGGTCTGCCGCCCACACCGCCACCGGCAGGCCATCGAGCGAGGCCACGCGGTTGCCGGGTACCCGCGCGACGCGTTCGCCGGGCAGCAGGCTGCCCAGCAGATTGGCCGGGTCGCTGGCGCTCACGCAGACCCACTGCTGCTGCGGAGCCTGCGCCCGCACGCGGCGCAGTGCGGCAATCGCCTCCGGCAACGCGAACTGTTCGCCGGACAGGCCGGCAATGAAGCGGCCACCACGGATCTCGCCACGCGCTTCCAGGCGCTGGTACATGCGTAGCAATTCGCGCCACGGCGGCAACCACGCCGCCTCGCGCTCGAGCAGCCGCCAGCAGACCACGCCGTAGCGGCGCAGCAGCGTGCGCGCCACATGTTCGAGCATCTCCTGATGCCGCTCGCCGGCCTCGGCCAGCGGCAACTCCGCAAGCGCGCGGACGGGCGCCCAACGGCCGGCATCGCGGATGCCCAGCGCACTGGCGCGACGCCGCTGGCGCGACAGTGCCGACGGCCGCTTGGAGGCCGGCACCAGGAGCGCGCGCAGCCCGGCATAACTGTCGCAATGCACGCGGCCGCGCATCACCAGTTCGCTCAAGGCATCTTCCAGCTCGGTGCTCATCAGATGCGCGGCATCGGCAATTTCGTCGAAGAACAGCGCGCCCTGCTGCTGCAGGACCTCCACCACCCGCTGCGCGCGCGAACCCAGCGGCTCGTCGTCGGCCGCACGTGCCAACCCGCTCCAGCGTTGTGCCTCACGCCGCGGCAGCAGCACGATGGGCGTGGCCCGCAGCGCGGCGCCGCTGCGCCCGCCGCCGGGCCGCAGGCGCGCCCACACCGTGCGCCCGGCGGTGCATAGTTCGTCCAGCCAGGCCGGCTGGTAGTCGCGCACGCGCGCCGGCAGCAATTCGCCCTCCCACAGCACGGCCGGCGCTTCGAACCCTTCCAGCTGCCCCACCACGCCCGCCAGCGCATCCGGGCCCGCGACCCGGCTGGCGCTGTCCAGATGCTGCCATTCGAACAGGAAGCGTGCGTAATCGCGCTGCGAGACCGGCTCGATCTCGCGCCGCAACCGCCCCAGCGTGTAGCGGTGGATGCGCGCCAGCAGGTGGCGCTCGCACCACTCCTGCGATGCTGCCTGCGCACTGAACTGCCCGGCCATGACATAGCCTTCGCGCTGCAAGGCCAGCAGCGCCAGGGCGATTTCCTCCTCGGGCAGGCGCAGGGCGCCGGCGAGCCCGCCCACCTGCGCAGGGCCCACAGCCGACAGCCGCCCGCGCAACAGCTCGCGTACTGCACGGTCGCGTTCCCAGTCGGGCACCCGGCAATCGGCGGGCACCTGCAATGGCGGTTGCGCCACGGCGCCGGCATACAGCGGCATGAACCACTCGATGCGCTCGGCGCTGATCCACAGCGCGGGCGCAGCGGCGATGGTCAGGCAGCTGGCGCGGCCGGCGGCGGCCAACGCGGTCAACCAGGCCTGCCATTGCGCATCGGTCGCCTCGTCCACCGGCAGCACGCCCAGCCCGACCAGCGCCTCGTGCATCTCTTCGGCATCGCGCGGTTGCGGCCATGCTTCTTCGCGGACCAATGCGATGGCCTGCGGGTCCAGGCGCCCCAGATCGTCGCTGCTCTGCGGCGTGTAGCGCCGGCCCTGTACCGCCTGGGTACGCCGCTCTTCCAGCGGCGCATCGTCCAGAAACGCGTACGGACGCGCGTTCAAGGCTTCGGCCGCCAATGGCGACGGTGCGGCCAGATCGCGCGCCACCAGGCGGATGGCTCCCGATTCCAGCCCGCGCAGTACCTGCAACCACCCCTCGCTATCCATCGCCTGATGCAGGCAGTCCTCCAGCGTCTGGGTCACCAACGGGTGGTCCGGCACCTCGCGCTCGCCTGCCAGGTTTTCCGCGCAGGCGACCTGATCCGGAAATACGGTAGCCAGCAGATCTTCGGACTTCATGCGTTGCAACTGCGGGGCCACCTTGTTGCCGCCGGTGAACCGCGGCAGCGCCATCGCATTGGTGGCGTTCCAGCGCCAGCGCACGCCGAACAACGGCGCGTCCAGCAATGCCTGGATCAAGACATGCTCGGCCGACGACGAATGCAGGTAACGCGCCACCTCTTCCAGGGCAAAACTATGACTGGTGGACAGCGACAGCACGATGGCGTCTTCGGTCGCTGCGGCCTGCAGCTCGAAGTTGAAGGTGCGGCAAAAGCGCTTGCGCAGTGCCAGGCCCCAGGCGCGGTTGATGCGGCTGCCGTACGGCGAATGGATCACCAACTGGGTGCCGCCGCTGGCATCGAAGAAGCGCTCCATCACCAGGCACTGCTGGGTGGGCATGGCGCCCAGCGCGGTGCACGCCTGGGCAAGGTAGTCCACCAGTTGCTGCGCTGCCTCGGCAGACAGCGCCAAGGTCTTGCACAGCCAGTCACGCGCGCGCTGATGCGGGGCACTGTCCAGCCGCGCCGCGATTTCGCCACGCAGGCGCGACACCGCCGCCGACAACTCATCGCTGCGGCCAGGCGCCTCGCCCAACCAGAACGGAATATTGGGTGGCGCCCCGCGGGCATCCTCCACCCGCACGCGGCCTGCATCCACACGCAGGATGCGGTAGCTGGCATTGCCGAGCTGGAACACATCGCCGGTGAGGCTTTCCACTGCGAAATCTTCGTTCACCGTGCCAATCTTCTCGGCCTGCGGCTCCAGCACCACGCTGTAATCGCCGGTTTCCGGAATGGTGCCGCCGGAGGTCAGCGCCGTCATGCGCGCGCCGCGACGCGCGTGCAGCCGACGATGCACCGCGTCGCGATGCAGATAGCCGGCGCGCGGGCCCAGCCGGGTGCTGAAACCCTCGCACAGCATCCGCACCACGCTGTCGAAGGTGGCGCGGCTCAGCCGAGCGAACGGCCAGGCGCGGCGCATCAGCGCAAACAGCGCATCCTCGTCCCAGTCCTCGCATGCCGCTTCGGCCACGATCTGCTGCGCAAGCACATCGACCGGCGCCAGCGGAATGCGCAAGGCATCCAGTTCGCCGCGGCGCACACTGTCCAGCAAGGCAGCGCATTCGACCAGCTCGTCGCGGGTCTGCGGAAACAGACGTGCCTTCGGGGTGCCGCCGACCTTGTGCCCGGAGCGGCCCGCACGCTGCAGGAACGTGGCGATCGAGCGTGGCGAACCGAGCTGACACACCAGATCGACATCGCCGATATCCAGCCCCAGCTCCAGCGAGGCGGTCGCCACCAGCACGGTGAGATCGCCGGCCTTGAGGCGCTGCTCGGCCAGCAGGCGCGTCTCGCGCGACAGACTGCCGTGATGCGCGGCGACCCGCTGCTTGTCCAGCAGATCGCCCAGGTGCCGCGCCGCACGCTCGGCCATGCGCCGCGTGTTGACGAACACCAGCGTGGTGCGATGGTGCTGCGCCAGCGCAGCCACTTCGGCATAGACCTGCAGCCATTGGTCGTTGGACATCACCACGCTCAGCGGGGTCGGCGGCAACCCCAGCGCCAGATCGCGCGCGCGCGTGTAGCCGATGTCCACGATCTCGCAGGGCGGCGGCGCGCCGTCTTCACCAACGCCAACCAGGAACTGGGCCACCGTCTCGATCGGCTTCTGGGTGGCCGACAGCCCAACCCGCGTGATCGGCCGCTCGGCCAACCGCTGCAGCCGCTCCAGTGTCACGCTCAGGTGACTGCCGCGCTTGTCCGCGGCAACCGCATGAATTTCATCGACGATGACGGTCCGCACATGCCGCAGCGCGTTGCGGCCGGAAGCCGACCCCAGCAGCACGTACAGCGACTCCGGCGTGGTCACCAGGATATGCGGCGGCACACGCCGCGCCTGCGCCCGCTCGCGTTGCGGGGTATCACCGGTGCGCACCGCCGTGCGCACCGGCACATCCGGCAGGCCACTGGCAGCCAGCGCCGCGCGGATGCCCTGCAACGGCGCCTCCAGGTTGAGATGGATATCGTTGGACAACGCCTTCAGCGGCGACACATAGACCACGCGGGTCTCATCGGGCAGCATCCCGCCATGCTCGAGTCCGTCGCGGATCAATGCATCGATGGCTGCGAAGAAGGCAGTGAGCGTCTTGCCCGAGCCGGTCGGCGCGGCCACCAGCGTATGCTGCCCGGCCTGGATTGCCGGCCATGCGGCGATCTGCGCAGGCGTGGGCGCAGCAAAGGTCTGCGCAAACCACGCAGCGACAACGGGATGGAATTGCTGCAGAACAGGATGCATGGGCAGTGCCCGACGCCACCACGGCAACCGGCCGCGCGGCGATCGGATTCAACTCGGCGGGACTGCACTGGATGGGGGTGCGATGCCGTGCATGCAAGCCTGACCCACGCAAGGGCGTGAACGGTTTAGTGCGGTTGTGTCCTGCACCGACAGTCGATCGCTTGCGCAAGGGTTTCAGGGCCTCGTGCCGAACACGCGGACAAGCGCGCCGCCCAAGTCGTCGCGTCCTCGTACCTGCAACGCGGCAGCACCGCTGGATTGTCGTCCAGCCGCCCGCCATGGCACATTGGCTGCCATGCCCAGTCTCATTCTCTTCATGATTGCCGGCGCAGCGCTGTTCGCGTTCTGGAACTCCTCGCGCGCCGCTGCCGAACGTGCCGACATTCTCGGCCGCAATGCCTGCCGCGCCGCCGATGTGCAGTGGCTGGATCAGAGCGTGCACTCCACCAACATCCGTATCTGCAGAATGCCCAATGGATGGCTCGGCTTCGAGCGCACCTTCCGCTTCGAATATTCCTACGACGGAGCGGACCGCCACAGCGGCAAGCTGGTGCTGCGCGGCGACCAGCTGATCGCCTTTACCGGTCCGCAGGTCGCCACCGTGCGGGCGCTGCATCCGGAGCAGGAGCGGCTGGAATGATGCGCCGTGACCGCTGCGCGCATCCTTCCACGTAGCGACACCTGACACCGCGACGACGCGTCGGGAACCCGCTGCGCTGCAAGTGCCGGTCGGTCGCATTGCGCCAGCCAGCACGGCGTACGGAACGGCTCGACCAATTGGCTGCGAGCTCACCGGCAATGGCTGGTATCCGTCTCCCCCCCCTCAATCAGGGCAGCTCTACCTCGTCTCCCCGCGCAGATGCGGTCAATGCGTCCGAGCGCATGCGCACAGCCGATCGCACGCCCGGCACGCGTCAGCAGGCGAGATATGGCGTCGTTCTCGATGCCGAAGAGGCACGCGGCAGCGGGCGTGTCGGTGTCGCTGCGCGCAACCAGACACCCCGCGCCTTCAATGACGCGCTAGATGACATATTGGTCGGGGCAAACGCACGTGCCGGAGGCATCCGCTGCATCGTGCGCGATGTGACGGACGCGCTCCGCCGGGACTGGAACGTGACCGTCGGCAAGCCTACTTGACCACGCGCAGATGCGGGCGCTTGCCACCGCTGGGTGGCTCGTCCGGCGCCGGTGCGCTCGGCGGCGGTGTGCCGGGATCCGGCGGCTCGCTGCTGGTGCCGGGGATGTCGTCCGGCAACGCCATGCCCTGCCCGGTTTCGCGTGCATACACTGCCAATACCGCGGCCATCGGCACCATGACGGGATAGCTGACGCCGCCAAAGCGCGCAGTGAAACTCACGCTGTCGTTGTCGACCTGCAGGCCGACGACGGCACGCTCGGCGATGTTCAACACGACCCGGCCGTCCTTGACGGCACTTGCCGGCACCTGCACGCCAGGCAGTCCTGCGTCCACCAGAACGTGCGGCGTCATGCCGTTGTCGTTGATCCATTCGACCAAGGCCCGCAACAGGTACGGGCGATGGCTGGTCATGCGGGGGAAATCTTCGCTCATGGCGTCATTTTACCCGGACACGACCCGCAACGGCGGCGAGCGGATCGCAAGTCGGTCTGTTGGCATACAGCCGTCGCATCAGCCCGGCAGGTCGCGCAGCTTCTTTTCCTGCTCGGTGAGGCTGCGAATGAAACCGGGATTGCGGAAGATCCGGTTGCCATAGTCCTCGATGGCCTTGCCATCCTTGGGCAGGCCGATCTCCAACGCATCCAGTCGCCAGATGATCGGCGCCATCGCGCAATCGGCCAGACTCATTTCCGGATTGAGGAAGAACTTGCTGGCCTTGAACAGCGGCACCGACGCGGTCAGCAACTCCTTCAGACGCTTGCGGCCCGCTTCGGCCTGGGTCTTGTTGCCGAGCTGGATTGCCTGCACCTGTGGCACCCAATCGTGTTCGATGCGCAGCATCGCCAGGCGCAGGCGCGCGCGCGACAACGGATCGACCGGCATCAGTGGCGGATGCGGATAACGCTCATCCAGGTACTCGCTGACCACCGAGGCCGCGTACAGCACCAGATCGCGCTCGACCAGGGTTGGCACCGAATGATAGGGATTGAGATCGATCAGATCTTCGGGAGGATTTTGCGGGTCGACCGGCACCAGGTCGTAGGTCACCCCTTTCGCCGCCAGGACCAGACGGACCCGGTGGCACAACACGTCGTCGTTGGACGAAAACAAAGTCAAGGTATTCCGCATACGCACACTCGTCGCCATTCAAGGCTCTCCGACGACCGGAATCCGCCGGCCGCATCGGCGCGGCCGGCCCAACGCCGACCGTCACCACGGTCTATCGAGTGTGCAATCACGTCACGCAAAAGCCAAGAGTGCTAGGGCGCATTGACACCTGGGCAGCAGGTGATGTTGCGGGTCAGTCAGGGATGGAGAGCGTGGCCTGACGGATCGACCCAACGTCGGAGACGTGCGCGCCGCCCAGTGTCCACGGAGGCTGGCAGCTGGATGGGCATCGACGTCGGCGTGCCGTGCATCGATGCTGTTTGACCGGTACATGACGCGATCAGGACGTTCGATGTGGCAGCTAGCGTGTTGATGCGGGGCCGGGTCGGCTGCTGCGATGGCCGGTCGACGGCTCGGGCTGCAATTACTGCAGCAACAGCAAAATGTGCACGCACGAGGAGCGCGGACCCAGGTCTGATGAAGGGGCTGCGCGCGCTATCAAGCGCGACTTGGCGCGTTAGGCCTGCGCAATCGTGTGCTGTGTTCAACGGCGTGTGCCGCGCAGCATCTCGAAGGATGCTGGTGACCGATAGGCTGAGTGCGCTTGCTTGCGAGCGCCAGGCTCCACTTGCGCGCCGTACCCTCACCCCAACCCCTCTCCCGCCGGGAGAGGGGCTGCGTGGCCTTGCTGCCTGGCTTTGCCGCCTGGCTTTGCCGCCTGGCTTTGCCGCCTGGCTTTGCTGCCTGGTCTTGCTGCCTGGTCTTGCTGCCTGCTTACTACCGGATCAGTGCGCGTGCGGTCCGTTCAATGCACGTCCTTCCAGTATTCCTTCTTCAGCAGGTAGGCGATGAAGGTCAGCAGGGCCAGGAACAGGATCACCCACACGCCCATGCTCTGCCGCTTCAACGCGGCAGGTTCGCCCGCGTATTCGAGGAAATTGGCGATATCGCGCACGGTTTGGTCGAATTCCACTGGCGTCTGACGGCCAGGCTGCCCGAGCTTGAGCGCTTCGACCGGTTTGTCGCCGGTGGCCTTGTCGGCCGGGCCGAACTGCGCCTGTTGCAGACCTTGCAGCTCCCACAACGGATTGGGCATCGAGGCGTTGGGGAACAACTGGTTGTTCCAGCCCAGCGGGCGGGTCTGATCCAGATAGAACGACTTGAGATAGGTGTAGACCCAGTCGGTACCGCGCACGCGTGCAATCAAGGTCAGGTCCGGCGGCGCCTTGCCGAACCACTTGGTGGCCGCATCGTGCGGCATGGTGCCTTCGATGTGCTCGCCGATCTTGGCACCGGTGAAGTTGAGGTTGGTCATGACCTCCGCTTCGCTCAAGCCCAGATCGCTGGCCATGCGCGAATAACGTAGGTACTTCAACGAGTGGCAGCCGGAGCAGTAATTCATGAATAGCTGCGCACCGCGTTGCAGCGATGCGCGATCGCTCAAATCATTACCAGCTTGCTGCACCGCCCCACCTTCGGCCGCCACCGCACCGCCAGCAACCACCAGGCCGCAAAGCAAGGCGAACACGCGCGACCTCCATGACCTCACGTTGGAATTAGTCATGGGTGGTCACCCGCTCCGGTACCGGCTTGGTCTTGTCCAGCCGCGTCCACACCGGCATGGTGATGAAGAAGGCGAAATACAGGAAGGTCAGCACCCGCCCGACATAGGTCTCGTGCGCGTCGGTGCCGGGGCCGGAGCCGATCACGCCCAGCCACACGAAGCACACCACCAGCACGCCCAACGCCAGCTTGGAAATCCAGCCGCGATAGCGCACCGAGCGCACCTTCGCGCGGTCCAGCCACGGCACCAGGAACAGGATGGCGATCGCCGAGAACATCACCAGCACACCGCCCAGTTTGTTGGGCACCACGCGCAACATCGCGTAGTACGGCGTGTAGTACCACACCGGTTTGATGTGCTCCGGCGTCACCAGCCGGTTGGCCTCGGTGAAGTTGTCGTGCTCCAGAAACAGGCCGCCGAAGGCCGGCGCGAAGAAGATGATGAAGGCGGCGATGAGCAGCAGGAACCCGACCCCAACCAGATCCTTGACCGTGTAGTACGGATGGAACGGGATGCCATCGGCGGGCTTGTGCGCATCCCAGCGATTGCCCTTCGGTCCTTTCTTGATGTCCACGCCGTCGGGGTTGTTGGAACCCACTTCATGCAGCGCGCCGATATGCAGCACGATCAGCAGCAACAGCACCAGCGGCAGCGCGATCACGTGCAGCGCGAAGAAGCGGTTGAGCGTGGCATCGCCGGGCAGGTAGTCGCCCATGATCCATTCGGTCAGCCCATTGCCGATGACTGGAATGGCACCGAACAGCGAGATGATGACCTTGGCGCCCCAGAACGACATCTGCCCCCATGGCAACACGTAGCCCATGAAGGCTTCGGCCATCAGCACCAGGTAGATCAGCATGCCGAGAATCCACACCAGCTCGCGCGGCTTCTGGTAGCTGCCGTACATCAGCCCGCGGAACATGTGCAGATACACCACGATGAAGAACAGCGAGGCGCCGGTGCTGTGCATGTAACGGATCAGCCAGCCCCACTCCACGTCGCGCATGATGTATTCGATCGAGGCGAATGCATCGGCGGCGCTGGTCTTGTAGTGCATCGTCAGGAAGATGCCGGTGACGATCTGGTTGACCAGCACCACGATGGCCAGCGAGCCGAAGTAGTACCAGAGGTTGAAGTTCTTCGGCGCGTAGTACTCGCTGATGTGCTTGCGGTACATGGGCATGAGCCCGGGCGCGCGTTCGTTGACCCAATCGAACACGCCGTTGGCAGTACGGACCAGGATATTGCTCATCAGGCAGCCCCCGTGCTTTTCGCCGACGAACCGGCACCGTCCGGATCGACGCCGATCACCAGGGTGTTGTCGTCCACGTAATGGTGTGGGGGCACCAGCAGATTGATCGGGGCGGGCACGCCGTCGAAGACGCGGCCGGACATGTCGAAGCGCGACTTGTGGCAGGGGCAGAAGTAACCGCCCTTCCACTGCGGGTCGTAGGGCTCGGGGCGGATCTCGGCAACCATTTCCGGCGAACAACCCAGGTGCGTGCACAGCCCCACCAGCACCGAGATGTCGGATTTGATCGAGCGGTATTCCGGGTTTTTCAGCACGTACTCCGGCTGCTGGTCCTTGTTCTCGGACTTGGGGTCCTTGAGCCGGCCGTCCAGCGACGGCAATGCGTCGAGCATCGCCTTGGAGCGTTTGACGATCCAGATGGGCTGACCGCGCCATTCCAGGACCAGCCGTTGCCCTTCCTGCAAGGCGCTGATGTCGGCGGTCACCGGTGCGCCGGCCAACTTGGCGCGTGCACTGGGGTTCCACGACTTCACGAACGGAACTGCGACAAATCCTGCTCCGACCGCACCGACCACGGCTGTTGTCGCGGTCAAAAACCGACGACGCCCGGTATCGGCAGGTGCGTTAACCCCATCGTTGGCCATCCGGCTCTCCGATCTTGATTAGGTAGCGTGAGGCTGCCAACGGCTGGCGGGGGGTCCAGCCGTGATGAATCGACCGCAGTGTAGCGGAACGCTTAATGCACAGACAATGCAATGTACGCAGTCGGAGCTGCGCGATGCAATGGCCGCTGCAGACGAACGCGGTGCGCCCTGTGCCCTCCTTGCAGGACCACGGTGCATCGCAGCGCTGTCACACGTGCAAGTGGCCCACCGCGAAGCCAGCGCGCCGCACTGTCACTGCATCACGACACGGGTGCGGCGCCGACCACACTGCGAACTGCGTCGCAGCATCGGTAGGCACGCGACAGCGTGCCATGCTGCATCGCAGGGTGAGCGTGCGAGGTGCGCGCTCAGTTGGCGCTTGCGTTCTGCCCGCGATAACGGCCGGCCAGCAGGCCGACGCGTTGGACGTAACGCTGGGTCTCGCTATAGGGCGGCACACCGCCGTAGCGATCCACCGCGCCTTCGCCAGCGTTGTAGCCGGCCGCCGCCAGGGTCAGATCGCCGTTGAAGCGCTTGAGCAACCACGACAGGTATTGCACACCGCCGCGAATATTTTGCGATGCATCATAGGCATCGCTGACACCGAAGCGACGTGCGGTGCCGGGCATCAGCTGCATCAGCCCCTGCGCTCCGGCGCGACTGAGTGCCAGCGGGTTGTAGGCCGACTCGGCATGGATGATGGCGCGCACGATCGCTTCTTCGACCCCGAATTCGCGCGCTGCCGAGGCGATCTCCTGCTGGTAGGCGGCCGTGTTGAGCCGGATCGCGCCGAAGTTGACGCCCGGCTTGGCGCCACAGGCGTAGCAGGTCTCGATGAAGCTGTAGTGGATGGTGCGCAGCCCTTCGATGCTGGCCACCTGGCGTGGGCGTGCGCTGGTGTAGTGGCGCACGCCGTCTTTCATATAGGAATAGACCTGCCCGCTGACCACCCGGCGCGGATTGACCGCTGCAGCCGGCGCGGGGACCGGCATGAGCGATGTCGCGCGCTCTGCCGGCGGACGCGGCACCGCAACCGCCGCGGTCTCGGCAGTGCGCCGTGGCGGCGGGGGGCTGATGATCGTGGCAGGCGCGCCGCTGTCGATGCTGTTGATGCTGGCAATTGGCCGCGCGGACCCGGCGGACACTCCCGGTGCCGCCAGCGATGACACTGGCGGCACGCGCCGCGCCGAACGATCCGGCGTGTAGCTGCTGATGACGCTGCACGTCGCCCCGCTCTGGCGCTTGCTCAGGTAGCTGGTGATGCCGTCGCCGCTGACGCACTTGTACAGCGTGCCGGCGCTGACCGGCGCGGCCGACAACGTGACAAGCAACAGCCCCAACGTTCTTGACATCCCCTTCATGCGGCGGAGTGTCCCAGCTTGCCCCGGGCTTGCCAAGGGCGTCAGCGTTCAGGCCGATAACTGGTCCAGTCGCGTCTGCAATGCCTCAAGGGCAATGCGCAACGATGCGCCCACCTCGGCCGGCGCGATCGCCTCGAACGGCAAGTCGAGCAGCAGCAGGTTGGCTGCCAACGCAGGCAGGCTCGGCGCTCCCAGGCCGAGCCAGCAATGGCCCGCCCCGTCGGCTTCCAGCGCGCCCAGCCATGGCGGGACCTGCGCGGCCAGCGTTTCCAACGATCCGGCCAGGCGGACTCGGACGCGGCACGGGAACGGCGCCTCGCCGATGGCCTTGCGCAGCAGCTGCAGCGGCTCCTCCGGCAGCGCACGCGCGGCGAACCGGGCGCCGGTGGCGATGGCCTGGTCGATCCGGTCGGCGCGCAGGGTGCGCCAGTCCTGGCGCTCGCAGTCCCAGGCCAGCAGGTACCAGCGCCGGCCGTAGTTGACCAGCAGCGCCGGCTCGACGCAGCGCACGATGGCCGCACCGGAGTGGCGCCGATAGTGCAGCCGCAGCGTGGCGCGGTCGCGGCACGCGCCGGCCAGGAGCGCCAGCATCGCCGCGTCCACCAGGGTGCCGGCCTCGGCCAGCGGCATGCTGGCCATGGCCGCATGCGCGGCACTGGCACGCTGGCCGCTGCGCCGCGGCAGCAACGGGTCCAGTTTGGCCAGTACTCGCGCGGCGGCGGTGTCCATCCCGGCGATGGCCGGCGCTGCCGCGCGCAGTGCGATCGCCACGGTCAACGCTTCTTCTTCCTCGAACAGGAGCGGCAAGGCGGCCGCTCCCTGCCCCAACGAATAGCCGCCGCCGCTGCCGGAAGTGGCATGCACCGGGTAACCCAGTTCGCGCAACCGCTCGATGTCGCGGCGCAGGCTGCGCGGGTGGACTTCCAGCCGTTCGGCCAGGGCCGTGCCGGGCCAGTGCCGGCCACCTTGCAGCAGGGAGAGCAGTCGCAACAGACGGGCAGCGGTCGAGGCCATGACGTAACCGTATTGCGGACGGAAACTGTCCGCAATAGCCCCCTAAGATCGGCATACCAGCCATCACCGCCCAGCCACATTCCAGGAGCCCGCAATGTCCGACGCCCGCCATATCACCCTGTTCCACAATCCCCGTTCGCGCTCACGCGGTGTGCTCGTGCTGCTGGAAGAGCTGGGCGCCAGCTACGATGTTCGCTTGGTCGATCTGGAACTCGCGCAGCAGCGCTCGCCGGAGTTCCTGGCGATCAACCCGATGGGCAAGATCCCGACCATTGTCCATGGGGGCAGCGTGGTCACCGAACAGGGCGCCATCTACCAGTACCTGGCAGAGATGTATCCGGAGGCCGGGCTGTCGCCGGCGCCAGGTGACGCCGACCGTGGTGCCTACCTGCGCTGGCTGGCGTTCTACGGCTCGGCCTTCGAGCCGGCGATCATGGATCTTGCGCTCAAGCGCGAGGCGCCACCGCGCTCGCTCTCGCCCTATGCCGACGCCGATACCGTGCTGGCGGTGGTCCATGCGCAGCTGGCGCAAGGCGATTACCTGCTGGGTGCGCGCTGCAGCGCGGCCGATGTGCTGTGGGGTGGCGCACTGGGCTGGATGGTGGAATTCGGCCTGATCGATCCGCCGGCACCGACCCGTGCCTACATCGCCCGGATGGCCGCACGGCCGGCGGTGGTGCGTGCTGCAGCGGTCGACGGCCGGCCCGGTGCGGACGCTGCCTGCCCAAGCGGGTAAACTGCGCGGCTCACTTCAACCCGCCTGGATTAAGCGCCATGCCCGGGACATCCGTTTCCGATCTGCCTGCGGCCACCGCCGCGGAGGCCCCTGCCCTGCTGCCGTTGCCGGTTGCCCGCCCGGCGGCGCCTGCCGTGGTGCGCGGCAAGCTGTACATCAAGACCCACGGTTGCCAGATGAACGAGTACGACTCGGCCAAGATGGCCGACGTGCTCGCCGCCGCCGAAGGCCTGGAGTTGACCGACAACCCCGAAGAAGCCGACGTGGTGCTGGTCAACACCTGTTCCATCCGCGAGAAGGCGCAGGAGAAGGTGTTCAGCCAGTTGGGGCGCTGGCGGCTGCTCAA
This sequence comes from Xanthomonas sp. WHRI 6106, assembly GCF_040202405.1. Classification (NCBI taxonomy): domain Bacteria; kingdom Pseudomonadati; phylum Pseudomonadota; class Gammaproteobacteria; order Lysobacterales; family Lysobacteraceae; genus Xanthomonas; species Xanthomonas sp. WHRI 6106. The sequence continues at coordinate 107,654 of NZ_JBEGFC010000009.1, read as the reverse complement.
GGAAAGCCGCGCCAAGGCCGGCGGTACGCCGGTGATCATCGGCGTGGGTGGGTGCGTGGCGTCGCAGGAAGGCGATGGCATCGTCAAGCGTGCGCCATACGTGGACCTGGTGTTCGGGCCGCAGACGCTGCACCGGCTGCCGGAGCTGATCCGTGCACGGCGCGCGTCCGGCAAGTCGCAGGTGGATATCAGCTTCCCGGAGATCGAAAAGTTCGACCGCCTGCCCGAACCACGCGCCGAGGGCCCGTCGGCGTTCGTGTCGATCATGGAGGGCTGCTCCAAGTATTGCTCGTTCTGCGTGGTGCCTTACACACGTGGCGAAGAAGTCAGCCGGCCGTTCGAGGACGTGCTGGTGGAAGTGGCGCAGCTGGCGGCGCAAGGCGTGCGCGAGATCAACCTGCTTGGCCAGAACGTCAATGCCTACCGCGGCGCCTACGGTGCCGACGCCGGCGACGCGGCGCAGTACGCCGACCTGGGCCTGTTGATTCGCACCATTGCGCAGATCGAGGGCATTGGCCGGATCCGCTTCACCACCTCGCACCCGCTGGAATTTTCCGATTCGCTGGTGGATGCCTATCGCGATGTGCCGCAGCTGGCCAACTACCTGCATCTGCCGGTGCAGGCAGGCAGCGACCGCATCCTGTCGGCGATGAAGCGCGGTTACACCGCGCTGGAATTCAAATCCAAGATCCGCAAGCTGCGCGCGGTGCGTCCGGATATCTCGATCAGCTCGGACTTCATCGTCGGCTTCCCCGGCGAGACCGAAGCGGATTTCGAAAAGACCATGAAGTTGATCGAAGACGTGGGCTTCGATCAAAGCTTTTCGTTCGTGTATTCGCGTCGGCCGGGCACGCCGGCCTCGGACCTGCAGGACGATACGCCCGAAGCGGTCAAGCAGGCGCGCCTGGCCCGCTTGCAGGCGCACATCAACACGCATGCGGCGAGCATTTCGCAGTCCATGGTCGGCAGCGTGCAGCGCGTGCTGGTGGAAGGCCCGTCGCGTCGCGACCCGAACGAACTAACCGGCAAGAGCGAAAACATGCGCCCGGTGAATTTCCCCGGCCATCCGCGGCTGATCGGGCAGTTTGTCGATGTCCTGATCACCGAGGCGATGAGCAATTCGTTGCGCGGTCGCCTTCATCTGAAAGACGACGAGGCTTGATCCGATTCCGGCAGCGCAGTCCGCGTTGCCGGTCGCAGCATCGCCTGCAGCAGTGCGTCCGACGAGCGAGCTGACGCGCATTTCGGCGCGCGCAGAAACCTGCATCCGCCATCGATCGCGAGCCTGGCGATCGGCAGCGGCGCACTACGTTTGCATGCGCGTGCACAGTCCGGCGTCTGCCGGACTGCGCGTGCCCTGGCACAGCGTTCTCAGCGTTCTCAGCGGGATCACGCATTGCGTGCACGCCATCTGCGTGCCCGGCGCCGTGCGCGCGTGGCTGGCTGCTCCGCGTGCCGTGGCTGCAGCCTTCGGCCGCTGGTCAAAATTTCACCACACATCCGAGGCGCCTTGCTGCACAAGGTGCCGCCGCACTTACCCACAGGCTTTGCCGAATTCGATCCACATCGTTTGTGGACAACCGTCCGCGCACTGGCGATTTTTTCGCCACTCACCTACCAGGCCTTGTGCCAGTAGGGCTGCCGCACTCTATCCACAGGTTAGTGATGCGTGACTCCACAGCGGTTGTGGAGAACATCCCCGCCCGCAGGCCGCCACGCTGCGCCGTCCGGTTTGTTGGTGGGATCACATGCCGCGCGCTACCCTCGTCTGCCGCCCTACCGACGCCGCCTGCGCGCGCTGTCCGATCCGACCATGAACTCACCTGCCTACCGCGATTTCACCCTGGAACCCGACGATACCGAGCGCCTGGCCAATCTTGCCGGCCCCTTCGACGCGCACCTGCGCCAGATCGAACTCAAGCTGGGCGTGGAGATCGCCAACCGCGGCAATATCTTCCGCATCACCGGCCCGGAGCCGGCAATCGCCGCCGCGCAGTCGCTGCTGACCGCGCTGTATGACGAAGCGGCCTCAGTCACCTTCGACAACCACGCCATCCACCTGCGCTTGAACGATGCCAATGTCGATCAGGTGGCCGAACGCGCGTACCAGCCGCAGGATGTGGCCATCAAGGTCAAGCGCGGCACCGTGCGTGGCCGCGGCGCCAACCAGGCCAAATACCTGCACGCGATCGCCACCCACGACATCAACTTCGGTATCGGCCCGGCCGGTACCGGCAAGACCTTTCTTGCCGTGGCCAGCGCGGTGGAAGCCTTGAACGAGTCGCGCGTGCAGCGCCTGATTCTGGTGCGCCCGGCGGTGGAAGCCGGCGAGAAGCTGGGCTTCCTGCCCGGCGACCTCAGCCAGAAGGTGGACCCGTACCTGCGGCCGCTGTACGACGCGCTCTACGAAATGCTTGGCGTGGAAAAAGTGGTCAAGCTGCTGGAGAAGAACGTCATCGAGATCGCGCCGCTGGCCTACATGCGCGGCCGCACGCTCAACGATGCCTACGTGATCCTGGACGAGGCACAGAACACCACCATCGAGCAGATGAAGATGTTCCTGACCCGCCTGGGTTTTGGTTCTACTGCCGTGGTCACCGGCGACCTGACCCAGATCGACCTGCCCAAGCACGTCAAGTCGGGCCTGCGTGACGCCATCGAGGTGCTGCGCGACGTGGAAGGCGCCAGCTTCACCTTCTTCGAAGCGCGCGACGTGGTGCGTCACCCGTTGGTGCAACGCATCGTCACTGCCTACGACAAGCGCGATCAGCAGGAAAGCGCTGCCAAGGGCAATCCCGAGTGAGCAGGACAATTGCCGGCCTGATGCTGGCAATTGCAATTGCAATGGCGACGCCGGCATCAGTCAACGCCAGCCAGACGCCGCTACCGCCAGAGATCGTCGACCGCGATGTCATTCCGGCCGTCCAGGTGACGCCTCCTTGTATTTCCCTGGCTACCGAAGCTGTCAGCATCAGTGTTCCCACCGCAACGCTGCAGGCGATGGTGCCCGGGTATCCCTCGGCACGCTGGTTGCTCGATCTGCCGGGAACCGTCACCGATGCACGCGGTTGCGAAAGTTCACCGGTCGCGCATGCGCACCGCGCCAGCCAGTTGCTGATCGGCAAGTTGCTGGAAGACGGCATTGCGGCGGTCTGGTTGCACGATCAGCCCGGGTTCGTTTCAAGCGTGCGGGTGCGCGATTACAATCACGGTTGCGGGCACGGCCCGCTTGGCAGCTCGAGCTACCGCGTGCCCAATGGGCCCACGGTGCTCCTGCTGATCACCTGCACTCGTTGATCTCTTTGCCCAGGAAGCGCTCGCCATGACCCGTGGACCCGTCCGCCTCGACGTCGCCGTCAGTTATGCGTTGCCACGCGCCGGCCTGCCCTCGGCGGTGAGTTTTCGCAAGTGGGTGGCTGCTGCGCTGAAGGGCCGCATCCGCGAGGCCGATCTGGCGGTGCGCGTGGTCGACGAGAAGGAAGGCTGCTCGCTCAATCATCACTACCGCGGCAAGGACTACGCCACCAATGTACTGAGCTTTCCGGCCGAGCTGCCCGAGGGCCTGCCCAAGGGCATCAAGATGCCCCTGTTGGGCGATCTGGTGATCTGCGCGCCGGTGGTGGCGCGCGAGGCCGCCGAACAGGGCAAGTCGCTGGCTGCACACTATGCGCACCTGACCGTGCACGGCACCCTGCACCTGCTGGGCTGGGATCACGAAGACGAAAAGGAGGCCGATGCGATGGAACAGCTGGAGCGCGAAATCCTGGCCGATCTGGGCATCGACGACCCCTACGCGGGGGAGCGTTGATGCGCGCGGCCATCGCCATCGCGGGGCTGTTGCTGAGTCCGGCGACGGGCTGGGCGCAGGCCACCCCGGTGCGTCCCGACCTGCCGGCATTGATCGAGTGCCGCCAGCGCATCGGCGATTTCAACGCGTTGGCGCCGGTGCTGGCCGACCCGCTCAAGGCGGTGGCGCTGGGCTGGACGCCGCTGGATCAGTCCAACCTGTTCATGACCGAATACACCCTCAACACGCTGATCCGCGTGTTCGGCCACAGCACGAACCACATCGCCTTTTCCGGCGCCAGCATCATGGCGATCCTGGACCTGCCCGATCCGCGCCCGCTGGCCAGGCAGCTGCAGCTGGAACTGGGCGTGGATAACGCCGAGAAGGTCATGTACGGCCGCGAGCTGGTCAGCGAGGACACCACCAACCCCAAGACCGGCGAGGCGATGATCGAATCGGTGGTGCTGAGCGTGACCAACGTCAAATCGCACCCCGGCAAGACCGTGGTCGGCTGCGGATACAGCCTGGACCTGCCCTGAAACCTGGTCCCTGCCCGCGCATCCACAGCGTGTTAGCGGCTTCCTGCTAGACTGATGGCTAATGCCTGGTTTGCCGGGTGCCCTTCCCCGTCACGATGTCCGAAGACGACAGTAGCCACACCTCAGAACCCTCCGAAAAACGCCGCAGCTGGCTCGAACGCCTGAGCGCGGCCTTCTCCGGTGAGCCCCACACCCGCGACGAACTGGTCGCGCTGCTGCGCACCGCCGAGCAGGACGGTCTCATCGCCGCAGACACCTTGCGCATGATGGAAGGCGCGATCTCCGTGTCCGAGCTCACCGTGGGCGATGTGATGATCTCGCGCTCGCAGATGGTTTCGCTGCCGGTAGAAGCGCGCTTCATCGACCTGATGAAGCAGGTGGTCGAATCCGGCCATTCGCGCTTCCCGGTCCACGGCGAGAACAAAGACGAAGTACTCGGCATCCTGCTGGCAAAGGACCTGTTGCGCGGCGTGGTCGCCGACAACGGGCCCGGCAACGTGCGCGAACTGCTGCGCCCGGCGGTGCTGATCCCCGAGTCCAAGAAGCTCAACGTGTTGCTCAAGGAATTTCGCCTCTCGCGCAACCACATGGCGATCGTGGTGGACGAGTACGGCGGCGTTGCCGGCCTGGTCACCATCGAAGACGTGCTGGAACAGATCGTCGGCCAGATCGACGACGAGCACGACGACGCCGAGGAAGAGAATTCGCTGATCGCGATCCAGGCCGATGGCCGCTACGTGGTCGATGCGTTGACGCCGATCGAGGACTTCAACGAACGCTTCGGCGCCGAGTTCCCCGACGACGAATACGACACCGTCGGCGGGCTGGTCACCGATGCGATCGGCCATCTGCCCGAGACCGGCGAAGAGCTGACGCTAGGGCGGTTTGCGTTCCGTGTGGCCAAGGCCGACGCGCGCCGCGTGCATGCCTTCCACGTCACCATTCTCCCGCCCGACCCGCAGGACGACGCTTGAACCCGACCACCTGCAGCACCGCCACCGCGCCGCCGCGCCGTGGCGCCCGGCAATGGCTGGCTGCCTGCGGGCTGCTGCTGTTGATGTCGCTGCTGGCGCCGTTTGCATTCGCCCAGAACGCACAGCCGCCGGCGCCGCGGGTGGGCGTGGTCACCATGCAGCCCGGCGAAGTGTTCTTCGAACGGTTCGGGCACGACGCCATCGTGGTGGTGGACCCGCTCACCCAGCAGGCGACCTCCTACAACTTCGGCTTCTTCGACCCCAGCGAGCCGGACTTCGTACCGCGCTTTGCGCGTGGCGAAATGATGTACTACCTGGTGGCGCTGCCGCTGGAAGAAGACCTGTCGCAGTACCGCAGCGTCGGCCGTGGCGTCAGCATCCAGTGGCTGGATTTGCCGCCCGAGCAGGCACGCGCGCTTGCCGATGGCCTGGCTGTCCGCAGCCGGCCGGAAAACGCGCGGTATCACTACGACTACTTCGAAGCCAATTGCGCCACCATGGTGCGCGATGCGCTGGATCGCGCCATGGGCGGCACGCTCAAGTCGCAACTGGCCGGCCGCTCGCGCGGCAATACCTACCGCAGCGAAGCGGTACGCCTGGCCTCCCCGGCGCCGTGGATGTGGCTGGGCTTCGACCTGGGCCTGGGTCCGTACGCCGATCGTCCGCTGTCGCGCTGGGAAGAAGCGTTCGTGCCGATGCGTCTGGCCGACAGCCTGACCCAGGTGCACAACAGCGCCGGCCGGCCGCTGGTGCAATCCACCCAGGTGCTGCTGCCGCACCGCGTGGCGCCCGAGCCTGCCGAACAGCAGCGGCATTGGTGGCCGTGGCTGCTGGCCGGCGTGCTGGTGGCCGCCGGCGTGCTGGCGCTGCGCCGCCGGCAACGTCTGCTGGCCGGGCTGGCACTGCCGTTCTGGTTGCTGTGCGCCATCGGCGGCGGCCTGCTGGTGTATCTGTGGGGCTTCACCGCGCATCAGTCCGCGTGGGCCAACCGCAACCTGCTGCTGGTCAATCCGCTGTGCGTGTTGCTGTGGTTCGGCGGCATCCGGCTGCAGCTGGGCCATCGGCCGGGCCGCTGGTTCAACGTGCTTGCATGGCTGGTGGCCGCCGGCGCGCTGCTGGCATTGGTGATCCACTGGCTCTCCTTCCAGGCCCAGGACAACCTGCAGTGGGTGATGCTCCTGTTGCCCATCCACGCTGCGCTCGCGGTCGCCCTGCGCCGGCGTGATGTGCCTGTCCACACGCGCTGATCCAGGATGCGCCCTTGAACACCCGCGGCCGTCATCCAGACAATCCGTCCTGCGTCATCACCTGCGCCTATTACGATGGTGACGGCACACGCCACGACATCAGCCTGGAGCAGATCAGCGATGTGCTGCAGCGCCCCGACGGCTGTGTGTGGGTCGGGCTGTACGAGCCGCAGGAATCGGTGCTGCACAAGTTGCAGGACGAGTTTGGCCTGCACGATCTGGCGATCGAGGACGCGCTCAAGGCGCATCAGCGCCCCAAGGCGGAAAGCTACGGCAACTCGTTGTTCGTGGTGGTCAACACCGCGCAGCTGGTCAACGAACGCATCCGTTATGGCGAGACGCATGCGTTTCTGGGCGCGCGCTTTCTGTTGACGGTGCGCCACGGCGCGTCGCTGTCGTATGCACCGGTGCGGCACCGGGTTGAACGCGAACCGGCAATGCTGCGCATGGGCGCTTCGTTCTGCCTGTACGGTGTACTGGATTTCGTGGTCGACAACTACCTGCCGATCATGGACGAGTTCCGCGACACGCTGGAAGGCCTGGAAAAGGACATCTTCGCCGACAACTACAAGCGCGAAACCGTGGTGCGCCTGTATGAGCTCAAGCGCGAGCTCAACAAGATGCGCCTGGTGGTGGCGCCGCTGCAGGATGTGCTCTCGCACCTCAAGCGCAACCCCGGCGGGCTGATCCACGACGAGGTCGGCATCTATCTCCGCGACGTGCTCGATCATGCGGTGCGCATCAACGATGCCATCGACACCCTGCGCGAAATGCTGGGCACCGCGCTAAGCGTCAATCTGTCGATGGTGACGCTGGCGCAAGGCGAGACCGTCAAACGCCTGGGTGCCTGGGCTGCCCTGCTGGCCGCCCCCACCCTGATCACCAGCTGGTACGGCATGAACTTCACCCACATGCCCGAGCTCGACAAACCCTACGCCTACCCGCTGCTGGTGGGCGGCGTGGTTGCTTCGTGCCTGGTGTTGTATCGCCTGTTCAAGCGCGCTCGGTGGCTTTAGAGCCGCGTAGCGGCTTGGGATTGGGGAGTCGGGATTGGGGATTCGCTAGAGCGGGTTTGCTGCTTGCTGATCCAGCTTGAGCGATGGTTGTGTTTCAATAGCTGTTGCGCTGATCGTTTCACCCAGACTGCTCAAGCTCTGCCGGTGCCCCTCATCCGCCCTTCGGGCACCTTCTCCCGGCGGGAGAAGGAAGCACCCTGGCCTTTGCGAATCTCGAATCCCGATTCCCGAATCCCGGCTTTCAAGCTACATAAATCGTCTTGATGTTCATGAACTCATGGATGCCGTGATCGGCGAGTTCGCGGCCGAAGCCTGAGCGCTTGATGCCGCCGAACGGCAGGCGCACGTCGCTCTTGACCACCGAGTTGACGAATGCCGCGCCGCACTGCAGCTGCTGGGCGACGCGTTCGCCGCGCTTGGCGTCTGCCGTCCACACGCTGCCGCCCAGCCCGAAGGTGGTGTCGTTGGCCACGCGCACCGCTTCTGCCTCGTCGGCCACGCGAATGATCGACGCCACCGGGCCGAAGAATTCTTCGTCATAGGCGGGCATGCCGGGCGCGACATTGTCGAGGATGGTTGCCGGGTAGCCCGCGTGCGAGTCGGCCACCGGTTCGCCGCCCAGCAAGACGGTGGCGCCCTTGGCGACGCTGGCCTGCACCTGCTTGTGCAGTTCGTCGCGCAGATCGGCACGTGCCATCGGCGCCAATGTGGTGCTTTCCTGTTGCGGGTCGCCAACCACGCGCTTGGACGCCGCAGCGACGAAGCGCTCGATGAATCGATCGGCAATCGCGTCCACCACGATGAAGCGCTTGGCGGCGATGCAGGTTTGCCCGCTGTTGTCGAAGCGCGACTGCACTGCCGATTGCACGGTGTGCTCCAACTCGGCGTCTTCCAGCACCACGAAGGCATCGCTGCCGCCCAGCTCCATCACGCATTTCTTCAGCTGGTCGCCCGCATTCGCGGCCAGGGAACGCCCGGCGCGTTCGCTACCGGTGAGCGTCACTGCGGCGATGCGGTCGTCGCGCAGCACGTCGGCGGCCTGGTCGTTGTCGATATGCAGCACATCGAACACGCCCGGCGGGATGCCCGCGGCGTCCAGCACCTCCTTCATGGCGTCGGCGCAGCGCGGCACATTGCTCGCGTGCTTGAGCAGTGCCACGTTGCCGGCCATCAGGCCCGGCGCCAGAAACCGAAACGCCTGCCACAGCGGGAAATTCCACGGCATCACCGCAAAGACGCAGCCCAACGGTTCGTAGCGCACATAGCTCGATTGCGCTTCGGTAGGAATGTTGCGTGGCGCCAGATACTCGGCTGCGTGTTCGGCGTAATAGGCGCAGCCCTGCGCGCACTTGTCGATCTCGGCCAGCGCCTCGACGCGCAGCTTGCCCATTTCGGCGGTCATGATGCGTTGCAGGTCCTCGCGTCGCCTAGTCAGCTCTTCGCCGACGCGGCGCAGCAAGGCACCCCGCTCGGCCAGCGGCAGCGCGGCCCACGCCGGAAACGCCTTGGCGGAAGCGGCCAGGCGCGCCTCAATGCCGGCGGCGTCCAGGGTCTGCTGGGTATGCTCGACCTGGCCGGTGGCCGGGTTCACGGTGTCGTAGGACATGACGGTCTCCAGTAGCAAGACGTCCAATGCTAGTGGCCGATGGGTTCGGACCGCGTCACAACGGCCTGAAAATAGCGCAACGCTGTGTTCGCCCGCCTGCGACCACGGGCCGCACTGCGATGGCGCATACCTGTACGGGGCCGTCAGCTCTCGTGTTGCAACGCCAATTGCTGATCGCGCAGGCGGCGCTTTTCGCTGCGTGCCAGCAGCCACCAACCGATCGCTGCGGCGACCGATACCGCCAGCACCATCAGTGTGGCCAGCGCGTTGATCTTCGGGCTGATGCCCAACCGCACTGACGCAAACACCTTGATCGGCAGCGTAGTGGAACTGGGCCCGGCCAGAAAACTGGCGATCACCACATCATCCAGCGACAGCGTAAAGGCCAGCAGCCAGCCCGATGCCAAGGCCGGGGCGATGAGCGGCAGGGTGATCAGGAAGAACACCTTCAGCGGCGTTGCGCCGAGATCCATCGCCGCTTCTTCCAGTGACCGATCCAGCTCCAGCAGGCGCGACGAAATCACCACCGTCACGAACGACACGGTGAAGGTGACATGCGCCACCCAGATGGCCACTGCGCCACGCGGTGCGATGCCGAGCACGCCGCCCATCGAGACCAACAGCAGCAGGATCGACAAACCGATGATCACCTCGGGCATCACCAGTGGCGCAGTGATCAATGCGCCGAACACGGTCTTGCCGGGAAAGCGGCGCATGCGCACCATCGCCATCGCCGCCATCGTGCCAAGCACCATGGCGGCACCGGCGGTCCAGAACGCCACATCCAGGCTCACCCAGGCCGCTTCCAGCAGCTGCCGGTCGCGCAGCAATTCGCCATACCAGCGTGTCGAAAATCCGCCCCACACCGTGGCAAGGCGCGAGGCGTTGAACGAGTACACCATCAGCAACAGGATCGGCAGATACAAGAAGCCAAACCCCAGCGCGAGGACGGCGCCACCGAGCAGGAGCCCGCTGCGGGAGGCGCGCATCACGCCAGCCGTCCTTCCAGCTCGCGCTGCTGGTAGCGGTGGAAGATCACGATCGGCACCAGCAGCAACACCAGCATGACGGTGGCCACGGCGGCGGCCACCGGCCAGTCACGGTTGTTGAAGAACTCGCCCCACAGCACGCGGCCGATCATCAAGGTATTTGGCCCGCCGAGCATTTCCGGGATCACGAACTCGCCCACCGCTGGAATCATCACCAGCATGCAACCGGCCACGATGCCGTTGCGCGAGAGCGGCAAGGTGATGCGCACAAACGCGTGCCACGGGCGCGCGCCAAGATCGTAGGCCGCTTCCAGCAGGCGGTTGTCGTGCTTGACCAGGTTGGCATACAGCGGCAACACCATGAACGGCAGATAGCAGTACACGATGCCGATGTAGGCGGCGAGCGGCGTGTACAGCAGTTGCAGTGGCTGCTTGATCACGCCCAGCGCCAGCAGTGCCCGATTGAGCAGGCCGTTGCCATCGAGGATGCCGATCCAGGCATAGACACGGATCAGGAACGAGGTCCACGATGGCAGCACCACCAGCATCATTGCCACGTTGCGCGTAGCCAACGGCAGGCGCGCGATCACATACGCCATCGGGTAACCGATCAACAGCGCCAGCGCGGTGGAAATGGCCGCGATCCTGATCGAGCTCAGGTATGCCGCTACATACTGGCTGTCGCGCACCAATGCAAGATAGTTGCCCAGATGCAGCTTGACGCTCACCGCCCCATCGGCCGCGTAGGCGAACAGCGGCGTATACGGCGGCATGGCGGTGGCGCGCTCGGCGAAGGAAATCTTCAGCACGATCAGGAACGGGATCGCGAAGAACACCAGCAGCCACAGATACGGCGCGGCGATCACGCCCCAGCGCGCGCCTGGCAAGCCGCGACGGAACAGGCGCGACCTCATGCGGTGAGCACCACGCCGTCGTCCTCGCCCCAGCCCACCCACACGGTGTCCCCCCAGGTCAGCGCTTCGCTGGCCCAGCGCTGGCGATTGGCGAAGTTGGCCATCAGCTTGACCCCGCTGGGCAGGCGCACGTGGTAAACCGAATGGCTGCCGAAATAGGCGATGTCCTCAATCACCCCCTGCGCCTTGTTGCAGGCCTGCGCCGGCTCGTCCTTGCCGATGGCCAGCTTTTCCGGGCGCAGCGCAAAGGCCACCGCTTGGCCTTCGAAACCGGTGATGCCGTGGCCGATGCGGATGCAGGCGGGAAAGGCCGGCGTCTGCAAGCTGACGTACTGCGGCTGGTCTTCGACGATGACTGCGTCGAGCAGATTGACCGAACCGATGAACTCGGCGGCAAAGCGATTGGCTGGTTGTTCGTAGATTTCATCGGGCGTGCCGACCTGCTGGATCCAGCCCTGGTCCATCAACGCGATGCGCGTGGCCATGGTCATCGCTTCCTCCTGGTCGTGCGTCACCATGACGCAGGTGACGCCGGAGGTTTCGATGATGTTGACCAGTTCCAGCTGCATCTGCGAGCGCAGCTTTTTATCCAGCGCGCCCATCGGTTCGTCCAGCAACAGCAGCTTGGGCCGTTTGGCCAGCGAGCGTGCCAGTGCCACCCGCTGCTGCTGACCACCGGAGAGCTGATGCGGCTTGCGCCTGGCCAGCGCGCCCAGTTGCACCAGCTCCAGCATCTCGCCGACGCGGGCGGCGATGGCCGCCTTCGACAGCCCTTCCTGCTTCAGCCCGAAAGCGATGTTCTGCTCCACGCTCATGTGCGGAAACAACGCATACGACTGGAACATCATGTTGATGGGCCGCTCGTACGGTGGCAGCGCATCGATGGGCTGGCCATCGAGCGTGATGTGCCCCTTGGTCGGCCGCTCGAATCCGGCCAGGCAACGCAGCAAGGTGGACTTGCCGCTGCCCGACCCGCCCAGCAGCGCGAAGATTTCGCCCTTGCGGATCTGCAGGCTGACATCGTCCACCGCCACGAATCCATCGAACTCCTTGCGGACCTGGCTGATGGACAGGTAGCCGGCATCTGCGCTGCTGGTAATGGGCGGCAAGGCCTCGGTCAGTGACATGGTTCCTCTCGCTGGGGATACGCGCAGGCGCCGTGTGCGAAGCCTGCGCGCCATGATGGCAAAAGCATGTGTCCACCGCCGTGCGCGCGGTCCGGGACGCGGCGTGCAGCATCAACGGTGGGGCAGCCCATAACCACGAAGGCGGCCGACACGGACTCATGCATTCACCGCCGCGCGTGGGACGAGCGTGGCCAGGCGCAATGGCGGCACTGCCTGCGACCTGCGGCAGGCAATGCTGCCCTGGCTGCGGCGGCCGCAGGGCGACCGCCCTGCCGGTCAGCGCGTTTCCGGCGGTGCCTCGCTCCAGCCCAGGCCCAGGCTCTTCTGCAGCGCGACGTAGTTGACCAGCAACTGCACCTGCGCCTGCGCGGCGGCGTCCTGCGCCGACAGCTGCTGGCGCTGCACGTCCAGCAGATCGATCGACGAGGTGGCCCCGGCATCGCGACGTTGCTGCATCAGCCCGGCCGAGCGCGTGGCCGAGGCCTCTGCCTGGCGCGCGACCACCAGCTGCTTGCGTGCCGAACCGAAGCGCGCCAACGCCGAATTTGCATCCTGCAACGCAGCCAGCACCGCACCTTCATACGCCGCCTCGCGCCCGGCATTGCCCGCGCGGGCCTGCTCCACCTGTGCGCGGGTCTTGCCGAAATCGAAGATGGACCAGCGCAGCATCGGCACCGCCAGGGTGGTCAACGCGTCGGAATTGAAATCGCTCGGCGAGCCGGCCACCCAGCTCAGGCCACCCAGCAAGGTCACCTGCGGGAAGTAGCCGTTCAAGGCTTCGCCGATCTGCGCGCTGGACGCGGCCAGCTCGCGCTCGGCCTTGCGTACGTCCGGGCGGCGGCGGATCAACGCCCCCGCATCGTCCACGCGCACTTCGCTGGGCAGCATCGGCAGCGGCTGCGGCGCGCGCAACTGCGCATCCAGTGCGCCGGGTTCGCGCCCGACCATCAGCGCCAACTGGTCCAGCGCTTCCTGCAATTGCATCTCCAGCGGCAGGCGCTGCGCCTCCTGTTGCTGCACCTGGGTGGCGATCTGCTCGACCTGCAGGTCGGAGGCGGCGCCCTGGTCACGGCGCTGCTGCACCAACTGCAGCGACTGCCGGATCTTGTCCAGATTGGCATCGGCAATGGCCAGCCGCGCCTGTAACCCGCGGTAGTTGAGATAGACCTGCCCCACTTCGGCGGCCAATTGCACCTGCGCATCGGCCAGCTCGGCTTCGGAGGCCTGCGCCTGGGCCAGTGCGCCTTCGGCGGCGCGGCGGCGGCGGCCGAAGAGATCCAGCTCCCAGCTGGCATCGAAACCGGCACTGTAGATCTGGGTCTTTTCCAGATCCAGCGCCTGATCGCCCTGTCCCGGCTGCCCGGGCTGGCCTTGCTGCAGCCCGCCCAGCGTGTCGACGATGGTCTGCGGCGGCTCGGCATACGCGTACACGGCGCTGGCGTTGAGCTTGGGCAGACGCTCGGCGCGGCGCTGGCGCGCTAGCGCGCGGTTGGCGCGCAACCTGGCCTGCGCCGCGCGCAGGTTGGGGCTGTCGGCCAGCGCCTGGGTCACCAACTGGGTCAGCTTCGGGTCGTTCAATTGCTCCCACCAGTGGTTCAGCGGCGCGGCGGCAACCACCTGCGCGCCACTGGCGCGATGCAGCGCGGGCGCCTGCATGGCCGCATCGGCCACGGCCGGTGCCTTGGTGTAGTTGGGGCCGAGCATGCAGCCGCCGAGCAGCACGGCACTCAGCGCCGCAGCCAGTGGGAGGCGCATCGCGCGCAGGGAATCAGTGCATTGCAAGGTGCGTCCCCTTGGGTAACGGCTTGAGCAAAAAGGCCAGCGGAATCGTGCAGACCACGATCACACCGAAGATCCAGAACAGGTCGCTGTAGGTCATCACCAACGCCTGCTGTTGCACCACGCGTGCGAATTGGGCGACGGAACGAATCGCCGCTTCGCCACCGGCGCTGCCCTGCATCTGCGCGGTCACGCCGGCCAGAAATTCCTGCGCGCGCGGTGCGTTGGCGGTGATCGCGCTGCCGATGGTTTCGGTATGGAAGGTCATGCGGCGCTCCTGGAAGGTGGAGATCAGCGCCAGGCCGACCGAACCGCCCAGGTTGCGGCCGGCATTGAACAGGCCCGACGCATCGCCGGCCAGCTCCGGCGGCACCGAGGAGATGGCCGCCTGGTTGAGCGACATCATCGCCAGCGCCAGTCCGCAGCCCTGCAGCAACTGCCCGGCCACGAAATGCATGCCCACCGTGTCGGCGGTCAGCCCCAGATTGACGAAGCAGGCGGCAGCGAAACAGATCAGCCCCGCAATCACCAGGATGCGTACGTCCACCACCTCCAGCAGCTTGGGCATCATCGGCATCAGCAGCACGGTGGGCAGGCCGGACAGCAGCAGCACGTAGCCGGCCTGCTCGGTGTTGTAGCCGGAGATCACCGCCAGAAACTGCGGAATCATGTACATCACACCGAACAGGATCATGCCCACTGCCATGATCATGATGAACACCGCACCGAAACTGCGATGCAGCAGCAGCGACAGCCGGATCACCGGCGCGCGCCTGCGGAACTGGCCGATCACCAGCGCGATGAACCCGCTCAACGAGATCAGGCTCAGCATGTTGATCTCGCTGGATTCGAACCAGCGCTCGCGCTGGCCTTCTTCCAGCACCACGGTGAGCCCGCCCAGGCCGGCAGTGAGGCCGTAGATGCCCAGCCAATCGGCGTTGAGCAGGCCGGCCCAGTCGGCCTTTTCGTGCTTCAGGCCAAGCAGCAACAGCGCCACCAGGCCCGCGCAGATCGGCACGTTGATGAAGAACGCGTAGTGCCAGCTGACGTTTTCGGTGAGCCAGCCTCCCAGCAGCGGGCCGATCACCGGGCCCATGATCACGGTCATGCCGAACAGTGCGGTGCCCATGGTCTGCTGGCTGGGCGGCAGGCGTGTGGCGACGATGGTCAGCGCGGTGGGAATCAGCGCGCCGCCGGCCAGCCCCTGCCCCACGCGGCCGATGATCATCATCGTCAGCGAGGTCGACAACCCGCAGACCACCGAGAACGCCGTGAACATCAACGCGCAGATCAGCAGGAAATTGCGCAGGCCCAGCGTGCGCACGAACCAGCCGGTCAGCGGGATCATGATGATCTCGGCGACCAGATACGCGGTGGAGATCCAGGTGCCCTCGGTGCCGCTGGCGCCGACCTCGCCCTGGATGGTGGGTAGCGCGGCATTGACGATGGAGATGTCCAGCGTGGCCATGAACGAGCCGATGGTGCCGGCCAGCACCGCCAACCAGGCGCCGGGCTCGGCCTTCTCGCGGCTGGCACTGCCGCCGGCACCCTGGCCGGTGGCGGCCGCTGTACTCACTGCGCGCGCTCCTGCTCCTGCACGCGGTCGGATTCTTTTTCAGCGCGTTCCTTGGCGTCCTTGGCCGAGCGCGTATCGACGGTGACCTCCACCGACATGCCCGGCACCAGCACCTTGCGTGCCTCCTCGCCGGCCAGCACGCGGATGCGCACCGGCACGCGCTGCACCACCTTGGTGAAGTTGCCGGTGGCGTTTTCCGGCGGCAGCAAGGCGAACTGCGAGCCGGTGCCCGGGGACAGGCTTTCGACCTTGCCATGCAGCTTCACCCCGGACAGGGCATCGACCTCGATCTCGGCCGGCTGACCCGGGCGCATCAGGCCGACCTGGGTTTCCTTGAAGTTGGCGACCAGGTACAGCGATTCCTGCGGCACGATGGTCATGGTGCGGGTACCGGCGGCCAGGAACTGGCCCTCCTGCACGGTCTTGTCGCCGACGCGGCCATGGATGCGGCTGGTCAGGCGGGTGTCTTCCACGGCCACGCGGGCCTGGTCGGCATCCGCGGTCGCCTGCTTCAGGCCGGCCAGGGCCTGCTCCAGCTGCGCGCGGCTGGCCTGGATCTGGCTCTGCGCACCGGTGGCCTGCGCCTGGGCCGCATCGTACTGGGCACGTGCGCGCGCCAGTTCGTGCTGCAGGCTTTCCTGGTGCTCATGGGTATCGGCGCCGGAGGCGGCCAGCGGTGCGAAGCGCTTCACCTCGGCCTGGGCGAACTTGAGACTGGCCGCGGCCGAGGTCACCTGGGTCCGCGCCTGCAGCAGCGCCGCTTCCTGGCCGGCGACATTGGCGGTGGCGGCCACGATGTCGGCCTGGCGTGCGGCAATCGCCGCTTCGGCCTGCTGCAGGGTGGCCTGGTAGGTGCGGTCGTCGATCTGCAGCAACGGCTGGCCGGCGTCCACGATCTGGTTGTCGCCCACCAGCACCTTCGTCACATAGCCGCTGACACGCGGCGCCACGGCCACCGAATCGGCCTGCAGGTAGGCGTTGTTGGTGTCCTGCATGTAGCGGCCCTTGATCAGGTAGTAGGCCAGCCACACCACCAGCAGGACCAGCACCAGCACGCCCACCAGGATCAGCGTCCACTTGACCTTGGGGTTCTTCAGCGGCGACGGCTTGGCCGGCTCCTGGTCCTGCTGCGTCTCGGCGCCTTGCGCATCGCCCGCCTGGGCGCGGCCGTCAGTGGGCTGTTGGTCTTGGTTGCTCAAAGGAGGCGTCCTGTGTGTCGTGGGCGAGGCGCGCGACGGCATGCCGCGGCAGCGGCGCCGGCGAACGCGGCGAAACCATACAATTATTTGAACCCGCCGGTACAGATTGCGTGACGAGCTGGTCAGGCTGCGCTTGGTCTGGACCGCCTGCGCGGCAATGGACCCGCGGGGTGCATGCGCCGCCCGGTTGCAGCGGCCAGGCATGCCGGCCTGCGGCGGAGGGGCGCGCCCGTGACCAGGTCTGCAGTGTTGCAGGCAACCATTGGACCGTCATGAGGACGCGGCGGCGTACGCCGCGTCAGCACCTGCGCGCTGGCCTCACCGGCCGGTCTTGATCTCGGTCCACAGCCGTGTGTACAGGCGGTCCACCTCCGGCGAGTTGATCGCGTAGGTGAACATCCGGGCGGTCACCTCCGGCGGCGGATAGATGGTGGGGTCGTTGCGGATCGCCGCATCCACCAGCGGCGTGGCGCTGCGCACCGGGTTGGCGTAGTGGATGAAGTTGCTGTTGGCCGCGGCCACCTCGGGCGTGAGCAGGTAATTGATGAAGGCGTACGCATTTTCAGGATGCTTGGCGTCCTTGGGGATGGCCAGCATGTCGAACCACTGCGGCGCGCCTTCCTTCGGAATGGCGTAGGCCACGTTGACGTTGTTGCCCGCTTCCCTGGCGCGATCGCGCGCCTGGATGATGTCGCCCGACCAGCCCACCGCCAGGCAGGTATTGCCGTTGGCCAGCGAGGTGACGTACTGGCTGGAGTGGAAGTTCTGCACGTACGGGCGGATGGTCTTGATCAGCGCGGCGGCCTTCTCGATCTCGGCCGGCACCGTGCTGTGCGGATCGAGCCCGAGGTAATTGAGCGCGATCGGAATCATGTCCGAGGGCGTGTCCAGGATGGTCACCCCGCAGTCCTTGAGCCTGGACAGATTCTCCGGCTTGAACACCAGATCCCAGCTGTTGGCGACATCGGTGCTGCCGAAGATCGCCTTGAGCTTGTCGACGTTGTAGCCGATGCCAGTGGTGCCGATCATGTACGGCACGCCATAGGCATTGCCCGGATCCTGCGCGGCGATGCGGCGCATGATGTCCGGGTCGAGATTGGCCAGGTTGGGGATCTTGCTTTTGTCCAGCGGCAGGAACACACCCGCCTGGATCTGCCGGCCAAAGAAATTGAGCGTGGGCACCACCACGTCGTAATCGCTGCCGCCGGCGAGCAACTTGGTTTCCACCATCTCGTCGCTGTCGAACACGTCGTAGGTGACCTTGATGCCGGTGCTCTTTTCGAACGCGGGAATGGTGTCTTCGGCGATGTAGTCGGAGTAGTTGTAGACGTTGAGCACCTTGGCCTGCGCCTCAGCCTTGCCCGCGGCGCCATCGCCGCCGCAACCGGACAGCAGGGTGAGGGACAGCGTCAGGGCGAGCAGTCGCAGCGTCATGGGAGGTCTCCGGCACGGTGGGGCGGTCCGACGCGGGGCCGGTCTGGCGCCAGACTACCCACCGTGCCCGAGTTTGCCCAGCGGCTGCGGCGGGCATTCGCGCCGGGCAGCGGGAGTCATTGCTCGCCGTCCGCCGGCGAGCCCGAGGCCGCGATGCCGTACGGCGGATCGACATGCCGGTCTCCACATTGCCGTGGCAACGCGCGTCGGGGCGCACCGATGCGTTGGTGGCAGGTCGCCATCGCTTACCTGCCCAACGCATGCGCGGTGTCATCCAGCGCCGCCCAGGCCTTGTGGAACAGCTCGTCCACCTGCTCGCAGGTGATGATCAGCGGCGGCGACAGCAGCATGGCGTCGTAGGTGGCGCGCAGGATCAGGCCGCGGCGCAACGCAAAGTCACGGCAGAGCGCACCGACGCGCCCACGCCCTTCGAAATACACCCCACGCTGCCGCTTGTCCGGCACCAGCTCCAGCGCCCCGATCAACCCGGCGATGCGCGCCTCGCCCACCAGACGGTGCTCGCCGAGCTCGGCCCAGCGCTGCGCAAGATACGGCGCAATCTGCGTGCGCGCGGTGTCCACGATGCCGTCGTCCTGCAGCAGGCGCAGGTTCTCCAGCGCCACGGCCGCGCACACCGGATGCCCGGCATACGTGCCACCGTGCGCCAGCTCGCCGCCTTGCGTCTTGAGCACGCCGGCCACGCGATCGTTGAACATGGCTGCCGCCAGCGGGATGTAGCCGGAGGTGATGCCTTTGGCCAGCGTCATCACATCGGGCTGAAATCCGAAATAGTCCGCACCGAACCAGGCGCCGGTGCGCCCGAACCCGCAGATCACTTCATCGGCCACCAGCAGCACGTCGTAGCGCCGGCAGATCCGCTCGATGTCCGGCCAGTAACTGCGCGGCGGGATATACACGCCGATCGCGCCCATGATCGGCTCGCCGATAAAGGCGGCGACGTTATCCGGCCCGAGCTGCAGGATCGTGTCTTCCAGACGACGCGCAGCGACTAAGCCGTAGTCTTCCGGGTCCATCTCCCCGCCATCGCCGAAGTGATACGGCGGCGTAATGTGGTGGATATCCGGAATCGGCAAGCCGCCCTGCTTGTGCATGCCTTGCATGCCGCCCAGGCTGGCCCCGGCCATGGTGGTGCCGTGATAGCCATCATGGCGGCCGATGAAGATGCGTTTTTGCGGCTGCCCCTGCACCGCCCAGAAATGCCGGACCAGGCGCAGGATGGTGTCGTTGGCCTCCGACCCGGAGTTGGCGAAGAACGCGTGATTCAGATCACCGGGTGCCAGCTCCGCCAGCTTGGACGCCAACTGGATGGTGGGTTCGGTGGTGCACTGAAAGAAGCTGTTGTAGTACGCCAGCTGCTCCATCTGCCGCGCCGCCGCCTGTGCCAGTTCGGTGCGTCCATAGCCGACATTGACGCACCACAAGCCGCCGAATGCATCCAGCAGTCGGTTGCCATCGGCATCCCACACGTACACGCCCTCACCGCGCGTCAGGATGCGCGTGCCCTTCTGCGCCAATGCCGCGTTGTCGTTGAACGGATGCAGATGATGGGCGGCATCGAGCTGTTGCAAGGTCTTCAGTGCCTGCGGATCCATGGCCACTCCGGCTGCGGGGTCCATGCAGTCTATGGCCGATCGGCCGGACCCAAAGGTGCTTTCGTTGCACGCGCCAAACTCCAGGCGAGGAAACACGCAGACGGGCGCGCGCAATGTCAAATGCGCGAGGCGTCAGGCATCGTCATACGCCGTACCCTCATCCGCCCTTCGGGCACGGTCTCACCCATATAGGGGAACAATGTCCCGGCGCGAGAAGGGAACAGCGCAGGCGAAGCGCCTTACACATTCAACAACAGGAACTCTCGCTCCCACGAGCTGATCACCCGAAAGAACGTTTCGTATTCCTTGCGCTTCACCGAGATATAGGCGCGCACGAAGCGTCGCCCCAATATCTCCTGCAACGCATCGCAGCCTTCCAGCTCATCCAGCGCCTCACCCAGCGAGCGCGGCAGATCGTAGCCCTGCTCCTTGCCGTTGCTGCTGATCGGCGCGGTCGGTTCGAGCTGCTCGGCAATCCCCAACAACCCGCACGCCAGGGTCGCCGCCATCGCCAGATACGGGTTGGCATCGGAACCGGCGAAGCGGCTTTCCACCCGCATGTTCTGCGGTGCATCGATCGGCACGCGCAGCCCGCAGGTGCGGTTGTCGAAGCCCCACAGCACATTGCTCGGCGACACCTCGCCGAACATCAGCCGACGGTACGAATTGACGTTGGGCGCCAGCAGCCCCATCGCCATCGGGATGTATTTCTGCAAGCCACCCAGATAATGCGCAAAGGTGTCGCTGAAGCCGCCCTCGCGCTTGCCGCTGAACACGTTCTTGCCGGTGCCGGCGTGCAGCAGGCTCTGGTGGATATGCATCGCGCTGCCCGGCTCGGTCTCCATGGGCTTGGCCAGGAACGTCGCATACACGCCATGCCGTAGCGCCGCTTCGCGCATGGTGCGCTTGAACAGGAACACCTGATCGGCGCGCGACAGGGCATCGGCATGGGTGAAATTGACTTCCAGCTGCGCGGCCCCGGACTCGTGAATCAAGGTGTCCACGTCCAGCTCCATCGCATCGCAGTAGTCGTACATCAGGTCCAGGATCGGGTCGAACTCGTTGACCGCGTCGATCGAATACGACTGCCGCGCGGTTTCGGGGCGGCCGGAGCGCCCGGCCGGCGGCAGCAGCGGGAAGTCCGGGTCGGTGTTCTTCTGCACCAGGAAGAATTCCAGCTCCGGCGCCACCACCGGTTGCAGCTTGCGCTGGGCATAGGCATCGAGCACGCGGCGCAGCACGTTGCGCGGGGCCAGTTCGTGCGGCTGCCCGTCCTTGGTGTAGCAGTCGTGGATCACCTGCGCGGTGGGGTCGGCGGCCCACGGCACCATGCGCACGGTGGAGGCATCCGGGCGCAGGTGCATGTCCGAATCCGACGGCGAGGTCAGCGCGTAGTAATCCTCCGGAAAATCGCCGGTGACGGTGGTGGCGAAGATCCCCTCCGGCAGCCGCGTGCCGTAGTCGTGCGAGAACTTGTCGGCGGGAATGATCTTGCCGCGCGCATTGCCGGTGATGTCCGGCACCAGGCATTCCACCTCGGTGATGTGGCGTTCCTTGAGCCAGCGCCGCAGCGCGCTCTCCGGCTGCTTGGGCGTGGCGGTGCGCGAACGGGTGCGGATGGACATGCGACCTCACTGACCGCGTTGAGCGGCGTAACGGCGACAGGCCTCGCCGAAGGCCTGAAAGATGGCACGGTAGAACGGATGCTGTGTGACACGCCATTCCGGGTGCCACTGCACGGCCAGCAGGAACCCCGGCCCGGCACCGCGAAAGGCTTCGACCAGGCCATCCGGCGCGGTCGCTTCGACCACCAGTCCGTCGGCGAGCGTGGCAATGCCCTGCCCGTGCAGCGAATTGACCAGCACCTCCGACCCGGAATGCATGCCGGCCAGCCAACCGCCCGGCTGCAACTGCACCGGATGGGCCGGGCCGTATTGCGCCTCCAGCGCGGCGCTGCGGTCTTCGCGGTGATCGGCCAGCCCCGGCACGGCATGCACGCGTTGATGCAGGCGCCCGCCGAGCGCGACGTTGACTTCCTGCAGGCCGCGGCAGATCGCCAGCAGCGGCAGGCCGCGTGCCAGCGCCTGCGAAATCAGCGCCAGGCTGGTGGCATCGCGCGCCGGGTCGTGCGGATTGCCCTCCCAGCTGGCCTCATCGCTGTAGTGGTGCGGCTCGACGTTGCTGACCGCCCCGGTGAGCAGCAGGCCATCCAGCCGGTCCAGCCAGGCGCTGGCGTCCAGGCTCGGCCGCAGGCTGGGCAGCAACACCGGCATGGCACCGGCGGCGTCCACCACGGCGCGGATGTATTTTTCGCCAGCGGCCAGGAACGGATGCGGCCCATGCAGGACGCGGTCGGTCGGCAGCCCGACCAGGGGAACGACAGCCATGCAGACATCCCGATGCGGTGTGTTGAACGGCAGATGCGCTCGAACTTACCGCGCCACCGCCGCCATTGCCAGGGCCGCTGCTTCGCCGGCCGGCGACCGCTCACGCCTGCTTTGCTAGGCTGGCCAGCGACCTCGCAGGTAGTGCCCATGGCTTCCGAGAACTCCGTCGCGTCCCTGCCCGCTGCCGACGCCGCCACCCTGGCGCGCATCACCGGCTGTACCTCGGTGGATCTGTTGTTGCCCGACACCAACGGCGTGCTGCGTGGCAAGCGCGTCACCGCCGATGCACTGGGCAAGGTCTATCGCGATGGCGTGTGCCTGCCGATGTCGCTGATCGCCACCGACATCACCGGCAACACCGTGGAAGAGACCGGGCTTGGCTACGCGATCGGCGATGCGGACCGCATCTGCCGGCCGATTACCGGAACGCTGCGTCCGGTGCCCTGGGCGCCGCAGCCGATGGCGCAATTGCTGCTGGCCATGCACACCCCCGATGGCGGCCTGTTCGAGGTAGCTCCGCGCGCGGTGCTGCAGCGTGTACTGGCCGGCTTCGCCGCACGTGGCCTTACGCCGGTGGTGGCGGTGGAGCTGGAGTTCTATCTGTTC
The DNA here is from genome assembly GCF_040202405.1 of Xanthomonas sp. WHRI 6106. Lineage (NCBI taxonomy): Bacteria > Pseudomonadati > Pseudomonadota > Gammaproteobacteria > Lysobacterales > Lysobacteraceae > Xanthomonas > Xanthomonas sp. WHRI 6106. Next base: position 84,861 of record NZ_JBEGFC010000009.1, on the reverse strand, counting down.
GACACGGTGCCCGATGCCCAGGGGCGCCCGCAGACCCCGCGCGACCCGGTCACCGGCGCGCGCAGCGACAGCACCCAGGTGTATTCGCTGCAGGATCTGGACGAGCAGCGCGGCTTCACCGATGCGGTGACGGCCGCCTGCCGGCAGCAAGGCATCCCGGCCGACACCGCGGTGGCCGAATATGCGCCGGGCCAGTTCGAGATCAACCTGCAGCACCGTGCCGATGTGGTGGCGGCCTGCGACGAGGCCGTGTTGCTCAAGCGCACCATCAAGGCCATCGCGCAGCAGCAGGGCAAGCTCGCCAGCTTCATGGCCAAGCCCTTCCCCGGCCAGGCCGGCAGCGGCCTGCACCTGCATGTGAGCCTGCTCGATGCGGACGGCAACAACCTGCTCGCCGGCCCCGCCGACATGCCTGCCGGGCCGCTGCGCCATGCCATCGCCGGGTTGCAACGGCATGCGCAGGCGTCGTTGCTGCTGTTCGCCCCACATGCCAACAGTTACCGGCGCTTCGTCAGCAATGCGTTCGTGCCGCTGGATGCCAGCTGGGGCTTCAACAACCGCACCGTGGCGCTGCGCATCCCGCACAGCGACGCGCCCAACACCCGCATCGAACATCGCATCGCCGGCGCCGATGCCAACCCGTATCTGGCCGCAGCGGCGGTGCTGGCCGGCATCCTGGACGGCGTGCAGCGACCGGCCGAACCTACCCCCCCGGTCATCGGCAACGCCTATGCGCAGGGCGTGTTCCAGCCGCGCACCTGGCAGGGCGCAGTCGATGCGTTCCTGGGCAGCGAGTTCATCCAGGCGCAGTTGGGCAGCCAGTTCCAGCACGTGTACGGCCAGCAGAAGCAACGTGAGCTGCTCGACTACCAGGCGCTGGTGCCGGACATCGATTACGCCCGGTACCTGCGCGTCGTGTGATGGCCAGGCCGGACGCCGCCGTGCCGCAGACCAGGACGCCGGACGGGTATCCGGACAGCTGGTATGCGCGCAGCGCGCCGGCGCTGCCCGCGCAACCGCGCCTGCGTGGCGCCCAACGCGCGGACGTGTGCATCCTGGGCGCCGGTTATACCGGCCTGACCGCGGCGCTGGCGCTGGCCGAGGCCGGTTACCAGGTGAGCGTGCTGGAGGCCCGGCGCATCGGCTGGGGCGCCTCCGGACGTAACGGCGGCCAGGCCATCGTCGGTTACGGCTGCGAGCAGGACACCCTGGAAGCGCTGGTCGGCGACGCCGATGCGCGCCTGCTGTTCGATTTCTCGCGCGAGGGCATGCGCCTGTTGCGCCAGCGCATCCAGCGCCACGCCATCGCCTGCGACTGGCGCGACGGCCATGCCCACGTCCCGCTCAAGCCGCGTCAGGCGCGCGCCTTGCAGCACGGCATCGTGCGCATGGCCGAGCGCTACGACTACCCGCTGCAGTGGTGGGACCGCGCACGCACGCGCGCGGTACTGGACAGCCCGCTGTACCTGGGCGCGATGTTCGACCCCGCCAGCGGCCACCTGCACCCGCTGGCCTATGCGTTCGGGCTGGCGCGTGCAGCGCTCGCCGCCGGGGTGCGGATCTACGAAGACTCGGCGGTGACCCGCCTGGACCAGGGCGCCCGCGTCACCCTGCACAGCGCCGAAGGCAGCGTGAGCGCCGCATTCGGCGTGATTGCCGGCAATGCCTTGCTGCAGGGCCTGGCGCCGGCCCTGGAGCAGCGCATCATGCCGGTGGGTACCTACGTCGGGGCCACGCCGCCGTTGGGCCAGGCACGCGCGCGCAGCCTGATCGCCAACGACATGGCGGTGGCCGACACCAATTGGGCGCTGGACTACTACCGGCTCAGCGCCGACCACCGCCTGCTGTTCGGGGGGCGTGCCAGCTACTCCGCGCGCCCGCCGCGCGGCCTGCAGCACCTGATGACGCAGCGCATGCACACCGTGTTCCCGCAGCTGCGCGACGTGCCGCTGGAGACGGTATGGGGCGGCTATGTGGACATCTCGCGCAACCGGGCGCCGCACTGGGGCCGGCTCGCGCCCAATCTGTACTTTGCGCAAGGCTTCTCCGGCCACGGGGTGGCCGCCACCGGCCTGGCCGGCCAGGTCATCGCCGAGGCGATCGCCGGCCACAGCCAGCGGCTGGATGTCTTTGCGCGCATCCCGCATCGCCGCTTCCCCGGCGGGCAGCGGCTGCGCACACCGCTGCTGGTCGCGGCGATGAGCTGGTACCGGCTGCGCGACGCGCTGTGGTGAGTGTTCCTGCAACGCCGCCGCACGGGCAGCGACACAGTGCTCAAGTTTTGGCGAGCAGAGCCGTTAGCTGATCTGACGGTTCGATCCATACGGCCAGCCGATGTCCCCAGGTACCCTCCATCGCAACAGTGAAAGTGCAGTCCTGCCGCAGCGCGTGTTGCTGGTGGAGAACTCGCGCACGTTCACCAGCATGCTGCGCGAAGCCATCGAGCAACGCGTGGAACTGCCGGTCACGGTCGTTTCGACCCTGGCCGAAGCCGCGCGCGTGCTCGACGAAGAGGATGGCTGGTTTCTGGTCCTGACCGGCCTGGTGCTGGTCGACGGCGACCGCGACAAGGTCGTGGAATTCTTTCTCTCGCGCAACCTGCCGACCGTGGTGGTCAGCGGCGTCTACGACGAAGACCTGCGCCAGCGCGTGCTGCAGCAGCAGATCATCGATTACGTGCTCAAGAACGCGCCCGGCAGCATCGAATACCTGGCCTGGCTGGTGCAGCGACTGGAGCGCAATCGCCGCATCGGTGCGTTGGTGGTGGACGATTCGTTGTCCGCACGCACCTACGCCGCCGCGCTGCTGTCGATGTACGGCTACCGGGTGGTGCTGGCGGCCGACGGCGCGGCCGGGCTGGAAGCGATCGAACGCGATCCCGGCATCCGCCTGACCATCGTCGACCAGGAAATGCCCGGCATGGAAGGCGTGGAATTCACCCGCCGGCTGCGTGCGATCCGCTCGCGCGACAAGGTGGCGGTGATCGGCATCTCCGGCAACAGCGACTCGTCGCTGATCCCGCGCTTTCTGAAGAACGGCGCCAACGACTTCTTGCGCAAGCCCTTTTCGCGCGAGGAATTCTTCTGCCGGGTCTCGCAGAACGTGGACCAGCTGGAACTGATCGGCACGCTGCAGGATCTGGCCACGCGCGACTTCCTCACCGGCCTGCCGAACCGGCGCTACTTCCTGGAGCAGAGCCAGCGGGTGATTCCCAAGCTGCTGTCGCAGGACCAGTCGGTGACCGCGGCGATGCTCGACATCGATCACTTCAAGCACATCAACGACACCTGGGGCCACGAAGCCGGTGACCAGGCGCTGCGTGCGGTGGCGGCCTCGGTGTCCGGACATGCGCGCCCGCAGGACCTGGTGGCGCGCTTCGGCGGCGAAGAATTCTGCCTGCTGGTGCCAGGGCTGGATGCGGCCAATGCCACCAGCTACTTCGAAACCCTGCGCGAACGCATCAGCGCGCTGCGCGTGCGGATCGGCGAGGACACCCTGAGCATGACGGTGAGCATCGGCGTATGCATTGCGACCGAAGGCGAGCAGTCACTGCATCACCTGTTGAACGAAGCCGACAAGCATCTGTATCTGGCCAAGGCCGGCGGCCGCAACCAGGTGCGCCTGGCGAGCTGATCCCGCCTTGACCACAGGCCCGGGCGGCGCCTGCAGATGACGCGCTTCACCAGCGCCTTGATCCAGATCAACGCGCTGTCGGCGCGCGCGGCCTAGCCTGTGCCCATCGCATTGGGCAAGGTACTTCGATGGCACTGCTGGTCTGGCAGGACGACCTCAACACCGGGATCGAGGTCATCGATCACCAACACCGGCGCATCGTGGACATGATCAATCAGTTGCACATGGCGCACACCAGCCTGCAGCGCCTGGCCGTGGCCGAGGTCATCGACGAGCTGATCGACTACACCCTGTCGCATTTCGCGTTCGAAGAAGAATTGATGCAGGAGGCCGGCTACCCCTTCAGTCTGGCGCACGCGCGCGTGCACCAGGTCTTCGGCAAACGCGTCGGCGACTATCGGCTGCGCTTTCAATCCGGCGAGGACGTCAGCGAAGACCTCCGCAACATGCTCTCGCGCTGGTTGTTCAACCACATCCGCGGCGACGACCAGGCGTACGCGCCGCAGGTCATCGCCCATCTGAACCAGTTCGCGCGCACCCACCAGCACGGCAGCTGGCTGGGACGTACCCTGAAGCGGATCTTCCGCTAGCGATCCTTCCGTCGGCGCGCGCCTGCGCGCGACGAGACGGTCTCGCTGGACTCCAGCGCGCACCAGCACGCCCTATGCGAACGGCGTGCGCTGCATCGTCCCGCGACGCGATCGCCGCGCGACCATCAACGCCAGCAGGCTCAGCACCGCGGCGGCGCCCAGATAATGACCTACCGCCTGCACGCCGTAGCGTGCGGCCAGCTGCGTGGCGACATACGGTGCCGGCGCCGCGCCCAGGATGCTGGCCAGATTGAACGACAACGATGCGCCGGTGTAGCGCACCTCGGTGGGGTACAACTCCGCCAGCAAGGTGCCGCATGGGCCGTAGGTCAACCCCATGAAAAAGAAACCCAGCGCAAGAAAGGCCAGCACCTGCAACGGGTGACCGGCCTGAAACAACGGCGCGAACGCCAGGCCGAAGGCGATGATGGCGATGCTGGCCAGCATCATCGCCAGCGGCGCGCCATGGCGGTCGCCGAACCTGGCCGACACTGGAATGCCGGCGGCAAAGAACACGATGCCGGCCATCTGCAGCAACAGGAACTGTTCCTTGTCGTAGCCCAGCGTCTTGGTGCCGTAGCCCAGCGCAAACACGGTCATCAGATAGAACAGCACGAAGGTAGCAAACGCACCCAGCGTGCCGATGATCAACGCCGGCCAGTGCCGCGAGAGCACCGCACCCAGCGGCAGGCGCACGCGCGTCTTGCGATCCAGCGCCCGTTGGAAGTCAGGGGTTTCGGTAATGCTCAGGCGCACCCACAAGCCGGTCAGCACCAACAACGCGCTGGCCAGGAACGGAACGCGCCAGCCCCATGCCATGAAGGCGGCATCGTCCAGCACCGCGCCCATACCCAGAAAGGTACCGGTGGACAACAAGAACCCCAGCGGCGCACCCAGCTGCGGAAACATGCCGTACCACACGCGCTTACCTGGTGGCGCGTTTTCGGTGGCCAGCAGCACCGCCCCGCCCCATTCGCCGCCCAGGCCCAGGCCCTGACCGAAGCGACACACCGCCAGCAGCGCGGGCGCCAGCACGCCGATCTGCGCGTAGCCGGGCAGCAGCCCGATCGCCACCGTGGACAGGCCCATCGTCAACAAGGCCGCCACCAGCGTGGCCTTGCGCCCGACCCGATCACCGAAATGCCCGAACACCGCCGAGCCCACCGGCCGCGCGATGAAGGCCACCGCAAAGGTCGCCAGCGACTGCAGCATCGCCGCACTGCCATCGCCGGCCGGAAAGAACAACGTCGGGAACACCAGCACCGCAGCGGTGGCATAGATATAGAAATCGAAGAACTCGATGGTGGTGCCGATCAGGCTGGCAAACAGCACGCGCGCAGGCGAATTGGTCGGTGTGGCGAGCGGCGCAGCGGCAGTCATCGTGGGTCGGCATCCATGGAACGAGACGGCCGATTCTGGCAGATCGGGGCAACGCTTTGCGCAGGCAAACCGGCTGGTAAAAAGTTACAGGCGTGACCGACGGGGCTGTGGATCGCGTCCTACTCGTTTTGAACCAGATGTGTTCGGCCAAGTGTCCGGCAACGCGTCGCCGGAGACCGTCACCTGCTTGACCTGCAAGGTGCGAGGTCTTCGCGTTTGCTGCAGGGCCCTTGCCCGCCCGCCATCGCAGGACACGCTGCAAGTACGTCCTTGTAGCTTTGGCGCGGCATCCATGCCGCGCAAGGTCCTGCGACGGTGGGCGGGCAAGGACCAGTTGGGTTGGTCGTTCTGCACAGCTTTCAAAGCAGCAGGAACTGGCTCAACCGCCCTGTGGCGCCTGCGCTGCTGATCGCTGCATCTGTTCCGCCAAACCGACCGGCGTCAGCACCGCGAACTGCCGCTCGCCGCGATCTTCCACGCGCACCCAATCCGGACCGGGTTGCCCGTCCAGGTTTGCCGTCCCCAACCAGGCAAGCGTGCGCAGCAGCACGCTCATGCGCACGCCCAGCTGCTTGCAGAGCTTCGGCAACGACACGCCCTCGGGCGCGTTGGCCAGGGTATGCAACAGCTGGGCGGTGAGCTGCGGATCAGCGGACAAGCACCGCTCCGATGTCGCGTGGCGCTGCATCCGCAGTTTCGGCGCGATGCGGCAGCACAATCACCGGAATCGACTTGGAGGTGGGCGTACGCGCTTCGTCGGCAAAGCTCGATAGCGGCACCAATGCGTTGGTTTCCGGGTAGTACGCCGCCAGGCAGCCGCGCGGGATGTTGTAGTCCACCAGCAGGAAGCGACGTGCCTCGCGCTGCACGCCGTCATCGCACAGGCTTTCCAGGTCCACCCAGTCGCCGGCTTTCATGTTCAAGGCCGCGATGTCGGCGCCGTTGATGAACAGCACGCGACGTTCGCCGAACACGCCGCGGTAGCGATCGTCCAGCCCGTAAATGGTGGTGTTGTACTGATCGTGCGAGCGCGTGGTGGCCAGGGTGAACACCATCTGGTCGGTCCGGGTACGGCGTGCGCGATGGATGGGGTTGTCGGTCGGCACCGCATGCGGCTTGAACACCGCGCGTTGCTCCGGGGTCACCCACTGGCGATCGCGCGCGGTATTGGACAAGCGGAACCCACCGGGTGTGCGCACGCGCTCGTTGAAGCCGGCAAAGTCCGGGAACACCTGCGCAATCAGGTCGCGCACGCGGTCGTAGTCGCCCACCAGCCAGCGCCAGCGGATCGCGCTGCGCGCGCCCAACGTGGCTTCGGCCATGCGCGCCACGATCGCCGGCTCGGACAGCAAATTAGGCGACGCCGGCGGATTGATGCCGGCCGACAGGTGCACCATGCTCATCGAATCTTCCACCGTCACACCCTGCGAGCCGGCGTCCTGGATATCGATTTCGGTACGGCCCAGGCACGGCAGGATCAGCGCATCGCGCCCGTGCACCAGATGGCTGCGATTGAGCTTGGTGGTGACGTGCACGGTGAGTTCGCAGTTGCGCAGCGCGCGGTGGGTGGCATCGGTATCCGGCGTGGCCGCGGCAAAGTTGCCGCCCATCGCGAAGAACACCTTGCCGCGCCCGTCCAGCATCGCCTCGATCGCGCCCACGGTGTCGAAGCCGTCTGCGCGCGGTGGCGCAAAGCCGAACACCGACTGCAGCTTGTCCAGGAATGCGGCCGGCGGCTTTTCGTAGATCATCATCGTGCGGTCGCCCTGCACGTTGCTGTGCCCGCGCACCGGGCACACACCCGCACCGGGACGGCCCAGGTGGCCGCGCAGCAACAGCAGGTTGGTGATCATGTGGATGGTGGCCACCGAATGCTTGTGCTGGGTGATGCCCATGCCCCAGCAGGCGATCACGCGCTCGGCATTGAGATAGATCTCGCCGGCCTTGCGCAGCGCCGCCTCGTTCAGACCGGACTCCTCGACGATGGTGTCCCAGCGCTCGGCCTGCACATCGGCCGCGAAGGCGTCGAAGTTGGCGGTGTGCTCGGCAATGAAATCCAGGTCCAGCAACCGCGGCGTGCCTTCGCGCTGGGCCTGCGCGTCGCGCTCGAGCACATGCTTGATGATGCCCTTGAGCGCGGCCAAATCGCCGCCGATCTTGAGCTGGAAATAGTCCGATGCGATACGCGTGGAGCCGTTGTGCAACATCTCCAGCTTGTCCTGCGGGTCGGCGAATTTTTCCAGCCCGCGCTCGCGCAGCGGATTGAAGGCCGCAATCGCCGCGCCACGCTTGGAGGCCTCACGCAACTCGCCCAGCATGCGCGGATGATTGGTGCCCGGATTCTGGCCGAAGATGAAGATGGCATCGGCCAGTTCGAAATCGTGCAGCGACACCGTGCCCTTGCCCACGCCGATCTGCGACCGCAGTGCGGTGCCGGAGGGCTCGTGGCACATGTTGGAGCAGTCGGGGAAGTTGTTGGTGCCGAACTCGCGCACGAACAACTGATATAGGAACGCCGCCTCGTTGCTGGTGCGCCCGGAGGTGTAGAAGATCGCCTCGTCCGGGGTTGCCAGCCCGTTGAGATGGCTGGCGATCTGCGCAAACGCAGCGTCCCAGCTCACCGGCACGTAGTGGTCGGTGGCCGCGTCATAGCGCATTGGGTGGGTCAGGCGGCCCTGCCCTTCCAGCCAGTAATCGCTGTACTGCGACATCAGGCTGACGCTGTGCGAGGCGAACAGCTCCGGCCCGGCGCGGCGCGCGGTGGACTCGGCTGCCACGGCCTTGGCGCCGTTCTCGCAGAATTCGAAGGTGGAGGTGTGATCGCGGTCCGGCCAGGCACAGCCCGGGCAGTCGAAGCCGTCCGGCTGGTTGGCATGCAGCAGCGTCTTGGCGCCCTGCACCGCGATGTCCTGTTCCATCAGGTGCTTGGCGACCGAGCGCAAGGCGCCCCAGCCACCGGCGGGATTGTCGTACTGCTTGATGGTCTTCTTGCTCATGCGGGCTCTCCCACGGCAACGCCCAGGTCCAGGCGTTGTGGATGGCTGTAAACAACACAATCGTGATTGCGGGCAAACCCGATCAGGGTCAGTCCCGCGCTGTCGGCCAGGCTGATCGCCAGGGCAGTCGGTGCCGAAATCGCTGCCAGCAGAGGAATCCGGGCCTGCGCGGCTTTCATGGCCATCTCGTAACTGGCGCGGCTGGTCACCACCGCAAACCCTTGCGATGCATCGATGCGCGCGCGCGCCAATGCACCGATCAACTTGTCCAGGGCGTTATGCCGGCCCACGTCTTCGCGGACCAGTTGCACCACGCCGTTTGCATCGGCCCAACCGGCCGCGTGCACCGCACCAGTCTGCGCGGCAATCGGCTGCTGCGCATGCAAGGCCTCCAGCGCACGCGCCAATGCATCCGCATCGATCCGCAGCGTGGACTGCACCACCGGCGGCACACGCAGCACCGCCTCGATGGATTCATTGCCGCACACGCCGCAACCGCTGCGCCCGTCCAGATTGCGCCGCCGCCGGTCCAACGCCGCCGCGCGCTCGGGCGGCACCTCGATCTGCAGCGAGGCGCCTTCCAGAAACGTCTCCACCGCCACCACGCGCAGGTCCGGCGCGTGATCGATGATGCCTTCGCTCAACGAGAACCCAAGTGCGAAATCCTCCAGGTCCTCCGGCGTGGCCATCATCACCGCGAACGGCACCTGGTTGTAGATCAGGGTAACCGGCATTTCGGCCGCCACCATGTCCTGCACCGTGGCAACGCGACCGCCGCGATGGCGGATCACGCTGCGCACCACACTGCCCGGGCGCACCGTGCGGGAAGACGGACTGGTCATCTCACCTCAATGGAACAGCACGAAGGCTTTCTGCAGGGTCACCCAGATGCCGAACGCCATGGGGATGCCAACAGCCAGCCAAGCAAACGCCACCAGTGCAGGGTTGCCGCCATGACCGATGCGCGCCATCTGCTCCGGCGGCAGCACTGCATGCCCGCTGCGGTCGACCTTCTCGTGCGCCAGCTGCTTTTCGCGTGCCAGCTCGTCGGGCGTCATGAAGTGACGCGCGGCCACCGGGCGCACCAACAGATTGCAGATCAGGCCGAGCACGAGCATGCCAGCCAGGATGTACATGGTGGTGTTGTAGACCTGTGACGGCGGGCTGCCGTGCGCCAGCTGGTACTCGCGCATATACCCCACCACCACCGGGCCGAGGATGCCGGCGGTGGCCCACGCCGTGAGCAGACGGCCATGGATGGCGCCGACCATCTGGGTGCCGAACAGATCGGCCAGATAGGCGGGAATGGTGGCAAAACCGCCGCCGTACATCGACAGGATGATGCAGAAGATGCCCACGAACAGCGCGATGCCGCCCACGCCACCGGCCGACGGCGCCGCGGCGTACAGGCAGATGCCCAGCACGAAGAACAGCGTGTAGGTGTTCTTGCGACCGAGCTTGTCGGACATGCTGGCCCAGAAGAAGCGGCCACCGATGTTGAACAGGCTGAGCAGGCCGGTGAAGCCGGCCGCGATGGCCGCGATGCTGGCCAGCTGGGTCGGATCCAGGCTGCCGAAGCCGACGTCCACCCCGATCAGACGGCCGCCGAACACTTCCTGCAGCATCGGCGAGGACATGCCGATCACACCGATACCGGCCGAGACGTTCAGGCACAGCACGCCCCACAGCAACCAGAACTGCGGGATGCCCCAAACCTTTTTCACGTGCACATGGTTGGCGGTGATCATGGCGTTGTTGCTGGCCACCGGCGCGGTCCAGCCGGCCGGGGTCCAGCCGCTCGGCGGCACGCGATAGCCGAACGCGCCGGCCATCATGAAGACGAAATACAGCGCAGCCATGACCAGGAAGGTTTCCATCACGCCCACCGAGGTCGGCGTGGCGAAGTGGCGCATCAACGCGTCGGCCAGCGGGCTGCCGATCATCGCACCGCCACCAAAGCCCATGATCGCCATGCCGGTCGCCATGCCGCGACGGTCCGGGAACCATTTGATCAGCGTGGACACCGGCGAGATATAGCCCAGGCCCAGGCCGATACCACCGATCACGCCCGAACCCAGCCACAGCATCCAGATCTGATGGAAGTGGATACCGGCCGCCGAGATCACCAGGCCGCCGCACCAGCACAGCGCCGACACCACACCGGCCTTGCGTGGGCCGGCACGTTCCAGCCAGCCGCCCCAGATCGCCGCCGAACAGCCCAGCAGCACGAAGAACAGCGTGTACATCCACTGCAGCTCGCTGATCTTCCAGTCGCAGGTGGTGGCCACCATGTGCGCGAACAGGCCCATGTCGGCCGGGCAGGCAATCGCTTCGGTGATGCCCAGCGCCTTGGACAGCGGCAACCAGAACACGCTGAAGCCATAGGCCATGCCGATGCACAGATGGATCGCCAGTGCAGCCGGCGGAACCAGCCAACGATTGAACCCCGGACGCGCAACGATGCGCTCCTTGGACAGCAGACCGGCGTCAGCGCCGCTGGCTGTCGCCACGGTGGACCCTTGCGTCATTCCCATTCCCCAAAAATAAAGTGCGATGAACTGCGATAAAAACGATTGACGGCTGCGATCGATTGGCGTGTTGCGATAAGGGCAGCGGCGATAACCAGGCCCAACTGGCGGTTGTCTGGCGCATCATCGGCAATCCTTGCCGCTTTGCAATGCTTGGCGACGCCCCCGCAGCGTTCCATCGCATGGCCATCCCCACGCCACGCAGGCGTTCTGTGAGATTAGCGGCCGAGGCTGCGACTAATTGACTAGTTCTTAGGGACTAACCCCCACCGGCGCCGGCCGGGCACCCCGCGCCATGTGCCGCATTCCGGCCATCGCCCGGGTGACGGCCGACACGATGGCTGCGTACAGTCGGGCGACACCCCGCGACGGAGCCGGCCATGCATGACCCACTTGCGCACGACGACGCGCCTGCGCTGCCTGCACCCGGGACGCTGGAGGCATTTTGGATGCCGTTCACGGCCAACCGCCAATTCAAGGCCCGCCCTCGCCTGCTCGCCTCCGCCGCCGGCATGTATTACCGCGATGTCGATGGCCGGCAGATCCTGGACGGCACCGCCGGCCTGTGGTGCTGCAACGCCGGCCACGCGCGCGAACGGATCGTGGCGGCCATCCGCGACCAAGCCGGCACGTTGGACTTTGCTCCCACCTTCCAGATGGGCTCACCGCTGCCGTTCGTGCTGGCGCAACGTCTGGCCGCCCTGGCCCCGCCCGGTCTGGGCCATGTGTTCTTCACCAACTCCGGCTCGGAGGCAGTGGATAGCGCGATGAAGATCGTGCTGGCCTATCACCGCCTGCGCGGCGAGGGCCAGCGCACCCGCTTCATCGGCCGCGAGAAGGCGTACCACGGGGTGGGCTTCGGTGGCATGTCGATCGGCGGGCTGCCCAACAACCGCAAATGGTTCGGCCCGTTGCTGGCCGGCACCGACCACCTCCGCCACACGCTGGATCTGCAACGCAACGCCTATTCGCGCGGACTGCCGGTGCACGGTGCCGAGCTGGCCGACGATCTGGAGCGGCTGATCACCCTGCACGATGCCTCCACGATCGCCGCCGTATTCGTCGAGCCGGTGTCCGGCTCGGCCGGGGTGATCCTGCCGCCGGAGGGTTACCTGCAGCGGCTGCGCGCCATCTGCGACCGCCATGGCATCGTGCTGGTGTTCGACGAGGTGATCACCGGCTTCGGCCGGGTCGGCGAGGCGTTCGCGGCGCAGCGCTTTGGCGTCACCCCGGACATCATCACCGCCGCCAAGGGGCTGACCAGCGGCACCGTGCCGATGGGCGCGGTGCTGGTGGCCGATGCCATCTTCGATGCCTTCATGCACGGCCCGCAGCAGGCGATCGAGCTGTTTCATGGCTACACCTACTCCGGTCACCCGCTGGCCTGTGCGGCGGCGATCGCCACGCTGGACACCTATGCCGAGGAGCAGCTGTTCTCCCGTGCGATCACGCTGGGCCCGCAGTGGGAAGCGGCGCTGCATGGCCTGCGCGGCCTGCCGCACGTGATCGACATCCGCAACATCGGCTTGATCGGTGCGATCGAGCTGGCGCCGCGCGACGGTGCCCCCGGTGCGCGCGGCTACGAGGTGTTCGAGCGCTGCTTCCACGACGGCGGCCTGCTGGTGCGGGTGACCGGGGATGTCATCGCGTTGTCACCCATTGATCGTCAGCCCCGAACAGATCGGGCAGATGGTCGAGACGCTGGCGGCGATCCTGCGTCAGCTGGAGTGAGTGTGGCCGAGGCGGCAGCCCGGTGCGTAGCGGGCGCGGCCGCCACGGCAGTGCTCCGTTCGACGCGCCGCGCGATGGGGCGCTTGGCGGGAGGCGGCCTTTCCAGCACATGCTCGACAACGCCGCGGCATCCACCCGGGTCGCGGCAGGGGCCGGCTGCACCGCGCACGGATGGTGCCGCCTGCGTGCGGCAGGCGGTCCGTTTGAGGCACCGCCCGGTCCGCTGCCGCGTTCGCCATCCACACGTGCTCGCGTGTCACGCGGCAGGCAGTACGTCAAGCGCGCAAAGCCGGGGCAGGCTCACTACAATGCCGGCCCCGCACTCCCCCGCCGTCGCCGCATGAACATCGTTGTCAAAGAAGAACTCAAGGCCTATATCGACCCGCTGACCCCCGACGAGCACGAGGCGCTGGAGCGCAGCCTGCTGGCTGAAGGATGCCGCGACGCCTTGGTGCTGTGGGGCGATGTGCTGGTGGATGGCCACAACCGCTATGGCATCTGCCAGAAGCACGGGCTGCCATTCCAGACCGTGCAGAACCCACGCTTCCAGTCGATGCAGGACGTGCATCTGTGGATGATCGAGCAGCACCTGGGCCGGCGCAGCGTCTCCGACTTCCAGCGTGGCGTGCTGGCCTTGCGCAAGCGCGAGATCCTGGCGCTGCGCCAGCGCACCCAGCGCGATGCCGATGCCGCCGCCGAAGCGCCCCTGCAGGCCGACGCGCACGCGGCAAGCGGCGGCGATGACAGCGCCATGCGTGACAGCAGCGCCGCGCAAGCGACCGAAGACACCGACAGCCCGCCGTGGGAAGAGACCTCCACCCCGGTCAGCCGCGCCGAGCTGGCACGCGAGGCGCGCCTGAGCAGCAATCAGGTGGTGATGATCGAGCGCATCCACAAACAGGCCGCCCCGGAAGTGGTGCAGGCGGTGAAGTCCGGCGAGATTTCCATCAGCGCCGCTGCTGCCGTGGCAACCTTGTCCGAAGACGAACAGCGCGCCGCCGCACAGGCGGGCAAGGCCGAACTGAAGCAGGCCGCCAAGCGCGTGCGCGACGCCAAGCGCAAGCCCAAGTCCGACGAGGCCGAAGGCGGCGAAGCCGAACGCCGCGACCTCAAGGCCTTGCAACGCCGCGTCACCGAGCTGGAAAACGAAAACGCCGCCCTGCAGTCCAAGGTCGCCGCACTGCAATCGCAGCTGGAGCGCCTGCGCGGCTAAGTGCGCACCTGCCGGTCCGGCAAGCCTGCCCGTGGTAGGAGCGCACCCGGGCGCGACGAAGCATTACCGGTAACGCCTCGCGCCCAGGTGCGCTCCTACACGGGCGACTGGTCGCATCGCGACCGGACCGACCGCCTGCGCAATACGCCGCTAGTGACAAGTCAATCCAGCAGAGCACGCCGTTGTAGGAGCGCACCTGGGCGCGACAGGCATTCCCGATAAAGCCCGTCGCGCGCAGGTGCGCTCCTACGACGGCAACAGCCGCTTGGGCGCCCCAACTCAAGCGCAGCTGGAGCAAAAGCACGCAAGAGGCCGCCAACAACCTTCGCGCGTGGTGGCGCCACCTGCCGTGGACATGCCCTGGTCAAACGACTGGGTACACTCCACTGATGGAACCCAGTCTCAGCACTCCCCGTCCGATTGATCCGCGTCGCGCGCAGCTGCAGCGCATGAAGCTACTCGCAGCAGCGTTGCTGCTGGCCATGTTCGCCGGTTTTGTCGTCAGCCATCTGATGGGCGAACAAGGCATCTGGGCCTGGGTGTCGGCGTTTTGCGAAGCGGCCACCGTGGGCGCACTGGCCGACTGGTTTGCGGTGGTGGCGCTGTTCCGCCGCCCGATGGGCCTGCCGATCCCGCACACCGCCATCCTGCCGCGCGGCAAGGAGCGCCTGGCCGATGGGCTGGCAGTGTTCGTGCGCGATCAGTTCCTGGCGCCCGAGGCGTTGATGGACAAGCTGCGCGTGTTCGACCCGGCCAGCCGCCTCGGCGAGTGGCTGGCCAAGCCCGAGCAGGCACGCATGCTGGCGCAGATGGCGCGCGGCTGGATGTTGCAGGCGCTGGAACTGCTGGACGAAGCGGCGGTGCGGCGCGCCATCCAGCGGTTTGTCGTGGACCGCCTGCGCAAATGGAATGCCGCCGCCACGGTCGGCGATGTCATGGCCCTGCTCACTACCGACGGCCGCCATCAGAAGTTGCTGGACGAAGTGCTGCTGCGGCTGGGGCAATGGCTGGACCAGGAACAGGTCAAGACACGCGCCTCCGCGCTGATCGTGCGCTATGCGCGGCGCGAGTGGCCCAAGCTGGTCGGCACGGTGAACTGGGTCAAGCCGATCGAGGAGATCGGCGACAGCCTGGCTGACCGCATGGCGCGGGCGGCGCTCGAAGAATTGCAGGACATCCTCACCACGCCCGACCATCCCATCAGGCTCGACTACGAGGCCTGGCTGCAGGGCTACATCGCGCGCCTGCGCGACGAGCCGGAGATGGCCGCGCGCGTGGAAGACCTCAAACAGCGCGCGATCGCACATCCGGCACTGCAGGAGTATGTGCAGGGGCTATGGGGCGAAATCCGCGATGCCCTGCGCAACGACCTGGCGCGTGAAGAGTCGTCGATGGCCGCACACATGGAGCGCTCCATGCAATCGCTAGGCCAGGCCCTGTCGCAGGATCCTTCGCTGCGCGAGGCGCTCAACCAGCATATGTTGCAGGCCGCCGACAAACTCACCACGCGGCTGCGCGCATCGGTCACCGAGCACATCGCGTCGACCATGAAAAGTTGGGACGAACGTCACCTCGTCGAACAATTGGAATTGGGTGTCGGACGCGATCTGCAATACATTCGCTTCAACGGAACGTTGGTCGGTGGACTGATCGGCCTGGCCCTTCACGCACTGTCGATCTGGCTATCGTTCTGATGCACTGACACGACGATGATCGCCCAGACGGTGCGGCCGATGCCGCGGGGGACACTGCACGCAGCCGGATGATCGTCAGGCGGTACCACGAAGCCGACAGTGTTGTCGGCCAGCACACTGGGCACGCAACAGGCAAGGCAAAGGGACGAAGATGCCGAACGGCCGCTGGGATCTGCGCAGGAAATACGGGCGCCGCGTGTTTGCCAGCGCCTTGCTGATTCTCACCGCAGGCCTGATTGCGGCCATCGCCACCGGAGTCTGGCTGCACCGGCACAACGAGCTCGAGCGCGAGCAACGTTTTCAGTATGTGGTGCGCACCCTGGCGCGCAACATCAGCGAGCGCATGTATACCTTCGAGCACGGCCTGCGCGGTGCGCGTGGCGCGGTGATCGGCGCCGGCAGCGATGTGATCAGTCGAGAGCGCTTCACCCTCTACAGCCGCTCGCGGGATTATTCGCGCGAGTTCCCCGGCGTGCTGGGGTACGGCTATATCCACCGGGTCGCACCGTCCGAGGAGGCCGCGTTCCTGCAGAGCGCACGCGCCGACGGCGCACCGGACATCCACCGGCGCCTGCTCGCGCCGTGGGAAGGCGAGCGCTACCTCGTGCTGTATTTCGAGCCCGAATCCTCGGGCAACCGCCCGATCGGTCTGGACATCGCGTCCGAACCACGGCGCCGCGCCGCCGCCTTGCAGGCCGCGCGCAGCGGCTCCCCGATCATGACCTCGCCGATTTCGTTGTCGGGCTACCGCGTGCCCACCGAAAGCGGCTTTCTGGTGCTGCTGGCGGTCTATCGCGAGGGCATGCCGTTGCAGACCCCGCAGCAACGCATGGCGGCGACCAGCGGCTGGGTGTATGCGCCCTTCAGTGTCGAGCAGATGGTGCAAAGCGCGCTGGGCGAGCGCAACGACGTGGCGCTGGACCTGTCCGACCGCAACGAGCCGACCCACAATTTCTATCGCAGCGGTACGCCGATCAGCGACAGCGCGCGGCGCCCGCCGGTGGTGCAGTTGTTGCCCATCTACGGCCGCACCTGGGTCATCACCGCCCAGCCGACTGCCAGTTTCGTGGCCTCGCTCAACCAGACCTCGCCCTGGCTGGTCGGCGGCCTGGTCATGGCCACCTCGGTGTTGTTTGCCGCCTTGCTGGCGCTGTATTTCAGCAACGGGCTGCGTCGTGAAGAAGTGTTGCGCAAGCAGATGGAACTGGCCGCGCTGGTCAGCCATTCCAGCGAGGCCATCGTCGCCGAAACACCGGACGGCCGCGTCACCCACTGGAATCCGGCAGCCGAGGCCATGTTCGGATACACCGCCGACGAGGCGATCGGCCAGGACCTGACAGGACTGCTGTCACCGCAGCCCTATGCGATGCCGCAGGTCGACCACGCCGACGATGCACATCTGGGCAACGCCTCTGCAGCGCAGCGCATGCGCCACCGCGATGGTCAGCACGTGCATGTGCTGGCCAGCAAGGCACCGATCATCGATGCCGATGGCACGCTCAGCGGGCACTCGCACTTCTTCCGCGACATCTCCGACCGGGTGCGCTCGCATCAGCGCATCGTCGATCTCAATGCCTCGCTCGAACATCAGGTGGCCGAGCGCACCAGCGAACTGGTGAAGTTCTCGGTGTTGCAGCGCGCGATCCTGGCGCACGCCGGCTACGCCATCATCGCCGCCGACTCCAGCGGCTTTGTCACGCTGTTCAACCCGGCCGCGGAAAAACTGCTGGGTTACAACGCCGAGGATGTGATCGGCCGTCGCAAGGTCAGCCAGTTCGTCGAAGCCGAGGAATTGCAGGAACGCGCGCACCGGCTGTCAGAACAGACCGGCGTCCCGGTGGCGCACACCCTGGAGGCAGTTGCCGCGCTCACCAGCCTCGGGCGCAGCGACACCAGCGAATGGACCTACGTCAGTCACGACGGCCGCCGCCTGCCGGTGCTGCTGACCTTGAGCACCTTGCGCGACGACAACGACCAGGTGATCGGCTACCTCGGCGTCGCCGTGGATCTGACCGAGCAGAAACTGCACGAAAAACAGCTGCGCCTGGCGATGGATGCAGCCAAGAGCGCCAACCAGTCCAAGTCCGATTTCCTGGCCAACATGAGCCACGAAATCCGCACGCCCATGAATGCCATCCTGGGCATGTTGTACCTGCTTCAGCGCAGCGAACTTCCCGGCGCGGCGCAGGACATGGTCGTCAAGATCGATCGCTCCGCGCGCACCCTGCTGGAAATCATCAACGACATCCTGGACTTCTCCAAGATCGAAGCCGGGCGAATCGATCTGGAACATGCGCCGTTCGACCTCAACCAGTTGTTCGACAACATCGCCGACCTGATGCGCTCTTCGCTCAGTGCAAAACCAGTGGAGATGATCGTCGAGCCATTGCCGCGCGACAGCCGCTGGCTGTTGGGCGATGCACTGCGCATCAACCAGGTGCTGGTCAACCTGGTCGGCAACGCCATCAAGTTCACCGAGGAAGGCGAAGTGGTGCTGTCGGTGCGACGCTTCCCCAGCGGCGACCCCAACAAGGTCAAGCTGCTGTTCTCGGTACGCGACACCGGCATCGGCATTTCCAAGGAAAAGCAGAGCCTGATCTTCTCTCCGTTCCTGCAGGCCGACACCTCCACCAGCCGTCGCTATGGCGGCAGCGGGCTGGGCCTGACCATCAGCCGACGCCTGATCGAGCTGATGGGCGGCGAGCTGGAAGTGGAAAGCGTGCCCGGCCGCGGCAGCGAGTTTTACTTCGTGGTGACACTGGAAAAGGCCGCGCCCCCCACTGCGCACCAGGAGCTCCCGGCGCTGCCGCCAGAAGCGATGCCGCGGGTGTTGATCGCCGACGACCACGATGCGGCGCTCAACAACCTGGTGCGTATCACCACCGAGCTCGGCTGGCGCGTGGACGCGGTGGCAAACGGCCAGGCCGCGCTGGCGGCCATCGAACAGGCCAGCGAGCCGTACGACATCTTCCTGCTCGACTGGCGCATGCCCGACATCGACGGCGTGGCGATCGCCCGCCAGATCCGCGCGCGCGCAGCGCCCGGTCCGCACCCGGTGATCGTGATGGTCACCGCCTACGAACGGCGCCTGCTGGAGCAACACCCAGAACAACAGGACCTGGACGCGGTGATGACCAAGCCGGTGACCACGGCCGCGTTGCATCGGCTGGTGGAGCAACTGGTGGAACAGCGTCCGGGCGCGCGCCCGGTGGCGCCGACCTTCGTCGCAAGGCGGCTGGAAGGCGCACATCTTCTGCTGGTGGACGACAGCGACATCAACTGCGAGGTGGCGCAACGCATCCTCGAAGGCGAAGGTGCCATGGTCACCGTCGCCCATGACGGCGAGCAGGCGGTCAACACGCTCAAGCGCGCGCCCGATCTGTTCCACCTGGTGCTGATGGATGTGCAGATGCCGGTGGTGGACGGCTACGAAGCCACCCGCCGGCTGCGGCAGATTCCTGCCCTGGCCAGTCTGCCGGTGATTGCATTGACCGCCGGTGCCTTCCGCCCACAACAGGAAAAAGCGCTGGAGGCCGGCATGAACGGCTTCATCGCCAAGCCGTTCAACGTCGAGGAACTGGTCACCGCGATCCGCCATTTCATGCGTCCCGGGGCCAAGCGCATTCCGTCGCTGCCGCACGAAACCGCCGTGGCGGCCGGTCCGGCGTGGATGCACGACACACCGGAGCTGCTGGACGCGGCGCGTGCGCACAGCCTCTGGCGCGACCGCGAGCCGTACGTGCGTTATCTGCTCAAGCTGCTGCGCGACAACCCGGACCCGGCCGAGGTGGCGGCCGAGCACCTGCGCCGCAACGAGCTGCCCGCCATCGGCGCGCTGGCACACAAGCTGCGTGGCGCTGCCGGCTCGCTGGCGCTGCCGGCCCTGGCCGGCGCGGCGAGCGATCTGGAAGCCCGCATCGAAGACGGCCACGACGTCACCGCCTCGCTGCTCGCGCTCAGGGACGTGATGCAGCGCACCGCCGACGCGATTCGCGCCTTCGTGCAGGACGACGCGCAGGAGGCCGACAGCGACGATGCCGACGTTGCGCTGGATGCAGACAGCCTGCAGATCCTGCAGGCCGCCTTCGCCAGCGACGATGCCGACAAGATCGACCACGCACTGCTGATCTGCGCTCCGCGCCTGCCGCGCAGCCTGCAGGAGGAACTGCAGCGCGCGGTGGAGGACTTCGACTTCCGCCGCGCCGAAGCCACCCTGCGCGACTGGCAGGCCACCCACCCAGGCTGACCGCGATCTCCTGCCCGACTGCAAGGACCCTCCATGCCGTCCCGTCCCCTGCTCTGTGTCGACGACGAATCCAGCAACCTGGCCACCTTGCGCCAGCTGCTGCGCGACGATTTCCCGTTGGTCTTCGCCAAGACCGGCAGCGAGGCGCTGGATGCGGTGACGCGCCATCAACCGGCATTGATCCTGCTGGATGTGGAACTGCCCGACATGGACGGCTACGCGGTGGCTCGCACGCTCAAGCAGCAGCCGGCCAGCCAGACCATCCCGATCCTGTTCGTGACCGCGCGCAGCAGCGAGCAGGACGAACGCGCCGGGCTGGACGCGGGCGCGGCCGACTACGTCAGCAAGCCCTACTCGCCGGCGCTGCTCAAGGCGCGCATCGGCACGCAACTCAAACTGGCCGAATGCACACGCCTGGCGCAGCAATATCGCGACGCGATCCACCTGCTGGGCACGGCCAGCCAGGGCCAGGACGTGGATACCGGCGCACATATCTGGCGCATGGCGGTATACGCACGCGTGCTGGCCGAAGCCGCCGGCTGGTCGCCGCAGCAGGCCCAGGTACTGCAGGATGCCGCACCGCTGCACGACGCCGGCAAGATCGCCGTACCCGGCAGCATCCTGCACAAGCCCGACGCGCTGGACGAGCACGAGCGCTCGGTGGTACGGCAACACCCGCAGGCCGGACACGACCTGCTGCGCCACGGGCGCGGGCCGGTGTTCCAGCTGGCCGCCGACATCGCCCTGCATCACCACGAGTGCTGGGACGGAAGCGGCTACCCGCAAGGGCTGGCCGGCGAAGCCATCCCGGAGGCGGCGCGCATCGTGGCGGTGGCCGATGTGTTCGACGCGCTGTGCGGCCGGCGCGCGTACAAGGCGCCGTGGACGGTGGAAGACGCCATGCGCAAGATCGAGAGCATGGCGGGCAAACAACTGGAACCGCGCCTGGTACAGCACTTCCGCGAGGCATTGCCGCAGATCCTGCAGATCAAGGACGCCTGGGACAGCCGGGCGGAATAGCGCTGATTCGGGTCGCCAGGACAACCGCCCATTCGCGATGTCGGGTTGGCGGTCTTCCGCCGTACCCTCACCCCAACCCCTCTCCCGCAGGGAGAGGGGCTTTGTCCAGGTGCCATCCCTGTTCGCGTGCTGCAGCTTGATCCTTCTCCCGCCGGGAGAAGGTGGCGCGCAGCGCCGGATGAGGGTGCGGACTACCTGTCGTGTTGGTGCGGAAGGTTTGAGTTGGTCCAGTAGCGATCCGAGCGAGCTGAAGCGATCGATCAGGGTTGGCCGCCGTCGGCCGTACCCTCACCCCAACCCCTCTCCCGCAGGGAGAGAGGCTTTGCCCAGGTGCCATCCCTGTTCGCGTGCTGCAGCCCGATCCTTCTCCCTCCGGGAGAAGGTGGCGCGCAGCGCCGGATGAGGGTGCGGAATATCTGTCGCGTTGGTGTGGAAGGTTTGAGTTGGTCCAGTAGCGATCCGAGCGAGCTGAAGCGATCGATCAGGGTTGGCTGTCTTCCGCCGTACCCTCACCCCAACCCCTCTCCCGCAGGGAGAGGGGCTCTGCCCAGGTGCCGTCACTGTCCGCGTGCTGCAGCCCGATCCTTCTCCCTCCGGGAGAAGGTGGCGCGCAGCGCCGGATGAGGGTGCGGGCAACTCGGGACGACCCGCCGACGACGCATCACTTCGCGCGTCCTCTATCGCCATCGCACGCTGCTACGTCCCACCAGCCGCCTCAGCCGCAAGCCTCTGCGTCAACGCCAGCGTCCACCATCCAAACCACCGCGTCTGCATCGACAAGCACGCACTGTTACCCACGTGCGCTTGAACCCCGCCCCACGTCAGCGGACAATACCCATGTTGCGCCGCACAACACCGTGCGACGCGGGCCGATCCGGACGCCCCACTGGCGCCGTCGATGCAGCCCCGCAACCGAGAGTCCGATGTCTTCCAGCGTGTCCGACGCCGGCACCGCCCCGCCGCGTTATCCCGACTACCGCATTATTTCGCTGATCCTGGCCTGCGCCATCTTCATGGAGCAGATGGATGCCACCGTGCTGGCGACCGCGCTGCCTACGCTGGCGCGCGACTTCGGCGTGGCCGCGCCGGCCATGAGCATCGCCATGACCAGCTACCTGCTGGCGCTGGCGGTGCTGATCCCGGCCAGCGGCGCGATCGCCGACCGCTTCGGCCTGCGCCGCGTGTTCGGCGCCTCGATCTGGGTGTTCGTCGCCGGCTCGATCCTGTGTTCGCTGGCCGACAGCTTGCCCACCATGGTGGCCGCACGCGTGCTGCAGGGGGCTGGCGGCGCGATGATGGCCCCGCTGGGCCGGCTGATCCTACTGCGCACGGTAGAGCGCCGCCATCTAGTATCTGCGATGGCCTGGACGCTGGTGCCCGCCTTCATCGGCCCGATGCTGGGGCCGCCGCTGGGCGGGTTCTTCGTTTCGTATCTGGACTGGCGCTGGATCTTCTACATCAATGTGCCGATCGGCATTGCCGGCTTCCTGCTGGTGCGCCGGTTCATCCCCGACATTCCCACCGACACCGCGCCAACACGTTTCGACCTGCGCGGGTTCGTGCTGTGCGGCGTGGCGCTGGGCTGCCTGTTGTTCGGCCTGGAAATGGTCAGTCAGGACGACGGCATCGGCATGGCCAGCTGGCTGCTGGCCACCGGCGCGGCCGCTGCGCTGGGCTATCTCTGGCATGCGCGCAACCATCCCGCCCCGTTGCTGGACCTGAGCTTGCTGCGCATCGATTCGTTCCGGCTGTCGGTGATCGGCGGCGCGCTGATGCGCATCACCCAGGGCGCGCATCCGTTCCTGCTGCCCTTGCTGTTCCAGATCGGCTTCGGCATGAGCGCCGCGCACAGCGGCCGCCTGATCCTGGCCACTGCACTGGGCGCGCTGCTGATGCGCAGCATCACCCCGCAGCTGCTGCGCCGCTTTGGCTACCGCAACAGCCTAATCGGCAATGGCGTGCTGGCCAGCCTGGGCTACATGGTGTGCGCACTGTTCCGCCCCGACTGGCCACCGGCGCTGATGTTCGGCCTGCTGCTGTGCTGCGGCGCCTTCATGTCGTTCCAGTTCGCCGCCTACAACACCATCGCCTACGAAAACGTACCCAGCGCGCGCATGAGCCGCGCCAGCAGCCTGTACACCACCTTGCAGCAGCTGATGCTCTCGGTGGGCGTGTGTGCCGGCGCAATGATCCTCAAACTGGCCATGCTGGCCGGCGACCATACCCAACCGGCGCAGCGCGATTTCTCGCTGGCGTTCTGCGTGGTTAGCCTGATCTCGCTCAGCGCCACCTGGTGGCATGTGCGTTTCGACAAGGACGCCGGACAGGAAATGAGCGGGCACCGGGCTTAGGGACGCTCTGAACAACGCCTTCCCAAGCTTGTCGACGACAGAGCATCCCTCGGAATCGACGGCGTGGGCGCTTGTGCGCCTTGGATTTCGGGCTTCCACACCCGGCTGCGAGATTTATCGCAGCAAAGAGTGTCTTCATTGCGGCAAGCAAGAGTGTCAAGTGCCGCAGTTGCATACAAAAAAGCCGCCCTGAGGCGGCATTTTTTTGGATCCAGTGGCAACACGGCGTGCTGCGGTTGGCGTGGTGGCGAAACAGCGTCTCGCCACCACGGACACTGACGTTACATCCCGTGCGCGGCCAACTGCCCAAGCCGCTGCACTGCCACCGACACGGTCGGGTAGTCCAGGGTCTTCTGCTCGGCCACATCGGCCAGCATGGCCAGGGTGAAGCGCAGGCTGGAATCGTCGCGCGCCAGCCAGTTGGCCACCTTGTCCTCGGCACTGCTGCCGGGCATGGTCAGCACCTGGCCTACCAATGCACGCTGATGCGCGGCCAGTTCGTCGCGCAGCACGCCACGCGCCACCGCATGCCAGCGGCCGTTGACCTCCAGCGCGTCGATCTGCTCGAACAACCACGGCAGCCGCAGCGCGTCGCCCAGGCGGAAATGCACCTTGGACACTTCCACCGGCTTGAGCTTGCGGGTGCGCGCGGTTTCGATGATGTCGAACGCCGGTTCCAGGTAGCGTAACTCGCACAGCTGCTGCGCCAGTTGCGGCGGCAGTCCCTTGTCCTGCCATTCCTGCACGCTGGCTTCGTACAGCGGTCGCTGCGTATCGGACAATACGCCCGAGGCGACACGGATGTCGTTGAACGGGCCGTGGTAACGCTCCACCGCCGCCGTGATGCCCGGCATCTGGCCCGGACGCAGCAGCAGCCAACGCACGAACGAGCGTTGCAGGCGCCAGATCACTTCCAGTGCATCGATCTGCACCGACTCGGGCACCTTGCCGTCCAGCGCATCGATCTGCGTCCACAGCGCGCGCGCATCCAGCGTTTCGCGGCTGATGGTGTAGGCCTTGGCGACCTCGGCGATGCTGCGGCCGGTGTCTTCCTGCATGCGCATCAGGAAGGTGGCGCCCATGCGGTTGATGGTGGTGTTGGTCACCGCAGTGGCGATGATTTCGCGCTTGAGGCGGTGACGCTCCATCGCATCGGCGTACTTCTTCTGCAGCGGCTGCGGGAAGTACCGCTGCAATTCCTTGGACAGGTACGGGTCTTCGGGAATGTCCGATTCCAGCAGCTGCTGGAACGCCACCAGTTTGGAGTACGACAGCAGCACCGACAGTTCCGGACGCGACAAGCCCTGCCCGCGTGCCTTGCGTGCCGACAGCTCGGCATCGGAGGGCAGGAACTCGATCTGGCGATCGAGCAAGCCCTGCAGTTCCAGCGTGCGGATGAAGTGCTGCTTGGAGCCCAGCCGCTTGACGCTCATGCGTTCCATCAAGCTGATCGCCTGGTTCTGGCGGTAGTTGTCCCACAGCACCAGGTCGGCCACTTCGTCGGTCATCGACGCCAACAGCGTATTGCGCGCGTCATAGGTGAGCTTCTTGGCCTGCACCATGTCGTTGAGCAGGATCTTGATGTTCACCTCGTGGTCGGAGGTGTCCACGCCGGCCGAGTTGTCGATGAAGTCGGTGTTGAGCAGCACGCCGGTCTGCGCGGCTTCGATGCGGCCCAGCTGGGTCAGGCCCAGGTTGCCGCCCTCGCCCACCACCTTGCAGCGCAGCTCACCGCCATTGACGCGCAGGCCATTGTTGGCGCGGTCGCCCACATCGGCGTGCGATTCGCTGGATGCCTTGACGTAGGTGCCGATGCCGCCGTTCCAGAACAGGTCCACCGGCGCCTTGAGGATGGCATTCATCAGCTCGTTGGGCGAGAGCTGCTTGACGTTGGACTCCAGCCCCAATGCCTCGCGCACCGGCGCGCTGATGTCGATGGACTTCAGGGTGCGCGGATAGATGCCGCCACCGGCGCTGATCAGCTTGGCGTCGTAGTCCGCCCAGCTGGAACGCGGCAGCTTGAACAGGCGCTCGCGCTCGGCGAAGGACGCAGCTGCATCCGGCGACGGGTCGAGGAAGATATGCCGGTGGTCGAACGCGGCCAGCAGGCGGATATGCCTTGAGAGCAGCATGCCGTTGCCGAACACGTCGCCGGACATGTCGCCGATGCCGACCACGCTGAAATCCTGGCTCTGGCAATCGCGCCCCATCGCACGGAAGTGGCGCTTGACCGACTCCCACGCACCGCGCGCGGTGATGCCCATGCCCTTGTGGTCGTAACCGACCGAGCCGCCGGAGGCGAACGCATCGCCCAACCAGAAGCCGTGGTCCAGCGCCAGCCCATTGGCGATGTCGGAGAAGGTCGCGGTGCCCTTGTCGGCGGCGACCACCAGATACGGGTCGTCCTGGTCGTGACGCACCACCTGCGGCGGCGGCACGATCTTGCCGCCGACGATGTTGTCGGTCATATCGAGCAGGCTCTGGATGAACAGCTTGTAGCAGGCGATACCTTCGGCCTGGATCGCGTCACGGTCGCCGCCCACCGGCGAGCGCTTGACGTAGAAACCGCCCTTGGCGCCCACCGGCACGATGACCGTGTTCTTGACCATCTGCGCCTTGACCAGGCCCAGCACCTCGGTGCGGAAATCCTCGCGGCGGTCGGACCAGCGCAGGCCGCCACGCGCCACCGCGCCAAAGCGCAGATGCACGCCTTCCACACGCGGGCCATAGACGAAGATCTCGCGATACGGACGCGGCTTGGGCAGGTCCGGCACCCGCGCCGAATCCAGCTTGAAGCTGATGCAATGGGCGTGCTTGCCCTGCTTGTCGGTCTGGTAATAGTTGGTGCGCAGCGTTGCATCGATCACATCGATGAAGCTGCGCAGGATGCGGTCTTCGTCCAGGCTGGAGACGCGGTCCATCAGCTTCAGCAGCGTGGCGCGGGTCGCTTCCTGCTGCGCGGCGCGGTCGCCGCCGCGGGCCTCGAGCACCGGCTCCAGCGCCTTGAGCGTAGCTTCGTCGCCAGCGGCCAGCGCAGACAACTCTTCGCGCAGGCGCTCCTGGCCGGCAAAGATCTGCGCCTTGGTCTCGCTGCCGGTGGACGGGTCGAAGCGCGCTTCGAACAGTTCCACCAACAGGCGCGCCAGCAATGGGTAACGGGTGAAGGTGGCTTCCACATACGCCTGCGAGAACGGCACCGCCGTCTGCAGCAGGTACTTGCAGTAGCCACGCAGCAACGCGACCTGGCGCCAGTGCAGGCCGGCGGCCAGGATCAGGCGATTGAAGCCGTCGTTTTCCGCATCGCCGTTCCAGATGCGCTCGAAGGCTTCACCGAAGCTGGCGTCGGCGTTGGCCGCGTTGATCTTGCCGGCGGTGGATTCGACCTCGAAATCCTGGATGTAGACCGGCGTTTCGCCGACCTGCAGCCGATACGGCCGCTCGGAGATCACGCGCAGGCCCATGTTTTCCATCATCGGCATCGCGTCGGACAACGGAATGTCGTCGAGCTGGCGGTACAGCTTCAGGCGCAGGCCTTCGCCCGCATCCAGGCGCATGCCGTCGTCGCGACGGATTTCCTGCAGGCTCAGATGTAGGTCATCGGGGCCATCCAGCGTGGCCAGGTGCTCGACATCGGACACTGCCGACTCGATCGACGAGTCCTCGATGTAACCGGCCGGCAGCGCGCGGCCGAAGTTGGCCGCCATGCGCAGGCCGTTGGCCTCGCCGTGGCGCGCCACCAGCGCTTCGCGCAGGGCGTCGCGCCAGTTGCGCAGCAGATGCGCCAGGCGCGATTCGAGTTCGGTGGTGTTGAACTCCAGCGCCTCGCCACTCTTGGGGCGCACGATCAGATGCAGCTGCGCCAATGGCGATTCGCCCAGCACCACGCTCGAATCGATGTACTCGCCATGCAGCGCGTCCTTCAACAGGCCTTCGATGCGCAAGCGCACATCGGTGTCGAAGCGTTCGCGCGGGATGTACACCAGCGCAGAAATAAAGCGGCTGTATTTGTCGCGGCGCAGGAACATGCGGCTGCGCACACGCTCCTGCAGCCCCAGGATGCCGATCGCCGTGCGGTACAGCTCTTCTTCGTTGGACTGGAACAGCTCCTCGCGCGGCAGCGTTTCCAGGATGTGGCGCAACGCCTTGCCGCTGTGGCTGCTCGGGGTCAGCCCCGACTTGCTCATCACGTATTCGTGGCGCTGGCGCACCAGCGGAATTTCCCACGGGCGGCGGTTGTAGGCGCTGGAGGTGAACAGGCCCAGGAAGCGCTGCTCGCCGACGATGCGGCCCTTGGCGTCGAATTCCAGAATGCCGATGTAATCCATGTAGCCAACACGGTGCACGCGCGAGCGTGCGTTGGTCTTGGTCAGGATCAAGGCGTCCTTGAGCTTGGACGAGGCATTCAGGCCATGCGCGGCCAGGGTGGTCACCGGGCGCGCCGGCGAGGTGTCGTGGCCGCGCATCAGGCCCAGGCCGGTCTCTTCCACCGGGGCCAGCACGTCCTGGCCGTCCTGCTTCTCCACGCGGTATTCGCGGTAGCCGAAGAAGGTGAAATGGTCGGCGGCGGCCCAGCGCAGGAACTCCTGCGCCTCGTGGCGGCTGATGTCGTCGATGGGCAGGCGGCGGGTGGCCAGGTCGTCGGCCAGCATCACCATCTTCTCGCGCATCGCGGCCCAGTCCTGCACGATGGCGCGCACCTCGGCCAGCACCTTGCGCACCGCCGCTTCTACCTTGGGCATCTCATCGGCGGGCTGGCGGTCGATCTCCAGCACCATCAGCGATTCGCTCTTGCCCTCGCCCACCGCGGTCAGCTTGCCGGCCTTGTCGCGCGCAATGCGCAGCACCGGGTGGCCCAGCACGTGCACGCCGATGCCCAGGTCCGACAGGGTCATGCTGACCGAGTCCACCAGGAACGGCATGTCGTCGTTGACGATCTGCAGCAGCGTATGCGGCGACTCGTAGCCGTGGCTTTTCAGGGTGGGGTTGAACACCCGCACGTTGACCGTGCCGGCCTTGCGCACGCGGGCAAACTCCAGCATGTCCGACGCCAGCGCCGCCCATTGCTCGGGCGGGTGATTGGGGAACTCGTCTTCTTCCATGCGCCGGTAGAAGTCGGCGGCGAACGCCTGGACCTCGCCCTGGCGGGCCGCCGGGTAGCGCTTGCGCAGTGCGGCAAACACCGGCTCGAGGGTGACCGCCTGCGGTTCGGTGGCAAGCACGGGGACGGCACGTTCGGCGACCGGTTTGACCGACGTCGTGGACGATTTCGGAGCGGCTTTCTTGGCTGTCATGAGAGCGCTGGGATGCTCGGTAGGAAAGCTGAATTGTACCGATGGACCGTGACAACGCCTTGCTGCATAGCGCAAATGCTCAGCGCCCGGCAGGCATCGCGGGGATGCAAAAGCCGTATGGGTCTGAAGTTTCCCGCCGCTGCCCGGCCGGGCGCCGCCGCCGATCGCCAGATCCGGCAAAGTCCGGTGCGACGCTTGGCACACAAGGCGTTGTGCAGACCGGACGGCCTACGTCAAGGCTGTTTAAAAACTAAACTGGACGGTATAGTCTACCGCCATGACCCCTCGTTCCCCCCGTGCTGCCCGGCGTTCGGACTGCGATCGCCGCATCCACGCTGCCGTGCATACCTTGCTTGCCGAACGCGGAATGCGGCTGAGCATGGACGCGGTGGCCGAGCGCGCCGGCTGTTCCAAGCAGACGCTCTACAGTCACTACGGCTGCAAGGAGAACCTGCTGCGCGATGTGCTACAGGACCACGTGCACCTGGCCACGGTGCCGTTGGACGCGGTCTCCGGCGATCTGCGCGAGGACCTGCTGGCCTTTGCGCTGGCCCATCTTGACCGTCTGAACAGCCCAGATGTGCTACAGACCTGTCGTCTGCTGGAAGCCGAGTCGCATCGGTTCCCGGATCAGTCCCGGCAAGTTTTCCACGAAGGCGTGGTCGGCATGCAGCGACGTCTGGCGCATCGCTTCGAACAGGCGATGGCGGCCGGCCAGCTGCGCCATGACGATCCGCACTTCATGGCCGAGCTGCTGCTGAGCATGATCGTCGGGCTGGATTTCGATCGCCAACGGTTTCAAGTTCCCCATCGCGCCGGCCTGCCCGCCAGGCAGCAGTGGGCGCAGTTCGCCGTCGACACCTTTATGCGGGCGTTTGCCGCGGCACCTGCCGCGCCTGCGCCGGCCCCGCTTTCTTTTCTCACTTCAAGACCCTAACGGAGTTCCTCCTGATGATTGCCCCGCTCCGCACCTTCGGCCTGGCCTTGGCCATCACCGCGGCGCTCGCTGCCTGCAGCAAGCCCGAACAGCAGCAGGCGCCGCCGCCGCCGGAAGTGTCGGTGCTGGAAATGAAGCCGCAGACGCTGCCGCTGGAACGCGACCTGGTGGGCCGCCTGTCGGCGTTCCGCTCGGCCGACGTGCGCGCCCGCGTGGACGGGGTGCTGCTCAAGCGCCTGTACACCGAAGGCACTGACGTCAAGGAAGGCCAGCCGCTGTTCGAGATCGACCCGATGCCGCTGCGGGCCACCCTGCTGCAGGCCCAGGGCCAGCTGGCCGCGGCCGAAGCGACCTATGCCAATGCCCAGATCGCCGCCAAGCGCGCGCGCAGCCTGGCGCCGCAGCAGTACGTCTCGCGCGCGGACATCGATAACGCCGAAGCCACCGAACGCTCCTCCGGCGCCAACGTGCAGCAGGCGCGCGGCGCGGTCGAGGCCGCCCGGATCCAGCTGGGCTTCGCCAGCGTCACCTCGCCGATCACCGGCCGCGCCGGCATCCAGCGGGTGACCGAAGGCGCCCTGGTCGGCGCCGGCGAAGCCACCTTGCTGACCACGGTCGACCAGATCGACCCGCTGTACGTGAACTTCGCGATGAGCAGCGAAGAACTGGCCTCGCTGCGCCAGGCCCAGAGCAGCGGCAACGTGCAGCTCAGCGGCGACGGCAAGTCCACCATCAACGTGGAACTGGGCAACGGCACCCAATACCAGCACCCCGGCACCCTGGACGTGTCGGCGGTGACGGTGGACCCGAGCACCGGTGCGGTGTCGCTGCGCGCCACCCTGCCCAACCCGGAACTGTCGCTGCTGCCGGGTGCCTTCGTCACCTTCAAGGCCAGCCTTGGCCAGCGCAACAACGCCTATCTGGTGCCGCAACAGGCGCTGCAGCGCGATGCGACCGGCGCGTATGCGCTGGTGCTGGGCAAGGACGGCAAGGTGGTGCGCAAGAACCTTACCGTGGACGGCCAGCAGCAGGGCCAGTGGATCGTGACCGGCGGCGTGGCACCGGGCGACCAGGTCATCGTCGATGGCGTGCAGAAGGCCAAGGAAGGGCAGCCGGCCAAGGGCGTGCCGTGGGACCCGAACAAGCCGGCCGCAGGCGGCCAGCCCGGTCAGCCGGGCGCTCCCGGCGCGGCACCCGCCGCAGGCCAGGCCGGCAATACGCAGGCCGCACCGGCCGCCGACGCGGCCGATGCCGCGGCACCGGCGGCGCAGGAGCAGCCCAAGCAGGACGCGGCCGCGCAGCCGGCCGACTCCCAGTCCAAGCAGCAGTGACGGAACCCGGACATGCCTAAGTTTTTTATCGAACACCCGATCTTTGCCTGGGTGGTGGCGATCCTGATCTCGCTTGCCGGCGTGATCTCGATCCTCAATCTGGGTATCGAGTCGTACCCCACGATTGCCCCGCCGCAGGTCACCGTCACCGCCAACTTCCCCGGCGCCAGCGCCGACACCGCCGAAAAGGCGGTCACGCAGGTCATCGAGCAGCAGCTCACCGGTATCGACCACCTGCTCTATTTCAACTCGTCGTCGGCGTCCAACGGCCGCGTCACCATCACGCTGACCTTCGAAACCGGCACCGACGCGGATATCGCGCAGGTGCAGGTGCAGAACAAGGTGTCGCTGGCCACGCCGCGCCTGCCCTCGGAAGTGACCCAGCAGGGCGTGGTGGTGGCCAAGGCCAACGCCGGCTTCCTGATGGTGGCGGCACTGCGCTCGGACAACCCGTCGATCGACCGCGACGCGCTCAACGACATCGTCGGTTCGCGCGTGCTCGAGCAGATCTCGCGTGTACCCGGCGTCGGCAGCACCAACCAGTTCGGCGCCGAGTACGCGATGAACATCTGGTTGAACCCGGAGAAGCTGCAGGGCTACAACCTGTCGGCCACCCAGGTGCTGACCGCGGTACGCAACCAGAACGTGCAGTTCGCCGCCGGTTCGGTCGGCGCCGACCCGACCCCGCAAGGCATCAGCTTCACGGCCACGGTGTCGGCGGAGGGGCGTTTCAGCTCGCCGGAAGAGTTCGAGAACATCATCCTGCGCACCGACAACAATGGCGCCACCGTGCGCCTGAAGGACGTCGCACGCGTCTCGGTCGGCCCCAGCAACTACGGCTTCGACACCCAGTACAACGGCAAGCCCACCGGTGCGTTCGGCATCCAGCTGTTGCCGGGCGCCAATGCGCTGAACGTGTCCGAGGCGGTCGGTGCCAAGCTCGACGAACTGCAGCCCACCTTCCCGCAGGGCGTGAGCTGGTTTGCGCCGTACGAGTCGACCACCTTCGTGCGCATCTCCATCGAGGAAGTGGTCCACACGCTGGCCGAAGCCATCGTGCTGGTATTCCTGGTGATGCTGCTGTTCCTGCAGAACTTCCGCGCCACGGTCATCCCGACCCTGGTGATTCCGGTCGCGCTGCTGGGCACCTTCTTCGGCATGTACGCCATCGGCTTCACCATCAACCAGCTGACGCTGTTTGCGATGGTGCTGGCGATCGGCATCGTGGTCGATGACGCGATCGTGGTGATCGAGAACGTCGAACGCATCATGAGCGAGGAGCATCTGGAGCCTAAGGCAGCCACGCAGAAGGCGATGACCCAGATCACCGGCGCGGTGGTGGCCATCACCGTGGTGCTGGCGGCGGTGTTCATCCCCTCCTCGCTGCAGCCCGGTGCGTCCGGTGCGATCTACAAGCAGTTCGCGCTGACCATCGCCATGTCGATGGGCTTCTCCGCGTTCCTGGCGCTGACCTTTACCCCGGCGTTGTGCGCCAGCTTCCTCAAGGCCACCCATTCGGACAAGAAGAACTGGGTCTACCGCACCTTCGACAAGTACTACGACAAGCTGGCGCACCGCTATGTGGGCGTGGTCGGCCACACCTTGAAGCGCTCGCCGCCGTGGATGATGGTGTTCGTGGTGCTGGTGGTGCTGTGCGGCTTCCTGTTCACGCGCATGCCGAGCAGCTTCCTGCCCGAAGAAGACCAGGGCTTTGCGGTGGCGATCGTGCAGCTGCCGCCGGGCGCGACCAAGATCCGTACCAACGAAGCCTTCGCGCAGATGCGTGCGGTGCTGGAGAAGCAGCCGGCCGTGGAAGGCATGCTGCAGATCGCCGGTTTCAGCTTCCTGGGTTCGGGCGAAAACGTGGGCATGGGCTTCATCCGGCTCAAGCCGTGGGAAGAGCGTGACGTCACTGCCGAGCAGTTGATCCAGCAGCTCAACGGCGCCTTCTACGGCATCAAGGGCGCGCAGATCTTCGTGGTCAACCTGCCCACCGTGCAGGGCCTGGGCCAGTTCGGCGGCTTCGACATGTGGCTGCAGGACCGCGCCGGTGCCGGCCAGGAAGCCTTGACCCAGGCGCGCAACATCGTGCTGGGCAAGGCCGCCGAAAAGGCCGACACCATGGTGGGCGTGCGCCCGAACGGGCTGGAAAACGCACCGCAGCTGCAGTTGCACGTGGACCGCGTGCAGGCGCAGTCGATGGGGCTGGACGTCAGCGACATCTACAACTCGATCCAGCTGATGCTGGCACCGGTGTATGTCAACGACTACTTCTCCGAAGGCCGCATCAAGCGCGTCAACATCCGCTCCGACGACCAGTTCCGCACCGGCCCCGAGTCGTTGCGCAACTTCTTCAGCCCGAGCACGACCGCGGTAGGCGCCGACGGCCAACCCGGGATGATTCCGCTGAGCAATGTGGTCAAGGCCGAATGGACCTACGCATCGCCGGCATTGAACCGCTACAACGGGTATTCGGCGGTCAACATCGTCGGCAACCCGGCGCCCGGCGGCAGTTCCGGTCAGGCGATGACGGCGATGGAAGAGATCGTCAACAACGACCTGCCACCGGGCTTCGGTTTCGACTGGAGCGGCATGTCGTACCAGGAAATCATTGCCGGTAACGCGGCGACGCTGCTGCTGGCGTTGTCGGTGGTGGTGGTGTTCCTGTGCCTGGCCGCACTCTACGAGAGCTGGTCGATTCCGGTGGCAGTACTGATGGTGGTGCCGATCGGCGTGCTGGGCGCAATCGTGTTCTCGATGCTGCGCGGCCTGCCGAACGACCTGTACTTCAAGATCGGCATGATCACCGTCATTGGTCTGGCCGCGAAGAACGCGATCCTGATCGTGGAATTTGCGGTGGAGCAGCGCGCGGCGGGCAAGACCCTGCGCGAGGCTACCCTGGAAGCGGCGCATCTGCGTTTCCGCCCGATCCTGATGACCTCGTTCGCGTTCATCCTGGGTGTGTTGCCGCTGGCCATCTCCACCGGTGCCGGCGCCAACTCGCGTCACTCCATCGGTACCGGCGTGATCGGCGGCATGGTGTTCGCCACCGTGCTCGGCGTGATCTTCATCCCGCTGTTCTTCGTGGTGGTACGCCGCATGCTGGGCGACAAGCTGGACGAGCAGTCCAAGGAATATCTGGTCGCACAGAACGACTCAGGCACGCATCGCCCGGATCGTTGATCCCGGACAGGGCGTAGAACGAAAAGCCCCGGCAATGCCGGGGCTTTTTTTTGTTGCGCAACAGCGGTGTCCCGTAGGAGCGTACCCGGGCGCGACGGGCATGACCGGTAACGCCCGTCGCGCCCGGGTGCGCTCCTACGATGGGGGGATTGGTGAAAAGCCGTGCTCGGGCAATGCCCGCACAGCGCGATCGCACAACCGTCATGCCGTTGTAGGAGCGCACCCGGGCGCGATGGGCTGTACCGGTGACGCCGATCGCGCCCGGGTGCGCTCCTACGACGACGGCGGCTAGGTGCGCGGGCGCGCGCCGGTGGAGCCGCGCACCACGCAGCGCCCGGTCATGACCATGCGGCGGATCGGCAATTGCGGGTTGCTCAGCCGCTCGAGCAGCAGCGACATCGCCGCGCGGCCCATGTCTTCGACCGGCTGTTCGACCACGGTGATGCCCGGCTCGACCAGATCGGTCCAGCGCTCGTTGTCGAACCCGGCAAGGGCCAGGTCGTCGGGCAGGCGCAGACCGGCGGTGCGGGCGGCCTTCAGCGCCCCCATCAACAGCAGGCTGTTACTGGTGACAATCGCTTCGGGGCGGTCATCGTTGGCCAGCCACCGCTCCAGCTCGACAATGGCCGCCTCGGCGGTGGGTGCCACTTCGCGGTAATCCGGGCTCAGGCCTTGCGCGCGCATCGCGGCCAGGTAACCGTCGCGGCGCTCGGCCGCCGTGGTGCTGGTGCTGCCGAACAACCCGCCGATGCGCTGGTAGCCCTGCCCCTGCAGATGCGCCACCAGCTCGCCCATGGCCGCGGCGTTGTCCAGCACCACGCTGTCGTAGCGGCTGCCGGGGCCGGCACGGTCGACCAGCACGGTGGGGTAATCCAGGGCCAGTTCGTGCATGCGCCCCACGGTGACCCGGGTCGGCGCGAAGATCAGCCCGGTGATGCGTTCTTCCTGCATCAGCTCCAGATACAGCGCCTCGCGCTCGGGATCTTCATCGGTATTGCACAGGGTCACGCGCATACCGGCACGGTAAGCGACCTCTTCCACCGAGCGGATCAGCGCAGTGAAGTACGGGTTGCGGATGTCGGCCACAATCACGCCCAGGATGCCGGACTGCTGGGAGCGCAGCCGTCGCGCCATCAGGTTGGGGCGATAGCCGGTCTGGCGGACGGCGGCCTCGACCTTGGCCCGCACCTCCTCGCTCACCGGCCCGGTACCCAGGGCGCGCGAGACCGTGGATTTGGACACACCGGCCACCCGGGCCACGTCATTGATGCTGATACTCACTGGGACCGTTCCCGCTCCATTTGCGCACCTGACCCAGGTGCGGTCTCGCCTCTGATCCTAACCCGAAAGCACTACAAGGATTTTGTGCACCGCACATTGACCTGAAACGTGGGAACGTTCCCACTATACTTCCCAGCCTGATCCCCCAATCGGAGCCCGCCTTGTCCTCTCCGTCGCCTGCCCCCGTGACTCCCGAGCTCATCCGTCTGCATGCGCAGGCCCGCGACAAGGACGATGCCATTGCCCAGGCCGCGCAATTGCTGGTGGCCGCCGGCTGCGTGGCGCCCGGCTACGACGCCAGCATGCGCCGCCGCGAAGGCCTGGCGAACACGTTCCTGGGCCACGGCCTGGCCATCCCGCATGGGGTGGGCGACGACCGCCATCTGGTGCGCCGCGACGGCATCGCCGTCCTGCAGCTGCGCGACGGCGTGGAGTGGAACCCCGGCCAGACCACCCGCCTGGTGGTCGGCATTGCCGCCCAGTCCGACACCCACATCACCCTGCTGCGCCGCCTGACCCGGCTGATCCAGGACCCGGCCCAGCTGGAAGCGCTGTTCAGCACCGACGACCCCGCCGTCATCGTGGCCGCGCTCACCGGCGACCGCGCGCCGGACGCCAGCGCCGCGCCCGCCAGCGACCTGGCCGAACGCTTCGAGTGGACCATTGCCTATCCCAGCGGCCTGCACGCCCGCCCGGCCACCCGCTGGGCCGAGACCGCCCGCGGCTTCTCCGCGCGGGCGCAAGTGCGTGCCGGCGACCAGGCCGCCGATGCCAAGAGCCTGGTCGGCCTGTTGCAGCTGGGCCTGCGTGCCGGCGACAGCATCACCGTTTCGGCCGAAGGCGCTGATGCACCCGCCCTGCTCAAGCGCCTGCGCGCCGTGATGGACAGCCTGACCGCGCAGGAAAAGGCCGACGCCGAGCGTGCCGCGCAGCGCCGCGCCGCCCCGGTGGTCGGCTGGACCCCGCCACAGGCGCAGCCGACCATCGTCGGGATTGGCGCCAGCCCGGGCGTGGCGATCGGCATCGTGCACCGCCTGCGCGCCGCGCAAACCGAAGTGGCCGATCAACCGGTGGGTCTGGGGGATGGCGGCGCATTGCTGCACGACGCGCTGACCCGCACCCGCCAGCAGCTGGCGGCCATCCAGGACGACACCCAGCGCCGCCTTGGCGCCTCGGACGCGGCCATCTTCAAGGCCCAGGCCGAACTGCTCAACGACACCGACCTGATCACCCGCACCTGCCAGCTGATGGTCGAAGGCCACGGCGTGGCGTGGTCGTGGCATCAGGCGGTGGAACAGATGGCCTCCGGCCTGGCCGCGCTGGGCAACCCGGTGCTGGCCGGCCGCGCGGCCGACCTGCGCGATGTCGGCCGCCGCGTGCTGGCCCAGCTCGACCCGGCCGCTGCCGGCGCCGGGCTGACCGACCTGCCCGAGCAGCCGTGCATCCTGCTGGCCAGCGACCTGTCGCCCTCGGACACCGCCAATCTGGATACCGCCCGCGTGTTTGGCCTGGCCACCGCGCAGGGCGGGCCGACCTCGCATACCGCGATCCTGTCGCGCACCCTGGGCCTGCCGGCGCTGGTCGCTGCCGGCGGCCAGTTGCTGGATATCGAAGACGGCGCCACCGCCATCATCGACGGCAGCAGCGGGCGCCTGTACCTCAACCCCTCCGAGCTGGATCTGGACGCGGCCCGCACCCACATCGCCGAGCAGCAGGCCATCCGCGAGCGCGAAGCCGCGCAGCGCGCGTTGCCGGCCGCAACCACCGATGGCCACCACATCGACATCGGTGCCAACGTCAACCTGCCCGACCAGGTGGCGATGGCGCTGACCCAGGGCGCCGAAGGCGTGGGCCTGATGCGTACCGAATTCCTGTTCCTGGAAAGCGGACGTACCCCCAGCGAAGACGAACAGCACGCCACCTACCTGGCGATGGCGCAGGCGTTGGACGGCCGCCCGTTGATCGTGCGTGCGCTGGATATCGGCGGCGACAAGCAGGTGGCACATCTGGAACTGCCGCACGAAGAAAACCCGTTCCTGGGCGTGCGTGGTGCGCGCCTGTTGCTGCGCCGCCCCGACCTGCTGGAGCCGCAGCTGCGTGCGCTGTACCGTGCCGCCAAGGACAGGGCGCGGCTGTCGATCATGTTCCCGATGATCACCTCGGTGCCGGAGCTGATCGCCCTGCGCGACATCTGCGCACGCATCCGCGCCGAACTGGACGCTCCGGAAGTGCCGATCGGCATCATGATCGAGGTGCCGGCCGCCGCCGCCCAGGCCGACGTGCTGGCGCGCCATGCAGACTTCTTCTCGATCGGCACCAACGACCTCACCCAGTACGTGCTGGCGATCGACCGCCAGAACCCGGAACTGGCCGCCGAGGCCGACAGCCTGCACCCGGCGGTGCTGCGCATGATCCGCAGCACCATTGAAGGCGCACGCAAGCACGGCCGCTGGGTCGGCGTGTGCGGCGGCCTGGCCGGCGATGCGTTTGGCGCCAGCCTGCTGGCTGGCTTGGGCGTACAGGAACTGTCGATGACGCCCAACGATATCCCGGCGGTGAAGGCGCGCCTGCGTGGTGCCTCGATGCACCAGCTGCAGCAACTGGCCGAGCAGGCGCTGAACTGCGAAACCGCCGAACAGGTGCGCGCGTTGGAAGCCAAGCGCGAGGACGCGGCATGAGCCTGCACGCCATCACGGTCACGCTGAACCCGGCGATCGACCAGACCATCCAGCTCGACAGCCTGCAACCCGGCGCCGTGCATCGCGCCAGCAGCGTGCGCAATGATGCCGGCGGCAAGGGCATCAACGTGGCCGCCTGCCTGGCCGACTGGGGGTGTCAGGTCGCCGCGCTCGGCGTGCTCGGCGGCGGCAATGCCGGCGTGTTCGAAGCGCTGTTCCGCGAGCGCGGCATCGTCGATCACTGCCAGCGTGTATCAGGCGAAACCCGCACCAATCTCAAGCTGGTGGAAGCGCGCAGCAACGACACCACCGACATCAACCTGCCCGGCCTGCAGTTGCGCGGCGCGCACCTGCAAGGCGTAGTCGATCAGCTTGCACCGCTGCTGCGCCCCGGCCTGCCGGTGGTGCTGTCCGGCAGCCTGCCGGCCGGCCTGCCGGCCGACAGCTGGGCGCGATTGCAGGCCCAGGCCAGCGCGGCCGGCGCGCGGGTGTTGCTCGATACCAGCGGCGCGCCGCTGGTGGCCGCCCTGGATGCCGCACGCGACGCACTGCCGTATGCGGTCAAGCCCAACCGGCACGAACTGGAAGCCTGGACCGGCCGGCCGTTGACCGACCGGGCCGCGCTTGGCGCCGCCGCGCACGAACTGCTCGCGCGCGGCATCCAGCTGGTGGTCATTTCGATGGGCACCGACGGCGCCCTGTTCGTGCAGCGCGACCAGCGCCTGATCGCGCGCCCCCCGCGCCTGGCCCGGGGCAGCAGCGTCGGTGCCGGCGATGCGATGGTGGCCGGGCTGGCGGCAGCGCTGCTGGATGCCGCCACCGACCTGGCGCAGTGCGCGCGGCTGGCCACGGCGTTCTCGATGTGCCGGCTGGAAAGCGGCGACGCACGCCGACTCACCGCCGACGGCGTGCGGCGTGCCGCCGCCGAGGTCGTGATCGAGACCGTGTCGTGAGCCGGTCCCTGCAGGTGCGGCCCGACCGCAGGTCGCCACGCGCACGGCGCACAGCGACCAATGGCACGCCCGGCACGCGTCGCACGCACGCCTAACCCATCGAATTCCCCCGCCGGCCACACCGGCGACCGCAATACAGCAGGAGTCTTGCCATGTCCTCTTCCATCGTGGTCATCGCCGCCGGCGAACGCAGTACCGAAGCCGTCCTGGCGGCCGAAGCGCTGCGCCGTGCGGCTACCGCCGCCGGGCGCAGCGTGACGATCGAGATCCGCAGCGACCAGGGCGTGCTCGGCGCCTTGCCGAGCGAGCTGACCAGCGCGGCCACCCAGGTCCTGGTGGTCGGCGATGCCGATGCCGACAGCGCGCGCTTCGGCGACGCACAGTTGCTGCACCTGAGCCTGGGTGCCGTGCTAGACGACCCGGCCGCAGCGGTCGGTCAATTGGCCGTGCCCGCCTCGGCCGCCGGGTCGGCAGCCTCCGGCACCGGCAGCAAGCGCATCGTGGCCATCACCTCCTGCCCCACCGGCATCGCGCACACCTTCATGGCCGCCGAAGGGCTGCAGCAGGCTGCCAAGAAGCTGGGCTATCAGATGCGCGTGGAAACCCAGGGCTCGGTCGGCGCGCAGGACGCGCTGACCGATGACGAAATCCGCGCGGCCGATGTCGTCGTCATCGCCGCCGACCGCGAGGTCGACCTGGCCCGGTTCGCTGGCAAGCGCTTGTTCAAGAGCGGCACCAAGCCGGCGATCAACGATGGCCCGGCGCTGATCAACAAGGCACTGGCCGAAGCCAGCGTGCACGGCGGCGCGGCACCTGCCACCGGCACCGCCACCAGCGCCACCGCGAGCAAGGGCAACGGCCGCACCGGCGCCTACAAGCATCTGATGACCGGCGTGTCGTTCATGCTGCCATTCGTCACTGCCGGCGGCCTGTTGAT
Source organism: Xanthomonas sp. WHRI 6106 (assembly GCF_040202405.1). Classification (NCBI taxonomy): domain Bacteria; kingdom Pseudomonadati; phylum Pseudomonadota; class Gammaproteobacteria; order Lysobacterales; family Lysobacteraceae; genus Xanthomonas; species Xanthomonas sp. WHRI 6106. The sequence goes on along the minus strand of NZ_JBEGFC010000009.1, from coordinate 44,888 downwards.
CGCGCTGGCATTTGCACTCGGCGGCATCTACGCCGGCGACGACGCGCACCAGGGCACGCTGGCCTGGTCGCTGTTCCAGATCGGCGCCAAGGCCGGCTTCACCCTGATGGTGCCCGCGCTGGCCGGCTATATCGCCTACTCCATCGCCGACCGCCCCGGCATCGCGCCCGGCATGATCGGCGGCCTGGTCGCCGCCAACCTCAATGCCGGTTTTCTCGGGGGGATCATCGCCGGCTTCATCGCCGGCTACGGCGTGGCCGCGCTCAACCGCTACATCAAGCTGCCGCGCAACCTGGAAGGGCTCAAGCCGGTGCTGATCCTGCCGGTGCTGGGCACCCTGCTGGTCGGGCTGGCGATGATGTACGTGTTCGGCCAGCCGGTCGCCGACTTGCTGGCCTGGCTCACCGCCTGGCTGCGTGGCATGCAGGGCAGCAGCGCGCTGCTGCTGGGCCTGCTGCTTGGCGGCATGATGGCCTTCGACATGGGCGGGCCGGTCAACAAGGCCGCCTATGCGTTTTCCACCGGCCTGATCGCCAGCCAGGTCTATACGCCGATGGCCGCCGCCATGGTGGCCGGCATGACCCCGCCGCTGGGTATCGCGCTGGCCACCTGGGTGTTCCGCAACCGCTTCACCCTGGAAGAACGCGGCTCGGCCACCGCCGCCGGCGTGCTCGGCCTGGCTTTCGTCACCGAAGGGGCGATTCCGTATGCCGCGCGCGACCCGCTGCGCACGATCCCGGCACTGGTGATCGGCTCGGCGGTGGCCGGCGCGATCTCGATGTCGGTCGGCGCCGAACTGAAGGCTCCGCATGGCGGCATCTTCGTGCTGCTGATTCCCAATGCCGTGACCCACCTGGCGATGTATGTGCTGGCCTTGCTGGCCGGCGTGGTGGTCACTGCCATCGCCCTGCGCGTGCTCAAGCAACCGGTGGCCGACGTCGTCGCCTGAGCCAACCCGCGGCGGCAGGCATCTGCCGCCGCATCCGACGCGCCGGACGCGCGTCACCCCTGCTTGCTGTTACCGCCGCGCCGCGTAGTGATCGCGCGCCGCCAGCGGCTTGCCCATGCCCTTGCTGTCGCGTTCGCCACCTCGGCCACGCCCTCTTTGTTCGGAGTCCTGCCATGTCCGCCCTGCTCTCCCACCGCGCTTCCCATCGTCTGCTGTGCCTGTCGCTTGCCATGGCGCTGGCCCCCTTTGCCCACGCGCAGGATGCCGCCGATGCCTTCAAGCTCAAGCTGGGCTACACCGGCGAAGCCGCCTCGATGATCGACGGCGGCCGCAAGAACGGCGACGCCTACGCCGGCCAGCTGATGGTCGGCACCGATGTCGACATGGACCGCCTGTTCGGCTGGAATGGCGCCATGGTCAAGCTGTACGTGACCAACCGCCACGGCACCAACCTGTCCAACAGCAGCATCGGCAACAGCACCTCGGTGCAGGAAATCTACGGCGGCCAGGGCACGCGCCTGGCCAACTTCACCCTGCTGCAAAAACTCTTCAACGACCGCCTGGAACTGGAAGCCGGCCGCAGCGTCGCCAACATCCACTTCCTTGGCTCGGACCTGTGCCAGTACTTCCAGGGCAACTCCGCCTGCGGCAACCCCACCTTCGTGTTCCGCACCAGCAACTTCACCTACTGGCCGGTCTCCAGTTGGGCCGCACACGCCACCGCCTGGGTCACGCCCAAGGTCTATGTGCATGTGGGCGCGTATGAAGTGAACCCGGTGCAGGCACAGGACGGCCAGCACGGTTTGAAGTGGAGCACCGACGACACCACCGGCGTGGTGGTGCCCTACGCCATTGGTTATAAGAACAAGGGCGGCGACGGTACGCTGGCGGCGATGTACGAACTCGGCGGCTGGCAGGACAACTCCGACTACACCGACCCGCTGCGCGACCGCAACGGCAACCCCGCCGTGCTCAGTGGCCTGGGCTATGAAAACAAGCAGGGCCGCTCGGGCCTGTTCGGCCGTTTCGAACAACAGGTCACCAACCCCGACCCATCCGGCACCCAGGGCCTGACCGTCTTTGCCGCCGTCCTCAAGAGCACCGGCGGCCAGGCGATCGAAGACCACTTCGTGCAACTGGGCCTGGTACAGAAAGGCACCTTCGCCAGCCGCCCGCAGGACAACATCGCCTTTGTCATCACCCAGCAGAAATACAGCGACGAGGCCCTGGAAAACCTGCGCCTGGCGCGCGCCTCTGCCGGCGGCACCGGCACCCCGGCCGACAACCAGATCATGATGGAGCTCAGCTACGGCATCCAGGTCACCAAGCGCCTGCGCATCGCCCCGAACCTGCACTACGTGATCAACCCCGACCAGTTCAATGAACCCACCCGTACCAACGATCTGAAGAACGCGCTGATTGCGGGCATGCGGATCGATTGGAATCTGTGACCCGTCGAGAAGCTGCGCGTTACGCGCACGCTTGGCCGCCACCACTGCCTGAAGTGAGTGGCGGGTGCGTTGCATCTGACTGCAGTGCAGCGCATTGCGTCGATTCGGTTGGCCTGGGCATTTGCCGGATGTGGCCGACGAGTTCGATGAGCCACGTCGGTGAGCAATTGCACGGAATGAGGCTTCATCGGCCTACCCGGTCGCGCAAGCCAGTCGCTGACCAGTAAGAGCACGCGACAGCGGATGCCGAAGCTGGAGTGATCCACCACTGCCTGACGCCTGAGTTAAGCCGCCCCGCGGAGCGGCGTCGGCTTGAGTGAATTGTTAGCGCTCATGCGGAAGAGCCAATATCCCCGGTGTGAAGCCACCAGGTGGAACAAACGTCGTCCACTGATCAGTCAAGGCGCTACCAGAGAACTTGAATACCTGCAGGTGGTACCCGATACCACCGCGCTCTACGGCGACTGTCCACAGTCTTGAGTCGCGGCAGGCACCAAAGAAACGGGCATGAGGCGCAGAATCCCGTACAACGTCCGTGGAGTTGAACGGTCCGTCTTTAGGAGAAATCTCTCCACCAACCGCCTGAGCAATCTGTGCGCGAAGTTTTGGCGGCACGTCCGACCAGGCAATGCCAGGAGTGCACGCTCTGTCTGCACCGGCAACCGGCACTGCAAGGAGTGCGCTGCTGAGAATGAGGGCAACGGTTGCGAGAAGTTTGGACATGAGTGCTAACGCCTGAATTAAGGCGAGCCACGAAGTAGCTTCGGCTTGAACGAATTGTTGGGACCCAGGCTAGTCAAGGCAAACGCCCGCGACAACCGTGCCCCTCTCGATCTTTTCATAGCACCCGTAGATGTCATGGGTGCCCACTTGACAGGTACCAGTTGAGTGAGAACCAACAACGGCATGCTCTGGCGCCTTGCACATTCCCTGGCATTCCGACTTATCCAAGCAGATGAAAAAGGCTTGACGCAGGCGGGAGTACCAAACATTCCAACGCCACGGACGAAGCCGCCGTCAGCCCTGCACTGCTCCTGATCAATCTTTGCAAGAGCAGCGGCCTGAGACTGCGCCAGACTTTTCTCCATCTGCCAATCGCGCCACGAACTGCAGCCGCAAAGGAGACAGACCGCAGCCAGAAACCTGAGAGCGCGGATGGCGGACATGGGTCCTAACACCTGAGTTAAGCCGACTTGGCGTATCGGCGGACAAGTTCGGCTTGAAAGAATTGTTAGAGCCCATCCAGCCAAGACTCCAGCTTCCGGTAAGCCATTGAGAAAGCACCTTGCCAGTTGTCCCCGGGGCCAAACCCATTTGGGTCAAATACAACGACAGGATTGTCCGGCGCAGCCAAGTCTATGCAGTAGTGGATGGCGCAGCCAACGTGAAGAATAGGAAGCAGGTGCTTGGGCCAAGCCCGACCTGGATCATCTTGATCTGGCTGGCTGAACATGCTGTAGAGGCTAAGAGCATTGGCACCTTGGTCCGTCAGATGGCCGGAACCTAAACCGAGCAAGCCATAGTCCGGGCCAAATCCGCCATTGCCACGTTTAGCGTAAAAGCTCAAGGAGCACGGAAGGGAGCGGATAGCCAACGGTGCTGTCCACCTCGGCAATCTCTTCATTTGTGGGTGCCGGGAATCTCACGTGTGCTCTAACGCCTGAATAAAGCCGCGTAGCGAAGCAACGTCGGCTTGAATGAATTGTTAGGGCGCATACTCACGGCGCGACCCTGCGCTTGTTGCTGATGCTAATGATCTCAGTGATCTCCAAGAAGCGCTTGTAAGCGCCGAGATTGCAGTAATTCCCCTCTGGACTGAGTGTGCCCCGTACAACTATGTCAGCGGTGCCCCAAGGGCCACCGGGAGAACCATTGGCCGGTACTTCTGCGTCCTTGAGCTTGGCAGAGTTGACGCACCATTGCTCCGAACTGCCTTCGGGTGTAAAAGCGGCGGTCTCGAAGTTGTAGAAATACTCACCGCGATAGGCATCCCCCGGAGCCTGAGTGGAAGCGCAGCCCGCCAACGTAGCCAGAGAAAGAACTGTCAGATAAAGGTTTGCTCGCATGTGCAGCCTAACACTTGAATTAAGCCGAGTTGCCAAGCAACTTCGGCTCGAATGAAATATCAGGCTCCGAACCGCCGCACCAGCGAGTCGCACGCCGGTAGTGCTTGCAGTGTTGCCCACGCAATTGCGGACTGCATGTCCGGCTCCAGCTCTGCCAAAGCCTCTGGGGCCCAGCGCGCCCGGATAGATCCAATAGGCAGAGCATCGATTTCAGACGAGATCATGCCGAAGGTGAGAAAGTCAGGATCAAGATCCTCTACCTCGACCTCCCGGCGAAGCCCGGCAAGCGAGTGGCACCCCTCCAAGATGGGCACCTCACCAGAGAGAATGCCCGAAGCTATCTCAAAAGCTTGCCGACGGGCGGACAGTACATACTGCTCATGAGTCATACGCTCGATCATTGGGGTCTAACGCCTGGATTAAGCCGCGCCGCGAGGCGGCGTCGGCTTGAATGAATTGTTAGGCTGCGGCGCTGCGTGGGAAAGCTGCATGCGACTAAGAACTTGCCTTGGCACTAACACGGTGCGCGACCCAGTTTAGCCCGACCCACAGTCCAGCAAGATACGCACAGGAAGCCGAGATGTACACGGTGGAGCCAAAGGTTTTGAGCCAGGGTGTTGCTAAGCCAAGTAAGAAAATGCTAACCAAGGCAAGCGCGAAATAAACGAGGCGAGCTTTGGAGCCTTTGGTCACAAGAATTCCTCTCTGCGGCCTAACGCTTAAATTAAGACGAGTTGCGAAGCAACTCCGGCTTGAATGAGTTGTTAGGCAGTGAGTGGCCGCAAAGGTTGGATGGTGCAACCATGCTCCCTAGCACTGACGCCTGGACCGATTGTGCCACAGCTTGCGGGATGGAGCTTGCCAGTGATGCAGCGGCGCGTGGTGACACCGAAGCCAAGTGCAATGACCCCAGCATGGCGACAACGTTTGTCGGCGAAGCACAGAACCTACCGCCACCAACAACGGTGATGACTGCTGTCCGGAGCCGACCGTATGCAAGCCAGTGAACTCACCGAAGCGGCAACCACAAACGCACTTACTCCGCTACGGCCTAACGCCTGAATTAAGCCGACGCGGAAGCGGGGTCGGCTTGAATGAATTGTTAGGCCGTGTGCCTAGAAGACACACTGCGTAGACGTGCCACGGCCCGTCGGTTTGAAACACCCGCTTACAGAGTCAGCACACACATTCCCCCTCTCAGTTTCGATGCATTCGCGTTGACAGTCTGCAGACTTTGAGCAGGTATTTCCACCGTCCGTCGCCATAAGAATGCATCCGCTCACGATGGTCGTTGGTGTTGGGTCTACCCAGTCGCCACCACGACCCACACATTCTCTCTTTGTGTTTGGTAGAGGTAGCTTCTTCTGCTGATTGCTTTCGGAGGCTTGAGTGCAGGCTGATAGCAATGCTGCGAGTACAGTGACTGTGAGAAGATGCTGTGAATTCATTTTAGCGGCCTAACAACTATTGGACCGCCGAAATGCGGTGTTGCGCTGAGTATCTTCGATCGCTGGCGCTTTGTGAACGCAGCAAATCCTAGTCGGGGTCAAGGGATTGCACGATGGCAAGCGACCGCGACCATGCGGATGCCTGCGGCGTTATCCAGCAAGGACGCAGGCGTATGAGATACACCCCCAAAAACAGGGGCGTAACAGCACGTGCAGCGCTCTGGCTACTCGATCAGGTGCGCGACCGCCTACGGGTTCCGCACTACAGCCTGAGTACCGAGCAGGCCTATTTGAGCTGGATACAGCGCTTCATCCTGGCCAACGGCAAGCGCCATCCGGCGTAGATGGGCCAGGCGGAGACCGAGGCGATCCTCACCCGCTTGGCGACCGATGCGCAGGTGTCTGCAGGCACACAGAACCCGGCGTTGGCGGCGCTGTTGTTTCTCACCGCGAAGTATTGCGTATCGATCGGCATCACGTATCCGACGAGATCCCGAGTGCTCAAGATCTTGCGTAGTGGCGTTACAGCGCACAACCGTGCACGCACAACGTCCACCACCACAAACGAAAAAACCGCGCAATGCGCGGTTTTTTCGTCAGACCTTTTGCCAACCGATCAAGGACGACGCGCCAGCGCCTCCACGTCCTTGGCCTTGGGCAGCAGGTCCTGCTTGGTCACCGCGAACGGGCCGATGCTCAGCATCGGCACCGCGACGATCACCGAGGAGATCACCACGATCACTGCGCCGATCATGTGCGTCTCGGCCAGGCCTTCCATCGACTCGCCGCCGTAGATGTACAGCGCCATCGCCGACAGGAAGAACATCACCGCGGTGATCACCGTGCGCGAGAGCGTCTGGTTGATCGAGCGATTGAGCACTTCCAGCGGCTCCACGCGCAGGGCGCGGAAGTTCTCGCGCACGCGGTCGAACACCACGATGATGTCGTTGATGGCAAAGCCCATCACCGACAGCAGGCCGGCCAGCACGGTCAGGTCGAACTCGCGGCCGGTCAGTGACACGTAGGCCACCGTCAGCAGCAGGTCGAACAACGCGGTCAGGCTGGCCACCACGGCAAACTTCCACTCGAAGCGGAACGCGATGTAGATCAAGAAGCCCACCAGCATGAACACCGTGGCGTACACGCCGTTCAAGGCCAGGTCCTTGCCGACCTGCGGGCCGACGAACTCGCCCGGCTGCACGGTGGCCGGGTTCTGCTCGGTGCTCACCGCCTTGCGCACTTCTTCGGCGACCGTGCGGGCCGCATCGTCGCGGTTATTGTGCTGCTCGCGGGCCTGCAGGCGGATCATCACCTCGTTGCCGCCGCGCGCGTTCTGCACCTGCGCATTCTCGAAGCCGGCCCTGGCCAGCTGCTCGCGCACCTGGTCCACGTCCACCGTCTTCTGGAAGCTGGTCTGCACGAGCGTACCGCCGGTGAATTCCAGGGCGTAGTTGAAACCCTTGCCGATGACGATGCCGACCGAGGCGATCGCCAGCACCAGCATCAGGATCAGCACCGGCTTGCGCAGGCGCATGAAGTCGATCTTGGTGTCGTTGGGAATGAGATGGAGCGGGAACAATTTCATGGAAAAGAGCTTCCGTTTAAGACGTCTGCATCGTCAGGACGCAGACGCTTGCGAAGGGATTCATCCCCCGGCCCTGCGCAGCGGGCTGCACGGGCCGGGGCCAGGCTCGCATCTCAGATGGCGACGGATTTCAGCTTCTTGCGGCTGCCATAGATCAGCACCGCCAGCGCACGCGACACGGTGATCGCGGTGAACATCGAGGCGAAGATACCGATCATCATGGTCAGCGCAAAACCCTTCAACGGGCCGGTACCGAACGCGTACAGGGCCACCGCCACGATCAACCCGGTGAGGTTGGCGTCGAGGATGGTGCCGCCGGCCTTTTCGTAACCTGCCGCAATCGCCGACTTGGGCGGCACGCCCAGGCGCAATTCCTCGCGGATACGCTCGTTGATCAGCACGTTGGCGTCCACCGACAAGCCGACCGACAAGGCCAAACCGGCAAATCCCGGCAGCGTCATGGTGGCGCCGAACAGCGACATCACCGCCACCACGATCAGCAGGTTGAACAGCAGCGCCACCGAGGTGATCGCACCGAACACGCGGTAGTAGACGGTGAAGAACACCAGCGTGAACAGGAACGAGTAGATCACCGCGGTGACGCCGCGCTCCACGTTCTCCGCACCCAGGCTGGGGCCGATCACGTATTCCTCGACGAAGTCCATCGGCGCGGCCAGCGAGCCGGATTTCAGCAGCTTGGCCAGGTTTTCCGCTTCGGTCTTTTCCAGCCCGGTGGTCTGGAAGTTCTTGCCGAACACACCCGCAATGCGGGTTGGCGACAGGGCCTCTTCCTTGACCCGCACGCTGCGCACTTCCTTGCCGTCGACCATGGTCACGGTGGGAATGCGCTCGATGTAGACCACCGACATCAGCTTGCCGACGTTGGCGCTGGTGTAGTCGAACATGCGCTGGCCGGCCACGTTGTTGAGCGTCACCGCCACTGCGGGCATGCCGTTCTGGTCGGTGCTGACCGAGGCGCTGACCATCTGGTCGCCGGTCACCAGCGCGCGCTTGTTGAGCAACACCGGCGCGCCGGTATCGCGTACGCGGTAGACCTTGGCTTCCGGCGGGATGGTGCCGCTGCGCACGGCGTCTTCGGCATTGCCTTCGACCACCGCGCGGAATTCCAGCGATGCGGTGGCACCGATCAGGCGCTTGGCCTCGGCGGTGTCCTGCAGGCCGGGCAGTTCGACCACGATGCGGTCATCGCCCTGGCGCTGGATGGTGGGCTCGGACACCCCCAGCGCATTGACGCGATTGCGCAAGGTGGTGAGGTTCTGCTCGATCGCGCCACTGGCGATCTGCTTGAGCTCGGCTTCCGGCACCTTCACCGAAATGGTCTGCCCGCTGACGTCGTAGGTCAGCAGCGGCTGCGCCTTGGCCAGTGCGACGCGTGCGGCATCGGCGCTGGCGCCCTCGCCCAGGCTGACCTGGATGCTGTTGTCGCCGCGGCGCTCGACCGAGCGATAGGCGATGCGGCCGTCACGCAAGGTGGTGCGGATGTCTTCGGCAAAGCCGTCGATGCGCTTTTCCACCGCCGCCTTCTGGTCGACCTGCATGGCGAAGTGCACGCCGCCGACCAGGTCCAGGCCCAGCACCATCGGCCGGCCGCCCAGCTTGGCCAGCCACTCCGGCACGGTGGACGCCAGGTTCAGCGCCACCGTGTAGTTCTCGCCCAGTTGCTGGCGCAGCACGTCGTTAGCACGGGTCTGCGCCTGCAGGTTGGGCAGGCGCACCATCAGGCTCTCGCCTTCCTTGGTCACCGCCTTGGGGGTGATGCCGGCGGTCTTGAGTTCGGCATCGATGCGGCTGCGCAACGCGTCGTCGAGCTGCGCGCCACGACTGGCGGTGATCTGCACCGACGGGTCTTTCTGGTAGATGTTGGGCAGCGCATACAGCGCGCTGACCGCCAGCACCAGCAGGATCAGGAAATACTTCCAGCGAGGAAATTCGAGCATTGCGACAGTCCCGCGCTGCACCATCCCGGCGCCGCGCCTAGCAGTGAGAACGACTTCAAGCGGCCGATACAGCGTCGCGAGCGGTCATCCGGTGGATGCGAGCAGTGCGCGGAGCCGGCACGCCGGAGGGGCGCAGAACGGCTTCGTGCACCGACTGCGCCCGCCTGATGGTGCGCGCAGCTGTGGTGTTGCAGGTAGTGCGGTGCAGCGAGGTGGTGCGCAGCGGTTGCAGGCATCGGCAGCGCGGCGAGCCGCAAGTGTACGAGCGGCCCCTGCCGTTTTCGAGCAGCGGCCAGCCGCGCCGACCGGTGCCCACAGTGCCGACGGCGCGACTCAGCTGGCCGACTTCAGCGTGCCCTTGGGCAGCACGTGGCCCACGGCGCTCTTCTGCACGCGGATGCGCACGTTGTCGGCCACCTCGATGCTGATGAAGTTGTCGCCGATGTCGGTGATCACGCCGGCAACGCCGCCGGAGGTGATGACTTCGTCGCCACGTGCCAGCTTGTCCAGCAGCGACTTGTGCTCCTTCTGACGCTTCATCTGCGGGCGGATCATCAGGAAGTACATGACCGCAATCAGGATGATCGGCAGCGCAAAGGTGGACAGGCCACCCATCGGGCCGGCTGCCGGCGCGCCACCGGTGGCTTGCGCCTGGGCGACGGGGATCAGGAAATCGAGCAAATTCATTCAGTGCATCCTAGTTTGGTGCCAGCGCGCCCACGGGCCCACTCGCTATTCAGGTACCGCCAGGGCGGAACAGCCGGGAATTATGCCATGCAGGCTCCAACGCGTCCGCGCCAGGGCGCGGGCGGCAGGGTTCAGCTGGGTTCCCCCGGCAACGGCGGCGTGGTGGCGCCGCGTGCCGCATAGAAGGACCGCCGGAACTGCACAAAGGTTCCCGAGGCGATCGCCGCGCGCATGTCGGCCATCAGCGTTTCGTAGTACCAGAGGTTGTGCAGCGTGCCCAGCATCGGCGCCAGCATCTCGTTGCAGCGGTCCAGATGGCGCAGGTAGGCGCGCGTATAGCCGCTGCTGCAGGCATGGCAGCCGCAGCCCGGCTCGATGGTGTCCAGGTCGCGCTCGTACTTGGCGTTACGGATGCGCACGGTACCGAACGAAGTGAAATAGTGGCCGTTGCGCGCGTTGCGGGTGGGCATAACGCAGTCGAACATGTCCACGCCGCGCGCCACGCCCTCGACCAGGTCCTCGGGCCGGCCCACGCCCATTAGGTAGCGCGGGCGGTCGGCCGGCAGCTGCGGGTGCAGGTGTTCGAGCATGGCATTGCGCTCGTGCTCGGGCTCGCCCACCGCCAGCCCGCCGATCGCGTAGCCATCGAAGCCGATGGCGTGCAGGCCGTCCAGCGAACGGCTGCGCAGGTCCGGATGCACCCCGCCCTGCACGATACCGAACAGCGCCGCATCGTTGCCCAGCCCGTCGTGCGCATCGCGCGAGCGCTGCGCCCAGCGCAGGCTCAGCTCCATCGAGCGCCGCGCCACCTCCTCGGTGGCCGGGTACGGCGTGCACTCGTCGAAGATCATCACGATGTCCGAATCGAGCACCTTCTGAATCTTCATGCTCTCCTCGGGGCCCAGGAACACCCGCGCACCGTCGGTGGGCGAGGAAAAGGTCACGCCCTGCTCGGTGATCTTGCGGCGATGCGCCAGCGAAAACACCTGGAAACCGCCGGAATCGGTAAGGATCGGCCCGTCCCAGCGTGCAAACCCGTGCAGCCCGCCGTGGTCGCCGATCACCTCCAGGCCCGGGCGCAGATACAGGTGGAAGGTATTGCCCAGGATGATCTCCGCCCCCAGCGCGCGAATCTGCTCGGGCAGGATGCCCTTGACCGACCCATAGGTGCCCACCGGCATGAACGCCGGGGTTTCCACCGTGCCGCGCGGAAAGGTCAGGCGCCCACGCCGGGCATGGCCGTCGGTGGTCTGGAGCTGGAACTGGAGTCGGGACATTGAGGGGCCGGGATTTGGAATTCGGGATTTGGGATTGGCAAGAGCGGCTGCGGCGGTGGGCGGAAGGCCGCGGCAACGTCCGAGCCCGCTCACTTGATGCTTGATTGCCGTGGCGACATGGCCGCTGGCTGTGCGTTGAAACTTGGGAAATCTGCAGCGAGTTTGGCGGAAGCGGAAAGCGCAGCAAACCTCCGCTTTTACGAATCCCCACTCCCGAATCCCCAATCCCTGCCCCACAGCAACATCGCATCGCCATACGAAAAGAAGCGATAGCGCTGGGCGATGGCGTGCTGGTAGGCGGCGAAGATGCGCTCGCGGCCGGCGAAGGCGGAGACCATCATCAGCAAGGTGCTTTCGGGCAGGTGGAAATTGGTGACCATCGCATCGACGCTGCGGATGCGGTAGCCGGGCAGGATGAAGATCTGGGTTTCGCCGGCGAATGGCAGCAGTTCGCCGTCCGGGGCCGCCTCTGTCTTGCGCCAGGCGCTTTCCAGCGAACGCACGACGGTGGTGCCGACCGCGATGACGCGGCCGCCGCGCTCACGCGTGCGGCGCACCTGCTCCACCAGCGCGGCACCGACGTTGAGCCACTCTTTATGCATCACGTGCTGGTCAAGCGCATCCACGCGCACCGGCTGGAAGGTGCCGGCGCCCACGTGCAAGGTGACGTGGCCGAACTCCACCCCGCGCGCGCGCAGGCGTTCCAGCAGCGCCTCGTCGAAATGCAGGCCGGCGGTGGGCGCGGCGACCGCACCGACTTCGCGCGCGAACACGGTCTGGTAGCGCTCGCGGTCTTCGATACCCGGCTCGCGGCGGATGTAGGGCGGCAGCGGCAGGCGCCCGGCCTCCAGCAGCCAGTGTTCCAGCGGGGTCGGGATCTCGAAGCGCAGCAGATAGAACTCGCCGTCGCGCCCGAGCACCTCGGCCTGGCCACCAGCGTCCAGCGCGATCAGGCTGCCGGCCTTGGGCGACTTGCTGGCGCCGATCTGCACCCGCGCCTCGCGCTCGCCCAGCAGGCGCTCGATCAGGATCTCCACCCGCCCGCCGCTGGCCTTCTGCCCGAACAGCCGCGCCGGGATGACGCGGGTGTCGTTGAAGATCAACAGGTCGCCCGGCTGCAGCAGCTCCGGCAGATCGCGTACCTGGCGGTCGGCCAGTGCTTGCGGCGACGGCGGCACCACCAGCAGCCGGCTGGCCGCGCGCTCGGCAAGCGGCGCCTGGGCGATCAGTTCGTCGGGCAGGTCGTAATGGAAATCGGACTTCTTCAAGGCCGCAGGATTGGTTGGCTGAGGAGCCGGGCATTGTAACTGCGGCCGGGATTCGGGATTCGGGATTTGGGATTCGCAGTGAGGCGGGGATTGGAGATTGGGATTGGGGATTCGCAGTGAGGCGGGGATTGGAGATTGGGGATTGGGGATTGGCAAAAGCAGGATCCGCTAGCCGGAACGTGTACGACACAAGCCTGCCCGCTTTTACGAATCCCCAATCCCCAATGCCAAATCCCGGCTCCCCTCACCGCTCGAACTTCGTCGACAGAATGATCGACGTCGTCGTGCGCTCCACCCCATCGATCGCGCCGATGGCGTCGGTGAGCACGTCCATCTCGTTGACCCCGCCCACCACCCCCAGGGCGATCAGGTCGTAGGCGCCGCTGACCGAATGCAGCAGGCGCACCTCAGGGATGTCGCGCAGCGCCTTGACCACGGCCGGCATCTTCTTGGGCAGCACGGTGATCAGGATGTGCGCACGGATGCGGCCCTGCTCGTAGTCGTCATGGGTGCGCACGGTGTAGCCGCTGATCACGCCGTCGCGTTCGAGCTTTTCGATGCGGCTCTGCACCGTGGTGCGCGAGAGCCCGAGCCGGCGCGCGATCTGCGCGGTGGAGGCGCGCGCGTCCTCGCGCAGCAGCGATAACAGGCGTTCGTCGGATGGGGTGATCTTCACAATGCGCATTCGTTTCGGCGAATCGCCGAAAATACCGTACTTCTTGCCCAGATTCACGCTGCCAAACGCCGATCTTCTGCCGATAATAGAAGAACAACGCCACCTTGCAGGAGATGCGCCATGTCCGTCCTCGCCCCGCTCGCCCCGCTGCGTGCCCATGCCGGCCGCCGCCTGACCGATGGCCTGGACGATGCCGCCATCGTGCGCCTGGCCGCCAACCACCCCGACCTGCAACACGCCATCACTGCGGCAGCCGCCGAATACGCGCTGGTGCGCGATGAGGCCGCCGACCTGCTGGACCTGGACGAAGACGCCCAGATCGGCGCGGTGCAGGACGGCTTCATCAACTTCTACGCCGACGACGCGGTAACGCCTTACGTGGCGCTGGCCGCACGCGGCCCGTGGGTGATCACGCTCAAGGGCGCGGTGCTGTACGACGCTGGCGGCTACGGCATGCTGGGCTTCGGCCACACGCCGGCGCCGGTGCTGGAAGCCATGGCGCGCCCGCAGGTGATGGCCAATGTGATGACGCCCAGCCTGGCGCAGCGCCGGCTCGACCGCGCCCTGCGCGCCGAGATCGGCCACAGCCGCGGCGGCTGCCCGTTCGCACGCTTCATGTGCCTCAACTCCGGTTCCGAAGCGGTGGGCCTGGCCGCACGCATCGTGGATACCAACGCCAAGCTGCACACCGACCCGGGCGCGCGGCATGCCGGCGCCACCATCAAGCGCCTGGTGGTCAAGGGCAGCTTTCACGGCCGCACCGATCGCCCCGGCCTGTATTCTGACTCCAGCCGCAAGACCTACAGCAAATATCTGGCCAGCTATCGCGACGAGGACTCGGTGATTGCGATCGCGCCCTACGATGTGGCCGCGTTGCAGCGCGCCTTCGACGAGGCGGCGCGCAATCACTGGTTCATCGAGGCGTTGTTCCTGGAACCGGTGATGGGCGAAGGCGACCCAGGGCGTGCGCTACCGGCCGAGTTCTATGCCGCCGCGCGTGCGCTCACCCGCGCGCACGGCAGCCTGCTGCTGGTGGATTCCATCCAGGCCGGCCTGCGCGCGCATGGCGTGCTGTCGGTGGTGGACTACCCGGGCTTCGAGCAGCTGGACCCGCCGGATCTGGAAACCTATTCCAAGGCGCTCAACGCCGCGCAATACCCGCTGTCGGTGCTGGCAGTGACCGAGCACGCCGCGCAGGTGTACCGCAAGGGCACCTACGGCAACACCATGACCACCAACCCGCGTGCGCTGGACGTGGCCTGCGCCACGCTGGCCTTGTTCACCCCGCAGGTGCGCGACAACATCCGCACGCGCGGCGCGCAGGCGATTGCCAAGCTGCAGGCCCTGCAATCGGAGCTGGGCGGCCTGATCACCAAGGTCCAGGGCACCGGCTTGCTGTTCTCGTGTGAGCTGGCGCCGCAGTTCAAGTGTTACGGCGCCGGCTCTACCGAAGAATGGTTGCGCCACCGCGGCGTCAACGTGATCCACGGCGGCGAGAATTCGCTGCGCTTCACCCCGCATTTTGCGATGGACGAAGAAGAACTGGATCTGCTGGTCGGCCTGATCGCACGGGCATTGAAGGAAGGCCCGCGCCAGACCCAGGCCGAGGCCGCCTGATCCGGGCGGGTGCGCATCGGCTGCGGCGCAGTCGATGCGGGCCTGGTGGTAACGCGCCTGCCCCGCCTGGTGGGTGTGACGCGGGTTGAAGCGTTTGGTTTGGGTGACAGCTGATTGCGATCGTGCTGGCCGGCAATCAGGGCAGTGCAGCCCGATCGGCCATCGCGCATCGCAGCGTGATGGCAAGCTGCGCTGCGAAGTACATGACGTCCGCGTCCTTTCGCATGACTGAATGCCACAGCGTCAGACCCAAGGCGTCACCTATCTGCTGCTGCTCAGATCGGCACTGCACTCAACTTGCGCCGCAGATAGTTGGTCACCGCGCGCCGTGGCGATTTTCCCCGCCACGATGCCCAGCACAGGTGCGAGCCCACCGCGGCCTTGCCGCCACGATGGCCCAGGCCGAACCAGGTGCGGTCCGGGTGGAACGCATCGCGCGGCGGAAGCACGATGCCCGCAAACTGTGCAGCGTGCGCGTTGTAGAAACGCGTCAACCCGCGCGGCCCGGAAATCATCGGAATCTGCCGGTGGTCCTCCAGCGTTTCCGGCGCATGCACGTTGAAGATGTGCTCGATGAACGCGCGCCAGAACGGATGGCCCGCTTCGGAGCCGAACACGGCATTGCCGATCTTGAAGTCGTCGTGACCCGGAGCGCCTTCTTCGATTGGCAACACGCACTGCTGCGACAGCACGTCCGCAGCCAGCGGACGCAACAGTTTGTAATCGGTATCGAAGTAAAACCCGCCATGCGCATGCATATAGGCACAGCGCGCGATATCGGCCTTCATCACGCCGAAGCGGATGCGCTCGTAATGCTCAGCAAACTCCGGGAATGCACGCCGCATCAGTTCCGAATTATCGGCATCGTCCCAGAGGTGGCACGTCCATCCAGGCAGCAGGCGCTGCAAACGGTCGCAAATCCTGCGCTCCTCCCATAGCAGATGCTTGGTCGGTGCGGTCAGGTGAAAGAGCGGGGGAATCATGGGCAGGGCTCGGTGGGGCTGGGGGAACCGGACCCTGCGCCGTGGCACTGCATTGCAGGGCGTCACGGACACGAGTCCGGCACACCCACCGTAGCCACATTATCAATGTGACGTAATTCGCATTTTTTGATAGGACGCCCGCGCGTCATTCGAAGAATCTATGCGCGCACGAAGTTTCCTCACAACGCCCTCATTCATCACGACGATTCGCCCGAATAATCGTCGCGTTGTCATCTTTACGTCACTCCCAGCACCGATCCGCCCGCCCTTTCAACGTCGCCTCGCGCGGACACGTGCGTGGGGCGATACGTCCCTGCACATGCTCGATCAACCGCTTTGCACCCTGTGCATCGCGTTGCAACTCGAATGCGTCGTACAAGCGGCCTGTGGCGGTGCGCGATTCGTACACCAGGCGCTGCCTGTCCAGTCGAAGCACCTGATACAACTGGGTGTCTTCACCCACCGGCCGCATGGTCTTGCGCGCCATGTCCGAGAGGCGGTACTGCTTGGGCCCGGCCACCGACACCACGAATACCGGCGTTGCCTGCCCCGGCTGGTCGCCGCGCCGGCCGTAGGTGTGGTCATGGCCTTGCAGCACCAGATCCACCTTGTGCCGGCGAATCACCGGCAAAACCTGCTCCACCAGTTTTTCGTTCTCGCGATCGGCACGTGGCGAGAAGAACGGCTGGTGGATGAGCACGATCGACCACGGATGCGGGTTGTCGGCCAATACCTTGTCCAGCCACTGCGCCTGCGCCGGGCCGGTGCCCAGATCCAGCACCGAGGTGCCATCGAGCACGGCAATGCGCACGCCCTGGTAATCGAACCAGTAGCTGGTGCGCGCGGTGGCCGAGGGCCCGTTATGCGGCAATGCAAAGGTCACTGGCCAATGGTTGCCCAGGGTGCGGGTCGCCTGCGGAGACTCGTCGCCTTCCTCGTGATACTCGTGGTTGCCCGGCGCCGGCGCCACCGCCGTGCCTTCGAGCAGCCAGCGCCCGGCTTCGAACCATTCCGCCCACTCGTTGTCGTCCTGGCCGTCCTTGCCGCTGACCAGATCGCCGGCGAACAACGCAAGCCGCGCGTCCGGCGCCGAGCGCCATGCCTGGCGGATCACCCGCGAGACCAGGCTGAGGTTCTTGTTCTGGGTATCGCCGAAATACAGCAGCGTCAGCGGGGCGTCCGCCGTGGCAGCGGTACGGAACTGATTCCAGGCGCCCCAGGTGTCGTGGCCCTGCACGCGGTAGGCATACAGTGTGTCCGGCGTGAGCCCGGCGATCTCGGCCCGGTGATGGTGCGAGCTGCCATTTTCGCTGGCCAGCGTCGCCGTGGTGGCACGGATGCGCCGCGGCGTGCCCAGGTCGGGCGAATCGCCGGCAACCACCAGTTCCAGCCAGGGCTGGCTGACGCTGGCATCGGTGCGCCAGGCCACCGCAAACCCGGTGGCCGCATCCTGCGCCGGCGTGGCGACGATGCGGTCGGGAAAGCCGTCGGCCACATAGTGGGTGGAGCCGGCCGGCACCTGCGTGTTCGGCTCGGCAGCGCGCTCGGCCGCACACACCTGGCCAGCGGCCAGCGCAAGCACCGACACCACCACGGACAGCGCCCTGCGTGGGGCGTTCATGGCGCGCAGTCCTTCAGCCGCAAGGTGCGCGCGATGTCGCGCCAATCGAAGGCCGCCACCGCCTGGTCGTCGTGCAGCGCGTAGAACACGCCACCGGGAAAGCGCGCGTCGCCACGTTGGTCCAGCCACACACCGTCGGTGTTGGCAGTCACCCGGCCGGCGAAGGCGCCCACGTGCGCCAGCGTCTTGCGGTCGAACACCTGGAACACGCTGCGGTCCTTGAATTGATCGGTGGCGATCCAGTAACCGCTGCCGTCGGCGCATTGCAGCAAGGTCAGGCCTTCGGCCTGCGCCTTGAACAGCCCGGTGCCGACATTGCGCCCGCGATAGCGCCCGTCCATGCCGTACTCGCGCAATTGGGTGCCGACGGCCACGTCCTCTTCGGCAATCATCAGCCGCGCATTGGCCTCGTCGCCGAAGACCGACTCGGCAATACGGATGGCACCGGCCTCGGTGGTATCGCCAAAGCTCTGTGTCAGCCGCGCCTGCCAGCCCTGCCCTGCCGCGTTCAACTGATAGCGCCGGAAACGCTGGCCCAGCTCGGCCAGCGGCGGCGGCTGGTCCTTGTTAGCCGGCGACATGTAGTTGTCGCTGACCACCACCTCGTAGCCGCCGTCGTGCTTGCGCACCCACAGCCCGTAGGGCTCGCGCAGCGCATCCTGGCCGAACGCGGTCAGCGGCCTGAAATCCGGCAGCGAAAACACCTGCACGCGGCGGTTGTCGCGCTCCACCACGAATACCAGGTCATCCACCACCGAAATGCCGTTGGGGCGATCCAGCCTGCCCAGTGCCTTGCCCTTGCCGCCCACCACCCGCAGCCGCTTGCCGCTGTCGCCGTCGAACACCACCAAGGCATGCGTGGCCTTGGCCGTGGCGATCACCCAGCGGCTGCCATCGGGGGCGCGCCAGCTGGCCGGCGAATCCAGGTTATCGGTGGGCGTGAGCGCGGTGATGAAGGCTTCGGGCACCACGTCGTGCGCCACCTTCGCTTCGCTGAGCGTGGGATCCTGCAGCAATGCTTCGTCGGCTTCGCGGTCGACGGCGTGGGTTGCACAGCCGGCCAGCGCCATCGCCCCTGCCAGCACGGTGGCCGGCAACAACACGGCGGCCCGCATCACAGTGCCACCTTCAGGCCAAGCGCATAGGTCCGGCCATATTCTTCGTTTTGCAGGGTGCGCGAGCGCACGCCCTGGTACAGCTCCAGCGGTTCGTCCAGCAGGTTCTGTGCTTCCAGGTACAGGCTGACGTGGCTGTTGAACTGATAACTCATGCTGACATCCAGCTGGGTATGCGGGGCAACGTAGATATCGTACGCACGACTCTGTCCGATGGTGTCCAGGTACTCGCTGCGGTACACCGCTGCCACACGTGCACTGAAGCCGTACTTTTCGTAACCCAGATGACCGCTGTAGATGCGCTTGGACGAGCGCGGCAGCATGAAGTCCTCGCCGGCGCGATCGCTCAGCCCCGGGTCGAAATCGCTGTCCAGCGCGGTGGCGCTGGCGCCGAGCAGCAGGCCGTTCCAGCCTTCGGGCAGGAAGTCCAGGCTCTGCTGCCAATTGAATTCGGCACCGCGCACCTTGGCGGTGTCGCCATTGATCGCGCGCGTCACCTGCAGGCCGGGGAATTGCACATCGGTGGTGCTGATGGTCTGCACGATGTAATCGTCGATCGACTTGTCGAACACACCCAGCGACACCAGGCCGGTGCTGCCGATGTACTTCTCGAACGACAGGTCCAGGTTGGTGGAGCGGTACGGGTTGAGATCGGGGTTGCCGATGTTCACCTCGTTGTCGCCGCGATTGATGCTCACCCGTGGCGATACATCGCCGAACGAGGGCCGCGACAGGGTCTTGTTGGCCGCAAAGCGCAGCACCCAGTCGTTGCCGCTGTCGTAGCGCAGGTGCAGGCCCGGGAGCACGTTGGTGTAGCTGCTGGACGCTTCGCGCGGGGTCACCGTGGCGGTGCGGCCGTCTTCGGCCACATCCACCTGGTTGCCGGTGGCGTTGAACTGGGTGTTTTCCACGCGCACGCCGGCAATCATGCGCAACGCGCCGATGTCCCAGGTTCCCATCGCGTAGGTGGCGAACACGTCTTCGGTGGCGGTGTAGTCGTCCTGCAACGACACCTGCTGGTTGGCGCCGACATCCTGCGGGCGGGCGCTGTAGAGATTGCCCGACGCACGCCAGTAGCGGCGCATGCCGTCCGAGCCGATGCTCTGCCCCAGGGTGCCGCCGCGATGCTCCGGCGGCGCCGTGGTCCAGCTGCTC
Organism: Xanthomonas sp. WHRI 6106; assembly: GCF_040202405.1. Classification (NCBI taxonomy): domain Bacteria; kingdom Pseudomonadati; phylum Pseudomonadota; class Gammaproteobacteria; order Lysobacterales; family Lysobacteraceae; genus Xanthomonas; species Xanthomonas sp. WHRI 6106. The sequence goes on along the minus strand of NZ_JBEGFC010000009.1, from coordinate 25,032 downwards.
GGATCGATGGCCGGGCCGCGACGCAGCTCGCGTTCGTCCACGTTGACATCGCGCTCGCGCCAGCGGCCAAGCACGCCCATCTTCAGGCTGGAATGTTCACCGTCGAAGCGCACGTTGAGTTGCGCGCTGTGCTCGCTATCGTCCACCGCCTTGGGTGCGAGCACGAAACGGTCGAACACGAACTCCTGGTTGCTCTGCCAGCCGTTATCCGAAAACCCCAGGCGCGGGATGCCGCTGCGCTGGTCCACCGTAGCCGAGAGGTCGTCGCCGTCGTAATCGAAGTACGCCTCCATCTCGTCGTTCACCCGCTCGGTGGTCTTGGTGTAGCCGGCCTTGTAATCGATGGTGGCGCTGCTCAGGCGGTTCTCGCCACCGACGCTGATGGCGGTGTTGTCTTCCTTCTTGGTGCGGTAACGCACGCGCTTGGAAATGCTGTCGGCCGGCAGGTCGGCCACGGTGTAGGTGCCATCGCCGTTGGCGCTCACCTGGCCGTCGGCAAGGCCGAAGATGGTGCGCTGGCGCGTTTCGGCATCGTCGAAACGGCTGTACAGCGAGCGCAGGTAGTAGCGGTTGTCCGCATCCGGGCGCCAGTCCAGATTGAGGTTGGCGCCCATGCGGGTCCGCTCGATGAAGTATTTGCGGCGCTGCACCTGGCCAGCGAACAGATCGTCGGCGGCGCCACCTTCGAAGCTGTCGTAGGCCACTTCGGTATTGTCCGATTCGAACTCGCGGTCCTGATAGTTCACCCCCACCGCCACGCCGAAGGTGCCGCCGACAATATCGCTGTAGTTGAACGCGCCCTTGGGGCTGGTCTTGCCGGACAGCGACTGATGGCTGCCCTCGATCGAGCCGCGCAGCGTGCGCCCATCGCGGTCGAAGGCGGAGGTGGATTCGACCTGGATGGCGCCACCGATCGAATCGCCCGGCATGTCCGGGGTCGGCGACTTCACCACCTTCAGGCGCTCGGTGGAATCGGAGGGGATCACGTCCAGCGGCGCGGAACGCGTGCCGTCTTCGGGCGTGCCCATGTTCATGCCGTCGATGGTCACGCTGTTGAGCGCCGAATCCAGGCCGCGGATGACCACAAAACGCCCTTCGCCCTGGTCGCGGGTGACGCTGACACCGGGCAGGCGCTGCAAGGATTCTGCAACATTCTTGTCGGGGTAACGCCCCAGCGCATCGGAGGCGACGGCGTCCTGGATGGCATCGGAGGCGCGCTTGAGGTCGACCGCGCGCTCCTGCGCTTCCTGTTGCGGGCGCACTTCCAGGCGTTCCAGATCGATGGCGGCTGCACCGCTGGCGGCACCGCCGGCGGCAACAGGCTCTGCCGCATGTGCCTGCGGGCCCCAGCCGGCGCTCGCCAGCGTCAGCGTGATCGCCAGACAGAGCGGAGTCTTGTTCGACACGAGTGCTTCCCCAATCGGTTAAGAATGGGTGTGCACACTATGTCCGCGACGTTTCACCGACATGACATGTGCAAGCGCGATCACATGCGCACTGTGGCGACGCCCTGGCTGGCTGCGGCACACTGTGCCTCTTTCCTGCCTGTCGCCGCCCATGAAAATCGTCGAAGTCCGCCACCCCCTCGTCCAGCACAAAATCGGCCTGTTGCGCGATGCCGCCCTGAGCACCAAGGGCTTTCGCGAACTGGTCACCGAGCTGGGCACCCTGCTGGCCTACGAGGCCACGGCGAACCTGGACACCGAATCGCATGTGCAACAGGGCTGGGCCGGCCCGGTGAGCGTGCAGCGCATCGCCGGGGCCAAGATCACCCTGGTGCCGATCCTGCGCGCGGGCCTGGGCATGCTGCCCGGTGTGCTGGCCCTGATCCCGGCGGCACGCGTCAGCGTGGTCGGCCTGCAGCGCGACGAAGAAACCCTGCAGCCGGTGCCCTACTTCGAACGCCTCACCGGCCGCCTGGAAGAGCGCGAGGCACTGATCCTGGACCCGATGCTGGCCACCGGCGGCACCCTGATCGCCACCATCGACATGCTCAAGCGCGCCGGTGCGCGCCGCATCAAGGGCATCTTCCTGGTCGCCGCACCGGAAGGCCTGAAGGCCCTGGAAGCAGCGCATCCGGACGTGGAGGTCTACACCGCCGCCATCGATGACCACCTCAACGAAAAGGGTTACATCCTGCCCGGCCTGGGCGATGCGGGCGACCGGATCTTTGGCACGCGGGTGGAGTGAACGGCGCTGGCTTGAAGCCCCTCTCCTCTCGGGAGAGGGGTTGGGGTGAGGGTACGGTGCGTCAGTGTTCCTGCCGACGCCGCACCCTCATCCGGCGCTACGCGCCACCTTCTCCCGAAGGGAGAAGGAACAGCTGCTTGGCACGCGGGTGGAGTGAACGGCGCTGGCTTGAAGCCCCTCTCCTCTCGGGAGAGGGGTTGGGGTGAGGGTACGGT
>NZ_JBEGFC010000009.1:0-22535 GCF_040202405.1 Xanthomonas sp. WHRI 6106 | reverse complement strand
GGTACGGTGCGTCAGTGTTCCTGCCGACGCCGCACCCTCATCCGGCGCTACGCGCCAGCTTCTCCCGAGTGGAGAAGGAACAGCTGCAGTGTGCGATCGCTACGAGGGTGCCGGCACCACTTCGAAAACCGCACGTCCTACCGCGTCGATGCCTCAATCGCCGCACTCACATACACCAGCGGCGCGTTCCAGTTGATGGCCACCTCGTTGGTCGCGTAACTGCAGGTGTCATCCAGATACGACAGCGCCGGCAACGTGGACGGATAGGCCACCTTGCAGTCCTTGGCGTCCTGATGGCCCGGCTGCGGGCCGCCGGCCAGCCAGCCCGGCACCGGCGCGGCGATGCCGTCCGCTTCGGAAGGGCGATGGTGGATATGCATCGGCGTGCGCTGGCCGACCCCTGTGACAAACGACAGGCCCAGCGGATTGCGGCCCAGGATGTAATCCAGATGCGACTGCGCGGCATCCAGATACGTGCGCTGCCGGGTCAGGCGATAGCCTTGCAACAGCATCATCGCGCGGTTGAGCACCGCGGCATTGCTGCCCCAGACGAAATCCTTGTCGTTCATCGCCAGCCGCCACGGCGATGCCTGCCACGCATCGGCCAGCTGCTGCGCCAGGCCGGTGACTTCGCGCGTGATACGGGCACGGTCGGCATGCGCGGTCAACGTGTCGCGGTGCGCGGCCAGCGACATCCAGGCCAGTCCGCCCACGCTGCCCCAATTCGGCACGCTGGCCGGCACGTTGCGCGCCAGCATCGCATCGTAGAACTTGTCCTCGCCGGTGGTCACGTACAGCTCCGCTGCTGCCCAGGCAAATTCGTCGTCCACCTGCGCGTCGTCGTAGCCACCGGTACGCACATCGTCGGGCTGGCGATAGATCACACCCGGATGCTGTTGCGCCCACGTCCACGCGGCCCGCGCGGCCTTCAACATGCGTGCCGACATGCCCGGATACTGTTTATCGAAGGGTGCATACACGCGGCTGGCCGCGGCCATCACCGCGGCAAAGTCCAGCGTGGCGGCTGTGGCCTTCATCACCACATAGCGTTGCTGCTTGGCTTGGTCCGGCATCACCAACCCGTCGAACTGCTTGTCGGTGAGCTTGTGGTAGACGCCGCCATCGGCCGGGTCCTGCATGGCCAGCATCCATTCCAGGTTCCACAAGGTCTCCTGCAGGATGCCCGGCACGCCGTGCGCGTCGTCGGGAATGGTCAGGGGCTTGGCCTTGAACAGCGCCGGATAATGTTCGTAGGCCGCCAGCAACGTGTAGGTGCTGATGCCGGAATTGACGATGTACTTGTTGTAGTCGCCAGCGTCGTACCAGCCCTTGGGCGCACTGATCACGCTGTCGGCCGGGCGCGTGGCCGAGGCCGCGGACGGATGGATGCGCACCTGCGTATCCGGATGCCCGGCCGCACGCGCATAGCGCCCGGCAAACTGCGCCGGCAGCGCGGTACTGGCGCGGTTGAAATAGAACGCCTTCAGCGAGGCATCGACCAACGGCTGGTAGGCATGCGCATCGATGGGGAACGGATCCGATGCCGGCAGCCCGTCGACCTTCAACCGGTAGCTGCCGGCCGCACGCACGCCGGAAAAATCCGCCACCCGCGCCTGCTGCCCGGCCGGCGTCCACAGCGCTGGCGGTTGCAAGGTGCCTTGCAGCACCTTGCGGCCGTGTGCATCTTCGACGGTAAAGCGGTCCGAGCCGATCGCCGCACCCTGTGGTAGCGCGACAACCGCCAGTTTGGTCGAGCCAGGCAGGTACCCGAGCTGGTTGACGCGAATGAGGCCCGGAGCGGCGTCGGCTTCCTGCTGCGCAGAGCAACCTGCAGAAGCGAGCATGAGGACAGTGGTCAGCACAACGTGGCGAATAGTCATGCCTCAATGGTGACGGCGGTGCATCGCGACCACAAGCCCGGACTGCACTCGCAACCAGCCCGAACGGTCAGCAGCCGGCCCTTCCCCAAGCACGCTATCACCAGCGCCAGGTTCGGACCCCTTGCACGGACCAGCACTGAGGTAGCGGTACGTGCGGCCGGTCGTGCGTTTCCGGCCCGCGCTTGCGAATCGCCGCCACCTTCATCGCACCTCGTCGGCGATTCCACCGCATCGGTGCGATCGCTCGTGCACGCCACTGACCCCGACGCGATCACTGGTCGTTTCCCAGCGAAGACACGGTGATTGCCATCGTTTCGGCCAATTTTTTCCGATGTCGCGGATCTACCCTGGCAGCGCCGTGACGAACGGCATCACCGCACCCTTGCGCGGCAGTTATCGATACCCGCATCCGCACGCGGGCACCGCACATGTCGCATCGCGCCTTTCTCTTTCAAGGACCGCCCATGACCATCCAACCGATCACCCACTGCTCCCATGCTGTCCATCTGCATGCGCGCCCAGCCGGACCGCGTTCGCACGCATGCGCATGGCGCGTGTTTGCCGTCCTGCTGTCGATGAGTTTGCTGGCCGTGAGCCAGAGTGCGCTGGCGACACAGCAATGGAATGCCAATGCCAACCAGGCCATCAACAACTGGATCTCGGGCATGTACGCCGACATTGGCGGGCCGCTGCAGACGATCCTCCGGCAATGTCAGCTTGCACCGCAAGCCACGTGCGAGGTCACGATCCAGGCCAATGGGGGCGTCCATACCAGCGCAACCGACGACACGCAGCACTTCACGCTGCGCTTCGCTGGCAACCCCGCACCGTTTGGCGCATGTCACATCTATCCGCTCAACCCAGGCAGCCCAGGCGACAAACGCCTGCAGGGCGCCACCTGCTACGACGCCCAACACAACGGAACCTACTTCAAACTCAATTGACAACGAGGAGTTAGAGCCTATCTCCAGGCTCTGACGCCGCCACCTCGTCCTTGCAAACGGCGGCGCAGGGTGGGCCCGCCCACCCTGCGCCGTTGCGCCGGCCGTCAACGGCCGCGTATCTGCGGTGCGGCGCACGTATGGCGAAACTGCGCGCTCACTGCCCTGGCGTCGCCAGCTGCACCTGCGCCTTGCCCACCGGATTACGTGGGTCGCTGCCGCCGCTGAGCACGTTGCGGCGCTTGTCCCATTCCACGGTCTGCAGGTTGCCCCACACGTGACTGGAGCCGCGGCCGCCCTCGGCGCTGTCGCCGGGCAGTTTGAGGGCGTGGCCCATCGCTTCCAGGCCCTTGGCGGTCTGCGGCGAGAAGGCATCGGTTTCGGCGTCGATGACGTCCGGCAGCCACTGGTGGTGATACCGCGGTAGCGCGCTCACTGCCTGTGCATCCAGGCCTGCGTCGTAACCGAGGATGCCGAGCAGCACCATGGTGATGATGCGGCTACCGCCCGGCGTGCCCAGCACAATGGCCTTGTCGGCCGACTCCATGAACGTGGGCGTCATCGAGCTGAGCATGCGCTTGCCCGGCTTGGGCGCGTTGGCTGCATAGCCCATCACGCCAAACGCATTCGGCGTGCCCGGCTTGAGCGCGAAGTCGTCCATCTCGTTGTTGAGCAGCACGCCGGTGCCCTTGGGGATCAGGCCCGAGCCGTACAGCAGGTTGACGGTCTGGGTGGCACCCACGCGGTTGCCTTCGCCATCGATGATGGAAAAGTGCGTGGTCTCGTCGTCTTCCAATGGGGTGGGATTGCCCGACAGCAGATCGCTGGGCGTGGCCTTGTCCGGATTGATCGTGGCGCGCAGGCCTTGCGCGTAGTCCTTGCTGGTCAGCACGCGCTGCGGCACGTCCACAAAGTCCGGGTCGCCCAGGAAGAAGGTACGGTCGCGGTAGGCGCGGCGCATCGACTCCACCACCAGATGGGTGCGGTGCACGTCATCGAGCTTGTTCACGTCCCAGCCTTCCAGAATCTGCAGCATGGCCGCCAGCGCGATGCCACCGGAGGACGGCGGCGGTGCGGTGGTGATCTTCCAGCCGCGGTAATCGAACTGGATCGGCGTGCGCTCCTTGACCCGATAGCCGGCGAGCTCGGCGGCCTTCCACTGGCCACCGGCCTGCTTCACGCCGGCCAGCAGCTTCTTGGCGGTCTCGCCTTTGTAGAAGCCGTCGAAGCCCTTGTCGCCGAGCAGCTGCAGCGTATGCGCCAGCTCCGGCTGCTTGAAGATCTCGCCTTCGGCAATGGGTTTGCCGCCGCGCAGATACACCTGCCGCGTGCCGGGGTAGCGCTCCATCACTTCGCGCCGCGAGGCATAGCCTTTGGCCATGCGCGCGTACACCGGGAAACCGTCGGTCGCGATGCGGATCGATGGCGCCAGCGACTGCTTCAGCGGTAGCCGGCCGTGCTTGGTAGCCAGCTCCACCAGCGCCGCCGGCAGCCCAGGAATACCGGCCGACCACGCGCCGTTGACCGAGCGGTCACGGTCCAGTTCGCCTTTCTTGTCGAGGAACTGCGCTTCGGTGGCCGACGCGGGCGCGGTTTCGCGCGCGTCCAGCATCACGTCCTTGCCGGTCTTGGCGTCGTGCAGCAGGAAGAAACCACCGCCACCCAGCCCCGAGCTGATCGGCTCGACCACCGCCAGCGTGGACGACACCGCAACCGCGGCATCGAATGCATTGCCGCCCTCGCGCAGGATCTGCAGGCCGGCATCGGTGGCCAGCGCATGGCCGCTGGCGATCGCCGCGCCAGGCGGATGCGCGGCAACCGGTGCGGTGCTGGCCGCTGCCGACATGGCGCCGTCGGCAGACCACACAGGCGGTGCCAGCACTAAGGCCAGCAACAACAGGCCGCGCAGGGAGAGACGTGGGGAGAAAGTGCTCACGGGGCGGGAGGCTCCTGTTCGTACAGTTCGGGATGATCGCGCTGCAACTGCATCAGCTTGGCCAGCAATTGATCATGGGTTTCCGGAATGTCCGGATCCGGGTCGATGCATTCGACCGGGCACACCACCACGCATTGCGCTTCGTCGAAATGGCCCACGCACTCGGTGCAGCGTGCCGGGTCGATGACGTAGATGGTCTCGCCCATCGAGATGGCCTGATTCGGGCACGCCGGCTCGCAGACGTCGCAGTTGACGCAGAGCTCGTTGATTTTCAGCGACATATCGACACCACCATGCAATGCGGGGCAGCGCGATTCAACTGCAGGCGCTGGAACGCAACGTACTGCTGCAGGCAGGCGCAGATGGTGCGGATGATGACCACCTGGACAGCGCCTTGCGCGCTGTCCGGCGCCGGCCTGACACGGCCGGCTCCGGTGACGTGCGGAGTCAGCATGTTGCTGACTCCACACACGGCGGCCGGGTGCGCCCTCCCGCGCATCCGGCCTGGTACGGCATTACTTGGCTTCAACGAAGGTGTATTCCACGCCCTTGGGCTGGACGATGGTCTGCACGCGGGCATTTTCGGCAGCGTCGCCGATGAACAGCACGCGCACGCCCTTCATCGAATCCGGCTGCACGTCCTTGAACGCGGCGTCGATCAGGTCGGCCATCTTGGTGGACGCGGACGAACCGAAGGCCAGCATGTTGCCTGGCTGCACGCCACGTGCCAGCGCGGTCTTGACGCTTTCCAGCTGACGCTCGTAGCTGCCGGCGAACTCGGCATCGGACTCCGGCGGCAAGTAGTACAGGAACGGGCTGTTGGTGGTGGCGCCCAGGTTCTGGCCGACCACTTCCTGCAGGTACTTCTTCCAGCCGGCGTTGTCGTCCTTGGCCGGTGCCTTCAGCGGCGCCGGTGCGGCAGCGGCGGTCGGCGCCGGCTCTTCCTTCTTGCAGGCGGTGACCGCCAGTGCGGCGATCGAAGCGAGCGCCAGAGCGCGCATGGTGTGTTTCATGAAACTCCTCCCTTTGAAATGCATGTGGTGATGTAACTGCAAAAGCTCAGGCCTGCGCGCGGGATTCGCGCACCTGCCGCAACGCCTCGACGACCGAGGCCGGAACGAAGCCGGACACATCCCCGCCCAGACGCGCAATCTCGCGCACCAGCGATGAGGAAATGAAGCTGTATTGCTCGGCCGGGGTCAGGAACAGGGTTTCCACCTCCGGGATCAGATGGCGGTTCATGCTGGCCATCTGGAATTCGTATTCGAAGTCGGACACCGCACGCAGGCCGCGCAGCAGCACGCCGGCGCCCATGTCGCGCACGAAATGCGCCAGCAGCGTGTCGAACCCGCGCACCTCCACGTTGGCATGCGCGGCCAGGGCTTCCTGCGCCAGCGCCACGCGTTTTTCCAGCGGCAGTGCCGGGCCCTTGGACGGGCTGTAGGCAACCCCCACCACCACGCGCTCGAACAGCGGCGCGGCGCGGTTCACCAGGTCGATGTGGCCATTGGTGATCGGGTCGAAGGTACCGGGATAGACGGCGGTGCGGCTGTTGGCCACGCTCATACGGAAACTACCGGGGTCGGATCGCTCTTCAGTGTAGCAGCGGCCCGGCGGTACAGCGCATAGCGCACCTCCCGGGTGCCGCCCTCGCGGTGCAGGTGCCAGCCGGAAGGCAGCGGGGGCACGCCGTCGGCGGGCGCTTCCAGGTACAGCCAGGCCTCGGCAACCAGATGCCGGGGCAAGCGGTCCAGCACGCCGGGCCACAGCCCGGCGGCGAACGGTGGGTCGACGAACACGATGTCGGCCTGGGCCGGCGGGGCGCGCTCCAGCCAGCGCAGCGCGTCGTCCTGCAGTACCTGCACCTGGCCGGCGGCATCCAGCTTGCTCACATGCTCGCGTAGCCGCTGCGCCAGGCCCGGGTCGCGCTCGATCAGGGTGGCATGTGCGGCGCCGCGCGAGACCGACTCCAGCCCCAGCGCGCCGGAGCCGGCGAACAGGTCCAGCACGCGCGCACCAGGCAGGCGCGGCATCAGCCAGTTGAACACCGTCTCGCGGACGCGGTCGCTGCTAGGGCGCAGGCCTGGCAGGTCGGGCACCGCCAGTCGCGTATTGCGCCAGCGCCCACCCACGATGCGCACCTGGCCTTCCGCGCCGCGCGGCGCCGGCCGCGCCGGGCGGCTCATCGCCGCGCGCCCGGCGTGGGCAGGCAATGGCGGCGTAGCGAGGGCACGAGTGGCGGCATGGGTCGGGGCGCGGTCAATGGCCGTCCATGATACCGCTGTGGCTGCCGTTCCCGTCCCGCCCTGCCCGCCGATGCACCACACATTCGGGCACGCCTGCCTTGAAAAAATCCGCCGATGGCCTCATCCCCCAGGCCATCGGCCGCGGTGCGGCCTGGACCACCATGGAGCACGACCCCAATGACCGTTGATACCGACAAGCAGACGCTGGGCTTCCAGACCGAGGTCAAGCAGCTGCTGCAGCTGATGATCCATTCGTTGTACTCGAACAAGGAAATCTTCCTGCGCGAGCTGGTCTCCAATGCCGCCGACGCCGCCGACAAGCTGCGCTTCGAAGCCCTGGTCAAGCCCGAGTTGCTGGAAGGCGGCAGCGAGCTGCGCATCCGCGTCGACTACGACAAGGACGCGCGCACCGTCACCATCGACGACAACGGCATCGGCATGAGCCGCGAGGATGCGGTGTCACACCTGGGCACGATTGCAAAGTCCGGCACCGCTGATTTCCTCAAGCACCTGAGCGGCGACCAGAAGAAGGACGCCAATCTGATCGGCCAGTTCGGCGTGGGTTTCTATAGCGCCTTCATCGTCGCCGACCAGGTGGACGTGTACTCGCGCCGCGCCGGCCTGCCTGCCAACGAAGGCGTGCATTGGTCCTCGCGGGGCGAAGGCGAATTCGAAATCGCCAGCATCGACATGCCCGAGCGCGGCACCCGCATCGTGCTGCACCTGAAGGAAGGCGAAGAGTCGTTCGCCGACGGCTGGACCCTGCGCAACATCCTCAAGAAGTATTCCGACCACATCGGCCTGCCGATCGAAATGCGCAAGGAGCACTACGGCGAAGAGGCCGACAAGCCCGCCGAACCCGAGTGGGAATCGGTCAACCGCGCCAGCGCGTTGTGGACGCGGCCCAAGTCCGAGATCAAGGATGAGGAATACCAGGAGTTCTACAAGCACGTCGCGCACGATGCCGGCAACCCGCTGGCGTGGAGCCACAACAAGGTCGAGGGCAAGCTGGAATACACCTCGCTGCTGTTCGTGCCCGGCCGCGCCCCGTTCGACCTGTACCACCGCGATTCGGCCAAGGGCCTGAAGCTGTACGTGCAGCGCGTTTTCATCATGGACCAGGCCGAGCAGTTCCTGCCGCTGTACCTGCGTTTCATCAAGGGCGTGGTGGATTCGTCAGACCTGTCGCTAAATGTGTCGCGCGAGATCCTGCAGTCCGGCCCGGTGGTGGACTCGATGAAGTCCGCATTGACCAAGCGCTCGCTGGACATGCTGGAGAAGCTGGCCAAGGACAAGCCGGACGACTACGCGACGTTCTGGCGCAACTTCGGCCAGGCATTGAAGGAAGGCCCGGCCGAAGATTATGCAAACCGCGAAAAGATCGCCGGCCTGCTGCGCTTCTCCTCCACGCATGACACCACCGGCGCGCAGAGCGTGGGCCTGGCCGATTACGTGAGCCGTTTGGCCGAGGGCCAGGACAAGCTGTATTACCTCACCGGTGAGAGCTACGCGCAGATCAAGGACAGCCCGCACCTGGAAGTGTTCCGCAAGAAGGGCATCGAAGTGCTGCTGCTCACCGACCGCATCGACGAATGGCTGATGAGCTACCTCACCGAATTCGACGGCAAGTCGTTCGTGGACGTGGCACGCGGCGACCTGGACCTGGGCAAGCTGGATTCGGAAGAAGACAAGAAGGCGCAGGAAGAAGTCGCCAAATCCAAGGAAGGCCTGGCCTCGCGCATCAAGGCCGCCCTGGGCGAAGACGTAGCCGAAGTACGCGTCTCGCACCGCCTGACCGACTCCCCGGCCATTCTGGCCATCGGCCAGGGCGATCTGGGTCTGCAGATGCGTCAGCTGCTGGAAGCCAGCGGCCAGGCCGTGCCGGAGTCCAAGCCGGTGTTCGAGTTCAACCCGGCCCACCCGCTGATCGAGAAACTCGATGCGGAACAGGACATGGACCGGTTTGGCGATTTGAGCCGGGTGTTGTTCGACCAGGCCGCCTTGGCCGCCGGCGATAGCCTCAAGGACCCGGCCGGGTATGTGCGGCGGTTGAATAAATTGTTGTTGGAGTTGTCTGCGTAAGCGGCAGCTGCACTGGGTGTCATCCAAAGACCGGCCTGCGCGCCGGTCTTTTTTTTGCACATGTTGGCAGGCACTCGACATCGCGTCCCTACCGCATGCCATCGACGCTGGCCAACCGCCAGAATAGGTGGCATTGCGATCTGTACTCGACCAGGCGGTCGCGGCGCAGCGAGACTGCGGCCAACTTGCTCATCGCAGAGCGCTGTGGATCGTCAACAAAATTCCAGCTTGCGCTTGCGAGGCTATCGCTGGAGCAGTTGCGACGTGCTGTTGGTTGCCAGTTGCAGACCGTTACGCATCGAGGCGAGTTGGTGGTGACTGTTGCGGAGGATTCCGTGGCTAGGCGGTGAGTTTATGCGGTGCGATGGATTGTCTTGGGGGCTTGGCCTGCGTACCCTCACCCCAACCCCTCTCCCGGGGGAGACGGGCTTCCTCCCTGCGATGGTTGCTTATGATTCCTTGCTGGTTGTGCGCTTGCGGTGTGTCATCTACGCCTGACGCAGCGCGCAGGTAACCGCAGCAATACGGTGGTCTGTGCCTTGATCACGCCGACTCCAGCACCCAACACCCAAACGCCGGCCCTGCCGAATAACCGGTTTCCGGTTCAATGCGGATCTGCAGGGTGGCGCGACCTGCTACCGCTGCGGGTAAGGCGTAGTCCACGTCGACGAAATCCAGGCCGCGGTTGCCGTCCAGGCGTTCGTTGGCGATGAGTTCGCCGTCGGCGAGGATGCGGAAGCGGCGGCGGGTTTCGTCGCCCCAGTAGCGTAGGCGCAGGATGCGGGCCTGTGCGGTGTTGCGCACAGTGAAGGCGATGAAGCCGCCGGTGCGGGCGTCGCGGCCGGCGCGGCGGCGGTAGCTGAGTGCGTAGGAGCTTCCGCTGGTGAGTGCGTGGGCTTTTTCGGAAGTGTCGTCGCCAAGCGCAACGTGGTCGAGCGCGCGGGTATCCAGGGCTTTTTGCCGTTGCGCGTTGGCGGCCTGTTCGGCCTGGCGTTGTTGCCAGGCGGCGGCGTCGCGGTGTTCCAGGTACACCGCGCTGCGGCGGTCGAACTGGGCGTAGAACGGGGAGAAATGCCATCGCTGGGCGCCGTCGGCATACGCGTAGTGGCCGTGTGCCGGCAGTGGCTGCAGGCGTTGCAGCACCTCATCGCCGCCCACCAGCGCGGGGGTCTTGGTGCTCCAGGGCTTTGCGGCGTCGCCAAGGTCGGCGGCGAGTACCAGCGGGCCGCGCATGAGCGCCACCCACGCCGGGTCGTCCGCTGTGGGTTCCAGGCGCAGCGGCATGTCCAGCTGCAGGGACACGTTGTCGCCAGCCTTCCACACCCGGGTGATGCGCAGGTAGCCGTCCACCGGTTGCAGGGTCTGCAGCTCACCGTTGACCTGCAGCGTGGGCCCACTGGACCAGCCGGGCACGCGCAAGGCCAGCGTGCGTGCCTCCGCTGGCGCGTGGTCGATGCGCAGTGCGACCTGGCCTTGTTCGGGCAGCGTGCTGTGCAAGGTCAATGCGAAGCCGGCGGCATCGCGCACGGTGGAGGGCACATACAGATTGACGTACACGCCCTGCCCGTCTTCCCAGTAGATCGAGTCGCCGAATTGCGCGTGCGCCTCCATGCCGCTGCCGACGCAACACCAGAAATCGTCGAACGGGGACGACCAGGCGCGCGCTTCGCCGGCCAGCAGCGGTGTCATGTAGGTGAACATGCCGGTGCGCGGGTGCTGCTGCGCCATCACGTGGTTGAGCAAGGTGCGTTCGTAGTAATCGAAGAATGCCGCCTGCGGCCCCCATTGATACAGATGCCGGGTGAGCTTGAGCATGTTGTAGCTGGCGCAATGCTCGCAGGTCTGCTCGGTGACGAATTTCGAGATGCTGTCCGGCTGCTGGAAATATTCGCGGTCGCCGTTGCCGCCGATCACATAGGTGTGGTGGTCGGTGACGGTGTGCCAGAAGAAGCGCGCTGCGGCGCCGGATGCGGCATCGCCGGTCACTTCGTACTCGCGTGCCAGGCCGATCAGTTTGGGGATGTTGGTATTGGAATGCTGGTGCACCAGTTCGTCGCGCTGGGCGATGAGTGGGTCGAGCACGGCGTGGTGATGCAGGCGCTGCGCCAGCGCCAGCCATTGCGCGTCGCCGGTTTGCACATGCAGTTCGACGAACGACTCGTTGAGGCCGCCGAATTCGCACGACAGCACTTTTTGCAGCTGCGCATCGTCGAGTGCAGAGAAAATGCCTTGCAGATACCCTGCCAAGTCCACCGCGACCTGCAGCGCTTGCGCGTTGTCGCAATGCGCATGCACGTCGAGCAGCCCGGCGAACAATTTGTGCCAGGTGTATAGCGGCGCCCAGCTACCGTTGAGATAGAACGGCGCCGGGTCGATCTTGCCGCGCTTGAGTTCGTCGAAGACCGCACGCCCGCTTTCGATCTGCCCTGCCGCGTTCTTGCGGGTGAAGCCGGCCACATAGCCATCGCCGGCATGCGCCTGGCAGCGGGCCAGTTCGCTGACGATGTAGGCCGCGCGCGTGCGGCATTGCGCATCGCCGGTTTGCGCATGCATCAGCGACAGTGCGCTGAGGTAGTGGCCGAGCGTGTGCCCGGCGATGGTGTCCGCTTCCCAGCCGCCATAGGCGGGCGCCTTGGGATCGAGGCCGGCGTACAGCACGAAGTTGTGCAGCAGGCGGTCCGGCTGCAGGCGCATCAGATAACGGCGATTGGTATTGAGCGCATCCAGGAACAACGACGGCGTGAGCCTGACCTGGGCCAGTGGCACTGCGCGTACGCTGCCCGGTTGCGCAGCGCTGGCCTGGGCCGGGAACCGCAGGAAGCCAGCGGCAACCGCCAGACTGCTCCAGGCCAGAAAACGCCGCCGCGACACATTCAGTGCGTGGGCGTCGGTCGATTCACTTGCAGGCATCTCCGTCATGGGCTCAGCTTAGCTCCTGTCGGCACGCACGGACTGCGCGCACCATTGCAACAAAGGGCTGTGCAGCCGCGCAACTACTCTCGCTGCACAGGTGTGCCGCACGCGACCGATTAGCCCCGGACACATCCCATAGCAACGACACCGCCGCACTCAAAACTTCACCGTTGCGCGCGCCCAGTAGAACCGACCCAGCAAATCGTAGGTCGCCACGTCGGTGTTCGCATTACCCACGTTGTTGGAGTAATACAGCGGCGGCTGCTTGTTGGCGATGTTGTCCACGCCCACTTCAAAGCGCGTGTGCCACGGCTCCACGTTGTAGCCAAGCTGCAGGTTGTTGTAGACGTAGGCGCCAATGTTGCGCACCACGGTCGGCTCGCTGGAGTCGGCCGAGAGGCTCTGGTCCGGATCCGGATTGCCGATGGCGGTGTGCCCCACATAGCGGATGCGCCAGGTGGCGCTCCAGTCGTCCAGTGCCCAGCTCAGCGTGCCCAGTGCGCGCCAGCGCGGGAAGTTGCCGTAGGCCTGGGTGTAGCGGCCCACATTGTGGATGGTGACCGAGCTGGGGTCGGTAGTGTCGGGCAGCACGTCGTAACGGGTGAGATAGGTGCCGTTGAGGCCGGCAGTGACATTGCCCCACGCAGTTGTCGGCAAGCGATAGGTCAGGTTGAAGTCCATGCCCTTGGCCCAGAGCTTGCCCAGGTTGACGGTGGGCTCGGCGATGTAATTGATGGTGCCATTGCCGTTGCGATGGATCAGCGGGCAGAACGCGCTGGACGGATTGGCGAAGCATTGATTGAGCACCGTCTGCGCCGACACCGTGGTGATGGTGTCTTCCAGGTCGATGCGCCACCAGTCCGCGCTCAGCGACAGGCCGTCGATCCAGTGCGGGTCGTACACGAACCCCACATCGTACGACTTGCCGGTTTCCGGCCTGAGCTGGTAGCCCGCCACCGCCGCACCAGACACCTTGCCCGACACCTGCCCGTCCGATTGCTGGTAGCTGCCATCGGTGGGCACGTTGGCGCAGGCTACGCTGTTGCCACCGGTGTAGCCATTGCAGGGGTCGTTGACGGTCGCCGCATCGCCGGCCACGCCGGCATACAGCTCGTTGATGTTGGGCGCGCGAAACACCTGCGACACGGTACCGCGTAGCAGCAGGTTTTCGATCGGGCGGTATTCCAGCGACAGCTTGCTGTTGGTCTTGCTGCCCACCGAGCTGTAGTCGGAAAAGCGCGTGCCCACGGTGATGTTCAACGCGTTGATGCCGGGCAGATCCTTGAGCAGCGGGAACAGCGCTTCGGCATAGGCTTCCTTGACATCGAAACTGCCGCTCAAGGTGGACGAGCAGAACTCGATCACCCCGCACAGGCCGTCTTCATCGCCGGTCCACAGCGGGTCCGAGGCCGTGGTGGAGCGCTCCTTGCGGTACGAAATGCCGGCCGCCAGGCTGGCCGCTCCGGCAGGCAGGTCGAACAGGGTGCCGTTGGCATTGGCCTCGAACTGCTTGACCGTGTACACGCTGGTGACGATGGGATTGACCACCATGCCTTGCAGGGTCGCAAGGTTGGCGCTGTCGTTGAGGTTGAAGAAATTCAGCGGCGTGCAGCCGGCAATCGCTGCGCCCGCGCTGCCGCACTTGACCACACCATCGCTGTCCAGGAACGACGGGCCGATGGCCTGATTGAACGCGGCATAGTCGAGAAAGCCGTTGTTGATCGACTTCTGCTTGACCTTGCCGTAGTTCAAGGTGGCATCCCATTGCCAGGAGCTGTCGCCGAAGCGGCCGCGCAGGCCGGGGCTGATCTGGAAGTTGTAGGTGTCGTATTGGTAGCTGCGATTGCCCAGCACGGTGGCGCGCGTGTTGAGGTCGTTGTAGGAGGTGCCGGTGCCGCGATCGGTGCCGAAGTTCACGCCAAACGGGTTGTAGTAACTCTGCGCCGACACCAGGATGTTGTCGCCGTTGGAGAAGATCGGAATCGGCGCGATGATCGAGGCCGATTCGGTTTTGCTGAACCAGGTATTGACGTAGCCCTCGACGCTGTCGCTGAAGCGATAGGTGCCCAGCAGGAAGGCATTGGTGCGCTTTTGCGGCGTTTGCAGCAGGTTGAACGGCTGGTAGTTGTAGGAGTCTGCGCTGGCGTTGTAGCAGTGGAAATCGCCCGGACCGGCGTGCCCGCTGACGCCGCTGTTGAGGGTGACGCGCCCGCAGCCATTGGACTGGGCGAGCAGCAGCGATTGCTCCGAGCCATCGTTGAAGTTGACCGTGCCGCTGGGCGTGGCGGACGAGCCCTGCTTCACCGGTTGGCCATTGGTCAAGGCGAGCGCGTCCCTGGAGTAATCGCGCGCCGCTGCCGACACCGGGTCGATGTTGTGATAGGACAAACCGCCGATCAGGCTGCCGCGCTCCCAGGTCTTGCCGGTGGTCAGGGCGAAGTTGCGGCGGTTGCCATCGCCTTCGCTACTGGTGCCGAAGTCGCTGCTGAACTGCACGCCGTCGAAGCGCGTGCGCAGGATGAAATTGACCACGCCACCGATCGCATCGGAGCCGTACACCGCAGACGCACCGTCGCTGAGCACTTCGATGCGTTCGATCATGCTGGACGGAATGGCGTTGACGTCGTTGTAGGCCAGCCGGATACCGTTGACCAGCACCAGGGTGCGTTTGTCGCCCAGGCCGCGCAGCGAAATGGCGGATGCACCGGTGCCGCCGCCGTTATTGGTGTACGGGTTGGTGGCGTTGCCGGCGATGGAGGGCAGCTCCTGCAACAGATCGCCGACGGTCGCCTTGCCGGTGGCGGCGATCTGTTCCTGGCTGACGGTGACGACCGGGTTGGCGGTCTCGGTATCCACGCGGCGCAGGCGCGAGCCGGTGACCACCACGCTATCCAGGGTCTGCGTCGCATCGCCAGCGGTCGCCTGCTGTGCAGACACCGGCGCGACCGCACCTGCCGACAACGCCAGCAGCAACGCGGTGGTGAGCATGTTCGGCAATGGCCGCACGGTGGCGCCGCAGGTGCGAGAGAGAGGCAACGGCATTATCGGCATGCAAGGCTCCTGAGTCGTACAGCAGGCGAACGATGGGCAACACACGCCCGTGCCGGCGTATCGCGGCGCAGGTCGAGGTGATTGGCAGACGCACGACGCAGCGAAACCGCTGCTCACGCCGTATTGCAGACACGCGGACAATCTGCGGCACAGGCGATCGAAAGATCGCGCTGCAACGCGTGTTGCCAGGAAGAATTTGATTCCGCACTGAAGGCGCCCATGCGCTTCAGTTTCATCAGCTGGTCACAATGTGCCTGTGCGCACGCGCCACGTCTTGTCGCATTTGGCGACAGCGCGTGCGGAAAACAGCATGGTTCGCAAGTGAACCATCGTGCGCCGTTGGCGCGAACGCGCTTCAGTCCGCAATCGCACGCACACTGATGTGCAGTGATTGCCGGGGTTGCAAACGTGCGAGAGGCCATTGCAACGGGGCGCAAGGATCACCGGCAAGATGGCCGCTAGCGCTGGATGCTGATGCAGCATGCGACGGTTGAGGTACGACGAGGTACACGCGTGTCCTCGTGAAGAGCGGGCCAGGAGCCACTAGTACTCACGGTGCAGCATCGGCAGCGCCGGCACCGGGGGCATGCTTCGCTTTGACGGCCACTGTCTTTTATTCCTATAAGGCATGCGCGGCATCGTGGGTGCTGGCGCACCGGCGGGGCCGCACCGATTGCAGTGCCGGCGGTCGGGCATATCGGACGGTCAGTGGTTGTGCGAATGGCGCCATGCTGCACCGCACGGCGACGCAGCTCCGCCGGGCTGGCGCGCGGTGCCGTGCCTCAGCCGTACCACGCCTTCACCCTGACCGTTGCCGCGCGTGCGGGCAGCGCCACGCGGTCAGCATGCGGACCTTGCAGGCGCGCCGGTGTGTCGTCGATGAGCACGCGCTGCAGGCGCGTACCCGCTGGTGCACGCAGGGTCAGCCAGGTGCGTTTGGGTGCACGCGCGGGTAACTGCACCTCTGCATCGATACGCCGCGCGGCCACGTCGGTCTGCAGGCTCAGCGTGACCGTGCCCCAGCGCGTGGGCGCCGCGGTGATGCCGACGTGTGCACCACTGCCCAGCCACGCACGTGGCAGCGCGCGGGCAAGGAACAGCTGCTCGCCCGCGCTGTCGTCGCTGACCAGCATCCAGCGCAGCAGCAGCGGAATGGTCATTTGCGCCGGCATGCAGAACAACGGCATGCCACCGGTGATGCCACTGACCTCGCCTGCCGTCCAGCTGCCGCGCGTGTGCACCTGGTAGCGGTGGGCGTAGACGAACAGCAGGTACTCCTCGATGCGATCCAGCCGCAGCAGCTGCTGCGCATAGCCGTAGGAGATGAAGCCGAGCAGATCGCGGCTGCCCGGTTCCGGCGGCGCGATATTGGCCACCACCCCGATGCTGGTACCGCCATGGCCGCGTAGGCAATCGACCACCAGGCTGGCCAGATCGTCCGGCAGTACGTCGGCCTGTAGCAGCTCGGCATAGGCACGATGCGGCCATTGCTGTTCGCTGGGTTTTTCCTGCAGCAGCGATTGGCGGAAGGTCAGTGTGGTGCCAGGCAACGGGCCCACATACGGTGGCGAGAGGTTGCGGCGCACGTTGGCACGCAGGCTGGCTTCCAGGCGCGCGCGCAGTTGCCTGGCGCGGCGCTGCCACTGCGTTGCCTGGCCAACATCGCCGCCGAGCGTCCTCCACACCTGCGCGATGTCTTCCCAACCCCGGATCGTCAGCGCGCTGTTGGCGTAATACGGCTTCCACCACAATGATGGATCGGGAAACAGGCAGGCATCGGATTCGTTCCAGCCATGCAGCAGGCCATGCCCGTGCGCGGTGCGCGGCAATGCCAGTGCCTGGTCGTGGAGATCGCACAGCACCTGTGCGGTGGCGGCAATCTTGGGCAACACGCGCCGCAGCCGTGGCGCATCGCCGGTGTAACGCAGGTAGCGCGCCAGCAGCGACAAGGTCAGCCCGAACTGGCCGACCTCGGGCCCACGCATGTTCGGCAAGCCATCGTCCTGCACGAACTCGTCGAAGTAGTTATCGAGCACCGCCGCCGCCTGCGCGAAGCGGCCCCACTCCAGGTTGGCGTAGAACGAACTGGTAAACGTGTCCTGGAAGCCGTCGTACTCGTTACCGTAGTAGTCGCGCTCCACCGCACCGTACTTGGGATAATCGCCACCCGGGCGCACCACCAGCTCGCGTGCGAACGCGAACTGCGCCATGTCGTTCCAGCTGCTATCGGGCAGTTGCACCTGCACGGTACCGTCCAGCGCCTGCTGCCAGTACGCGGCGAAATCGATCAGTGCCGCGTAGAACTGTTCGGCAGTGGCGGCGCTGCGCGATGGCGCAAATTCGGGGTAACTGTGCGTGTAATGCACCGCCACGATTTCGCCGCCCCGCACCTGCATCGTGCGGTGCCAGGTCTGCACCACGAAGCGATCAGTGGCGCGCACATCGGCAAACACCAGCACGTCGTACCAGGCATCGGGCTCGCCGTCGCGGCGCATGACCTTGCGCGCCGCCGGCATCCAGCCACCCAGCATGCCTTCTTCGCGGCGCTTGATCAGCGCTTCCTCGCCCAGCTCGGTGAAGGCATGTTCCGGACGCGAGGTGCGGCTGCGGCCGTTGGGCAGGATCGGCATGGTGTCCAGGCTTTCGCGCGTGCCGACGAAGGTGGTCCACGGCCAGCGGCCGCCGTTGTCCTTGGGGTCGAGCAAGGACGCCGGCGGCGGCGCCACATCGCGCACCTGTGCCTCATCCGGGTCGCCATCGCGCAGCAGGCGGTCGGCGAGCAGATCGGCCTCGGCCATCGCCACCTCGGCCAGCGGCATGCCGAAGTAGGGCTTGCCCTCTGCCGGATAGGCCGGCTCGGTGCGTTTGTCCAGGCGCAGCATGCCGCTGTCGGTCCACAGCGTCAGCGCACCCTGTGGGTCGTCGAGATGCTCGTAGATGGTCCAGTCCTGCTGCAGGTGCCGAACACTGCAGAGCTTGTTGCCCACGTGCGCTGCCGAGGGCAGCGGCTCCAGCCGCGGCGGTGCCGGCGGAGGGGGCAACGGTGCAGCCGGGGGGACGGCCTGCGCCGCCAGCGCTGCGCCGGTGCCGAGTGCCGCGGTTGCGGCCACGCCTTGCCGCAGAAAGCTTCTTCGATCCATCGTCGCGCCCTTGAGTGATCAACCCGCATCGTGCGCGCGCCGCCCCTCGGCGTCTTGTGGCACAGGTCGGGTGCGCGTGCGGAACTCTGCACACCGCCGATGCACGGCAGGGCTGCGCAGGCGCTTGCCGATGCAGTGCGTGGCAGTGCGCACAGGACGATGGCGCTGTCGCAGGATCTGAGGCGCTGCTGCAGCACGCTGGCCTGGCTGCAACGCTGCGCGCACCGTTTGCCAGTGGCGCCACCGACGGGCGTCTTGCTTCGCCTGGCGATCGAGCACGTGCGTCGGCAAGGCGCTACGCAGACGGTGCATGCGCTTTACTGTCACGCGGATGGCGGTGCAGGCAGGCTGGGCCGTGGTTGCGCCTGGCGGCAGCCGACCTCCACCACCGGCCTGCCGCGCGCAGTGCAACGCCCCCTCCCGATCGAGAGCCATCCTGCATGCATACCATTCTCCCCGGCAGTGAACGCCAACCCGTGGCCTCCACGCTCCAGGCAGGGCCACCGCCGGGGGATGAGCGCCTGCGCGTGCTGCTGGTGCTGCGCATGCCGGCGCTCAACGCCGCCGCCGAGGTCTTGCTGCAGCTGCAGGCAGGGACCCTGCCGGTGGCATTCTCGCGTGAGGAATTCAGTGCGCGCTTTGCGGCCAGCCAGGCCGATCTGCAGGCGGTTGCGCAGTTCGCGGCCAGCTACGGGCTCAGGGTGGAGCGCGCGCATGCCGATAGTGGCAACGTCATCCTGGAAGGCAGCGTGCAGCAGTGCGAAGCCGCTTTCCAGGTGAGCCTGCGTGAGTATGTGGACGGCGCAACGCGATATCGCGGCCGCACCGGCCCGGTATCGATCCCGCAGACGCTCGACGGCATCGTCACCGGCGTGCTGGGGCTGGATGCGCGCCCGCAGGCGCAGACACTCCCCGCTGCACCCACGCCCGCGCCCACACAAGCGGCGCCCCAGGCACCCACGCCACCGGCGGCACCGGCAGAAGGCGACGCGCCGATCATGCAGTACACGCCGCCGCAACTGGCCCAGCTCTACGGCTTTCCCGAGCACGACGGGCACGGGCAATGCATCGGCATCATCGTGCTGGGCGGCGGTTACACGCGTGCACAGATGCAGACCTACTTCGCGCAGCTGCGCCTGCCCATGCCCACCCTGGTGGATGTGGTGCTGCCGGGCGCCGACAATGTCGCCGGGACCGGCGCTGACGATGCCGATGTCGAAGCGCAGATGGATATCCAGATCGCCGGTGCCATCGCACCGGGCGCCAAACTGGTGATCTATTTCGCCCCCAATACCGACAACGGGTTTCTCGAAGCGATCAATGCCGCCATCCACGATACCGAGCACGCGCCCGGCGTGATCGGCGTCAGCTGGGGCTTCACCGAAGCGCAGTGGACGCCGCAATCGCGCCAGGCCTACGACTGCGCGTTTCAGGCAGCGGCGTTGCTGGGCATTACGGTGTGCATCGCCGCCGGCGACGACGGGGCCAGCGATGGACAGCCTGGCTTGAACGTGTGCTTTCCAGCATCCAGCCCGTTCGTGCTGGCCTGCGGCGGCACCCGGCTGCAGGTCACGGCGGACAGCGCCAACGAGCAGGCGTGGGCCAACGGCGGCGGCGGACAAAGCAGGTTTTTCGCACGCCCGGCCTGGCAGAAGGATCTGCGCCTGACCGATGCGCAGCACCAATCTCGCCAACTGCGCATGCGCGGCGTTCCCGATGTGGCCGCCAACGCCGATGCGCAGACCGGTTACTACCTGTTGATCAACGGGCAGCCGGCGGTGATGGGCGGGACCAGTGCCGCCGCACCCCTATGGGCGGCCTTGCTGGCACGCATCTATGGTGCAAACGGAATGCAGCCCCACTTCGTGCTGCCGCGCCTGTACGGGCGACCGGATGCGTTCCGCGACATCGTTGCCGGCGACAACGCCGGCTTCCGTGCATCCGCCGGCTGGGATGCCAACACGGGATTGGGCGTGCCCGACGGCGCACGCCTGACCGACGCGCTGCGACCGGACCGAGAGCGCCGCGGGTGATACCGCGGGCGGCCGTCACGGCGCACAGGGCCAGCACCAACGCCCGCGTCTAGGCGTGGTGACTGCCGCCGCAGTCGCCGCTCCCCTCTCGGCTCTCTGCAGGTTTGCCTGACGCAGTCGCAGACACAGGCGACTTTCGCGCGGCGCGTACCACGCGGCCGATGTTTTAGCGTCAGGCAAGCGGGTGGTCCTCTGCCCACGCTATCGCCCCCTGCCATTTGACCGCATGACTTTCCGGCCGGGCCCGATGCCTGCTGCCTCGGGCACACTCACCGCACGTCCACTGCCGCGGCGTGCGCTTGCGGCAGCGCGGACATGCGCCTTCCACAAGGAACGTCATGCAGATTCCCTCCTATCCCAAAGCGGGCGGCGGCGACACAGCCGATGCACGTTCCGCTCCATCACCGCTTGTGCCCACTCGCCTGCGACGTCGCGTGCGGTGGTCGGCGGTGCTCATGCTTATCATGCCCTGCATCGCACAGGCACAGGTGGACCTGTCGCAACTGGATGCAGAGATGGCCGCGCCACGCACGCAGGTGCTGGTTCTTGGCAGCGTGCACCTGTCGCAGTTACCCAAGGGCAGCGATGTCTCTGCCGCGCGCCTGCAACCGTTGCTGGACCGGCTGGCGGCCTACAAGCCCACCATCATCACGACGGAGGATCTTTCGGGCGAAACCTGCGATTTGATGCGCAGACATCCCATGGTCTATCTGCCGGAAGACACCACCACCTATTGTCCGGACACCAGCGAGGCTGCGCGGGCCACTGGTCTGGATCTGCCAACCGCCATTGGCCAGGCGCGTACCGCACTGAAGTCCTGGCCGGACACACCGACGGCGGCACAACGTCGCCAGCTGGCGGCGTTGTTTCTTGCCGCGGGCGATCCCTCCTCTGCCCTCGTGCAATGGCTGCAGCTGGCGCACGCAGAGCAGCACGCCGGAGACGGGTTGGATGCCGCGCTGGTCGCACACTTGCGCAAGGCAGAGGA
This sequence comes from Xanthomonas sp. WHRI 6106, assembly GCF_040202405.1. Classification (NCBI taxonomy): domain Bacteria; kingdom Pseudomonadati; phylum Pseudomonadota; class Gammaproteobacteria; order Lysobacterales; family Lysobacteraceae; genus Xanthomonas; species Xanthomonas sp. WHRI 6106. The sequence continues at coordinate 1,325 of NZ_JBEGFC010000009.1, read as the reverse complement.
CTACCCCAACGAGAGCAACCAGACCGCCGCGCGGCTGGCAGCACAGCTTGGTTTACAGCGTGTGTACCCGGCCGACGATCACACCGGCGACAACGTCGATCTGGGCGATCCGGCGGCCTACGGCAAGGCAATTCAAGCAGCCTGGGACAAGGCCGCGCCGCGAGCACGTGCCATGCGTGCGCATGAAGACACCCTGGCTGGCGAAGGCAGACTGCTGGAGCTCTACCGCGCGATCAATCTACCAGCCAGCCAGCAGTTGGCCATCGCGGTGGATTTTCGCGCCGCATTGAGCGAAAGCTCGACGCAGCACTATGGTTATCGCTACGTCTCCGGTTGGGAAATCCGCAACCTGCGCATGGTGTCCAATGTCCGCGCCAGCTTTGCCGACCAACCCGGTGCACGCGTGCTTGCAGTGGTCGGTGCCATGCACAAGCCCTGGTTCGATCAGTGGCTAGGCCAACTACAGGGCGTGGATGTCGTGGACGCAGCGCAGGTGTTGGGCAGTGACGAGCAATGACGGCGATGAGTACCACGATTGCAGCATGACGCTTTTGGTCAAGTGCACAGTGACGTCATTGCGTCTGAATTGCAGCAAATACCGCAGCGTCGAGGGTGGCGTCCTCACCGCTCGTGGGGCCGTGGGCGGCATGGATGCCGCGCCAGAGCTTATAGGGACGTACTTACAGCGTGTCCTGCGATGGTGGGTGGGCAAGGGCTCTGCAGCACACGCAAGACGTCGAGGGCGCGGTGCCCTCACCGCTCGCGGGACACGCCGTAAACCCATCCATGGGGGCTCCGTGGCGGCATCCATGCCGCCAAGGGTCCCGCAATCGGTGAGGACACCGCACCAGACAGTTGGCTGTTGGTTTTGTCGAAGAGCAAAGAACCGCGTCGCCAGCTCGCTAGTCGCTGTTGAGATCCATGCAAACCGACCATCTCGACTGGTCCTTGTCCGCTCACCGTCGCGGGACCTTGAGCGGCATGGATGCCGCGCCAGAGCCGCCAGGGACGGATTCACGGCGTGTCCCGCGATGGTGGGCGGGCAAGGCCCTGCAGCAAACGCAAAGATGTCGAGTGCGCGGTACCCTCACCGCACCAGATAGTTGGCTGCCGCCTTTACTGAAGAGCGGAATCAGCGCACCGGACAGTTTGCAGGCTGTTTTATTGAAAACTCTACGCACCGACCAACTTGACTGGTCCTTGCCCGCCCACCGTCGCGGGACCTTGAGCGGCATGGATGCCGCCACCGAGCCTTATCTGTTCGGAATGTGGCAGCGTAGGTGTCGAGAGCCGGCGTGGGCTGCCGTATGAGCCTGGATCTGAGC
>NZ_JBEGFC010000008.1:119586-223431 GCF_040202405.1 Xanthomonas sp. WHRI 6106 | reverse complement strand
GCCCAACAGCTGGCCAACATCGATATCATCAACCCCGGACTCTAAACCTGGCCGCTACTCAGGGCGGGGGGACGTCGGCCCATGCCTGCATCGAGCTTGGCCGCGATCAGGTTGACGTCGTTGCCGGCACTGAGGATCAGGTTGCCGCCGGCAGTGAGCGCCTGCTGATCGATGGTCTGCGTGGTCGTGGTGGTGGTGACGCGCGTCTTGCCGTTGCGGGTCTTGTAGCTTTTGGTCTCGCTGTCGTTGAGCACGGACTCGACATTGAGGTTGTTGCCGGCTGCAGCGATCAGATTGCCGCCTGCCTTCACTTCGGCCTGGCGAATGGTCAGGTCGTTGCCGGCAGTCAATTGCAGGCTGTCGCCGGTGCTGATGTTGGTACGCGTGGCGACCTTGCCGTCCAGACCGGTGGTCGGGGTCAGCGAGAGATTATTGCCTGCCTGCAAGGCGGCGCTGCCGCCCGCGTTGATGCTGACGCCATGCAGTTGCAGGTCGTTGCCTGCGGACACGATCAGGTCTTTACCCGTGACGAGCGAGACAGCATCGCCGCCACGCAGCAGGCCGTAGTCGTTGCGCAAGGCGCTGGGTGTGAGGCTGAGGTTGTTGCCTGCAATCAACGCCGCACTGCCGCCCGCCTGCACGCGGGTGCCAGTCAGGGTCATATCGTTGCCGGCCATCATTTGCACGGTGTTGCTGGCGGTGATGCCGGACAGGATGCCCACGCCATTGACGGCCTTGGCCGCTTCGCTGACCAAGTTGTTGCCTGCCAGCAGTGCCACGTCGCGGCCCTGGATCTGCCCTTGGTTGAGTAGGTCGTTACGTGCTTCCAGCGCCACGCTACCGGTGCCGCTGATGCGGCCCTGGTTGAGCAGATTGCCGGCGGTGATGCTGACGTCGGCGCCGGCGATGACGCCCTGGTTGCTCATGGAATTGCTGGCGTTGAGCTCGACGTTGCCGCCGGCAATCAAGGCACCATTGCCACGCAGCTGCAGCGAGTTGGAGGCCAGGTAGACCACCGGCACCAGCGCCTTCTGGCCCTGGTAGTCCTGCTCCACCATCCACACGATGTCTTGCGTGAGTGCAGCGGCCTGGGCGGCGGTGAGGCCCACGCCCATGCTCAGCTGCAGCTGGCCTGCAGCAGCCACACCGGACTCGAGCAAGGCGCGGTACTGCGCCACGCCGTCGGCGTAGTTGCCCAAATAACGACGACCCGTGAGCTGGGTTATCTGGTCCAGCACCAGGCGCTGCTCATAGAAGCCATCGCCCAGGCGGGTCTGGGTCCACTCCGGGTCCACACCCAGCTTGTCCAGCAAGAAATCGCTGCTGATGAAGTTGTCGTAATTGACGAAGCGCGGGTCGGTCTCGATCAGGTAACGACGGCCTGGGCCGTTGCTGCGCCAGGCGTTGATGCCGCCCAGGCCGATTACTGCGCGGCCTGTACCCTTTAAGCTGATGCCTACTATCAGCGGAAGATTTAGAAAATTCTTATTCCAATTAATTTACCCTCCAGCAGTTCTTTAAAAATTATTTGTTATAAATCTCATAAATCCATTTCGCCAGGACTTCAGGAGAATTTGTCTCCTTTCTTAGACATTCATTACCACGATCCTTTGCAACAATGGCTAAAACTCCAGATTCATTAATCTCTATGTATGGGGCGCCAAATTCCTCAACATCAGTCCCTAAAGGAAGAAACTTGTAAGGCCTCCCCTGCGCCTCAGCATACCTGAAGAAAAAATGGGCTATTTCATCAATTTTCACTTAAATCACCATTAATTTATTCAATTTCCCTAATAAATCCATTTGACTTCAATTCATCGATACTCATGGGCAACTTGTGCTGGACGCCTCCACCAGGCTTCCCGAACCACGGAGATGCGTTACCCGATTCTACTTCAGGAATAGGCTTTAAAACCACATACTTCTTTCGCGGCGACTCCATGCTTGAGCTTGGCAATGCACGCTGATCAAACGGCACATCCGGCGGCGCAACAAAGTTTCCACGATCGGTAAAATTTCCATACTCGTCAAATCGCCCCCCAAACCTATCAAAAGTTTCCCCCGGCCCAAGTTCAATAACTTTTGGCACTGCGTCAAAACCATCAGCGAAACCATTATTCTCTTTTGTAGGCCAGTCCGGACTGCCGTCAGGTTTAACCCACCTAGGGTCCACTCTCAATTTCTCAGCAGTCGCTGCCTGTGCGGCTGTCGGGTTGGTTACAGCCCCACGCGCTCCAGCTGACGAATTATTTTGGGGCCGAAGTGAATTTATATAATCAATCACATCATCAGCCTTAAACGCGTCGCTCACGCCTGAGGCTGCCTTTGCACTGGCACCTGCCTTCCCCACATAGAGTTCTGGAGCAACGAGTGAGAATACGTCAACGCTGACCTTGCCACCAATTGCACCCGCCTTGGCTATGTCATAGATATCCCAAGAGCCGTGCGTGTTCGTGTAGGCAGCAAATGCAAGGTCCTCTGCATAGCCGCTGATACCGGTTTTTATTGCATTTAACGCGCCCTTTGCGTCGTTGAAGTTCTTCTCGGCAGTAGCTGCGTAACCATTCCCCCACAGGTAGGCTAGTTGATCAATCGTTTGTCCGACCTGGCCTGCAGGACTCATACCGTTGGCCAGCTCTGCCACACCGGCAACCATTTCCCAGACCCGGCCGGTAGCACCGACCGTACCTGCTCCCATGCCCAGCGCCGCGCGCAGCGCAGAATCAGCGGTTGCAACTGATAGCGGGATGCTACCGTTCCATGCTGCCGAAGCCAGCGCTTGGTTGCTGCAATCACCTGCCATCGCACACGCAAGCTTGTGGCCAAGATCTGCAGTCGTCACATGGGTGACGAAATCCTTGGTCAGCGTTCCATCCTTGTCGGAATTGAACAGGCCAGCCAATTCGGGGACGTGCCCCGCAAGCCAAGCGGTATATTCCCCAGCGTGATCGAGCTGATCTTGCATGGCTGCAGCGGCCAGCTGTTTTTGCTCCGCGCATCCGCCGCTGGCTGGATCGCTACACGCACCGCGCAGCGCCAGATTGCGTTCTTCCGACAGCGCCTTCAGTTGCTCGGCGCGCTCACACTGGGTGCCAGACTTGGAACAAGCGATCAGGGCCGTGGCATATTCTATCCGCTCTTGGTGGCCGAGATAATTGTTCGACACCTCATTCAAGGCTGCGGCACCGCCTGCAGCACCACCGGCCGCAGCGCCTAGCGCGCTCGCTGACAACCCTGTCAACGTGGCAGCCACCGCTTTATTGATTCCGGCTTTCTCCAACGCTTCTGCCAGGTACGGTGCCGCCACCGTGCCTGCGGCTGCGCCTAGCGCTCCGTCCGTGCCACCTGTCAGACCACCTACAACCGCATGTGACAGCACACGCAACGTGCCGCCATTGCCCCAATCCTTCATCAACTGATCAGCTTCGATCCGCTTGCTGTCATCACCAGTTGCCTCGGCTTCGGCATAGAGCTCGGCTGCTTTATCAACTTTTCCTTGTGCGTAATCGCCGACAAACTTGGTCGCTTGCTGCCCTGCCGTCGCGGTGATCTGCGCTTGCGCGGCAACCTGATCACGCAACGCCTGTCCATCCCATTGTTTAGTCAAGCTACCCGCATCGTCGCCACTGATCACATCGCGTTTCAGACCAGCCAAAGCATCAGCAGCGGTCTTGCCGGTCTTAGCGAGTTGCCCAGCCTCATCGGTGATGACCACGCTGCCACCACTGATCCCGCTGGTGGTGGTCGATGTCGCATCGCCACTCTTGCTTCCAATGCCAGCCGCTGTACCGGTGCTTCCAGTCTGGAAGTTCTGCCACGACCAGTTTTCGCCGTTGTTGACTGTCGGCTGGACTTGATCGGTTCCCCCCTGTTTTTTATTGTCGCCTGTGCCCTTGCTGTAGCCGCCCGAGAGGCTGAATCCCTTGGCATCGTAGCTGCTGGTATTTTCGATATCGCTATACGTGAGCGTGCCGGTCTGGAGGCGATTCACGCCTGCGTCCACGGCGGTTTGCGTACTAGCAATCACCGCTCCTTTCAGGTCGGTATTGCCGCCCACACGCATATTGAAACCACCATCGCCGGCCTGGATGCCACTCTGTTCGGTCACGCTGGCGAAGTCGCCACTGACTTTGTTGCTGCTATAACTTCCGCTGGCACTAAAACCTACGCCGAAGGTCACACTCGCAGCGACACTCTTGTCCTTGCTGTCGTACGTGCTGGTGTCCTGCAGGCTCTCGATGCTCAGATTGCCACCAACATCGGCGATCACCTTGTCCGCCGACAGCTGAGCCCCCTTCAGGGTGGTGTCGTTGCCACTGATGACCGTGGCCGTGTTGCCTGCAGCCAGATGACTATTGCTGTAGGTCACATCCTCGCCGTTAGCTTTGCCGCGCGATCCAGCTGCGCTGATCATCACGCCAAATGCGGCACCATCCGGACCGTAAGTGATACCGACACCCAGCGAAGCGCTGCTGCTCTTGCTGGTACTTTTTTGCTCGGCGGTGCTCTTGGCTGCTTCGATGAGTACGTCGTGGTCGGCCGCCAGCAGCAGATCATTGCCCGCCTTGATGTCACTCCCGCGAATCAACAAATTGCTCTGGTCGCCACCGCCGGTGGCAATCAGGTTGACGTCGCCACCGGCCTGTAGCTTGGAGCCTTGCGCGAGACTGGCCGTCTGCGTGCTCTTGCTCTCGCTCTTGCTGCCACCAATACTGATGGCAATGCTTAGATTGGCGCCCTGGGCTGCGCCGGCAGCGCTGCCGCTACTTAACGCGCTGCCGGCTTGGCCCAGCGCTTGTCCCGCGCCATGTGCACTGTAGGCCGCCGATCCGAGCGCAAGTGCTTCCATGCGACTGTCGCCTTTGACCTCCTTGCTGGCCTTGTAGCTGTCGTTCGCCGCCTGCGCCAGGCTGATCGCAGCCGAGCTCAAGGTCAGCGACAAACCGCCTTGGCTGAACTTGCTGCGCTGTTCCGCATCACTGTCGTTGTAGACCTCGGTGATCGCGATGTCCTTGCCGGTCGCGGTCAGGTCGCCCCGCAGCGCCATGACATCGCTGCCGGTGATCGCCAACTTGTTGCCGACCACCATGGTGACGTCGCCCTCCAGACTGCCAACCGTCGTTCCGGTATGCGTGATCTGGTCGATGTCGGCGCCAGTGGTGACCTTTTGCTTGCCAAGCGTCACCCCGATACCGCCACTTCCAAACAGACCAGACTTGGTGGTGACTTTTTCATGCTCTTCGCTATGCGTGTTCTGAGCAGTTTCCAAGGTCAGGTTATTGCCTGCTGCAAGCGTGACGTCGCCGGTGCCGACGATTTGGGTGCCCTTCGACAGCAGGTCGTTACCTGCAACAATCTGTACCGAATCGCCACTCAGTGACGTCCCGATAGCAAGCGTGTCGTGCCACTCATCATGCGTGGTGGTGGTCTTGCTCGAGAACGTGCCCTTCTTCTTCTTGGTCATGTCCTGCACGGCATCGTGCTGCTCGCTGGCGGCGAGCAGGCTGACGTCGTTGCCGGCGGCCAGGGTGATGCCGCCGTCCTTGGTGGCGGCCGATGCGGCGGTCAGGCTGATGTCGTTGCCGGCCTGCATGGCGAGGTTGCCGCCGGCGGTGAACTCGGTGCCGTGGACGGTTTCGTCGCGGGTGCTGGTGGTTTGCTTGAAGCGCTTGCGCGTTTCCAGGACATCACTGGTGTCCACCGAGGTCAGCGTGCTGGCGTTGATGTCGTTGCCGGCGCTGATCCCTAAGCCCTTGCCTGCATTGAGCTTGGCCGCGACCAGGTTGACGTCGTTGCCGGCGCTGAGGATCAGGTTGCCGCCGGCAGTGAGCGCCTGTTGGTCGATGGTTTGCGTAGTGGTCGTGGTAGTGACGCGCGTCTTGCCGTTGCGCGAGTTGTAACTGTTGGTCTCGCTGTCGTTGAGCACTGACTCGACATTGAGGTTGTTGCCGGCTGCAGCGATCAGATCGCCGCCTGCCTTCACTTCGGCCTGGCGAATGGTCAGGTCGTTGCCTGCAGTGAGCTGCAGGCTGTCGCCGGCGCTGATGTTGGTGCGGGTGGCGACCTTGCCGTCCAGGCCGGTGGTCGGAGTCAGCGAGAGATTGTTGCCTGCCTGCAAGGCGGCGCTGCCGCCCGCGTTGATGCTGACGCCATGCAGTTGCAGGTCGTTGCCTGCGGACACGATCAGGTCTTTACCCGTGACGAGCGAGACAGCATCGCCGCCACGCAGCAGGCCGTACTCGTTGCGCAAGGCGCTGGGTGTGAGGCTGAGGTTGTTGCCTGCAATCAACGCCGCACTTCCGCCGGCCTGCACGCGGGTGCCGGTCAACGTCATGTCGTTGCCGGCCATCAGTTGCAGAGTGTTGCTGGCGGTTATACCCGACAGGATGCCGACGCCATTGATGGCCTTGGCCGCTTCGCTGACCAAGTTGTTGCCTGCCAGCAGTGCCACGTCGCGGCCCTGGATCTGCCCTTGGTTGAGCAGGTCGTTACGTGCTTCCAGCGCCACGCTACCGGTGCCGCTGATGCGGCCCTGGTTGAGCAGGTTGCCGGCGGTGATGCTGACGTCGGCGCCGGCAATGACGCCTTGGTTGCTCATGGAATTGCTGGCGTTGAGCTCGACGTTACGAAGCCATTGACATGGCTCCTGCGCGGTAGCAATCTCTTGCTCCAAGGAGCGTAGAAACTCCTCTCATAGCGGTACCCACCTCCGTCAAACCGGTGGGTTTTTTGTGCCTGCACTTAGCAGGTGCAACCGATGCGATGCCTGCGTCGGGAGGGCGGCTAATACAACACCCTTCGGGGAAATACGCCCGCCGGCTATGAGCGGTTTCTAACCTCCCGACATCCCGTCGCTGATTGGCGACGGCGCCTGTTCGCAACGGAGGGCTTTGCCATGCGTCAACCGCCATCTCGCACCACCACGCGCAAACGCGTAAAGCGTCAACCACCCCGCGACGCGGTCTGGCGCATCAAAGATTCACCGCTTATCCCGATGCTCTCGCCCGAACAGATTGAAGCCGCTAATGCCGCAGACCTTGTCAAACAACAGCGCGCAGAGCGTCGCCCGCGCCCGCCCCAGCAATTGACCGTTGGTTATGGCTACTATCCCGCCAGCGATCGACGCGTCCTCACCCTACGCCTACGCGGTCGCTGGCTGGAAGAACTGGGGTTTGCCATCGGGAGCAAGCTGAATGTGCGAATGCGCAATGGCGAACTGGTCGTGAGTGTAGTTGATCTCGACTGACTTAGCAGTTTTTCTCTGTCAACTTGATTCGAAGGCTCGACAAGCACCACGTCGCGATTTAATTGGACCAATCGATCAAGCCTTGGTCAACAGATTAAGGAAAAAGCCAGCACTGCGCGCAAAAATAATTGAATAGCGACAAAAGCAGAAAACGTTACTTTGCCGCTATTTTCATGGGCCCAGCCATTCCGAATTATTATTTAAATAGTAGTCGACCAGTATTATGGATTTAAATAATCACATCACAACCAGCTTTGCCCTGGATTGGAATCGCCCAAAACACCCACCAAGACCGATAGACGCTGCTGTACAAACTAAAAATCACTCCCCATTAACAATGGCCTTCAATCAATCCGACATTTTACCGAGAAAAGCATAAGGCAACTCATCATCACAGCATTCCATCGACCTGAAGTAAAATATCCAATTCTCTGTCTCAATCATTTTATGAATGAAAGCACCATCGGTTGCAATTCGATATGCAGCGGTCTCCTGCACCACTTTGCATCCATTTTCTTGAGCGAAATTTATAATATCCGCATAAGTAGAGCCCTCGCCAAGCCCTATGCCAAGCTCCCCTACATTAAGAAAAGTCCCATCATCCAATTCGACCTGCCGATTAAAAGCCCTACGAGCAGCGCCTTCCCCCCCACAAATCCCGACCGAAGCCACGAGATCTCCAGAGCTAGTAATACCCAGATCAACTCCGGCGCGCTTCGATACAAAAAAATAAACGAAATCACTTGCCTTATACAACACACTCCCAATTCTACACTTAGCATTATACTTTACAAAATCCGAAAGTGGCGACCACTTCTTAGCAGAAACAAGCTGGCGGCAATCAAGCATAATATATATTCCTATCGAGGCCACTTAAATATTCTACCATCCACCCTCCCCTCATTGATCGCATCAAGCGCCAAATCCTTTGTCGGCCCTTCCGGAAGTTTTTCCACAGCAGCACGGACTTCAGGCATCCATGACTGGATCTGCGACAACTCCATGGATTTCGGGTAACGTCCCCCAGGCGAACGATATTTAGCATCCCAGACAACTACCGATCCAGTTGATCTGTCGAAAGTTATATAATCTGGCCCTGGAGCAGTTACTTTGCCAGGGGCCTGTATCCCAACATGCCCAAGTTCATCCACCGCAGACTGATAGCCGCGCAATTCACCAATTGATCCATTCAGATGTTTCAAGTTTGCACCCGAAAGAAGCTCAACGTCAATTGCATCGTTAATCTCTTCAATCTTATTGTTATTTATCAAGCCAGGAGATTCAATTATATCAAGCCCACCCCCTAGATCAGCATTGTCTGCAATTCGTGCAATTTCACTTGCGGTATCAACATCTTTCGCAACATCCTCAACCGTTGACGCAATCTCAGCGGCGACCTTTCCTGCACGAGTCGTCATCTTTGCAGCAGTGACTGCACTGATAGCTCCTGCCGTCGCAATCTCAGCCAATGCTTCAAATGCAAGCGCTCCAGTCGCGTATGCCTTTGCGTCTCGAAATGCCTGCAGATCTTTCTGCGTATAGTCGACCAAGACATTGGCAATCAGCTTTCCGCCTTCGCCCGCGAGTCCATTGGCGATCTTCTTGCTGGTCCCATCTGGATCATGAAGCATCGACCACTGCAGCATTTGCATGGATAACCATGTCTTGGGGTTCACTAGGTCGACCAAGCCGCCGGCTCCGTCCTTGAACCCTAGCAAAGCCTGCCTGGCTTCTTCAGTTGGGTTTTGCGTGTAAGCCCGCATCAACTCACTGAAGCTTGCGTCTTCTACGAGGCGGACATTAGCGGCATTGAAGTACAGATTCCTGCCGGTGCTGTCGGCGAACGCTTGAACTGCATACAGCTCTTGATTCTTGAAATCCTCGGTGGTGCTCTTGAATGCATTCATGGTGACGCCACGCTCGTCCACGTACGTTAGGTGGGCGCCATTAGCATTTGCTTCTGTCAACAGCCAGCTTTGTGCAACCTTGTAGCTTTGCACCTGCTCGGGTGTGTAAAGCGTCAGCAGACTCTGCCAATCCTGATCGTTTGCGTACAGCGCACCACGCATCAGCAGACGCTCTGCCTCCTGCTTACTACAGCCACATATGCTGGTGTACTCATCAGACTTGCTGCGAACGAAAGACAATTCGACAGGATGCAATTGGCGATTGAACTGCTCGCCTGCCAGCGCCGTAGCCGCGCCACTTCCACCGCCACTAATGGCTCCTACAACGGCACTAATGAATTGCTGCGCACCAGGTCCCAGGCCCGCAGTGGCTGGCCGTGCCGCCTCAGCAGCACCCGCGCCCAAGGCGCCTCCAAGAACGTCACCATTACCCAGCGCAGCAGACAGCGCGCCCACCAAGGTATGCAGCGTTACCTTTGCCGCACCGCCATCTAGCCATTGGCCAAGACTGCTTCTGGCAGCATCGGCCCGCTGAGTTGCCTCACTGATTGCCGCCTGGTCACCACTCTTTTCTGCTTGCGCTAGCGCGTCTTCTGCTTCCTGCCACTCCTTTCCCTTCGCGTTGGCAATCGCGTCGGCAATCGATCCAGCGGTACGAAAACCTACTTCGCTTGCGATTTGGCCCGCGATCAAGTCCTTCTGTACTTCCTCAACGTCGAACCTGTTTTTAAGCCCTTCCAGTTGGATACTTGTTGCGGTGCGATCCAAGCCAGCTAACGCAGAGGCATCACCATTGCGCACGATGACAGAGCCCGCAGCAATATCGCTGCGCGTTGTGCTACTGGTTGACTCAGATTGCGGAATGCCTAAACCAGGACGTCCGGTGCCCCCTCCCCACGTGGTCTCACTTGCTCCAGTACTACCTGGCTGCCCCCCGCTTTGATCGCCTATCGAGCCACCTGCGCTCGCTGAATAGTTAAAAGTATTGGCACTGTAGCCCGCTCGATTTTTTAGCTCCGTAACACCAAGACTCTCTGTCGAGAGCAGATTCTTTTCAGGGATTGCCGTACTTGCAAGAACAGCACCATCAAGTTGCGTGTGGTTACCCACATTGATGGAGTAGCCGCCGTTGCCGGCAGCAAGACCGGTTTGACCATTGACTGCGTTGTAATTGCTATCGATCTTGGTCTGACCGACGCTGGCGCTGCCATAGCTTGATCCATAGCAAATTGGGGGGATACAAAGGCTAAGGTTTAAGCCGCCGCTACGGTCATTCTGATCATAAGTTTGCTGATCTTGTGTACTGGTGAGCGTGAGGTTGCGGCCAACATCTGCAACCACGGCGTTACCGATAGCCTGAGCGCCTTTTAATGTCGCGTCGCGCCCACTATTGATCAGCAGTACGTTGCCTGCTTGAACCTCTGTCAATTGATTGGTTGCCGAAAGCCCCTGACTCTCGCCAAGTGCACGCGAGGCCGCGAGTTCAATGGTGAATCCATTCTGCGACCCACCTAGACCAAAGCCGACCCCGATACTGGCATTGTGAGCGTCGTACTTGCTGGATTGGTCGCTGCCACTAATAGCCGAAAGGAGATTGATATCACGGACAGCGTCTAGCGCCACCGCATTTCCCGCTCTGATTTGGGTACCCTTCGAAGTGATATCGCCGTTGGCAGCGTAGCCGTCGGCGTCTTTCGTACCGTCACCGTTCGCAAGTATCGTGACATTACGGCCAGCATTGACCGTACTGCCCTGCGCCTTAGTATCGAGGTAGCTGGACTCGCTCTTCTGAACGCCTCCGCCAACGCTGACGGTCACCTTTGCTGCGGCGCCGCTCTGTACAGCATCGTTTGCAGCATAGCCCGCCTGCGCCGCGTACAGCGCCGCCATCCGCTCATCGCCTTCATCCTGCGCCTTGCCTGCAGCCTCCGCCGCACGCGCAGCTTCGACGGCATATCCCGATAGTGCAGCGGTTACACCGTACTGGGTCACACGATGTGATTCAACCTGTTTTGCGGTATTCGTTGCAGCATCCAGAAGGACATTTCGACCGGAAAGCGTCACATCGTTGCCGGCGAAAATGTCGGCGCCCTTGGCCACTAGATCTTGCTTGGCAAGAACATTCACATCTCCCTTTAGGCTGCTCAATTGAGTGCGCAGACTGTTCTGATCGGTGCTACTTCCATCAACAACGTGGAGCTCTTTGCGGATACCAACGGTGCCGGAGTAACCATCGCCACCCAGGTCCCTGAACTGCATCTGTCGCTGGGTCTCTTGCCAGCTTTGAGTCGCCATGCCTGGCAGCAGCTCTATCCCGCCTTTCTGGGCGATCAAATTGACTGCAGCTTCTGCGGCAACATTTGCACCCTGTAGCGCAATATCACCTTCCCTGCTGATTAGCGTGATTTGTTGACCACTGATGCTGCTACCAGTCTGGCCAACAACTTGCCTATCTGCATCATTGGTTCCACGCCCCTCGCTGTAGGGCATGGTGGTGATGCCGCCACTGTTTGGACCACCGTTGACTTGACGGCTCGCCGCACCGATGTCCTGAATGGCGAAAACTGTGCTACTGCTCTTGGTCCTGCTTTCACTCGTTTGCGTTTGTGTGTCCGCGCTTGTCAGCAGCATTAGATCCCGCTGCGCATCAAGCATCACTTCGCCGCCAGCCAGAAGTTTGCTACCCGCCAGGACGATGTCGCCTTCTGTCGAGCGCACGCTGATGCCACCTGCTGCCGTGACCGAAGCTCCGCGCTGGGTGGTACGTTCAATGTCTACATTTGCGGATGCGCTTTTGCTACCAAAGCCCATCGCGATCTGCGGCATGCTTCCTGCGGAAGCAGCCACTTCATTGAGATAACTCTTGGTTTTTTCTCTTCCATTAGCATCGCTATCGTCAATCTGCTGCATATTGCGAACAGTGTCGATCGGAGTGCCAACCAACGCCATCGATAGGCCGCTACTGCTAGCCTTAGCTTGCGACTGAATGCGCTCAGTCTGCTCGACCGGCGTGATTTCCACGCTACGGCCCTGGATCGCAATATTGCCGCCGATTCCTTCGACGTCATCGGTGGAGCGACCGGCAAACAGATCGCTACCACGGATCGCAACATCGCCTCCTGCCACTACACTCACATTCCCTTCGACGCTACCAATCAAACTTCCTGTCGTGGCGGTTTTGCTGGACTGACTTGCATTCGACGCTTTCTGGCTACCGGCTGTGAAGGCAATGCCCCCCAAGCCGCTCGCACCACCTCCGCCAAAGAGACCGGACTTCTTGGTCTTGGATTCATGAGACTCGGCGTAGCTGTTCTCCGCAACATCGATGGCAATATTGTTACCAGCAGCAAGGGTCACATCGCCAGTGCCAGCAATCTGCGCACCTTGCGACAGCAAGTCGTTACCCGCTGCGATCTGCACCGTATCGCCACTGAGCGTGGTGGTGACCGCCACGTTGTCTTGCCACTTGTCATGCGTCGTCGTGGTCTTGCTGCTGAACGTGCCCTTCTTCTTCTTGGTCATGTCCTGCACGGCATCGTGCTGCTCGCTGGCGGCGAGCAGGTTGACGTCGTTGCCGGCGGCCAGGGTGATGCCTCCGTCCTTGGTGGCGGCCGATGCGGCGGTCAGAGTGATGTCGTTGCCCGCCTGCATGGCGAGGTTGCCGCCGGCGGTGAACTCGGTGCCGTGGACGGTTTCGTCGCTGGTGCTGGTGGTTTGCTTGAAGCGCTTGCGCGTCTCCAGGACATCACTGGTGTCCACCGTGGTCAGCGTGCTGGCGTTGATGTCGTTGCCGGCGCTGATGCCTAGGCCCTTGCCTGCATCGAGTTTTGCGGCGACCAAGTTGACGTCGTTGCCGGCGCTGAGGATCAGGTTGCCGCCGGCAGTGAGCGCCTGTTGGTCGATGCTCTGGGTGGTCGTGGTGGTGGTGACGCGGGTCTTGCCGTTGCGCGAGTTGTAGCTGTTTGTCTCGCTGTCGTTGAGCACGGACTCGACATTGAGGTTGTTGCCGGCTGCGGCAATCAGATCGCCGCCTGCCTTCACCTCGGCCTGGCGGATGGTCAGGTCGTTGCCTGCGGTGAGTTGCAGGCTGTCGCCGGTGCTGATGTTGGTGCGCGTGGCGACCTTGCCGTCCAGACCGGTGGTGGGAGTCAGCGAGAGGTTGTTACCTGCCTGCAGTGCAGCGCTGCCACCTGCTGCAATGGTCACGCCATGCAGTTGCAGGTCATTGCCCGCGGAGACGATCAGATCCTTGCCGGTGGTGATCGAGACAGCATCGCCACCACGCAGCAGGCCATTGTCGTCGCGCAAGGCACTAGGTGTGAGGCTCAGGTTATTGCCTGCAATCAGCGCCGCACTGCCGCCCGCCTGCACGCGGGTGCCGGTCAACGTCATGTCGTTGCCGGCCATCAGTTGCAGAGTGTTGCTGGCGGTTATACCCGACAGGATGCCGACGCCATTGATGGCCTTGGCCGCTTCGCTGACCAGATTGTTGCCTGCGACCAATGCGACATCTCGGCCCTGGATCTGGCCCTGATTGAGCAGGTCGTTACGTGCTTCCAGCGCCACGCTACCGGTGCCGCTGATGCCGCCCTGGTTGAGCAGGTTGCCGGCGGTGACGCTGACATCGGCACCAGCGATAACGCCCTGGTTGCTCATGGCGTTGGTGGCGTTGAGCTCGACGTTGCCGCCGACAATCAAGGCGCCATTGCCACGCAACTGCAGCGAGTTGGAGGCCAGGTAGACCACCGGCACCAGCACCTTCTGCCCCTGATAGTCCTGCTCCACCATCCACACGATGTCTTGCGTGAGCGCAGCCGCCTGCGCGGCGGTGAGGCCCACGCCCATGCTCAGCTGCAGCTGGCCTGCAGCAGCCACGCCAGACTCGAGCAAGGCGCGGTACTGCGCCACGCCGTCGGCGTAGTTGCCCAGGTAACGACGACCAGTGAGCTGGGTGATCTGGTCCAGCACCAGGCGCTGCTCATAGAAGCCATCGCCCAGGCGGGTCTGGGTCCACTCCGGATCTACGCCTAATTTGTCGAGCAGAAAGTCGCTGCTGATGAAGTTGTCGTAGTTGACGAAGCGCGGATCGGTCTCGATCAGGTAACGACGGCCCGGGCCATTGCTGCGCCAGGCGTTGATGCCGCCCAAGCCGGTGGCTGCGCGGCCCATCGCCGTGCGATCGGTTGCGGTGCCGTTGGACAGGCGATACAGCCCACCGATGGGCAGATCGATCTGCGTCAACGAGGTCTGCCCGCCACCAACGATGTTGGTCACGGGAATGGTGGCGGGATCGATGCTCGTGCGGGTTTCGTTTCCACCCACTGCGACACCGGTACCGGCGGCGGTGGTCTGCACATTCGTCTGATCGACGGTGCTACGCACCAGGCCGCTGTCGTTGGACATGACCGGTGCGACCGACATCTTGACGATGCCGCTCGATGTGGCCAGCGTGGCGTCCTGCGTGCTGGCGCCGACTTGTGTGCCTGTGCTGCCGCTAGTGCTGGTCGCGACACGGATGCTGCTCGCGCCGCTATTTGCCCGACCGGCGACCGTCTGTCCGCCGATGTTTTGAACGGTCTGCATGCCACGACCGCTTAGGCCGCTCTGGCTACCAACTGCAGCGAGGGATGCAGCGCTGACCGCCCGCCCATCTATGCCGACAGCGCCGTTGCTGATAGTGGCGCCATTGATGCTGACGCCTTGGCCGCCAGTCATGCTGGCGCCCAGTGCAACGTAGCTTGTATTACTAGTAGAAGAAGAAAGCGTTTTTGATTCGGTATCGTACGTGCAAATAGGGCGGCGATTCCCTTGATTTAGGGCGCAATCATCGATGACCGCGGTTACCGTGTACTCGTAATCCCTCTGAAGAACCTGCCGATTCAGAGCAAGCGCCTCATTCAGAATTGAATCTCCAACGACCAAGAGTCCGTCACTCAAACCACTGACACCGCGCTGATTCACCTGCAGCGCACCTGCTGCCGCAATCGTTGAGGCGTTATTGGTCACGCTGCCCGAAATTCCAATATTCCCGCCAGCGGCAATTCGCCCCTCGGAGCTCGCCGCTATCAGGCGCTCTTGCTGCTCGACCGAATAGGAACGATAGACCCCTGGATTTTTCCCGGTGTAGGGAGATCGAATAAAATAAGATTGCCTTGGGTAGACGATCCCACGGGACTCAATCAGTTCCTCAGGCATTGATGCATTAGCGGCAGCCTTTTCTTGATCGCTCAATGCACCAAGGGCTGCAGTCAGTACTCGGCGCCTGTTATTCAGCTGACTCGCCGCAATCAAAATACTCCCATCAGCTTCAATACTGCCCGACAGGTTATTCACCACCCCAGTCCGCGCCACCAGCGTGCCACCACCATCCTGCGCGCCACCAATGGCGATATTGCCCAGACTGAAAATGCGCGCATCGCGGTTGAGCAGCTGATCGCGCACGATCAGGCTCATGTTGCCGGTGGAACCGAGCAAGGCCGAACCATAGGCGGCGTTGTCGGTCGCGCCGCCGAAATCGGCGCCGTTGACCAGCGTGCCGGTATTTACCGAGACATTGCCGCCGACGATGCTGCCGGTGTTGTAAACGCTGTTGGCGACGAGCGACAACGCGCTGTTGCCGGAAATGCTGCCGGCGTTGTCGATGACGTTGCCGCCGTTGAGACGGGTGTCGCTGGACAGGATGTTGGCACCGGCGCGATTGGTGATGCTGCCGGCGGTGATATCCAGCGTGCGTGCGGCCTTGAGCGTGGACTCATTGACCAGATTGCCGCCCACGCGCAGGTTGAAGTTTCCGTTGCTGACCAGGTCCGCGCCAGCGCGATGCGTGTAGTCGCTGCGCAGGGTCAGGTCGAGCAGGTTCTGCGCCAGGATGCTGCCGCCATCGAAGCCCACGGTATCGATCACCACATCGCCAGCACCGCCCGTCGTGCTGCCGGCGCCGATCTGGCCGCCGGCATTGCTGAGGCTTTGCAGATTCAGGCGGACCGCCTGTTCGGCCTTGATAATGCCGTTGCGGTTATCCAGCGAGGCACCCGCACGCTGCAGCAGGAAGTTGGCACCGGCATAGACCCTGCCGCCCTGATTGTTCAGTGCATTGGTGCCAGCAATCAGGTCGCCGCCGGCAACCAGTTGGCCGCCGTTGTTGGCGATGCTGGCCGCATCGATCACCACGCTGCCACGGCCGCCCAGATTGCCGCCGGTATTGGTCAACGCACCACCAGTAGTGATACGGGTCAGGCCACCGCCATTGCTGACGATACTGCCTTGGGTGTTGTCGATCAGCCCGCCGGAGGCGGTCAGCGTGTTGCCGGCATCGAGCTGGCCGCCGCTGTTGAGCAGCGCGCCGGTGACGGCCACGTTGAGGTCGCGGCCCGCACTGAGCTTGCCGCCTTGATGATTGTCCAGTTGGCCGCGCGCGGTAATGCCGAGATCGCGCCCTGCCTGCAGGCTACCGGTACTGCTGATGTTTTCTGCAGTGATCACCGCGTCGGTGCTGGCACCGATGATGCCGCTGCCGTTGTCCAGGCCACGATTGAGCTCGACGCGCACGCTGCCGCCCGTGCCGCCGCTGGTCACTGCCTGCGCCGTGCCACCGCTGTTGCTGAGGCTGTCGGCACGCACTGTCAACGCGCCGCCGCTGGCCTGTAGCAGGCCGCTACGGTTGTCGACAGTCCCCCCGCTCTGCACGCTCAATCCGCGTGCGGCGACCGAGCCACCGATGTTATTGAGGCTGGCTGCGGTCAGCGTCGCATCGCCAGCAGCGGCAACCGTGCCGTTCTGATTGTTCAAGCCACCGCTGGCGCCGATGTTGAGCACGCCCTGGGTGACGATGCGCCCGCCGACATTTCCCAACGCGCCGCGGCTGGTCACCGCCGCGGTGCCGGTGCCGGCGTGCTCGATCCGCCCCTGCGCATTCTCCAGGCTGGCGGCCGTGACCGTGAGATCCTGACCGTTGCTGGCCAGGGTTCCGCCAGTGTTGTCGAACGCGCCGCCGATGCTGACGCGGGTCGCACCGCTGCCGCTCTGCACCATGCGGCCGCCCGCATTGTTCAAGCTGCCGCCATCGACACCGAGTTGCGTGGCCTGCAATTGGCCGCCGACACCATTGAGGCGGCCGTTATCGATGGTCCCCCCGGCCTGCACGGTCAAGGTACCGCCTGCAAGCAGATCGCCGCCGCGATGATCAAGGCTTCCGGCAGTGGTGAGGGCCACGTTGCCGGTTGCGCGCGTGCTCGCACCTGCCAACTGCACCCCAGCGCCCTGCGCAACCAGATTGCCACCTGCCAGCAGCCGGCCGGAGGCGCTCAGCTGGCGATCGGCGATCAGGCTCAAGGTGCTCCCGGCACCCAGATTGCCATCGCTGGCGATGCCCGCACCCACGGTGCCGGCGATGCTGATCTCGCCTGCGCGCAGGCTCAAGTTGCCTGCTGCCGTGGTCTGGCCCGCGTTTTCGATACGTGCACCCTGCAGGCCCACTGTGGCGCCGGTGACGACGCCTTGCTGACGCAGCACCGTCTCGCTTGCCAGCGTGATCTGTTGACCCGATAGCTGGCCTGCAACGGTGAGGTCGTTCTTCGCGCGCAGATCCAGGACGCTGCCCGCACTGAGTGTGCCGCTTTGCGCCAACGTCCCATCGGTCTGTGCGGAGAATGCGCCAGCGGCGGCAAGACTGCCGTCGAGCTGCAGGTTACCGCGGCTGATCAAGGCAACATCGCCACGCTCGCTCCCCAGCTGGCCGCTACTGCTCAGCTGGCCGGCTTCCACCCGCAGGCCGTTGCCGCCGATCAGATCGCCGCGGTTGTCCACCGCACCCGATGCAGTCAACCCCAGACGCTGCAGGCCGTAGGCCTGGCCGGTCTGGCGCAGCGCGCCGACGCCGAGCGTCAGTTGATTGCCTGCACGTAGTGCGCCGGCATTGTCGAGCAACCCTGCAATGGTCAGCGTGGTATCGCCTTGCGCGAGCAACACGCCGGTAGCTGTATTGCTTGCACTGGCAGCGGTGACGCTCAGGCTTTGGCCGGCGACCACCTGTGCTGCATTGGTCAGTGCGCCTGCCGCGCTCAGCAGCACCGCACGATCGGCCTGGGCCACTCCGGCAACTGCCAGGTTGCCGGTACTGCGCAGAGCGATATTGGTGGCCGCATCCAGTGCGCCGCGGCTGTCGATCGCCGCGCCGTCCAGGCTGATCGCGCCACCGCTCTGCAGCACGGCGCCCTGTCCGGTAGTGACGGTGGCGCCGCGCAGCGTTGCGTCGCCGCCGGTGGTGGCCTGTGCGTTGAATGCCAGCGTGCGCTGCGCCTGCAGATCGAGCTGCGCGGCCGACTGCAGCGTTCCCGCTGCGACGAGGTCGCGGCCGGCGTGCAACGTGACCGATTGCGCCTTGAGCGAACCGCCCTGCTGCAGATCGCCTGCTGCGGTTGCCTGCAGCGTGGTTGCCGCGGCCACCACACCTTGCAAGCCGATGTCGCCGCGGCTGGTCAGGGTGACGGTGGAAGTTTCGCTGCCAAGCTGGCCACTGCTTCGCAGACCACCCGAGTCGATCAGCAAGGCGTTCTTGGCGACCAGGCTGCCGCGGTTGTCGACAAGCCCGTTGACGGTTGCGTTCAACGCCTTGCCCGCCACTGCAGAACCGCTCTGATCGATGCTGGCGGCAGTGAGGCGAAGGTCGTCACCGCTCTGCACGCTCCCCGCATTCTGCAGTGCGCCAGTGACCAGTGTGACGCTGCCCGTGCCAGCCAGCGCACCCGTCGCCGCGTTGGTAATCGCGCCAGTCTGTACCGAAAGATCGCGGCCTGCAACGACCTGGCTGGCGTTACTCAACACGCCATCGGCGCTGAACACAACATCGCGATTGGCTTGCGCCACACCCGCCAGGGCAAGCCCGCCGGTGCTGCGCATGCGCAGGTCACTGCCCGCATCGAGCGTGCCGCGGCTATCGATGGCAGCACCGTCCAGGGTGATTAGCCCAGCGCTTTTCACGATGGCGGCGTTGCCGGTGGCGATGCTGGCGCCGCGCAACGCGGCATCGCTGCCCGCCTGCGCCTGGCCGTTCAACACCAGGGCACGCTGCGCTTGCAGATCCAGCGTGGATGTCGCCTGCAGGGTGCCGCCAGCGGTAAGGTCGCGACCAGCCTGCAGGCCGATGGTTTGCGCGCTAAGCGAACCGGATTGCACCAGGTCACCGCCCGCCGTGGCCTGCAGCGCGGTCGCTGCCGACACCACGCCTTGCAGATCGATGCCGTTCTGGCTGGTGAGCGTCAGTGCGCCATTCACCGATCCTAGCTGGCCAGTACTGGTGATGCTGCCAGCGGCGATGGTCAGATCCTGGCCCGAAACCAGCTGGCCGCGATTGTCGAAGGCGCCGGTCGATGCAATGGACACTGCGTCACCGCTGTACAGGCGACCGCGCTGCAAGAGCGAGCCTGCCGACAGCGCAAGCCCGCGTTCCCCATGTAGGCTGCCGGCGTTGTCCAGCACGCCGGCGACATCAACGCGCAAATCGCGCAGCGCGCCAAGCGTGGCATCGGCCATGTTTTCAGCGCTGGCGGCCTGCACGCTGAGGTCGCGGGCTGCCACCACTTGCGCGCCATTGCGCAACGCGCCGTTGGCGGTCAGCTTTATATCGCGCCCGGCCTGGGCAACGCCGGCCAGGGTCAGATCGCCCGCACTGCGCACGCTCAGATCGGTGGCGGCATCTAGCGCGCCACGGCTGTCGATCGCACCGCCATCCAGGGTGATGCCGGCCCCGCTCTTGAGGATGGAGGCGTTTCCAGTCGTCACGGCAGTACCGGCCAGCGCGGCAGGTCCCGCAGCCGAGGCCTGCCCATGCAATGCGAGTGCACGCTGTGCCTGAAGATCCAGCACGGAGGCCGACGTCAAGGTGCCATCGACAGTGAGATCGCGACCAGCCTGCACCGACACGGACTGCCCATTGAGCGAGCCGGCCTGCTGGAAATCGCTACCGGCAGCAGCACGCAATGCCGTTGCTGCCGAAACGACGCCATCGAGCTGCATGAGGCCCTGGCTGGTCAACGCAACACCGGCACGCTCGCTGCCCAGCTGACCGCTGCTGCGCAAGATGGCTGCGTCGACCTGCATCGCGTCCTTGGCGATCAACGTCCCGCGATTGTCCAGCGTGCCAGCGACGCCGACATGCATGCGCTTGCCGGCAGACACGCTGCCGCCCTGGTCCAGCGCCGCAGCAGTGAGCTGCACATCGCCACCCGCCTGTATGCGCCCGGCGATGCTGAGCTGGCCAGCTGTGGTCACGGCTACATCGCCCTCGCCCGCCAGCACGCCAGCGGACAGGTTGTCCAGGCGCTGCGCCTGCAGCGCCAGGTTGCGACCGGCAACGATGCGTGCGGCATTGCTGACCGTAGCGCCAGCGGCCAGGCCGACATCGCGGCCGCCCTGCACCACGCCGGCCAACTGCAGATCGCCATCGCTACGCATCTGCAGATCGCCGCCGGCGTCCAGCGTGCCGCGGCTGTCGATTGCCGCCGCTTGTACC
Organism: Xanthomonas sp. WHRI 6106; assembly: GCF_040202405.1. NCBI lineage: Bacteria > Pseudomonadati > Pseudomonadota > Gammaproteobacteria > Lysobacterales > Lysobacteraceae > Xanthomonas > Xanthomonas sp. WHRI 6106. The sequence goes on along the minus strand of NZ_JBEGFC010000008.1, from coordinate 202,769 downwards.
GTGATGGCACCACCGCCCTGCAGCACTGCGTCCTGGCTCGTGCTCAAGGTACCGGCGCGCAAGGACGCGTCGCTCCCTGCACGGCCTTGTCCGGCAAACGCCAATGCACCCTGGGCCTGCACGTCCAGCGTGGACGCCGATTGCAGCGAGCCGGTGGCGCTGAGGTCACGCCCGGCCGTCAGGACGACCGCCTGTGCCGTCGTCGATCCGGCCTGCTGCAGGTCTCCACCAGCAGTGGCCTGCAACGTGGTTCCCGCAGCCGTCACCCCTTGCAAGGCCATGTCACCTTGGCTCGCCAGACGCACCTGGGCCGCCTGGCTGCCAAGCTGCCCAGTGCTGCGCAGGCTGCCCGCATCGATCTGCAAGGCGTTGGCGGCCACGACATTCCCGGTGTTGACGAGCGCCCCGGCAACCGACGCCGAGAGCGTATTGCCGGCACCGAGACGGCCGCTCTGGGTCACTGTGTCGGCAGTGATCTGCAGGGCGTTGCCCGCGTACAGGCTGCCCGCGTTGTCCAACGCGCCGGCGGTGGCAACACGCATATCGGCGTCGGACGAGAACACCGCACCCTGGGCATTGCGCAAGACGCCCGCGTCTACCTGCAGTCCGCCAGTGGCGACCACGTTGGCACGGTTGTCCAGCGAAGCGCCGGCCCGCAGCGCTGCGTTACCTACGCTCTGTACGGTGCCACCCAGCGACAGGTCGCCGTTGCTTGCAATGCGCAGATCGCTGCCCGCGTCGATCACTCCGTCGTGATCGATCGCCGCGCCACGCATCTGCAGCGCGCCGGCACTGCGCAATTGGCCGCGCTGGCGCAGTGCGCCGCCTGCCGCGAGATCCAAGGCGCCCGTCGACTGCATGATGGCATCGCTGGCCAGCCCCCCGCCGGAGGTCACGCTCAGCGCGCCACGCGTGGCCTGCAGGGTGCCGGACACACTGACATCGCCGCCGCTGCGCAGGCTTACGCTTGCGGCATTGAGGGTCCCTGACACCTGCGCATCGGCACCGGCGTCCACTACCAATGCCCCTGCTGCCACGGTATTGCCGGCCAGCCGCATGGCGCCGCGGCTGCGTAACGTGGCATCACCGCGTTGGCTGCCCAGGTCCCCGCGGCTCTCCAGCTGCGCCGCATCCACGGTCAGCGCATTGCCCGCGACCAGCGTGCCGCTGTTGAGCAGGCTGCCTGTCACGGTCGCCTGCACATCGCGCGCGGCGGACAGACTGCCGGCCGCGGTCACCGTGCTGGCCTGAAGACGCAGATCGCGTCCTGCATGGCCGCTACCGTTGGTATTCAACGCGCCGGCCCGCAGATCCAGGTCGCCGCCCGCAGAGACCGCGCCACGTTGCACGATGTCGATCACGCCAGCGTTCAGTGCAACCGTCTCCACAGCGATCAACTGCCCCTGCACCTCCAGGCGACCACCGGCCTGCACGTCCGCGCCCTGCCCGGCTTGTGCCAGCCCGCCCAGGCGCACGGCGTCGCTGCCGACAACGCGCAATGCGGTTGCCGCATCCAGCGTACCGAGTGCATCGACCGCGCCGGCATTCAACGCAATCGCGCCACCACTCTGCAGGATGCCCGACAGTCCGATCCGGTTGGCACGTGCGGTGACGCCCGCGCCGCCGTAAGCCACGCCGGCGCTGCGCAACACGCCGTCGGCGCCCAGCTCCAGCGTGCCGGTGGCATGCAGGCTGCCAGCGGCGGCCAGTTCAGAACCGAACAGACGGATTGCTCCTGCGCTGCTACGGCCAACATGATTCAGGGCACCGCTGGCCTGCGCATCCAGTGCGCCAGCGGCCACCAGGTCTCCCGCAAGATTCATGCGCCCAGCCCGCAGGGTCACATCGCCCTGCTGTGAGCCGAGCACACCGCGTTGATCCAGATCGCCGGACGCACGCACGTTCACGCCATCGCGCGCCACGCTGGTGCCGCTCAGGCTCACCTGGCCGGCACTATCGATCTGTAGATCGCCGCTCTGTGCTGCCAGGGTGCCGCGACTGACCACGCCAACGCCAGCGTCGGTGGCGATCAGGCGGATGCGGTCGGCATACATGCCGCCCAGCTGCGCCACGTCGATGCCGATCGACGGTGCTGCGCCATCGGTGCCAGGCAACACATCCAGCAGCATGCCGTCGACATTGATACGCCCGGCACCTGCGCTGCCCACCAGTTCCTTGGTCCAGATCGAGCCGTCGACACCGAGTTGCCGCGAGAGCAGATCCAGACGATCCACATTGAATGCGTCCAGGCCGTTGCTACCGATGCTGAGCGCGCCACCGGTGATGGTGAAACCATTCAAGCCGCCATCGCTTCCAAGGTTCGGCTTACCGGTGGTGAGCGTGACGCGCGAGGTATTGAGGAACCCGCAGCCATCGCAGGAAATGCCGTTAGGGTTGGCGATCACCAACTGCGCCTTGGCGCCGGCGATTTCGGTGTACCCCTGCAGCCGGCTGCTCGCCGATGTGACCTCGTTGAGGATCAGCGAAGCAGCACCGCTACGCTGCAGATTGTTGTTGCCGGCAACGTAACCGCCCAGCTCGGTCTTTGAGATCTGCGCGCTGTTGTTGAGGATCAGCCCGTTCGGGCCGACATTGAAATTGCTGTAGCGATTGTGCGAAATGCCGCGCGCATTGGGTGCGACGATGTCCACCACCGGCACGCCGTTGGCTGCCACCTGCTGGCCAGGCGTCTGCCCGCCGGGATTGGGAGTGGGTGCGACCTGCGCCCACGCCGGAAACGATGTCCAGGTCACGGTGACGCACAGCATCAGCGCCAGAGCGCGCTTGCTGTATTCGGCCATGTAACCACGCACGCTCATCGCTTCGCTGTCCATCATTTCTCTCTCGCCGCCTGTCGACGGCATCAATCAACTCGCGCACTGCCGGCTGGCAGCACGATCCATGTCAGAACTGGTAGATCACCCGCGCGCCGTAGGCCGGCTGCGCGCTTCCAAAGCCGTCGGGGCGATGGATCGCCCAGCCGGCAAATGCATCGATACTGGCGCCGAACCAGCCGCCACGCAGACCCAATGCCCCGCCCACCAGACTGCGACCGCGCAGCCCGCTGGCACTGGTGCCATCAATGCGGCCCGCATCCAGCCCCAGGTAAGGTGTGAGGCCGATCCGTTGCACCGGAAAACTCAGGGTATTGCGCCAGTACGCGCCTTTTTCGGCGCCCAGCGTCGCTTCACCATCGAATCCGCGCACGCTGTAACGGCCACCGATGGTGACGAACTCGGAGCCAAGCAACAGTTCGCCGGCGGTCTGCGCGCGCAGGCTGCTTTCCCATGCCATCGGCACCGGGCCCAGCTTGAACGGGAATGCGGTGCTGACATCCAGCGTGGTGACGCCATAACGAAACGTGGGGAAGCCGATCTGCGGGTCGTACCCGGTCCACTGGCTGTTGAACCACGGCGTGCCGCGCCGATGCGCGAGGCGGACGTCCAGCTGCATCGCGCCCAGGTAGCGCCGATGCGTGACATAGAACTCCGCGCTGCTGGTATCGCGCCGCTGGATGCCGATTTCCACGCCATCCAGATAGCTGCGCGCGCGCCGGCGGCCGATGGTGACCCCGACCGAGGTCTTGCTGGTGCCATCGCGGTGCAGCACGCGCTGGATATCCAGTTGCGCGTTACTCGATTCGCCGCTGGACTGGAAGGTCTGCAAGAAGCCATCGACGCGCTGGTGATAGCGATAGGACGATGCCGACAACGCCAGCGTCCACCATCCCCACGGCAGGCTGTAGCTCAGGCTGTTGCCACGCGTGCCGCGCTCTTCGTCGCGGGTGGCCAGATCGTGGCTGTAGCCGATGCTCAGCAGGTCGTTGAGACCCAGCGGATTGTCCAGCGACACATCCAGCCCGCCCTGCACGCGCCCGGTGGCGTCCACGCCCGAATCCTCGGCGTTGACCACACCGCGCCAGCGTCGCCCATGTTGCAAGGTGATCACCAGATCCGATTCGCCCGGTGCGTCGCCCGGGGCGATGTCGATCTTGGCGTCCTGTGATGGCAGGCGCTTGAACTGTTCTACCGCCTGTTCGATCGCGCGCAGGTCCAGCAGGTCACCGCTGCGCAACGGCAAGGCCGTTTTCCAGTGCGCGTCACTGGTGTCGGAGACGACGCGTACCGCACGCAAACGCCCGGGCATCAGCTCCAGGCGCAATTCGCCGCGCGACAGGTCCTGCTCGGGGATGCCGATACGGGTGGTGACAAGGCCGCGCGCGACCAGTTGGTCCAGTGCGCGGCGGCGAATGATGTCGACCCCGGCGCGGCCGATGCAACGTCCCTCATAACGGCGCAGCGATTTCCACAGCCACGCGAAGCGCGCAGCGTCATCGCCCGCACCCGACAAACGCACGCGGTTGATCGAAAAGCACAGTTCTTCCGCCGGCAGCAGCGTGCTGCGCGCATCGACAGGCTCGGCGTCGTCGCGCGGCCCGGCGAAGGGCGCCTGGCGCTCCTGCTCCTGCCGACGCTGGATCTCTTCGGCCTGGCGCAGCTGCTCCTGCCGGTCCAGGCTGGTCGGTGCCGATTGCTGTGCAGTCGCCTGGCCGGCGATCGCCCATAGGCAAGCCGCCAGCGCCAACGCCGCCGATCGCGTCCACATCTGTAATGCCCCTGTGCAACGGCCACGCCTCGACACGCCGTTGCTCGCACCACCGTCCTGGCCGCCAAAACGGCGGCACGACCCGTCGGACCAGTGAGTGCGGCGCAACTGTGATGCAGTGTTAAGAACAGGTCAACGCGCCGTGTAGGGGCCACCCTGTAAGGAAATCCCGACAAGTCTCGTTATGTGATGCAAGTCACTTAAAAAGTGCGGTTCAATGGCGCAACGCAGGTAGGCCGGCGCGTCAACGAAACACTTTCTTGAGGTTAACTTCCGTCAACGCGCCGTTATAAAGGGAATTCGAGAAATGCCTTTCAGCGCATAGGGCAAGAAAGCCGCTCTCAGTGCGCGGCTCCGACGCTGTATCCGCAGCGACGACGACACTCAACAGGACCTCCACCACATCATCGTCGCGGCATCCAAATTTCCTGACGCGCCGTAAGTGTGCTGACTTGCGCACTTAGTCCAAGCGAGCCCATGCGATGAACATCGCGTAAACACCGTGATGACATCCGCTTTACATGGGCATACGCAGTATCGCCGCTCTTCATAGCCTGGACTGCTTGTGAATCTCGCCCTTTCCCTGTTTGCACCGACACGTGCAGCGCGGTCGTCCTGACCGCACAGGCGCACTCACTCCCCTGCTTAGCCTCGCTCTGTTTGCCGCATGTGTGCCTCTGGCGCGCAGCGGAGAAGTGCGGCCTGCAGCCGTGACTGACGCCTCCACCGCCCTTACACCCATGCAGCAGGCCGAGCAACTGCGCGGTGAGCAGCGCTATGCGGACGCGTTGGCCATCTACGAACGCGTGCTGCGCAACGACCCGCGCGACCGGGGGGCGTACACGATGCGTGCGCTCACCCTCAGCGATCTGGGCAGCGCGCAGCTGGCTGCCGAAGCGGTATGGCGTCATCCGGACTGGTTTTCGCCGCAGGAGCGCGAGCGCCTCGACAATGATCGCGTGGCGCGCATGATTGGTTGGGCCAGTGCCGAGCCGGTCGATGCCGCGCACCGCTACGCGGAGACCGACCAGGCGCTGGCCAACGTGGCGCGTCTCCAACGCGATGCGCCGCCGCAGGTCGCCTGGGAAGCCACGCGCCTGCGCGTGGACAGCCTGGTCGCCCTCAACCAGCGTCAGCGCCATCGCGATGTGGTTGCGAACTACCAGGCGCTGCGCGCAGATGGCGTCGATGTCCCGAGCTACGCGCTGCCTACCGTGGGCGACTCGCTGATGGGCTTGCGCCGCCCCGCCGAGGCAGAAGGCGTACTGCGCGAAGCACTTAAGCACACGCCCGACGACGTTGGCACGCAGGTATTGCTGGGATATGCATTGCTGGAGCAGGAACGCTTCGATCAGGCGATGCCGCTGTTCGAGCGATTGGCGGCCAGCCAGGCGCCGTGGCCACGGCGTGCCGGTGCGTCCAGCGGCTATGAAAACTGGGACCGCTTCAGCGCCGACGTTGCGCTGGCGACCGCGCGCTCGGCAGCCAACGACAATCGCGGCGCGGAGCAGCTGCTGCGCGATCGCGTGGCCATCGGGCCGGACAACGCTGAACTGCAGGCCGCGCTGGCATCCATCGAATCACGCCGCGGCCATACCACGCAGGCGCTGCAACGCAATCAGATGGCGTTGACGCTGGACCCGCATCAAAAGCAGGCACGCGGTGGCGTGGTCGAAAACCAGCGCGACCTCGATCGCCTGGACCTGGCCGATGCCCAGTTCACCGCCTTGCGCGCCGAGTATCCCGACGATGTCGGCCTGCAGCGGCTGGGGGCATCGCTGGAACGTCAGCGCGGGTGGCAGGTTCATCTGAGCCATGCCTGGGGACGCAGCGACACCGACAACAGCGCCACGGCAATCTCGCCGCTCGGCAACCATTTCGGCAGTTCGCTGCTGGAAGCCGAATCGCCCCTGCTCGGCGAGCGCTGGCGAGTGGGCCTGCGCGCGCGCGACGACTGGGCCGACTTTCAGGACACCCGTGTGCGCTACCGCAGTTTCTGGCTCGGCACGCATTACCGCTACGACCGCCTGGACCTCAACGCGTACGGCGGCCGGGCGCTGGACGATTTCGATCGTGATGGCACCGCCTGGGCGCTGGACGCGGGTTGGCGCTTTTCCGATGCGTGGTACGGCAGCGTGGCCTGGCGCACACGCGATCCGGACGCCTCGTTGCAGGCCCGTCGCCTGGGCATCACCGGCGACAGCATCGGCGCCACGTTGCGCTGGACGCCCAGCGATGAAACACGCTGGGAGCTGCAGGCGCGCCAGCTGCGCTACAGCGACGGCAACCGGCGCGATCAGCTCGACCTTTCGGGCAGTCAACGCCTGTGGGCCAGCCCGCATGTGCTGGTCGATGGGCTGTTTGCCGCCTCGGCCGGGCGTGCGCACGACGACCGCGTGGTCGACTACTTCAACCCGCGTCACAGCACGGGCGTGGCCGCAGGGGTGCGCGTCGAACAGATCGGCTGGCGCCGCTACGACGCCGCCTTCCGGCAACGCCTGGACGTGACCGCCGGCCCGACCTACCAGTCCGGCTTCGGCAGCCAATGGGTTCCTGCCGTGGCGTACCGGCATCTGTGGTCGCTGGGCGATGGCAGCGCACTGACCTATGGCGTGAGCTGGTCGCGCCCGGTCTACGACGGCCGGCGCGAACACCAACTTGGATTGGACCTGGATTTCCGATGGGGAGGTACGCCTTGATCCGCCTGCCGCTATTGCTGCTCGCGTTGCTGCTGATGACGTTTACGTCGTCGGCACACGCGGGTCTGCTGGTGCTCAGCTACCACGATATTCGCGACGACGTCGCGGCCAAGGGCGACCCGGATCGTTACGCGGTGTCCACCAGCAACTTTGCCGCGCATCTGGACTGGCTGCGCTCGCACGCTTACCACCCGGTGAGCGTGCAACAGGTGCTGGACGCACGTGCCGGCCGGCGCGCATTGCCGTCGCGGCCGGTGTTGCTCACCTTCGACGATGGCTTGCGCAGCGTCTACACCCGCGTGTTTCCCTTGTTGCAGGCCTACGGCTACCCCGCGCTCGTTGCGCCGGTGACCAGCTGGGTCGAGCTGCCTGCAGGCAAGGTCGTGCCCTACGGCCCGCGCGATTTCACCGGCGACGATTTTGTGACCTGGGCGCAACTGCGCGAAATGCAGGACAGCGGCCTGGTCGAAATCGGCTCGCACAGCGATGACCTGCACAAGGGCATCGCCGGCAACCCGTTCGGCAATCAGACGCCTGCTGCGGTGACGCGCGAGTGGCATGCAGACGGCGGCTATGAAAACGAAGCCGACTATCGCCTGCGTATCGAGACCGACCTGCGCCATAGCCGCGATGCCATCGTGGCGCATCTGGGCAAGCCGCCGCGGGCGTTGGTGTGGCCGTATGCCGCCTACAACCGTGCCAGCAACGCCATTGCCGCGCAGTTGGGCATGACGCTCAGTTTCGACCTGGAAGGCCGCTTGCACGAAGCCGATATCGGCCAGCAGGGGCGCGACCGCGTGGATGGCCAGTCGCTGGCCAGCCTCGGGCGCTTGTTGCTGTTCAACAACCCCGATGTGCGCGACCTGGCCGGCGAGTTGCGCCGCGACCTGTCGCGCGATGGCCTGCGCGCCATGCAGATCGATCTGGACTACGTCTACGACCCGGATCCCGCACAGCTGGCGCGCAACCTCGACATCCTGGTCCAGCGCGTCAAGGACATCGGGCCGAGTCATGTGTTCCTGCAGGCCTTCGCCGACCCGGATGGCGATGGCGCCGCCGATGCGCTGTATTTCCCCAACCGGCATCTGCCGATGCGCGCGGACCTGTTCGGGCGCGTCGCCTGGCAGCTGCGCACCCGCGCCGGTGTTCGTGTGTTCGCCTGGTTGCCGGTGCTTGGCTTTCACCTGCCCGATGCGCAGCAACAGGCCGCATTGCAGGTCCGCGGCAACGACCCCAAGGACGTGCCGCGGCTGGACCCGAGCAACCCGCGCACGCGTGCACTGGTGGCCGACATCTACGAAGACCTCGCCGCCAATGCCTACTTCGAAGGTCTGCTGTTCCACGACGATGCCTACCTGCGCGATGACGAGCTGCCGGCCTATGGCGGCGGCGATCCGGCACGACGCACCCAGGCGCTGATCGGCTTCACCCAGCAGCTGAAGACGGCCGCAGAACGTTGGCGCCCGAAGCTGGTGACAGTGCGCAACCTGTTTGCGCAGCCGGTGCTGGAGCCGCACAGCGAGGCCTGGTTTGCGCAGCGCCTGGATGCCTTTGCAGCCGCCTACGACTACACCGCGCTCATGGCGATGCCATACATGGAAAATGCCGACGACCCGCAGCAGTGGCTGAGCGAGCTGGCCAGGCGCGTCGGGCAACAGCCACGCGGCTTCGACAAGACCATGTTCGAACTGCAGACCGTCGATTGGCGCAGCGGCAAACCGTTGCCCGAGGGCGTGCTGCTGGCGCAGACCAAACTGCTGCTGGCGGCCGGCGTGCGTCACCTGGCCTATTACCCGGACGATTTCATTGGCGGCCATCCGTCTCTGCCCGAAGCGCGCGAAGCCATGTCGGCCCGCCAATTCCCCTATCTCGAGCGATGACCGATGACGACCAGCCTCTTACTGGCCGCCCTGTTCAACTTTGCGTTTTTCTACCCGATCATCATGGCGTTCTTCTGGATGATCGGCGGGATCTACTACTACCTGCGCCGCGAACGCGGCACATCGGGCCCGTCCAAGCCGCCGCCGATGGCCAGCGAGCCGTTCGTGTCGCTGCTGATGCCTTGCTACAACGAGGCCAAGCACGTGGCAGAGACCATCGCGGCGATGAGCGCGCAGCAGTATGCGGACTTCGAGATCATCGCGATCAACGACGGCAGCACCGATCGCACCGCCGAAGTGCTCGACGACCTCACTCACCAGTTTCCGCGCCTGCGGGTGGTGCACCTGGAACAGAACCACGGCAAGGCCAACGCACTGCGCGTGGGCACGCTGGCAGCGCGCTCGGACTATCTGGTGTGCGTGGATGCCGATGCGATCCTGGACCCGAATGCCACGCGCTGGATGGTGGGCCACCTGGTGTCCGGCCCACGCGTAGGCGGGGTCACCGGCAACCCGCGCGTGCGTAACCGCACCACCTTGATGGGCCGCATGCAGGTGGGCGAGTTCTCCGCGATCGTTGGGCTGATCAAGCGCGCGCAACGCGTGTACGGCCGCCTGTTCACCGTCTCCGGCGTGATCTGCGCGTTTCGTCGCTCGGCCCTGCACCACGTTGGCTTCTGGTCCGACAACATGGTCACCGAAGATATCGACATCTCCTGGCGCCTGCAGCTGGACGGCTGGGATATCCGCTACGAACCCAACGCACTGTGCTGGATCCTGATGCCAGAAACCTTCCGCGGCCTGTGGATGCAGCGCCTGCGCTGGGCACGCGGCGGCGTCGAAGTGCTGCTCAGCCATGGCCGTCGCGCGCTGGCCTGGCGCAGCCGTCGCATGTGGGCGGTCCTGCTGGAGTACGCGCTGAGCCTGATCTGGGCCTACGTGATGCTCTTCATCATCGTGTTGTGGGTCTTGGGCAAATTCATCGCGATGCCGCCTGCGCTGTATGTCGACACCATCCTGCCGCGCTGGCATGGCCTGGTGCTGGCGGTGGTCTGCCTGCTGCAGTTCGGCACCAGCCTGATGATCGAACGCCGTTACGAAAAGGGACTGGCGCGCCAGTTCTTCTGGGTGATCTGGTACCCGGCTGCGTTCTGGATGATCGGCATGATGACTGCGGTCATCGCCTTCCCCCGCGCCCTCATCGCACGCCGCAACACGCGTGCCCGCTGGAAAAGCCCCGACCGAGGAATTCAATGACACCGCCCATCATCAACCTGCCGCAACGTCTGGGCCGCTCGCGCCGTCTCGCCTACGGCGCCGCTACCGCCGGCGCGTGGATGGTCTATTTCTACCTGTGGGCACCGCTGGCAACGCTGCTTGCCTGGTTCTTTGGCCTGCGCAGTGCCTATGACGAGCTGTATCTGCGCCACAATGCTATCGACCCGTTCGCGCTGGGCGCGCTGCCGGTGATCGCGCTGATGGCCGCCGTCACCACGGTCGGCTGGGCGGAGTACAACCGCCTGCGCTTTGCCAACGCCGACAAGCGCAAGCGCCCGCGCACCGTGGCCGAACCGGAAGTCGACCAGCGCCTGGGCGCCACCGAACAGTTGGGCAGCCTGCTTCGGCACAGCCGCATCTCCAGCGTCTCGATGGACAAGTTCGCCAAGCCGGTCGGTGTCCGCGTGCTACGGCATCGCTGACGCCAGCTACGCTGCATGCTGGCCATTGCAGCCTTTGCGACGTGCCCGATGGCCACCGCCGCCGATGCGAACGATGCGACGCCGCCTTGTTCAGGACGGCAGCTTGTCGCGCGCCCTGCGCTGCGCAGCTTGCGCGCTCCGTTTCGCTGCACTGGCTGTAGGTAGCGGAGCAGCATGCATTGCCCCACCCGCCGGGTCGTTTTCGAACGTCCTGACAAAATCGATGAATGCCCTGAGTGCCGGCGGCGACAGGTTGCGATTCGGGTAATACAGGTAAGGGCCCTGGAACGGCTGCCACCAGGGCTGCAATACCGGTTCCAGGGCGCCGGCATCGAAGTGGGGCTGCAGCCATTCCTCGAACAAATGGACGATTCCCTGCCCCGCCACCGCTGATTGCACGGCCAGATCGCTGCCGCCACCGATCTCCACCAGCAACTGCCCCTGCGGGATGATGGTGACCACCTCGCCGTCCCGCTCGAATTCCCAGTCCGCCATGGCGCCGCTGGGGAAGCGGCCACGGATGCAATCGTGGTCGAGCAACTCACGCGGATGGTGTGGCCGTCCGTGGCGCACCAAATACTGCGGCGACGCCCCGGTTGCGATGCGTTGCACGCGCGGGCCGATGGGCAGGGCCACCATGTCCTGCTACAGACGCTCGCCATAGCGGATGCCCGCATCGCAACCTGCGGCGATGACGTCGACGAAATTTTCTTCGGTCAAAATTTCCACGCTGATATCCGGATAGGCCGCCATGAAAGCCGGCAGGATCCGCGGCAGGACCAGGCGCGCAGCACTGACCGGCACGTTGAGCCGCAAGGTGCCGGCCGGTGTGTCCCGGAAAGCGCTGATGACCTCCGTGGCGCTATCGAGTTCGGTCAGCGCAGGCTCGATGCGCGCCAACAGTGCCTTCCCCGCATCGGTCAAGACCACGCTGCGCGTGGTTCGGTTGAACAGCCGTACGCCCAGCCACGCCTCCATCCGCTTCACCGCATCGCTCAGGTTGGATGCGCTCACGTCGGCGCTTTTCGCCGCCTCGCGGAACCCGCCTGCCCGCGCAACCCGGACAAAGCTCTCCATATCGCTCAGCCGAACGCTCATTGTTCGAATTTCCGTACGAGCCGTTCGCTTTGTACCGGATTGTCGCACAGGACCGGCCACCCTAGATTGCACACACGGTCAGACGGCAGTCCCCAGCGCACCGCTTCCGGGCTGTCAGATCAAGTCATCTGCACTACCGCCGCGCGCAGGCCGCGCCATCTTCACGTTTCACCGCAGCGACCCGTCACTCATCCCCTCTAGGAACAGCAATGAACAACGACACACGTCTTGGCGGCACCTTTACCCTGCCCGGCACCGGCATCTCCATCAAGCGGATGGGCTACGGCACGATGCAGCTGCCCGGAGCGCATGTGTGGGGGCCACCCCGCGACAAGGCCGCAGCGCTGGCCGTGTTGAAGGAAGCGGTTGCGCTGGGCGTCGACCACATCGACACCGCCGAATTTTACGGCCCGCATGTGTCCAACCAGCTGATACGCGAAGCACTTCACCCATACGCCGACGGGTTGCGGATCGTTACCAAGATCGGCATCGGCCGCGGCAGCGACGCCTCCTGGAATGCCGATCGGTCTCCTGCAAGCCTTAGACGCCAGGTGCAGGACAACCTGGTCAGTCTTGGCCTGGAAACGCTGGACGTGGTGAACTTGCGCCTGGGCGCGATGATGGACACCGATACCAGCGCGATCGCCGAACCGGTGGCCTGTCTGGCCGAGCTGCAACGCGAAGGACTGGTGCGCCACATCGGCTTGAGCAATATCACGCCCGCCCAGTATCACGAGGCCGAAAAGCTTGCCAAGATCGTCTGCGTCCAGAATCACTACAACCTGGTCAAACGCGACGACGACGCCTTTATCGACGCACTCAACGACCAGGGCGTGGCCTATGTCCCGTTCTTCCCGCTGGGGGGTTTCTCACCGGTGCAATCGGACGCACTGTCGCAGGTTGCCAAGGACGCAGGCGCCACACCCAAGCAGGTTGCCCTCGCCTGGCTGCTGCAGCGCTCCCCCAATATTCTCGTCATCGCAGGCACTTCGTCGGTGCCCCACCTGCGCGAAAACCTTGCCGCCTCCGGGCTACACCTGTCCGCACAACAGCTTGCGGTGCTCAACAGCATTGCGGACGAGGCGAGCGTCACCGGGCACTAGAACCGCAATGCCGTCCTGGTGACCCCGGCCCGATTCGAACGGGCGACCTTCCCCTTAGGAGGGGGACGCTCTATCCAGCTGAGCTACGGGGCCAAGGGCGGCATTGTCGCATGTTCAGCCGGCTTGCCAAGCCGGCGGGCGGCGGGTGGAGCCTGCTAAAATCGGCGGCTACCCGTGTCGCTGGCTGGCCTTGGCCGCCGGGCGACCGTCCCGACTCCAGGAGATTCCATGTCCGCTGACCTGCTCAAGGCGCTCGACCTCGCCGCGTCCAATTCCGGCACTTACCTCGGCGAGGCGACCTGGTCGTCGGCCACCGGTGCGGGCGTGCTGCAACCGCTCAATCCGACGACCAACGCCGTCATCGCCGATGTACAGGCGACCACGCCGGAAGAGTACGAGCTGATCATCCAGCGCGCCCAGGCGGCCTTCAAGCTGTGGCGGACCACGCCGGCCCCGCGTCGGGGCGAGGCGGTGCGCCTGTGTGGCGAGGCGCTGCGTGCGCACAAGGACGCACTGGGCTCGCTGGTGGCGTTGGAGATGGGCAAGAGCAAGCCGGAAGGCGATGGCGAAGTGCAGGAGATGATCGACATCGCCGACTTCGCCGTGGGCCAGAGCCGCATGCTCTACGGCTACACCATGCATTCGGAGCGTCCCGGCCACCGCATGTATGAGCAGTACCAGCCGCTGGGGCTGGTGGGCATCATCAGCGCGTTCAACTTCCCGGTGGCGGTGTGGGCGTGGAATGCGTTTCTTGCGGCCATCTGCGGCGATATCTGCATCTGGAAGCCGTCCAACAAGACGCCGCTGACCGCGATCGCGACGATGAAGATCTGCAATGCGGCGTTGAAGGACGCCGGCTTCCCTGACATCTTCTTCCTGATCAACGATGCCGGCACGGCGCTGTCGCAGACGCTGGTCGAAGACCGGCGCGTGCCGCTGATCAGCTTCACCGGTTCGACCCAGATCGGCCGCGTGGTCGCCGAAAAGGTCGCCCATCGCCTGGGCCGCTGCCTGCTGGAGCTGGGCGGCAATAACGCGATCATCCTGGATGAAACCGCCGACCTGAAGCTGGCCATCCCGGGCATCGTGTTCGGCGCAGTCGGCACGGCCGGGCAGCGCTGCACCACCACGCGCCGGCTGATCGTGCACGAATCCATCTACGACAACGTGCTGGCCACTTTGGTCAAGGCGTACAAGCAGCTCGACAGCAAGATCGGCGACCCCACCGACCCGGCGAACCTGATGGGCCCGCTGAACAGCCAGGGCGCCGTTGCGCAGTTCCTCGACTCGATCGCCAAGGCCAAGGCCGCTGGCGGCACGGTGGAAGTGGGTGGTACGGCGATCGATCGCCCGGGCAACTTCGTGCTGCCGGCGATCGTCACCGGGCTGCAGAACAGCGACGCGGTGGTGCAGCACGAGACCTTCGCCCCGATCCTGTACGTGATGAAGTACAGCACGCTGGACGAGGCGATCGATCTGCAGAACGGTGTGCCACAGGGACTGTCGTCATCGATCTTCACCCAGAACCTCAAAGCGGCCGAGAAGTTCCTGTCCGCTGCGGGCAGCGATTGCGGCATCGCCAACGTCAACATCGGCACCTCCGGTGCGGAGATCGGTGGCGCCTTCGGCGGCGAGAAGGACACCGGCGGTGGCCGCGAATCCGGCTCGGACGCATGGAAGGTCTACATGCGTCGCCAGACCAACACCATCAACTACTCCGATTCGCTGCCGCTGGCGCAAGGCATCAAGTTCGATCTCTGATCGATGCGGCAACGTGCGCCGGCGGTGGTCCGGCGCGCTTGCGACGCAGCGATGTGAGCGCAGCCGCAGGCTGCTCGGCATCTGCGGCGACGCCGTACACGCCACTGACAACAGCGTCGCGGCAATGCAGGCGGCTGGCTGCCCTGCTCCGACACGCCCTGGCCTGGCAAGGCACCGCGGCGGCCCGGCCTGCTCTTCGGCACGCCAGAGCAGGCCAATGACCGGCCGCGCAGGGGTTCCCACCGCACACGGCACGCCTTTTCGGCGGCCGCTCTGGGATAATCGCGTCACCAGAGACCGGCTGCCGGCTCACTCTCACGGAGTTCATGATGAACGTTGTCGTTCGACAGACCAGCGCCATGGCCATCGTCAGCCTGGTCGCAGGCATTCTCGGCTGGACGCTGATCCCCTTCCTCGGCAGCATCTGCGCCATCATCACCGGCCATCTGGCGCGCGCCGAAATCCGGCGCAATCCGCAAGGCCTGGAAGGCGACGGGCTGGCCATCGGCGGGCTGATTCTTGGCTGGCTGGCGGTGGCGATGTGGCTGGTCGGCATCGTCATCTTCATCCTGTTCTTCGGTGGCATGGCGTGGCTGGCGGCCTCCAGCAGTTGAGCATGGCTGCGCCCTCCTCTGCCCAGCGCTTCAACGACCGTGTGGCCGCTTACGTGCGCTACCGGCCTAGCTACCCGCCGCAGGTGTTGCGTTGGCTGCATGACGACCTGGGCGTCACCCCCGCCACGCAGGTGGCCGACATCGGCGCCGGCACCGGCATTTCCAGCCGCCTGTTTCTTGAAGCCGGCTACGCGGTCACTGCGGTAGAGCCCAACCCGGCCATGCGCGCGGCCGCCCAGCAATGGCTGGCGGAGTTTCCGGCCTTCCGGGCCACCGACGGCACTGCCGAAGCCACCGGCCTGGCCGATGCCAGCGTGGGTCTGGTGTCGGCGGCGCAGGCCTTTCACTGGTTCGACACGCAGGCAGTGCGCCGCGAATGGGCACGCATCCTGCAGCCGGGCGGCCTGGCGGCGGTGTACTGGAATTCGCGCGAACTGGACAGCACCGCGTTCCTGCGCGGCTACGAGCAGCTGCTGCTGGAGTACGGCACCGATTATTCGGCCGTGGCCGAGCGCTACCAGGACGATGCCACCATGCAGGCCTGGTTCGGCGACGGGTTTCGCGCGATGGCGCGCTTTCCCAATGTGCAGCGGCTGGACTTCGATGCGCTGCGCGGCCGGTTGCTGTCGTCTTCGTATGCGCCGCTGGCACACGACCCGCGCCACGCGCCGATGCTGGCCGCGTTGCGCACCCTGTTCGATGCGCATGCCCGCGACGGACTGATCGACTTTCATTACCAGACCCGCATTTTTGCCGGGAGTTTGAACTGACCCGCATGTATTCGCTTGCCCGCCCCTTCCTGTTTTCCCTCGATGCCGAGCGCGCCCACGCGCTGGCGCTGCGCTCCATCGATACCGCCTACCGCACCGGCACCACGTCGCTGCTGGCCAAGCGCCCGGTGCCGCTGCCGACCCCTGCGTTCGGCCTGATGTTTCCCAACCCGGTCGGACTGGGCGCCGGGCTGGACAAGAATGGCGAGCACATCGACGCCCTGCTGGCGTTGGGGTTTGGTTTTGTCGA
Source organism: Xanthomonas sp. WHRI 6106 (assembly GCF_040202405.1). NCBI lineage: Bacteria > Pseudomonadati > Pseudomonadota > Gammaproteobacteria > Lysobacterales > Lysobacteraceae > Xanthomonas > Xanthomonas sp. WHRI 6106. Next base: position 186,289 of record NZ_JBEGFC010000008.1, on the reverse strand, counting down.
GATCGGCACGGTGACCCCGCGGCCGCAGGAGGGCAACCCGAAGCCGCGCATGTTCCGGTTGCCCGAGTATCAGGCGGTGATCAACCGCATGGGCTTCAACAACCTGGGCGTGGATGCGCTGGTGGCCAATGTGCAGCGCGCGCGGCGGCGCGGTGGCCTGCTGGGCATCAACATCGGCAAGAACAAGGACACGCCCAACGAGGAGGCCACCAGCGACTACCGCTACTGCATGGAGCGCGTGTATCCGCTGGCCGACTACATCACTGTCAACATCTCTTCACCCAATACCGCCGGCCTGCGCGAGCTGCAGGAAGAACAATCGCTGCGCCGCTTGATCGCCGACCTGCGCGAGACCCAGGAAGCGCTCGCCGCGCAGCACGGCAAGCGGGTGCCGATGCTGGTGAAGGTGGCGCCGGACCTCAACGATCGCGACATCGACGCCGCCGCACGCGTGTTGGCCGATCTGGCCGTGGATGGCGTGATTGCCACCAACACCACGGTGACCCGCACCTTGATCGCCAATCACCCTTTGGCTGCCGAAGCCGGCGGTTTGTCGGGCGCGCCATTGCTGGGGCAATCCACCCTGGTGCTGCGCCGCCTGCGCGCGCGGCTGCCCGAGTCGATCCCGTTGATCGGCGTGGGTGGCATCAGCTCCGGCGCCGACGCGGTGGCCAAGATGGCGGCCGGTGCGAGCCTGGTGCAGTGCTACAGCGGTCTGGTGTATCGCGGGCCGCCGTTGATCGGCGAATGCGTGGACGCCATCCGTCGCCGCCGCGAAGCGCCGAGCGGCGGTGCGGTGTCGCCGTTATGAACGAGGCTGTGCAACCGGGCTGGCAGTTGAGCGAACACGCGCCATTGCGTGCACTCAACACCTTTCACGTCGATGCCTCCGCGCGCTGGCTGCTGCGCATCCACACGCCCGAAGCCTTGCCGCAGGCGCTGGCAGCGCCGCAGATCGCGGGCGAACCGCTGCTGGTGCTGGGCAGCGGCAGCAATGTGCTGCTGGCCGGCGACCCGCCCGGCTGCGTGCTGTGTTTCGAGAACCGCGACATTGCGATCATTGCGCACCACGCCGACCACGCCATCGTCCGCGCCGGTGCCGGCGTGAACTGGCATGCGCTGGTGCTGTATTCGCTGCAGCAGGGGCTGTCGGGGCTGGAGAATCTGGCGCTGATTCCCGGCACCGTCGGCGCCTGCCCGATCCAGAACATCGGCGCCTATGGCGCGCAGGTGGGCGACTTCATCCAGGTGGTGGAAGCCTTCGACCAGCACAGCCAGCAGTTCGTGCGGCTGGAGGCAGCGGACTGCGCGTTCGGCTACCGCGACAGCGTGTTCAAGCAGCAGCCCGAGCGTTACCTGATCGTGGCGGTGGAATTCAATCTGCCGCTGCTGCACGAGCTGCGGCTGGACTACGCCGGCATCCGCGAGGAGCTGGCCAGCATGGGCGCCGAGCTGGCGGGCGCGGCCGATGTGGCGCAGGCGGTGATCAACATCCGCCGCCGCAAATTGCCGGACCCGGACGTGCTCGGCAATGCCGGCAGCTTCTTCAAGAATCCGCTGCTGCCGAGCGAACAGATTGCCGCGTTGCAGGCCACCTTCGCCGACATGCCGGTGTATCCGGGTGAGCAGCCTGGCCAGGGCAAGTTGTCGGCCGCCTGGTTGATCGAACAGTGCGGCTGGAAGGGCCAGCGCGAAGGCGACGCCGGCGTGTCGCCAGCGCATGCCTTGGTGCTGGTCAATTACGGCAGCGCAACCGGCGCACAGCTGCTGGACGTTGCACGACGCATCGCCGAATCGGTGCGCGAGCGCTACTCGGTGATCCTGGAGCCGGAACCCCGCATCATCGGAGCGCATTGGTGACTGCACCCTCGGCGTCCATGCGCGCAGCTGCCTGGATGCTGATCAGCACGCTCGCCTTCGGTCTGATGGCCATCACCATCCGGCTAGCATCCAAGACCGTCGCCACCACCGAGATCGCGTTCTTCCGCAACGCATTCGGCCTGCTGGCGCTGCTGCCGCTGCTCGTCGGCCCCGGCAAGACGCTGCCGCGCACCCGTCAGTTGCCGCACTATTTTGCACGCACGCTGATTGGCCTGGCCTCGATGCTGTGCGGGTTCTGGGCGATCGGCCATCTGCCGTTGTCGCAGGCAATTTCGCTCTCCTATTCCACGCCGTTGTTCGTCACCGTGCTGGCCGTGATCTGGCTGCACGAACAGGTGCGCATGCGCCGCTGGCTGGCAGTGGCAGCCGGGTTTATCGGGGTGCTGGTGATCCTGCGTCCGGGCTCGTCCACCTTCAGCCCGGGACTGCTGATTGCGCTGCTCGCAGCAGTGATCAGTGCCATCGTGGCAATCCAGATCAAGCAGCTTTCGCGCAACGACGATTCGGACACGGTGGTGTTCTACACCTACGTGTTCTGGGTGCCGATGTCGCTGATCCCGGCGCTGTTCCAGTGGACCTGGCCGCAGGGCATCGACTGGCTGTGGCTGGTGGCCACCGGCATCTTCGGTACCGCCGGGCAGTTGTTCTGGACGCGCGCGCTCAAGCTCGGCGAAGTCTCGGCGCTGCAGCCGATCAGCTTCATGCAGCTGCCGCTGGTGGCGCTGCTGGGCTGGTGGCTGTTCGGCGAGGCGATCGAGCGGCATACCGTGATCGGGGCGGCCATCATCATCGGCGCCAACGTCTACATCGCGCATCGCGAAGCGGTACTGGCACGTCGCGCCGCCACGCATGCGCCGGTGGAAGGCGCAAAACCCGGCGAATGAGTCCACCCGGCGCAGACGCGCAGGCATGTCCGGACCACCGAAGCATCCAACCGGCGATCACCGCCACACAGAATCGGCATACCGGTCCAGGCTGCAGGTCGCGCTAGCATGGGATGGCACGCCGCAACCGCTGTGACTAGCAGGCGCGCCACCACCCGCAACAGGACGCAGCTGCATGAACAGGCATGACGCTCTTGGCACCGCCGCCGCACACCACCTGACGCGCCGCGACTACAGGACGCTGACCCTGGCCGCGCTGGGCGGCGCGCTGGAGTTCTATGACTTCATCATCTTCATCTTTTTCGCGAAGGTGCTGGGCGAACTGTTCTTCCCCCCGGGCATTCCGGAGTGGACGCGGCAGCTGCAGACCTTCGGCATTTTCGCGGCCGGCTACCTGATCCGTCCGCTGGGCGGCATCGTGATGGCGCACTTCGGCGACCTGCTCGGCCGCAAGCGCATGTTCGCGCTCAGCATCGGCCTGATGGCATTGCCCACGCTGGCCATCGGTGTGCTGCCGACCTACGCGCAGATCGGCCTGGCCGCGCCATTGTTGCTGTTGACGATGCGCCTGCTGCAGGGCGCGGCGATCGGTGGCGAGGTGCCCAGTGCCTGGGTGTTCGTCGCAGAACACGTGCCTGCGCAGCGCAGGGGCCTGGCCTGCGGCACATTGACTGCCGGCCTGGCTGCCGGCGTGCTGCTCGGCTCGCTCAGCGCCGGAGCGATCAATCGCGTCTACACGCCGCAGGAGATCGCCGACTACGCCTGGCGTCTGCCGTTCCTGGCGGGCGGGGTCTTCGGCCTGTTGTCGGTATATCTGCGGCGCTGGCTGCACGAGACGCCGGTGTTTGCCGAGATGGTGGCGATGCGTGCATTGGCGCGCGAAACGCCACTGAAGGTGGTGGTGCGCGACCATCCGCGCAGCCTGGCGCTGTCGTTATGGCTGACCTGGGTGGTGGCAGCGGCGGTGCTGGTGGTGTCGCTGATGACCCCCACCCTGCTGCAGAGCGCCTATGGCTATCCTGCCGCGGTCGCCTTGCAGGCCAACCTGCTGGCGGTGCTGCTGCAGGCCATCGGCTCGGTGGTGGCCGGCGCGCTGTCGGACCGCTGGGGCAACGGCCGCGTGCTGCTGGGTGGGAGCGTACTCCTGGGCGTGAGCGCATGGCTGTTCTATCGCTTCGCCGGCGACCCACAGTTGCTGTTCCCGCTGTATGCGCTGCTGGGCGCGGCGCTTGGCGTGCTGGGCGCAATCCCGCGCGTCATGGTCGAAGCGTTTCCGCCGGTGATCCGCCTGTCTGGCGTGTCGTTCGCCCACAACCTGGGCTACGCCGTGTTTGGCGGACTGACTCCGCTGGTGGTGGTGATGCTGCTCAAGCAGCACCCGATGGGACCGGCGTATTACGTGATTTTGCTGGCCTCCATCGGAACCATCGTTGGCGCCCGGCTATGGCGACGGGAGCTTCCCCACCGCTCTTAATTTGCGAACGGGAAGCGGCCGGGCTGCTCCGCGACCTCCCGGCTCGGCTTGCGCCAATGCGGCCGCCGTGCGCCGCGGAACATCACCAGATACAGGCCGACCACCCACACCAGCGCGGCCGACCAGCCACCGAGGATGTCGGAGGGGTAATGCACGCCCAGGTAGATGCGCGAGACCCCGACCAGCAGCGCGAATACGCTGGCCGCAATCGTCACCGGCCAGCGCCAACGGGTGCGCCAGGCAAGCGCAATGACCACCGCCGCGAGCGTCATCGAGCCCATCGCATGACCACTGGGAAAACTGAAGGTGCTCTCCGGGGCGATCGATTCCCACAGGCTCGGCCGGTTGCGCTGAAAGAACTGCTTGGCACCCATGTTCAACAGCGCCGAGCCGCCGAAGCCGAGCGCGGCAAAGGTGCCCTCACGCCAGCGCCGCAATACCAGCAGCACCAGCACGATCGCGATATCTGCCGGAATCACGCCGTACTGGTAGCCCACCTTCGATATCACGCCGAACAGCGCATCCAGCGTCGGGGTGGCGATGCTGCGCATGCTCCACAGCAACGGCTCGTCGAAATAGAAATTTTCCAGCTCGTGCACTTCATCGGCCAGGTCCACGAACAGGCCCAGCGGCAGCAGCACCCCGACGAACAACAGTCCCATGCGCCACGCATTGCTGCGTAACCACGCCTTGAACCCGGCCGGCGACTCAGCCGGCGCGGCGGACATAGGTGCGTTCGACGTACTGATCGATCAGGTCGATGAATTCGTAAGCGATGTTTTCACCGCGCAAGGTGACGCTTTTTTCGCCATCGATGAACACCGGCGCCGACGGCGCCTCGCCTGTGCCCGGCAGCGAGATGCCGATATTGGCGTGGCGCGATTCGCCCGGGCCGTTGACCACGCAGCCCATCACCGCCAGGGTCATGTTCTCGGCACCGGGGTTGGAGATCTTCCACTCCGGCATCTTGGCGCGCACATGGTTCTGCACCACGCCGGCCAGTTCCTGGAAGAACTCGGAGGTGGTGCGCCCGCAGCCGGGGCATGCGGTGACCATCGGGGTGAACGCGCGTTGCCCTGTGGTCTGCAGCAGCTCCTGCGCGACCACCACTTCCTGCGTGCGCGACTGGCCGGGCTCCGGCGTCAGCGAGATGCGGATGGTGTCGCCGATGCCCTCCTGCAGCAGCACGCTCAGCGCCGCAGCCGAGGCGACGATGCCCTTGCTGCCGATGCCGGCTTCGGTCAGGCCCAGATGCAGCGCAAAGTCGCATCGGCTGGCCATGTCGCGATACACCGCGATCAGTTCCTGCACACCGGACACCTTGGCCGACAGGATGATGCGCTCGCGCGGCAAGCCCAGCTCCACCGCACGCTCGGCCGAATCCACGGCAGAGCGGATCAAGGCCTCGCGCAGCACCCGGCCGGCATCCCAGGGTGTTTCGCGCTGCGAGTTTTCATCCATCAGCTGCGCCGCCAGCGACTGGTCCAGCGAGCCCCAATTCGCGCCGATGCGCACCGGCTTGTCGTACTTGATGGCGAACTCGATCAGCTGACCGAACTGCAGATCCTTCTTCTTGCCGAAGCCGACATTGCCCGGATTGATACGGTATTTGGCCAGCGCCTCGGCACAGGCCGGCTCGGCGGCAAGCAACTGGTGCCCGTTGTAGTGGAAGTCGCCGATCAACGGGACTTCAATCCCCATCATGCGCAGCTTGTCCACGATGCGTGGAATGGCGGCAGCGGACTCGGCATTGTTGACGGTCAGCCGTACCATCTCCGAGCCGGCGCGCCACAGTTCGGACACCTGTTTGACGCTGCCGGCGATGTCGGCGGTGTCGGTGTTGGTCATCGACTGGACGACCACCGGGTGGCCTCCGCCCACGATCACGCTGCCGATCTTGACGGCCTGGGTGATGCGGCGCGGCCAGGCGGTGGCGTCGGCGGGAGGGGTTGGGCGGGTCACGGCGTCATGCATCGCGCTATTTTAGCCTGTCCGCCGTCGGCTCACAGCTGAAGCGACGCGCGGGCCGCCGCCGGCACCGATGCGACGGTTTGTCGCAGGCCACCATTCCCCTGAGCGCATAGCATTGCCGTGATGAACAGCTCCGACGCCTCCTTCCTGCGGACCCTGTGCAGCCTGCGCTGGCTCGCCACCGCCGGCCAGGCCGCCACCATCCTGGTCGCCACCGGCCTGATGGGCTTGAACCTGCCGCAACAGCCGCTGTGGGCCGGCGTCGCCGCACTGGCGGTGTTCAACCTGTACGCCCAGCTGCGTGTAGCCCACCGTGGCGCGGTGAGCCCGGCCACCGAATTCGGCCACATCCTGGTCGATGTGACAGTGCTGACCTGGATGGTGGGCTGGAGCGGCGGCATTGCCAACCCGTTCGGCTCGCTGTTCCTGGTGCTGATCGCGCTGGCCGCGCTGGCGCTGCCGCTGGGCTGGGCGATGGCGGTGGCGGCGTCGTGCGTGGCCGGCTACGTGATCAGCGCGGCGTTCGGGCTGCCGCTGCCCTACGGCAGCTTCGACCCGCTCAGCCTGCACATGTGGGGCATGGCGGCCAACTTCCTGCTCTCCACGGTGGTGGTGCTGGCCTTCGCCACCCGGCTGGCGTTGTCCATGCGCGAACGCGAGCGCGAGATCTCCACCCTGCGCGAGCGCTTCGCCCGTAATGAAGGCATCGTCGCGCTGGCCACGCATGCGGCCTCGGTGGCGCATGAATTGAATACGCCATTGGCGACGATGACCCTGCTGGTGGACGACATTGCCGACCAGTGCGACCAGGCCGAACTGCGCGAAGACCTGGACACCTTGCGCGAGCTGCTGGTGCAGTGCCACGAGCGCGTGCTGGCCCTGGCCGCGCCGGCCGACAACGGCCACCTGAGCCGCGAAGTGGCAGTCAAGGACGTGCTGGAGCAATGGCGGCTGGTGCGCCCCACCATCGAGCTGCGCCGCAACGACGACGCACCGATGCGGCTGATGCTGCAGCCGGGCGTCAGCCACCTGCTGATGGTGCTGCTCAATAACGCCGCCGATGCCGGCGAACGGGCCGGGCGCCCGCAGATCGACCTCACCTTGCGCGTGGAGCACGACCATCTCAGCGGCGAAGTGCGCGATTACGGCCCCGGCTTCGACACCGCGCAGGCCATGTTGCCGGGCACCTTGTTCAACAGCGGCAAACACGACGGCATGGGTGTAGGCCTGGCGCTGTCGCATGCCACCGTCGAACGCCTGCAAGGCGAATTGTGGATGCTGCCCGCCGAAGGCAGCGGCGCCCGCGTCGGTTTCCGTCTGCCGCTCTCCGAACACGAGGCACTCGCATGACAAGCACTCCCATCCGCACCGGCCTGCTGGTCGACGACGACACCTTGTACCTGCGCACGCTGCAGCGCAGCCTGGCACGGCGCGGGGTGGAAACGCTGACCGCCACCGACGCGGCCAGCGCGCTGTCCACCGCGCGTAGCGCCCTGCCGGATTTCGCCTTGATCGATCTCAAGCTCGGTCACGATTCCGGCCTGAGCCTGATCCAGCCGCTGCGCGAGATCCGCGCCGACATGCGCATCCTGCTGGTCACCGGCTATGCCAGCATCGCCACCGCGGTGGAAGCGATCAAACTCGGCGCCGACGACTACCTGCCCAAGCCGGCCAATATCCCCACCATCATGCGGGCGCTGGGCGAAGAAGATGACGAGCTTCCCGAGCCGGACGAAGAGGAAACCGCGCAGGAAATGATGACCCCGCTGAGCCGCCTGCAGTGGGAGCACATCCAGCAGGCCCTGCACGAGACCGGTGGCAACGTCTCGGCGGCCGCACGCCTGCTCGGCATGCATCGGCGCTCGCTGCAGCGCAAGCTGACCAAGCGCCCCAGCCCGGGTCCATTGCGCGAACCCGGGCGCTGATCGCACCCGGGTCGCACGCACGTCTGGTCAGCCTCCCCGTTACCTCAACGCTGTCGGGCAGCAAACACGCTGGCCGGGCGCGAGGTGGCACGGATGCCGTCGGAGCCTTCAATCAATGTGCGGCCCCAGCTGCTCAGACGCGTCGGGTCCCAGCCAAGCACGATATCCAGCGACTGGGTGCTGCTGTCGTTGCCCGACCACGACCAGCCCATATAGCCCACGTTGTACTGGCGCGCGCGCCGCATGATGGCGGCCTCGTCCACCTGCGCGCCGCGATGGTCGGCACCGAATTCGCCCACCACCAGCGCCAGGCGGTTGCTCTGGAATGCACGCAGGTACGCATCCACCGTGGCATCGTTGCCGAACACTTCGTACATGTGCACGCTGAAGACCAGGTTGCGACGGCTGTCGAGCGCCAGTAACGCAGCCGCGTTGTCGCGCATGTAGAACTGCCAGTCCTGGCCCCAGTTGGGCGCGTCCACCATCAGCGCGTGGGTCAAACCGGCGTTGCGCAAGGTGGCGATCGCACGGGCATGGCCGTTGACCCACTCGCTGGCACTGAGGCGGTTGCCGTACGGCTCGTTGCCGACATTGATGATGACGTAGTTCTCCTGTCCCACCAGTGCGCCACGGATGCTGGTCCAGTAGTTGGCCGCGTCAGCCAGGGTCCCGGCGGCGCCGTCCTCGCCGTAACCGGTGGTGTCGTGCACTTCCAGCACGGCGATCAGGCCCAGGCTCTTGCAGCGCGCGATGATGCGCGCCACCTCTGCTTCGGGCGTGCGGTTCCAGCGATACCCGCTGCTCAGCACCACGCGCACGCTGTTGGCGCCGGTGGCGGCAATCTGCGCCAGCGCCGCATCGGTACGGTCGGCAAACCAGGCATGTGGCAGGTTGATGCCGCGCAGGACCAGCGCATTGCCGTTGCTCTCCCGCAACTGCGTCCCGGACACGGACAAACCAGCATGTGCGGCGGACGCCAGCGCAAGGCCGGCCACCAGCAGCAGGGCGCGCTGCGCCAGACGAGTGATGATCTTCATGGTCGCTCCAAGGTGGGTGCCGTGGACGCCTCGGCACGCTGTCGCATGCCCGGCCCACGTGCGGCCACCCTGCCCACCGCGGGCATGCGCAATCGGCGTCCAGGTCACAGAACCGACAAAAACCGCAGATGCGGACCGAGCGCGCAGACCACGACGCCGGCCGCTGGTAACGTTAACTTCCGTGCGTTTCCGGCAGTTACCGGTGTCTTCTGCAAGGCGCATCCAGCCTTTCACGATCCCGCGCACGTGGCCTGCCGCGCTGCGCACTACGGTGCTGCAACGCGAAACCAGCGTCAGCGTGCGGGCTTGTGCCGGGGCCACACACGCGCCACGCCTTGCGCTGCAGCACGCCACAGCGCTGCTACCAGCTGAATAAGCCGGTGCGCACACGTCAAGAGGTGGCGGCCTGGGCCGATAGAGGCACATGCAACCCTCGCCCGCCCCCAACTTTTTGCCGTCCTCCATGACCGACGAAACCACCCGTCTGGCCGTCTTGCGCGGTCTCTGCCTGCTGGATTCGCCGCCGGACCCGGTATTCGAGACCATTGCCGCGATGGCCTCGCGCAGCCTGGGTGCGGAAATCGCGCTGGTGTCGCTGGTGGACGAACATCGCCAGTGGTTCAAGGCACGCGTCGGCCTGGATGCGTCGGAGACCCCGCGCGACCAGGCGTTCTGCGCCCACGCGATCCGCTCCGACGAGGTGATGGTGGTACCGGATGCGCAGCTGGACCCGCGCTTTTGCGACAACCCGCTGGTACTGGGCCCGCCGCATATCCGTTTCTACGCCGGTGCACCGCTGAAATTGCGCGAGGGCCACAGCATCGGCACGCTGTGCGTGATCGGCACCAGCCCGCGCGATGGCCTGGATGCGGAGGCATTGACCCGTCTGGAAGGTCTGCGCGACCTGGCCGTACTGCGGGTGGAAAACCTGCGCAGCACCACCTACCGCGATGGCGCCACCGGCCTGCCGAACCGTTCGCGTTTCAGCGAAGACCTGGACGCCTGGCTGTCGCAGCGCGACACCGCACCGGCCACCACCGCGGTGGCCATCGATGTGTGTGGCAGCGATTATTTTCGCGACATGGTCAAGGCGCTGGGCTGGGACTACGCCGATGGCTATGTCGCGCTGGCACAGCGTCGCCTGGCCGCCTACCTGCCCAGCGGCACCCTGCTGTACCGGCTGGACCCGACCACCTTCGGGTTCATGACACCCACCGAGAACCAGCGGCTGTCCAGCCTGTGCAACAAGGTCTCCAAGGCCTTTGCCGAACCGCTGGATCATCAGGGCATCCCGCATACCGCGGTGGCCTCAATCGGCGCGGTATCGCTGCAGACCAGCTACGGCGCCGCCGATACCATCCGCTCGCTCACCACCGCTGTGGACGTCTCGCGCGAGCGCGGGTTGGCGTGGAGCATGTACGAGCGCAAGCATGACGTGGCGCAACGCAATACCTTCCGCCTGCTTGCCGCCCTGCCCGCCGCACTGGACAGCGCCAGCCAGCTGCGCCTGCACTACCAGCCACGCGTGGACCTGCACGACCACCGCTGCGTGGCGGTGGAGGCCCTGCTGCGCTGGCAGCACCCGATGATCGGCCCGGTGTTGCCGTCGGACTTCGTGCCGATGGCCGAGAAGACCGCCCTGATCAACCGCATCACTGCCTGGGTCATCGACAACGGCATCGCTCAGGCCGCGCGCTGGCAGCAGCAGGGGCTGGATTTCAATCTCGCCCTGAACGTGTCGGCGGCCGACCTGGACCGCCGCGGGTTCGCCGGCCTGTTGCGGCGCGGCCTGGAACGCCACAAGCTGGACCCGCGCCGGCTGGAGATCGAATTCACCGAAAGCGCGATGATCCGCCACCCCGACCACCTGGCCGAGGAGCTGGCGGCGGTGGCCGCGTTGGGCGTGCACATCGCCATCGACGACTTCGGCACCGGCTACAGCAATTTCAGCTATCTCAAGCAGTTGCCGGCAAGCTCGTTGAAGATCGATCAGTCGTTCATCCGCTCGCTGCCCGACAACCGTACCGACCGCACGCTGGTGCCGGCAATGATCCAGCTCGGCCACAGCCTGGGCCAGCGCGTGGTGGCAGAAGGCATTGAGTCGGCCGAGGCCTACGCGCAGCTGCGCGCCTGGGGCTGCGACGAAGGCCAGGGCTACTGGATCGCCAAGCCGATGCCGGCCGCCGCGCTGGAAACCTGGCTGCAGACCCCGTGGCACGAACCGCTCGCGGCACCGGTGGATCTGCTCGCAGCCAGCCTGGCTGCAGCGCGGGTCTGAGGCACGGCCATCGACAATGACGATGTCGTTGGCGGGAATCGGGAATCGGTGGGAGCTGAGGCGACCGCCCGCTTCACTGCAACGCTGAAACGCAGTGCGGCGCGACACCGAGATGCCGCGCCGCACTGCGTAGACGGAGTGAGTGGCTGACGCACGCGGCGTCAGCCATTCCTGCAACTGCTGCTTACCAGAACACCGCGTACAGCACGACCAGGATCGCGATCACGCCGGCGGCGCCGACCTTGAAGCCCAGCGTGGTGCCATAGGCCACATCGTCGGTGCGGATCAGATCGCGTGCCTGGGTGGCCGGCGTCATCAACGACACCAGGACCGCCAGCACCAGCGCGGCCAGGAACACCACGCCGATGCGGTCCATGAACGGCAGCTCCGGCCAGGCGAACTTGAGCGCGAACGACAGCACCACCGAGCCGATCGCCGCGGTCAGCGCGCCGGCTTCGTTGGCGCGCTTCCAGAACAGGCCGAGCATGAAGATCACCACCACGCCGGGCGTAAAGAAGCCGGTGAATTCCTGGATGAACTGAAAGCCCTGGTCGAAGTTGCCCAGCAACGGCCGCGCGGTGAGGATGCCGATCAACACCGACACCGCCGCCACGATGCGGCCCACGCGCACCAGCTGCTTCTGCTCGGTGTGGGGGCGGAACTTGGCGTAGAAATCCAGGGTGAAGATCGTCGCCACCGAATTGATCTTGGAGGCCAGCGAGGCCACGATCGCCGCCACCAGCGCCGCGAACACCAACCCCAAAATACCGGTCGGCAACAACTGCATCATGGTCGGATAGGCCTGGTCGGGCTTGGCCAGGTCCGGCGCCAGCACCACCGCGGCAATGCCCGGCACCACGATCACCAACGGCATCAGCAGTTTCAGGAACGCCGCAAACACCATGCCCTTCTGCGCCTCGCCGATGTTCTTGGCCGCCAGCGCGCGCTGGATAATGTACTGGTTGAAACCCCAGTAGCTGATGTTCATGATCCACAGCCCGCCCAGCAGCACGCTCAGGCCGGGCAGATCCTTGTAGAACGGGTTGTCCTTGGTCAGGATCATGTGGAAGTGCTCCGGGTGCGCGCTCCACAGGTGCTTGAAGCCGGCCAGCACGCCGGCGCCATCGCCGATCCGCGCCAGGGTCAACCCGGCCACCAGCAGGCCGCCCAGCACCAGCAGCGTGACCTGCACGATGTCGGTCAGCGCAACAGCTTTGAGACCGCCGTACAGCTGATAGACCAGCGCGAACACGCCGATCAGCGCCAGCGCCAGGGTCTGGTCCATGCCGGTGACCTGGCTCACTGCAATCGACCCGAGCCACAGGATCGAGGTGAGATTGACGAACACGTACAACAGCAGCCAGAACACCGCCATCAACGTACGGATCCACTTGCCGTAACGCTGCTCCAGGAACTGCGGCATGGTGTAGATGCCATTGCGCAGGAAGATCGGCAGGAAGAACTTGCCTACGATCAGCAGCGTCAGCGCCGCCATCCATTCGTAGGAGGCAATCGCAAGACCAATGGCATAGCCCGAACCGGCCATGCCGATGATCTGCTCGGCCGAAATGTTCGCGGCAATCAGCGATGCGCCGATCGCCCACCACGGCAACGACTTGCTGGCCAGGAAGTAATCCTCGGCGCTCTTGCTGTGGCCTGCCTTCTCGCGCGAGACCCACTGCGCAAGTACGAAGATGCCGGTCAGGTAGACCAGCACGATCACGATATCCAACGTCGCCAAACCCACTGCACTCTCCTGTCTGGCTCTGGGGTATGCGCCGACGGTCGGGCAGGACTGCAGAAAGCCACCGCCGCGCACCAGGTGCACGATGGCAGCGCGGCGAACCGCGGCTGCAGGCCATCCCGGCCGATCGACAACACCGCCCCCGCGGCGGCTGATGACACCACCGCGATCGGTGGCCGCTGTAATGCGTTGCCGATGGCGGCAACGCGCTTGTTTGCTTGCGTTACGTCATGCCCGGCGGCCTGCCGCCAGGCATGCGCATTACTTGACCGGGCAGTCCACCGTGGCTTCGGCTTCGTTGAGCGCGCCCAACGCCACCCTGGACACCGACAGGTTCAGTGCCGCAGCGCTTTCGATGCTGGCCACCTGGGTCAGCTTGGTCACGTCGGCACCGGCCACTGCGAAGCACTTGAGCGGAACCCCCACTACCTTCCACTGGCCCTGCGGCAGTGCGGCCAGGGTCTTCTGTGCATCGACCCGGCCACCGCACTTGTCGCCGCAGCCCACACCCAGCCACACCGGCGCGGTCACGGCGCTGTCGCGGCGCACAGTCAGCTGCAGCTGCACGTCGCCGTTGCTCTCACGCGACACATCCACCGGCTTGCCGGACACCAGCAGCACGCTGGCGGTCTTGTCGCCGGACCACACCAGGCGGCGTGCATCTTCCTGCGCCTTGTGATCGACCGCGCTCATCTTCAGGCTGCCATCGGACAAACCCACCGGCAGCGTGGTCGCCGGCATGTTGGCCTGGCCGGCATTGGAGAGCTGCATCGCAATCCCCAGCGCCGGCTTGCCGCGCACGAAGTACACCCCGCCCACCGACTGCTCGCCGGACACGCCCGATTCTTCCGGCAGCGCCGCCAGGTCGCCCTTGTCGGCGTAGGTCAGGCCGAAGCCGAACTTGAACTGCGGGTCGTAATCCTTCTGGCCGACGTTGTTGGCGAACTGCATCGCGTTCTTGGGCCAGGAGAAGCTGAGCTTGCCCTTGAAGTCGTTCTGCACGCTGCCATCTGCCTTGCGCAGCAACACATCGGCAATGCCTTCGCCTTCCGAACCCGGCAACCACGCAGCCACGAACGCGTCGGAGGCGTTGATGTACTGGTTCATCCACAGCGGACGGCCGCTCAGGAACACCGCCACCACCGGGATGCCTTCGGCCTTGAGCTTTTTGATCAGCGCCAGCTCGCTCTCGTCGCCCGGCTTGTACAGCAGGGTGGCGATATCGCCCTGGAACTCGGCGTACGGGTTTTCACCGAACACCACCACCGCCACGTCGGGCTTGGTCTTGTAGGCGCCGTCCACGGCCAGCTCGGCACTGCCGCCGGCCGCCTTGATCTGCTTGTCCAGGCCTTCCCAGATGGTGTTGCCGTTGGGGTAGTCGCTGCGCTTGGTGCCGGTGCCCTGCCAGTTCAGCGTCCAGCCGCCGGACTGCTTGCCCATGTCGTTGGCGCCATCGCCCAGCACCAGCACGCGCTTCTTGGGATCCAGCGGCAGGATGCCGGCCTGGTTCTTCAGCAGCACCAGCGACTCGCGCACCGCCTGGCGGGCGATGGCGCGGTGTTCCGGTGCGCCCAGCAATTCGTACTTGCCACCGAGCGGACGCTTGGACGGCTTGCCGGCCTCGAACAGGCCCAGACGCAGCTTGACGCGCAGGATGCGGCGCACCGCATCGTCCAGGCGCTCGGCCGAGATCTGGCCGGACTTCACTGCTGCCAGTTCGGTTTCGTAGATACCCTTCCAGCTGTCGGCGGCCATCGCCATGTCGACGCCGGCAATGAACGAGGCCGGGCAGTTGTCGTTGGTGCAGCCCTTGACCTGGCCCTGGCCGTTCCAGTCGCCGACCACGAAGCCGCCGAAGTTCATGCGGCCCTTCAGCACGTCGGTCAGCATGACCTTGTTGCCGTGCATCTTCTCGCCGTTGAAGCTGTTGAACGAGGCCATCACCGTCTGCGCACCGGCCGCAATCGCCGGCGGATACCCGGCGGCGTGGATGTCGCGCATGGTGGCTTCGGACACCTTGGTGTCGCCCTGGTCCTTGCCGTCGGTGGTGCCGCCGTCGCCGACAAAGTGCTTCACCGAGGAAATCACGTGGCTGCCGTCCAGGAACTGCGGCGTGCCCGGGGTGCCCTGCACGCCTTCAACCATCTTGCCGGCGAAGCTGGCCACCACATCCGGCGACTCGGAATAGCCTTCGTAGCTACGGCCCCAACGGTCGTCCTGCGGCACTGCCACGGTAGGCGCGAAGGTCCACTCCATGCCGGTGACGCGGGTTTCGGCAGCGGTGACTTCGCCGATCTTCTTGATCAGGTCAGGGTTGCGCGTGGCACCCAGGCCGATGTTGTGCGGAAACAGCGTGGCGCCGACGATGTTGCTCTGGCCGTGCACCGCATCGATGCCGAAGATGATCGGAATCGCGTTGCCGCCCTTGGAGGTGTCCATCGACGCTTCATAGAACGCGTCGGCCAGCTTCAGCCATTCGGCCGGGCTGGCGTTGTACTTGCCGCCGGGATCGGAATTGCCGCCGGCCAGCACCGAGCCGATGCGGTACTTGCGCACATCGTCCGGGGTCAGGCTGGCGATGTCGCCCTGGACGGTCTGGGCGACCTTTTCTTCCACGCTCATCTTGGCCATCACGTCGGTGATGCGCTGCTCCAGCGCCGCGTCCTGCGCGAACGGCCACTTCGGCGAGGGCCACTGGTCCGGATGGATGGCAGTGGACGCCTCGGCCGGTGCTGCGACCGGCGCGGCCTTGCTCGCCTCGGCGGTGGTGTCCTTGCCTTGGCAGGCGGCCAGCATCAGCACCGCCGCAGCGGTTGCCAGAGAGAGGGCACGCCGCGCGACGGGCGCGGCGGTACGGCGAAGCAGCATGTCCAAGATTCGAGTCTCCAGGGTGGTTCTCCCACGGCGATGCGTTGCGCCGCAGGCCATTAGGCGGCGTACGCTTGCGTGATTCCCCTACCCTGTCAACAACGCGCGACCGTATGCCAAATGACGGCCAACTTATTGACCGGGGCTATAGCGTTGGAATACCGGCAGCACCTGTGAAACCACGGAAAACTGCCATATCCGCTGCCGCGCCTGGCATTGCGCGCAGGCGCACTTTGCTGCAATGCACCACCCGCAGGCCCGGGCAGTGCGCAGCCCCTGCCTGTGCGTACCCTGCTGCAGCGTTCGCTTGTGCATGCACGTCCGAACACAGGGCAACGGGTGAGCTCGCCGTCAAACAACTGTCATACCACCGGCCTAGCGTGACCGGCTTGCCGATGTGCCATCGCCATCGTTGATCGTTGCCTTTGCCTGGAGTTTCGATGTCCGCCTCCCCCGATCCCTCCCGCCGTCGCCTCATGCAATTGCTGGCGGCCGTTCCCCTGTTGCCGCTCGGCAATGTCAGCGCCGCCGCGTTCCAGCAACTTGGCAGCGCCGCACTGGCCGCGCGCCCGTTGCGGCCATCGGACACCCCGACCCGCCTGGTCTCGGCCACCTTCCACGGCATGCCCGCGCCCAACCTGGCCAACCCGGCGGCGATGGCCACCACCACGGTCGGCTCGGCACTCACCGTGGCGCGCAGCGACGGCAGCACGCAGCGCTACGCATTGGCGTATCACCCGTTCTTCGTCACCGGCGATCAGGTGCCCGACGGCAAGGGCGGCACCGTGCTGGCCGGCGGTTACTACGACATCCAGCATCGCCCGATCATCGACCGTTCGAAACCCGGTGCCGAGCGGCCGTTCTTTTCCGACTGCCCGGACGGCTCTTCGCTGCTGACCCTGCCCGATGCCAAGGTGCCCGGCGTCAAGGGCAACCACGTCTTCGCGGTGGTGCAGTTCGAATACACGACCCGCGACCAGGCCGGCAACGACACCAACCGCCACCTGCCCGCGCCAATCGCCGTACTGACGCTGGACCAGGACCCGGCCACCGGCAAGCTGTCGTTGGTGAAGTACCACAATGTCGACACCGCGCCGGTGCACGGGCTGTGGACCACCTGCGGGGCCAGCCTGTCGCCGTGGAATACCCATCTGTCCAGCGAAGAGTACGAACCCGACGCCACCGCGCTGGCCGGCAATACCCAGTTCCGCAGCTACAGCACGCATCTGTATGGCGACCCGGAAAAGGCCAACCCGTATCACTACGGCCATCTGCCCGAGATCACCGTGCACCCGGACGGAACCGGGAGCGTGCGCAAGCACTATTGCCTGGGCCGCATCTCGCACGAACTGGTGCAGGTGATGCCCGACCAGCGCACCGTGCTGATGGGCGACGACGCCACCAATGGCGGTCTTTTCATGTTCATTGCCGATCGCAAGGCCGACCTGTCGGCCGGCACCTTGTACGTCGGCAAGTGGCAGCAGACCTCGGGCATCGGCCCGGGCGCGGCCACGCTGCGCTGGATCAAGCTTGGCCATGCCACCAGTGCAGAAATCCAGGCCATGGCCGACCGCCTCACCGCTGCCGACATCCTGGACGTGCACCTGAGCGATCCGGGCGATGCCTCGTTCACCAAGATCCCGTTCAACGGCACCTTCAACTGGATCCGCATCAAGCCGGGCATGGAAAAGGCCGCCGCCTATCTGGAAACCCACCGCTACGCAGCGCTGGCCGGCGGCAGCCTGGGCTTCACCAAGCTCGAAGGCACCACGGTCAATGCCAAGGACAAGGTCGCCTACATGGCCATGTCCTACATCGTCACCAGCATGCTCAACGGCTCGGGAGATGTAAAAGTACAGGGTCCGGAAGCCGGGGCGGTGTATGCCCTGAACCTGCGCGGAGGCCAACGCGACAGCCACGGCGCACCGATCCACAGCGAGTGGGTGCCAATCGACATGGCCGCCCCGGCCGCCCTCACCGGCCACAATCTGGACAGGCCCGATGCGCTAGGCAACCTGGCCGATCCGGAACGCCTGGCCAACCCGGACAACCTCAAGTTCTCCGAGTCGCTGCGTACCCTGTTCATCGGCGAAGACAGCAGCCTGCACGTCAACAACTTCCTGTGGGCCTACAACGTGGACAGCGGCGCGCTGACGCGTGTGCTGTCGGTGCCGGCGGGTGCGGAATCGACCGGTCTGCACGCGGTCGACGAGATCCACGGTTGGACCTACGTGATGAGCAATTTCCAGCACCCCGGCGATTGGGAAAGCCCGCTGCACGACACCGTCAAGCCGGTGCTGGACCCGCTGATCCGCGCCAACTACAAAAATCGCTTCGGCGCCGCGGTGGGCTATCTCACCGGCGACCCGGTGGCGGTGAAGCTGGGCAAGGCCTAAGCGCCGCCATTCCAATTTGCAGCGTTGCATGACGCTACAGCCGACACGGCCAGCGTGGCTTTCTCGCTGCTGTCGCAATGCCAGTAGGGTCGCAATGCCGGTAGGAGCGCACCTGGGCGCGAGGAGCTTTGCCGGTATGCCTGTCGCGCCCGGGTGCGCTCCTACGGGTGAGGTCGATGGATGTCTGGCCGCGTCGGTGAGCAGCGGATCAGGCCGCAAGTACATGAGCGCGCAGCTCAAGACTGCCGCAACTCCAATGCCGCCATCACGATGGGCTTGGCCCAATCGGGCACTTGCGCCAATTCTTCGGGCGTTTGCGGGTATTGCAGGCCATTGCGGTCCAGTTCCAGCACCAGCAGCGGCGCGACCTGCCCGGTCGCGTCGGCAGGCGCGCTGTTGTCGTAGACATGCAGTACCGCCAGATGCGGCAGCAGCGCGATCAGGTTGGCGCGCGAGGCATCGTAACGTTCGCGGATCTTGTGCGCAGGGATGGCATGCCCGCCGGCGGCCACGCGCGCCGCCACACGCGCGATATGCAGCTCGACACTCGCCAAACCGCAGAACCAGATCGCCACCGTGTGCGTCGCGCAGGCCTGCCGCAGCAGGCGCGGGATGGTTGTCGCGCCCAGGGTGGTTTCGAATGCATAGTCATGACCGGCATCCATCGCCTGACGCAGGCGCCGCACGCCCTCCTGCCAGGCTTGCGCATTGGCGTCTTCGGGTGACCAGCCCTGCTCCACCAGGTCCCGGGTGAACGCATCCGGGTTGAACCAGGTGGCACCGTCTTCCCGCAGCAGGCTGCCCAGCAGCGAACTCTTGCCGGCACCGTTGACGCCGGCCAGCACCAGAATGTTTCCCACGATCTAGAGCGACGCCCCCAGGGTGATCTTGCTGCCCCGGCGTGCGGGCTTGGCGATCACCTGGGCCAGGCCTGCGCACTCGGTCACCACCGCCAGATGCGCATCGAATCTGGTCTGCAATGCCTGCAGCGACTGCGCCCGCGCCGAGGCAACCGTCGCTGCGCCTGCCTGGCTGACCAGCCGGCGATATTCCTCCGCGTCCACCACCACCGCCTCGGGATGATTATGGTTGGTGATGACCACCGCGCCATGCGAGCGCACCTTGCGCATCAGGCTGGGCCAACCCTTCACCTTGATGTCGGCGGCGGGCGATTTTTCGAGTTCGGGCAGATCCTGGAAGCGAGACATGGGACGGTCCTGCGCGCTGTGTTGGCCTCAGCCTACTCCCAACTCCCCATTTTGGGAAATTTGCCCATTTTGTCCAAACTTACCACCCGGCAGGACCTCCTGAAACGAAACGGGGCCCACAGGCCCCGTTGTCCGACGCTACCCATGTGTGACCGGCTCAGCCGCGCAGCTTGCCCAGCAGCTCGCGCGTCACCGGGTCGGCCACCTCGGCCGCTTCGCCCTTCAGCGCCGGCAGCAACTGGCTCGCCAGCTGCTTGCCCAACTCCACGCCGAACTGGTCGAACGCGTTGATGCCCCACATTACCGACTGCACGTACACGCTGTGCTCGTACATCGAGATCAGCGCGCCCAGCGCCTGCGGGGTGAGCGCGTCGAGCAGGATCACCGTGCTCGGGCGGCCGCCCGGGTAGCTGCGGTGCGAGTCGCTGCTGTCCTGGCCATTGGCCAGCGCCTCGGTCTGCGCCAGCACGTTGGCCATCAGCGCGACATGGTTTTCCGCATACGGGTCGTCGTTGTGCACGGTGCCGATGAAATCGGCCGGCACCGCGCTGGTGCCCTGGTGCAGCGCCTGGAAGAAGCTGTGCTGCACATCGGTGCCCGCACCGCCCCACCACACCGCCACGGTGTCGCTCTCCACCGCCGAGCCGTCGAGCTTGACCCGCTTGCCCAGGCTCTCCATCACCAGCTGCTGCAGATACGCCGGCAGCAGTGCCAGGCGCTGGTCGTAGGTCATGACTGCGTGCGTGGCGCTACCGAGCAGGTTGCGGTTCCACACCGCGGTCAGCCCGTGCAGTACCGCGACGTTTTCTTCCAGCGGCGTGTTGAGCACGTGCGCATCGAACTGCGCGGCGCCTCCCAGCAGCTGCTCGAAACGCTCAAAGCCGATTGCCAGTGCAATCGGGAAACCAACCGCCGACCACAGCGAATAACGCCCACCCACCCAGTCCCACATCGGCAGCACGCGGCCGGGTGCGATATCGAAGGCCTTGGCGGCGCGTTCGGGGTTGGCGCTCACCGCATACAGGCGCTCGCTGCCACCCAGCCAGGCATGCAGGATGCCGCCATTGAGCAGCGTTTCCTGGGTGCCGAAGGTCTTGGAAATCAGGATGCCGGCGGTGCGTGCCGGGTCCAGCGTCGCCAAGGTGCGCTGCATCGCCGCGCCATCGACGTTGGACACGAAATGCACGCGGAAGCGCGCACCGGTGACCGGGCGCAGCGCATCGGCCACCAGGCGCGGACCCAGGTCCGATCCGCCGATGCCGACACTGACGATGTCGGTGACCTCGGTGGCTTCCAGCTGCCGGATCAAATCGCCCATGCGTTGGCGCACTTGCGCAGCCGTTGCATACGCTTCGGAGGCAACCGGCGCATCGGTCAGATCGCCGCGCAACGCGGTATGCAAGGCCGCGCGTTGTTCGGTGACATTGACCTGCTCGCCACGGAACAGGCGCTGGAACGCACCGGCCAGATCGCGCTCGCGCGCGATGGCAAACAATGAATCGAGCGCGGCGCGGTCGTACTTCTGGCGCGCGAAATTGAAATACAACGGACCGACGTGCCTGGCGTACTGCGTCGGCCGTTCCGGCTCGGCGGCAAGCAATGCGGGGATGGCAGCGCCGCGCAGGCGCTGGGCGTGGGCGTGGAGCGCGTCGAATCCGTTGGTCTGTGTCATGCGGCCTGGGTGGGGATGCTGTGGTTGGTGTGGGAGATCGCGTTGTGCGCGTTCACGTATACCAGATTGGGCTTGAAGGTCTTGGCTTCGTCTTCGCTCATGCTGGCGAACGCCGCCACGATGATCAGATCGCCCACCTGCACGTGACGCGCAGCGCCACCGTTGAGCGACATGATGCCGCTGCCGTCTTCGGCGCGGATGGCATAGGTGCTGAAACGCGCACCGTTGGTGACGTCCCAGATATGCACCTGTTCGAATTCGCGGATGCCGGTCGCTTCCAGCAGCAGGCCGTCGATGGCGATCGAGCCTTCGTAGTTGAGCTCGGAGTGGGTGACGGTGGCGCGGTGGATCTTGGCTTTGAGCAGGGACAGGTGCATGGACGCAGGCAACAACGAAAGGAAAGCCGGCATTTTAGCGGAAAGCGCCAGCGCCCACCGGTTTGCCGCACGCCCGGTCGTGAGGGCTTCAGGCCGGCCGCGACGCCAGCGCCCGCATGCGGGTCGCGCATGCCCGGCGCCGGCGTCGATCCGGCCGTTTGGCGCGATGCGGCGGCTCAGAATTCCAGATTGTCGATCAGACGCGTCGTGCCCAGCCGCGCGGCGATCAGCGCCACGCGGGCGCCGGCATGGCTCTCGCCCGGCTCGTTCAGGTCGGGCAACCGCACCACCGCGTAGTCGACACGGAACCCGGCCTGCTCCAGCGCCTGATGCGCGGCCTGCTCGACCTGCGCACGCGGCGTGCCAGCCGCGTAGCTGTCGCGCATCTGCAGCAGCACCTTGCGGATCTGCGCTGCGATCGGGCGGTCGTCTGCCGACAGATACTGGTTGCGCGAACTCATCGCCAGGCCGTCGGCCTCGCGCACGATGCTGCCGCCGAGGATCTCGATCGGAAACGCCAGGTCGGCCGCCATCTGCCGGATCACCGCCAGCTGCTGATAATCCTTCTTGCCGAAGGCGGCCACGTCCGGCTGCACCTGATTGAACAGCCGCGCCACCACCGTGCAGACCCCATCGAAATGCCCCGGCCGGCACACGCCTTCCAGCACGTCGCTGACGCCGGGCGCATGGACCGGCGTGGCCAGCGCGGTGCCGAGTGGATACATGGTCTCCACGTCTGGCAGCCACAACGCGTCGCACCCGGCATCTTCCAGGCCGCGCAGGTCGGCCTCGGGTGTGCGCGGGTAGCGCGCGAAGTCTTCGTTGGGGCCAAACTGGGTGGGGTTGACGAACACGCTGGACACCACGCGGTCGGCGTACTGGCGCGCCAGCATCACCAGCGAGTAATGCCCGGCATGCAGGTTGCCCATGGTGGGCACCAACGCCACGCGCAGGCCTTCGCGCTTCCAGCCGGTGACCAGGGCGCGCAATGCGGAAAGATCGGTCAGGGTCTGGATCATGCGGCGTACGCGTGCTCTGCATCGGGGAAGCTGCCATCGCGCACGGCCTGCGCGTAGGCGCGCACTGCGCCGGCGACCGAGCCGCCTTCGGCCAGAAAATCCTTGACGAACTTCGGCCGGCGGTGGCCGCTGTCCAGGCCCAGCATGTCGTGCATCACCAGCACCTGGCCGTCGCAGCCGGGGCCCGCGCCAATGCCGATGGTGGGCACGCTGAGTTCGGCACTGATCTGTGCGGCGATAGGTGTGGGCACGCACTCCAGCACCACCAGGCTGGCGCCGGCCTCGACCACCGCCTGTGCATCGCGGCGCAGCTGCTCGCCGGCTTCGCCGCGGCCCTGCACCTTGTAGCCGCCGAACCGCAGCACCGACTGCGGGGTCAGCCCCAGGTGCGAACACACCGGGATCTCGCGCTCGACCAGGTAACGGATGACCTCGAGCTTGTGCCCGGCGCCTTCGATCTTGACCATTTCCGCACCGGCCTGCAGCAGCTGCGTGGCGGCATCGAGCGCGCGTGCCGGCGTGGCATCGGCCTGGAACGACAGGTCGGCCACCAGCAAGGCCTGCTGCAGCGCCCGCGCCACCGAGGCGGTGTGGTAGACCATGTCGGCGGTGGTCACCGGCAAGGTGGAGTCATGCCCCTGTACCACCATGCCCAGCGAGTCGCCGACCAGGATCAGGTCCACGCCGTTGGCATCGAAGGTGCGCGCAAAGCCGGCGTCGTAGGCGGTCAACATGACCAGTTTTCGACCCGCCCGCTTGGCCTCGGCCAGGGCGGGCACGGTCCAGGGCTTGCTGTCGCTATGGCTGCTCATGAACTCATTACGTGGGGTGATAAGCCGGCCATTATCTACCCAATCGGCTCCAGCCCGCAGCGATCGATGGCTTGCAGGGCGTGCCGCACTGTTCCATGGCCTGGAATGATGGCGTCCGGCGCCAGCTCGGCCAGCGGCAGCAGCGCAAAGCCACGCACGTGCAGATGCGGGTGCGGCACCTGCAGGCGTGGCAGGTCGATCACCTGATCGGCATACAGCAGCAGGTCCAGATCCAGCGTGCGCGGTCCCCAGCGCTCGCCGGCCCGACGCTCACGGCCGAAGGCCTGTTCGATGCCGAGCAAGGCATCCAGCAGCGGCAGTGGCGCCAGCTCGGTGCGCAGCTGCGCGACGGCGTTGATGAAGTCCGGCTGGTCTTCGCGGCCCCAGGCGGGCGTGCGGTACAGACGCGAGGCGTCCACCAGGGTGGTCTGCGGCAGCGCGTCCAGCGCGGCGATGGCCGCGCGCACGCTGGCCTCGGCCGGGCCCAGGTTGGCACCCAGGCCGACAAAGGCGATCTGCATGGTTTATTCGCCTGCCGGGGCGCCGGGGCGGCGGCGACGGCGACGACGCTTGCGTGGCGCGCCCTCCTCGCCCTCGTGATCGGACTGCGCCGACTCGATCGCATCCACCAGCTCCTGGCCGGAGGACTTCTGCGCCTCGCGCCAGAACTCGACGTCGGCAGCATGATCGGGCGATGCAAATTGACGCAGCACCAGGAAATCGAACGCCGCACGGAAGCGCGGATGCGACAGGGTGCGGAACACGCGCTTGCGCTGACGCGAGGAGAAGCGCGTCTGCAACAACCAGATTTCCTGCATCGGCAGCGAGAACCGGCGCGGCAATGCGACGCGCTCCAGCTGATGCAAGGTAACGCGGTCGGCGGCACGGCGCTGCGCATCTTCCGGTTGCACGCCCTGCGCCTGCAGCCCCATCAAGGTGCGGCAGAACGCCGGCCACAGCAACAGCGCGAACAGGAACGCCGGCGACACCGGCTCGTCGTTGGCAACGCGCGCATCGGTATTGCGCAGGCCTTCCAGCACCATCGCGCGCAACGCGCCGCTGCGGTTGGACTTCAGCGCAGCCGCGCTCTCGGGGAACAAGGCGCCGAGCAGGCCGTAACGCTCCAGGCCCTGGAAACTGGCCACGCCATGCCCGGACAGGAACAGCTTGAGGATCTCTTCGAACAGGCGCGCGGGCGCTGCCTCGGACAACAGACCGGCCAGGCGCGGGATCGGCTCGGCAGTGCTGGCTTCGATGTCGAAATTCAATTTGGCCGCCAGCCGCACCGCGCGCAGCATGCGCACCGGGTCTTCCTGGTAGCGCAGCTCCGGGTCGCCGATCAACTTCATCAGCCGTGCCTGCACATCCTCGAAACCGCCGCAGTAATCACGCACCGAAAAATCCTCGATCGCGTAGTACAGGGCGTTGCAGGTGAAGTCGCGGCGGATCGCGTCGTCTTCGATGGTGCCGTAAACGTTGTCGCGCACCAGGCGGCCGTTATCCAGCTCGCGGTCGCCGCTGCCGTCGTCGACGTTGGCGCGGAAGGTGGCAACCTCGATGATCTCGCGGCCGAACACCACATGCGCCAGCCGAAAACGGCGGCCGATCAGGCGACAGTTGCGAAACAGCGCCTTGACCTCTTCGGGCGTGGCGCTGGTGGCGACGTCGAAATCCTTCGGGTGGCCGCCGACCAGCAGGTCGCGGACCGCGCCGCCGACCAGATAGGCGCCAAAGCCCGATTCGCGCAGGCGGTACAACACGCGCAGCGCGTTGGGGCTGATGTCCTTGCGCGAAATGGTGTGCTGATCGCGTGGGATGACGCGCAGCGTGAACGGGGATGTAACTGAGGGTTCGATGATGGCGCTTCCGTCTTGTGTTGCAGGATTGCCCAACGGCTATTACCTCACTATACTAGCGCGCTGCACAAGACGCGACAAAACGCTCCCTTCGTCTAATGGTTAGGACGTGGCCCTCTCAAGGCTAAAACAGGGGTTCGAGTCCCCTAGGGAGCACCACGTCGGTCCTGCTGCAGATCACGCCAAGACCCCGCATTGCGGGGTTTTTGCGTTGTGGTGCAGGCAGTCTGCGTGGGGTGTGGATGGCGCCGCTGTGCGGCAAGCAGCGGCGGCCTAGCGCGCATGCCTGGATCCGGACGACGTGGCCCCGGGGCACCATGTGGTCGAGGTTGGTTGCCGGCCTGCGCTGCCGGATTGCTCGCGTTGAAGGTGAGCCCCATGCGGCCGAGCTGGTCGATATGAGATGCGGCCACAACCACCATCGCAATGTGGTTCAAGCGCATGCGCGCTTCACAGGCCTCGCACTGCAGATGCCAGACGCCACATCGGTCACCGTCGCGTCGCTCACATCAGCCAAAACAACACAAGACACATAGACGGGTTGAACAGCAATGCGTCACGCATGTAGCGTTCGTCGCGCCTTGCCGGGGCGGTCGCGCCAGGTGATTTGCGCACCGTTAGTGGCCGGCGCCTCGGCAATTTGCAGTGCATGGCCGTAGCTCACATGGCAGCTAGAGAAGGTGAGTCGTCGTCGCTTCCGGTTTCGGCGACGGCGTCGTGGGCATGCAGGCTTTCCAGATGGCGCACTGCCACATCAAAGGTCGCGTAGTGATCTGCCAGCGCCTTGCGCAGGCGTCGCGCTGCGTCTTCGACATACATCAGGTTGGCGCCATTCAAACGGGCGAAGGCCTGCTCGTCGATGCGCCGCACCGCTGCCTGCACCGGCGTGGCCAACGCCCGCTCGCAGAGATCGAGCAGCTCACGGATCGCAAAGCGCTGCGTCTCCGCGCCCAGCTCAACGCGCACTTGCGCCACGCTGCGTTGGCTATGCGGTGTGGCGTAGGAACCGTGCTCCTGCAGCCATTGCACAACCTCCTGCAGCGGCAGCGCGTCGCGCCCGGCGTGCTGCTGCACGAACGCATCGCTCAACAGCTGCCGCGACAACGCCGCCGAACATGGGCAGGTGGACGCGTACAGCACATCGACCTGTAGCTGGATTGTGGTGTGCCCTGCCCTGCAGTGCGCGACGATGTACACCGGATAGGCACGCCAGCCACTCAGTCCTTCGCTGCGCAACGCCGGCATGCGCAGCAGCAGTTCAAAGCGCAGCGTCAGCCGCGCCGCGCGGCTCCCGCAATCGGCATGACTGGCGACCAGCGCCTGCAGCAGCTGCGACAGCATGGCCGGCGACACCGGATGCTGCAGATGCAGGTCCAGCAGGCGATACAGCCGCGACATATGGATGCCCTTGAGTTCGGGCCGTGGCAGATCGACCTGCACGCTGGCGCGCGCGGCAAGGCCGGCGCCGCCAGCTTGCAGATGCACAGGGATGGCGATGTCCTGCATGCCTACCCAGCGCAATGGCGCACTCAGGGCGGAGAGTTCGGTGACGGCAACATCGGGAAGCGTGGCGGACATCGGATGCTCGTCGAAGGGTAAAGGTGGCGGTCGCGGCTCAGGCGCGACCGGGAAACGCAGCGAAGTAGTCGTCGATGCCCGCATGCAGCGTCTGCGCCAGTTCGTCCTGATGCGTATCGCCACACAGGCGCCGGCAATCGTCGCGATTGCTCATGAAGCCGGTTTCCACCAGCAACGATGGAATATCCGGCGATTTCAGCACCGCAAAGCCGGCCTGCCCGACCTGGTGTTGGTGCAGGTGCGTCACCTGCTGCAGGCGCGCCAGCATCAACGTGCCAAACGCAAGGCTGCTGGCGATGGTGCCGCTCAGCGACAGGTCGGCCAGTACCTGCGACAGCACCGGGTTGCTCGGCACCCGCAGCCGGCGCGCGGTGTCGCCCATGTCGTCGGCAGCGTTCTCACTATCGGCGATCCAGCGCGCCAGTGCCGAACTGGCACCGGTCTGCGAGAGCGCAAACACCGAAGCGCCGCGCGCTTCGCGTGTTGGCGCGGCATCGGCATGGATGGAGACGAACAGATCCGCGCTGTGCCG
This sequence comes from Xanthomonas sp. WHRI 6106, assembly GCF_040202405.1. Taxonomy (NCBI): domain Bacteria; kingdom Pseudomonadati; phylum Pseudomonadota; class Gammaproteobacteria; order Lysobacterales; family Lysobacteraceae; genus Xanthomonas; species Xanthomonas sp. WHRI 6106. The sequence goes on along the minus strand of NZ_JBEGFC010000008.1, from coordinate 158,777 downwards.
ATGCGCAATCAAGACGCGCTCATGCAACGGCACGAAGCGATCGTCGCTGCGGATCATGGTGGGCTGATAACGTGCATCGGCAGACAGGCGCTGGTGCAGCCGTCCGGCCACCGCCATGGCGACATGTTTTTCGTAACGCGCATCGGCACTGACCGCGCCCGGATCCTTGCCGCCGTGGCCGGCATCGATGGCGATGATGTAGGGATGCAGGCGCGAGCGGGCCGGGCCTACGGGCGCTGTCGCTGCAACATCGCCGCTGACTGTCAGGGCCGCGCCACCGGGCATGGCGGCAAGCTCCAGCACCAACGCACTGCCATCCCGGCGCACGTTGACCGTACAGGGCTGCCGCAGATCCAGCACGACGCGCAGACCATCGAGATGCGGCGCGCTGCGTATGCGGGTCACCGCAACATCGGCGGGCATCGGATCGATACGAGGCGACTGCGGCGACACGCCAGAAAGATCGATGACCGCACGCTCAGGATCGGACAACCTGAAACTGCGGTAGGCCACCTGCGCACCCAGCTCCAGCCGCAGGCGAAGCAACTCGCCCTGCTGTTGCACGCGGCACCCCCGCAAGGCCGGGAGCCCCTGCGCAGCCCCGAACGTCGGCGCAAGCATCAAGGCAGCAGCTCCACCCCGTAATAGGTGCCGACGCGGCATCACGCCCTGCCCTCACAACTCAGGCAATCAATCCGCCACAGCAAGCGGCAGCGCAGAGCGCAGTGCGATTCCGGACGGCAGCTAAAACATAGAAGCAGGCAGGACACGGGAGGCAAGACTGCGCGGCAAAAATGAAGTGTTATAAAGTAACATTTGTTCAGCAAAAGCAAGCCTGTCACTGTCGTCCTGCGGCCTCGCGTTCATCTCCTCGTCCAGAAGCCGCCCATGTCCCACCATATCCCCGAGACCTACGACGCCTGACGTCGCTGCATTGAGATCGACTGCGCCCAGCCCCTGACCGCAGCCTTCATTGCCCAACGCCTCACAGCGCTCCAAGACCCTGCCGATCAGCACACCCAGCAATTCCTGCGTCGTTGGGGCCTGTGCGCCACTAGCAGGTGATTGAGTGGTTTGGGCGTGCGCTGCAGAATTTTGGAGCGAAGCGCTAGGTCGCTGGGGTTATAGCGTTCAAAAACCTCGTCAAGATTCGCACTCCTAGCGAACTGGGCAGGAAGGCAGGTTTAGCATCCGTCGGCTCTCAATTTCCGACGCGAAGACGAACGCGACTTTTAGCTGAGACCAGTGCCAACAGCTGGCCAACTGTCAAATAACTGACTCTGCATATCCTCTAGGGCACTGCAGTCGATATGAGATTGGCAAGAGATAAAGACTGAGTTAGTCCTGCCTAAATATCGAAAGTGCGCGAGACAGAGTCACTGTCAGCAATTTTTGTGTAATCGCCCACACCCGTCCGCTTTATGGACGTAACGTAGGCGGGCCTGAATCGCAGGCAGAATCGCCCCTAGCAGGGGAAGGCGACAATCATGGATATGAAAGCGAATGCACTGAAAGCCGTATGCGTGCTGGCGGGGTTTTTGATCTTGGGTGAAGTGTCAGCGCAAGGCGTATGCTGTCCTAGCGGTGGCGTAGGGGTGCGGGCAACAGGTCTAGGCGACAGTCATCCGAATGCAACGAACCTGACGCTGGATCCCGCTTGGTCAATTTATGAGTTTCAACGCGATGGCGTAACTTATCTGCAGATCAACGATAACGCAGGTACCGTAAGAGCCGTAGTGGCTCGCGTCGACAATGCGCTGTGGGTATTGCCCATGGGGAAGGATGTAGATCGCGTTTCAATACCAACATCCAATTCCATTGGAATCAGCATCACTACTGCTACTGCGAGCAAGGCTACAAGTAACAGGGCACGCATGGTTTATCGAACTGGAAATTTCACTGTGCACGTCGAGCAGCAAGCCAACGAGGAATACTGGAACGTCTCTCCTTCGAAATAACAGCAGACTGCTCCGCGACAAGGAAGGTCAGCACCAACGCATGGCGGCGACGGAACCTGCCGCCATGCGACTTCAATCGGGCACGAAATTCGGCATCCGCTTCAGGCGAATCGCGCCTCACGGACTCTACCAAAGATGTATCAGCGCACACACGTATCGCAACACCTTGCCAGCCACGGCCCCGCCATGCACGGGCTTGGATAAAATGCTTATTTGCATTGGGCAGTAACTCTATTGCACTGAGCGTGCAACGATAGGCAGCCAACTGAAGACCGAGCGAGAGCTGACGGCAATCTCCCTGTAAAAAGTATTCGAACTCTGTAGATTTGAATCGCGCCAATGCTGGCGACCGGAGCGACCGGAACAAACCATGAGTTTCGATCTCCAGTGGATATAGGTTTGCGACATACTCCTGAAGAAGCTGAGACTCAATCACTGCGACCCGGGTAATTTCCATTGCAGCTGCATGATGCCCACGCGCTCGCAAGTCTGCCACAATATCTTTACGCATCCGATTAATTTGGACATTGACATCGGAATACTCTACAACTTGATTACGCAACATACGCTCTGCAGATAAATAACTATCCCTAACAGTTCGTTGCGCTTCTTCCCTGATATTACGAATTGTATCAAAACGCTTAAAAGGCTTAGTGATGCGTAGACCAAAAACAAAGAGCACTGTGCTGACGACCACATGTGCCACCTGAACTACAAACAAATTCTCATCATAGAATCCCACTTGATATACTGAAGGGATACTAATAGCAAGCGCAACACTTGCGAGCAAAGTTCCTAGCGCCGCTCCTACCCCACCGTGACGACGGGTCAAAAATACTGCAGGCACTATCAATGCAACCATGAGGGCATTGCGAGAAGGGACAGTATGAACGTAATAACGCATATAGAACAATGCAACTATGGCGACCACAGAAAGACCAAGGTCACGCGGCAAGTCTAGTCGAATCGACTGACTGCGCTTTGGTGACCATAGCATCACAGGAAGCAAGAACATTAAAATACCACAATAACCACCCACCCCATAACGCAGCAGGAAATCCCCCAAATGCGCGGTACTTGGACCGTCCAACACAGCATTGATAATAACGCTCCATAACGAATTACAGAACGCGAGAAAAATGGCAAATGGAATCAATAGCCGAGACTGGCAAATCAATTCACGCGAATATTGCCGGGCGAGCCAAATGATATAAGCAAGCATCGGCGCGTGTAGAAATGGACTCACATAAGCCCATATCAAGTCGTAACCCTGGCGTTGGGAGAGCGGAACGCGAAGCCAGAGCATTGCTGCCGCATCACCGGCCAACAAGAATGGCCACTCACGATACGGCCGGAATAGCAACGTGACGACGCGCAAGCCGACCGGCAGATACCACTGATCAATAGAAAAGAACCAAAGCATCACAAACGTCAGTCCGTAGCACACGCTGATCAGCGTGCCCCTGAGGACTTCCTTTGCTACCGCCATACCACCACTCCTTGGTTCCACGATGCGTCCTAGTCTGGAGGGAACTGCTCAACGGAGTATAGCGATGGCGCACACATTGCGACAAAGGCGTGCACGTTCCGGCGTTTAGCGTGTGTGTTTAACGACGCGCATTGCACTTTGCTGGTGCATTAGCCCCATACATGGATGAACGCTGAGTTCGGTAGCAAGCGATAGCAACGCTATCCGACGATTCATTGGAAAGCGCGCAATGCTGATGACGAACCAGGCCTGTTGCGTGGTTCGGCTTGCTGATGGGGCTTATGTAAGCGCACATAGCGTTTGGCTGTAAGAAATCATCCCAACAAAAAAGGCCGCGCATTGCGCGGCCTTCTTCGTTTTCCATGCCGATATCGGCATACAGAGGCGATCAGCCCTCCATTTGTTCCAGTTCCTTGCCCTTGGTCTCGTAGACGTACTTGAGGACGAAGAACACCGAGATGAAGGCGGCGACGGTGTAGATGCCGTAGGCGCCGGCCAAACCAATACTGCCGAGCAGGATCGGGAAGCTGACGGTGATGGCGAAGTTGGAGGTCCACTGCGCGGCGCCGGCGATGGCCAGGCCCGAGCCGCGGATCTGGTTGGGGAACATCTCGCCCAGCATGACCCACATCACCGGGCCCCAGGAGGCGTTGAAGAACACCACGTAGACGTTGGCGGCCACTAGCGCGAGCATGCCCATGGCATCGGACATGGCGAGCTTGCCATTGGCGTCCAGCGAAGCGGTGGCGAACGCGTAGGTCACCAGCGCCAGCGACACGGCCATGCCGGCCGAGCCGATCCACAACAGCGGCTTGCGGCCGATCTTGTCGACCAGCATCACCGTGACCAGGCAGGCGCCGATGCTGAGGCCGCCGGAGAGCACATTTATCAGCAGCGCGTCCTGCTCGGAGAAGCCCACCGCCTGCCACAGCACCGCGCCGTAGTAGAACACCACGTTGATGCCGACTAACTGCTGGAACACCGCCAGGCCAATACCGATCCAGACGATCGGGCGGATCTTGCCGGTGGTCTTGTTGATCAGGTCGGAGAACTTGGGCTTGTGCTGGTCGGCCGACATCGAGGCGGAAATCTCGCTCAGCTTGGTCTGGGCGGCGGCATTGCCGTACAGGCGCTTGAGCACTACCAGCGCCTGCTCGCGGCGGCCCTTGACCACCAGGAAGCGGGGGCTTTCGGGGATGACCAGCAGCAGCAACAGGAACAGGATCGAGGGGACCGCCTGCATCCAGAACATCCAGCGCCAGGCGGCCTGCCCGGCCCACAACGGCTCGGTGGAGGCACCGGCGGCGTTGGCCAGCAGGTAATTGCTCAGGAACGCGCAGAACAGCCCGCTGATGATGGCGATCTGCTGCATCGTGGCCAGCCGGCCGCGATAACGGGCCGAGGCAACCTCGGCGATATATGCCGGCGAAATGACACTCGCCGCGCCGACGGCAAAGCCGCCCATCACGCGCGCAAAGATGAAGAAGCCGGAGCTGTGCGAGGCACCGGCACCGATGGCCGAGAGCAGGAACAACGCCGCAGAAATGATCAGGACCGCGCGGCGGCCCCAGCGGTCGGCCAGGCGGCCGGCAAAGAAGGCGCCGATGGCGCAACCCAGCAGCATTGAGGCGACTTCGAACCCGGTCTCGGCGGCACTGGAATTGAAGGTCTGCTTCAGGCCATCGACAGTGCCGTTGATCACGCCGCTATCGAAACCGAACAAGAATCCGCCGATCGTGGCTACGCAACTGATCAGGACGATAAAACGGGTGTTCTCACCGGCATCGGGGGCGCCGTTTACGGAGACACTGGACATGGGTTCACCTGGAAGCATGCAAAGGAGCGGCCACGGGGGTGGCCGACATCGGCCGGCGACGCGCAGTGCGCCGCCGGCCACGGGACATCAACGCGTCAGATACTGATTGATCAGGTTTTCATAGGCTTCCTGACGGCCGCTGATCTGCTTGGGCGCATTGCCGGCGGCGTACTTGGCCAGATCCGCCAGCGTGCTGGTGCCGTTGGCAAAGTCGGCACCGGCGCCGCTGTCGAAGCTGGCGTAACGCTCGGCGCGCCACTGCTCCAACGGCGAAGACGTCAGCAATGCGTTGGCAACCTCAAGACCACGTGCAAACGCGTCCATGCCACCGATATGCGCCAGGAACAGATCCTGCGGGTCGGACGATTCGCGACGCACCTTGGCATCGAAATTCAACCCGCCCGGTGCCAGCCCGCCCTGGCGCAGCACCACCAGCATCGCGCCGACGGTGTCGTACAGGTCGGTCGGGAACTGGTCGGTGTCCCAGCCGTTCTGCGGATTGCCGCGGTTGGCATCGATGCTGCCGAGCAGGCCGGCATCGGAAGCGACCTGCAGGTCGTGCTCGAAGCTATGGCCCGAGAGCGTGGCGTGGTTGGCTTCGATATTGAGCTTGAAATCCTGGTCCAGGCCGTGCTGACGCAGGAAGCCGATCACAGTGGCGCTGTCGAAGTCGTACTGGTGCTTCATCGGCTCCATGGGCTTGGGCTCGATCAGGAAGTTGCCGGTGAAGCCGATCGCGCGGCCGTAGTCGCGTGCCAGGGTGAGGAAGCGCGCCATGTTGTCCTGCTCGCGCTTCATCTGCGTGTTGTGCAGGCAGGCATAGCCTTCGCGGCCGCCCCAGAACACGTAGTTTTCGCCGCCCAGTTCCACCGTGGCATCGATCGCGGCCTTGACCTGCACGGCGGCGCGCGCCACCACGTTGAAGTCGGGGTTGGTGGATGCACCATTCATGTAGCGCGGGTGCGAGAACAGGTTGGCGGTGCCCCACAGCAGCTTGATGCCGGTGTCGGCCTGGCGCTGCTTGGCGATGCCCACCATGTGCTTGAGGTTGCTTTCGTACTCACCGATATCGTCGGCATCCGGCGACAGGTCGATGTCGTGGAAGCAGTAATACGGCACGCCGAGCTTGGTGAAGAATTCGAACGCGGCATCGGCCTTGGCTTCGGCACGGTCGAGCGCGCTGTTGCCGATATCCCACGGATACGCACGCGTGCCTGGGCCGAACGGATCGGCGCCGTTGCCGCAGAAGCTGTGCCAGTAGGCCACGGCAAAGCGCAGATGCTCGGCCATGGTCTTGTCGCCGATTTTCTTGTTGGCGTCATAGACCTTGAACGCGAGCGGGTTGTCGGAGTCGCGGCCTTCGAAGCCGATCTTGCCGATGCCGGGGAAATATTCCTTCGCGCCGATGAAAACGGTGTTGCTCATGGGGTGTGATGTCCTTGCTGCTGGGGGAGTTGTAGAAAAAGGCGTGTCGCTCAGCCGGCGTAGAGCGGTCTGACGACCTGCAGGTGCTTGAGAAAGGTCTGGTAGTGCTGCTGGTACTGGGCCACGCGCTGCGGGTCGGGCTGCGCGGCAAGCGCATCGTCCACCTGCAGGTGCTCCAGCACCACGTCCGACAGCGCGGCGTCGCCACCATCGTCGCGGTCGCAGGCCCACAGGGCCTGCAGCGCCGCACCGAAGGCCGCGCCTTCGGGCTGGGTTGGCACCACGACCTGCAGGTTGAACACGTCGGCCACCATCTGCCGCCATTGCGCGCTCTTGCTGCCGCCGCCGGTGAGCAGGATGGTGTCGAACTGCAGGCCGGCTGCTACGAAGGCGTCGAAGCCGTTGCGCAGGCTGTAGGTCGCCCCTTCCATCGCGGCGCGATAGAAATGCGCGGCGGTGGTGTTGTGCAGGTCCATGCCGAACAAGCAACCGCGTGCATCGGGCAAGTTGGGCGTGCGCTCGCCGTTGAAGAACGGCAGCAACACCAGGCCGTCGGCGCCCGGCGCAGTGTCGGCGATCATCGCTTCGGTCTGGTCGCGGGTGATGGAGAACATGCGCATCACCGCTTCGGTGGCGACGGTGCAATTCATCGTGCAGATCAGCGGCAGCCAACCGCCGCTGGACGAGCAGAACGCGGCCCAGCGTGCCTCGTCGTCCACCACCGGGTGATCGGCGTAGGCGAACAAGGTGCCACTGGTGCCCAAGCTCATGGTCAGGCGGCCCGGCACCACGTTGCCGGTGCCGATGGCAGCCATCATGTTGTCGCCACCGCCGGTGGTGACGCGTACGCCGGCCGGCAGGTTCAACGCCTCGGCCGCGGCATCGGACAATGGGTAAACCGCGCCGGTTTCCACCAGCGGCGGCAACGCGTCACGCAGGTCGCGCTGCGCATCCACCGCGCCGAGCATGCGCTCGGACCACTGGCGCGTGCGTACGTCCAGCCAGCCGGTGCCGGAGGCATCGCCGACTTCGGCAAAGCGCTCGCCGGTGAGCCAGAAATTGATGTAGTCGTGCGGCAGCATCACCGTGGTCATTGCGGCGTACGCCTCGGGACGGTGCTTGCGCGTCCACGGCAACTTGGAGGCGGTGTAGCCGGCCATGATCGGGTTGCCGGCGGTTGCGACACTGCCTGCCGCGCCACCGACCGCATCCATGATCTCGTCGCATTCCAGCGCGGTGCTGGTGTCGCACCACAGCTTGACCGGTGCGGTGACGCTGCCATCGGCGGCCACCGGCACAAAGCCGTGCTGCTGGCCGGAGACGGAAATGCCGCGCACGCGCGCACGCTGCTCGCCGTCGAGCTGGGCAAAGCAATGCACGATGCCGTCGATCCACCACTGCGCCTGTTGCTCGCGGGTGCCGTCGTCGCGGCTGATCAGCTCCATCGGCGCTGCGATGGTGGCGACCACGGCGCGGTCCTGCGCGTCGTAAGCCACCAGCTTGACGCTCTGCGTGCCCACGTCCAGTCCTACGTACAAGCTCATTGCTTCACCAATCGGTTGTTGTTGAGTCCCACCTGCTGGGTGCGGCCTGCGCCCAGTTCCAGGTCCAGGGTCTGCCCGGCGTAGGACAGTTGATAACGCCCGCCACGATCGCTGTGCACCCGTGCCTGCTGCAAGCGACCGGCGTCCCATTCCAGATCGACGCTGGCACCGCCGCGCACACGCAGGCCGCGCACGCTGCCGCGCGGCCAGGCGCTGGGCAATGCGGGCAGCAGAAACACGCTGCCGCCCCAGCTTTGCAACAGCATTTCGGTGATGCCGGCAGTGCCGCCGAAATTGCCGTCAATCTGGAACGGCGGATGCGCGTCGAACAGATTCGGATACGTGCGCTCGGGCGAGATCAGCAATTGCAGGATGCGATACGCATGCTCGCCATCGGCCAGCCGCGCCCACAGGTTCAAGCGCCAGCCGATGCCCCAGCCGGTGGTGTTGTCGCCACGGATTTCCAGCGTGCGCCTGGCTGCGGCGGCCAGCTCGGGCGTATCGCGCAGGTTGATCTGGCTGGACGGATGCAGGGCATACAGATGCGAAACATGCCGGTGCCGCATCTCCGGCGCCTGCATGTCCCAATCCTGTTGCCACTCCTGCAATTGGCCGGCCTTGCCGATGCGGTTGGGCGGCAACTGCTCGCGCAGCGTGGTCAGCTGCCGGGCGAAATCCGCATCCACGTCGAGCAGCTTGCTCATGGCGATGCACTGCGCGAACAGGTCGCGCAACAACTGCGCATCCATGGTCGGCCCGGCGCACACCGCCGCACCGAACGGGTGCTGGTTTTCCGGCGAGATCGAGGGGTTGGTGACCATCGCCCCGGTCTGCGGGTCGCGTACCAGGGTGGCAACGAAGAACTCCGCCGCGCCCTTGAACAGCGGATAGATCTTGCCCAGGTACGCGCGGTCGCGGCCGTAATCCCAGCGGTCCCACAGCTGCTGCAGCAACCACACCCCGCCCATCGGCCACAGGCTCCACTTGGCGCCATCGATCGGGCCGGCCTGGCGCCACAGATCGGTGTTGTTGTGCACCACCCAACCGGGCGCGTCGTAGAGCACCTTGGCGGTGTGCGCGCCGGTCTTGGCCAGATCGAACAGCATGGATTCCAGCGGTTCAACGCACTCGTGCAACGCGTTGGCCTCGCTGGGCCAGTAGTTCATCTCGGTGTTGATGTTGATGGTGTACTTGCTTTCCCACGGCGGCTGCATCAGGTCGTTCCAGATGCCCTGCAGGTTGGCCGGCTGGGTGCCGGGCCGCGAGCTGCAGATCAACAGGTAACGGCCGTACTGGTGATACAGCGCGGCCAGTGCCGGGTCGTCGCCGCGTGCAAAGCGTTGCACGCGTTCGCCGGTGGGCAGGCGTGCCGCGTCGCTGCTGCCCAGGTCGATCGCCACGCGCCGGAACAGGCGTTGATGATCGGCCAGATGCGCACGCAACAACGCGGGGAAATCCAGTTTGGCGGCCTTGCGCAGGCTCGTTGCGGTGAGCGCAAGCGGATCGCCATCGACCGCATCGAAGCGTTGGTAGCTGGTGGCGGCGGTGAGCAGCAGCACCACTTCATCGGCCGCTTCGATGCGCAGACGGTCGCGCAACGCGGTGACCGTGCCGCCCTTCACCTGCGGCAACACCCGCAATGCAAACCGCAGCTTGCCTTCAATGCCGGCGAAGCTACCGTTGCGGCCACTGAACAGCAAACCGCCCTGCTCCGCGGTGACCTCGCCGCTTTGCGGGCTGTCGATGCCCACGCGCAGGGAAATGGCGCGTGGCCGGTCGCACGACAAGCGCACCACGATGCAGTGCGATTGCGCCGAAACGAACACCTCGCGCGTGTGCACCGCGCCGCCGGAGCGGAACGTGGTGGTGGCCACGGCGGTGTCCAGATCGAGCTGACGCCGGTACGCGCTGATGCCGTCGGCACGATCGAAATCCAGCAACAGGTCGCCCAGCGGTTGATACGGCATCTGCTTGAGCGGGCGCGAGAGCAGCTTGGCATCTGCCAGTTGTTCGGCCTGGGCATAGCGCCCGGCGAAGATCAGCGCGCGCACCTGCGGCAACGCCGCCAATGCGTCCGGGCTGGTGGAATCGTAGGGGCCGCCCGCATACAAGGTGTCTTCGTTGAGTTGCAGACGCTCGTGGGCGATACCGCCCCACACCATCGCACCGAGCCGGCCATTGCCTACCGGCAAGGCCTCCACCCATTCATTGGCCGGTTCGCGATACCACAGCTGCAAGGCACCGGCGGGCGCCACCGCTGGCAAACCACCGGCCGTTGCAGCACGCGCCGCCTGTGCAGCCACCGGCGCGGCGCCCAGGACCGCAAGTGCGGCCCCGGTTGCCTTGCACAGTTCGCGACGGGTCAGCACGGCCACCGCCGTGCTGCATCACCGGAACCGCCCGCGACTGCCTTGCGGCGTTCCGGCATCTGCTTGCTCATCGACTGAAGACAGCCTGCGATCATCGACGACGCGCTTTGCCGGACGCAATCTTGCGCTGCAACACGCTGACCGGCTTGCCGTCGTACTGGATGGTGGTGTCGGTCTTGGGCGCGAGTGCGCCGGCGTCGTCGCGCGGGCCATCGACGAAGCGCACGTTGATGGTGCGTTTGGCCTGCATGCCGGTCCAGCTGCCTTCGCGCTTGCCGATGCTCAGCTCGCCCTTGGCCTGGTTCCAGACCAGCGGAATGCGGCTGAACTCGCCCTTTTCGTAGCCATAGCCCTTGCCATCGTCCTCATACAGCGAGAACTGGCCATCGGCGCCGGTGTAGACCACCACGGTGAGCGGCGCATCCGGGATCTGGTCCACGTATTCCTGCACCGGGCCGGTCGGCACGATGGAGCCGGCACGCACGAACAGCGGCATGCGTTCGATCGGCGCGGCGGCTTCAATGCTCTGGCCGCCCTCATAGCGCTTGCCGGTGGCGAAATCCAGCCAGCTGGTGCCGGCCGGCAGATACACCTGCCGCGAGGTGGCACCGAAGCTGGTGACCGGTGCGACCAGGAATGCCGGGCCGAACAGGTACTGGTCGTTGATGTCGCGCGCCTTCGCGTCGTTGGGGAAGTCCATCATCATGCCGCGCATGATCACGCCATCGCGCTGGTAGGTATCACCGGCCAGGCTGTAGATGTACGGCAGCAATGCGTAACGCAGGCGGTTGTAGTACGCCATGCTCTCGTAGAACGGCGTGCCTTCCGGTGCGATGTTCCAGATTTCGCGGTACGGGAACTGGCCGTGCGATCGGAAGATCGGCACGAACGCACCGAACTGGAACCAGCGCGTGTTGAGCTCGCGCCATTCCGGCAAATGCGCCGGGTCCTGGTTCTCGTAGCGCTTTTCCACCGCAAAGCCGCCGATGTCGAAGGTCCAGTTGGGCAGGCCCGACAGCGCCATGTTCACGCCACCGGAAATCTGCTCGCGGAGGTCATCCCAGCGCGAGACGATGTCGCCGCTCCACACCGCCACCGCGTTGCGCTGCGTGCCGGCATAGCCCTTGCGCGAGAGGATGAACACGCGCTTGTCGTCGGCCGCGCGATCACCCACGTAGACGCCGTGGGTGTGCGGCAGCGGATAGGAGTTGAAGTACTCGGTGGACGAGCCCAGCGCATTGGGCGTGGTGCGTGCCTTGCGCTCGGCGATGTCCAGGTTGGAATGCACGTCCGGTTCATCGGCGTCCATCCACCAGGCATCGAAGCCCTTGCTGTTGAGCTTTTCGTTGACCTGACGCCAGAAGATGGCCTGGGCCTTTTCCGAATACGGGTCGTAGAACGAGTTCTTGTAGCCCTTGCCGATCCAGTCCAGCTCACCCACTTCCACGTTGCGCTTGAACATGAAACCGGCAGCGTCCAGTTCCTTGTAGTTGGCGGTGGTGGGATAGAACTTGGGCCAGATCGAAATCATGATCTGCGCGTGCATGTCGTGCACGGCCTTGACCATGCCGTCCGGATCCGGGAAGTGCTTGGGGTCGAAATCATGCGAGCCCCAGGCGTCTTCCGGCCAGTACGACCAGTCGAGCACGATGTTGTCCAGCGACAGCTTGCGCTTGCGGTATTCGGCCACGGCGCCGACCAGCTCGTCCTGGCTCTTGTAGCGCTCACGGCTCTGCCAGAAGCCATAGGCCCACTTGGGCAGCATCACCGACTTGCCGGTGAGTTCGCGGTAGCCGGCCACGGCCTGGTCGTACGAGTCGGCCGAGACAAAGTAGTAGTCGATCATCTGCCCCGCTTCGGACCACAGCGACAGGTCCTTCGCTTCGGCAGCCGGCAGCGGGTCGCGATGCAGCAACGCGATGTAGCTGGGGTCGATCAGGTCCCACTCGATCTTGACGGTGTGGCGTTGGCCCGGCTCCAGATCCAGGGTGAACTCGTGATTCCACGGGTTCCAGTTCTGGCGCCAGCGGTCGATCACCAGCTTGCCGTCCACGTACAACTTGGCGTACTCGCTCGAATACAGCGAGAAACTGTGCTCGCCACCGGTGAGCGCTTCGATCTCGCCCTCCCAGCTGACCTGCATGCGGCTGTCCTTGTCCTTGGTGATCGCCTTCTTGGGAAACTTGGTCAGGTCGCTGAGGTATTGATAGTTCACCTCGCTCTCGCGGCGCTCCAGTACCTGCTTGCCGTTGATGGCATAGCGTGCGGTCAGCGCACCGGCCTTGCCCTTGGCGTCGTACAGCTTCAGCGTTTTCGGCAACGGCTGCAGGCCGCGTGGGTCGCCCAGGCGGCTGATCGAGTTGTTGTCCCACAGCAGGCCGTAGTTGCGGCTGGACACCAGGTACGGCACCGCCATGTCGATGTTGTTCTGCTGCAGCTCGACGTTGCGGCCCTTCTGGTTCATCCAGCCCTGCTGGTGCTGGCCGAAGCCGTACAGCGCTTCGTCATCGGGCGACTGGAAGCGCTGACGCACGCTCAGGTACTGCTTGCCTTCCACCTTCAGCGGCGTAAAGCTGCGCCCGCCGGCCACTTCGGCCAGCACCGGCTTGCCGTTGGCATCGGCAAAGCTGACGTGGCCATCGACGGTGGAGACGGTGGCGGTGACCTTGCCGGTCTTCAGCTGCACGTTGTCGCCCTGCTCGGCCACCTGGAAGGCGGTGTCGCCCTGCACCGGTACGCGCATCAGGCTGGGGCTGCGGACGAAGTCGCCGTCCGGGTCCGCGCTGACGCGGATGATGCCGCTATCGACCACCTGCAGACGCACCGGCGCAGCGCCCTTGGCGCTCGGCACCACGGTGACGCCATCGGCGGCCTTGCGGACTTCCTGCGCATGCGCGGCATTGGCCAGCAGGGCCAGCGACAACGCCAGGCAATGGGCCAGCGGTGTACGCCGATTGGCGGGCACGGTGCCGGCGGAACAGATGGTGGTTTGCATGGTCACTCCCTTTGAATTGCGAAACAGGCTGCGGGGGCAGCGCTGCGTGGTCTTGGTGATGGTGTGGTCAACCGCGTTGCAGGCAGTCGTCCGGTGGGCGTGGTAGCGGCCAGGTGCATCGGTGCACCATGCCGCGTCGGTCGCATCTGCTGCGCCGGCATGACGCCGGCGCAGCGGGTGTCACCCACGTTTACTTGAAGGTGGCGAGCTTGATCTTGAGCAGCTGCGGCGCGCTGGAGAAATTGACGCCGTAATCGGTCTGGTCGCCATTCCAGTTGCGCTCGAACTTCCAGTCCGTGCCTTCGTAGACGCCCTCTTCGACGCGGTCGTAAATCATGTTGGCGGTCGCTTCGCTGGCCGGGTGCAGGGTCACGCGCGCGTGGTAGCCGGTGACCAGGAACTCGTCCGGGCCCAGCTCGGCGATCAGCGCAGCACCGATCGGCTCCGGGTTGCCCGGCGGCTCGCCCTTGAACCAGAACTGCGGCACACCGTAAGTGATGGTGGCGCTCCAACGGTCGTTGAGCTTGAGCTCCTGCACGGCCTGGCCGGGTTCTTCGGCGGTGCCGTGCAGCTTGCCTTCCGACGCGGCCTTGGCGAACGGGCGCATGCCGCGCTTGACCAGGTCAAAGCCCAGCGCGAACGGCGCCAGGGTTTCTTCGTTGACGTGCTTGGCACCCAACGGGTAGTTGGAATAGCGCGTGTAATCCATGCCGAACGCCGACCAGCCGATGCCATCGTGGCCCAGCGTCGGGAACAGGTAGCGCGCGTACTCGGGGCGGTTGCCGGTTTCGGCAACGAACAAGGCATTGTCCGGCCGCGCGTAGCGCTCCAGCACCGTGGTGTACATGCGGTATTCGGGCATGTAGATGTCCGGGGCCAGCAGGTCGATATGCGGGCCGGCGGCCTTCCACACATCCAGCACGTTGTCGGTGGGGCCACCGCTGGCGTACTGGCCGGGCTGGCCGGGATTGAACGGGCCACGCAGCGCGGCGTTGACGTACATCGGCAACGGATATTCGGCCTTGCCGGCTTCGGTCACCTGGTCGATGTAGCGGCCGATCGACCAGGCATGGAAGAACTCATCGGCATCGGCACCGAACACCTGCGCCCAGCTGCCGGGCTGCTTGTTCAGGCGCTTGAGCAGTTCCTCCGGCACCGGGCCGTCGAACAGCTTCTGCGCCATCGGCGAGAAGTCGCGCACGCTGCCATAGGTGCCCGCCTCGTTCTCCGGCTGGATCATGATCACGGTGTGTTGCGGGTCAACTTTCTTCAGATGCTGCATGAAGGCGACGAACGCCTTGCGGTCGGCATCCAGGGTGGCCTGCGCATGCGGCGACAACGAGCCGATCGACTTGCCTTCGCGCGTCACCACGCGCGGGAAACGCTGGTTGTCGGTCTTGACCCAATGCGGCGCGTATTGCGGGCCGTTGTTCTTCCAGGTTGCAAACCACAGCAGCACCAGGCGCACCTTGTGTTCGCGCGCCTGGGTGAGCAGCGTATCGACGAAGGAGAAATCGAACTTGCCTTCTTCCGGCTCCACCTGTTCCCAGGCGATCGGCACCTGCACGGTGTTGGGGCCCAGCACCTGGATCGCCGGCCACACCTTGTCCATCACGCCGGGATAGTTGCTGGAGTTGTTGACCTGCGCGCCGAGGATCAAAAACGGCGCACCGTCGACCATCAACGCATGCTTGCCGTCCTTGCTGACGAACTGCGGCATCGGCGTCTGCGCGGCCGGCGCTGCTGCGCCGCCTGCCGGCGTGGAGGCGGTGTTGGCGGCCGGTGTGGCTGCGCCGGATCTTGCACTGGTGTCCTGCTCACCGGACTGACAGGCCGCCAGCGCCAGCGTCAACGCAGACAGCAGGAGCGGACGTAGACAACGGCGCGCAGTGGACGAAGAGATCACGCGCGTAACGGGGGAATGCATGGACATAAGACTCCGTGTCACCAGGTATCGGTGCGGAAGGGGGAAACAGGAAGGGCGTCGCGATTGACCAGGTTGGCGTCGTCGGGGTTCTCGCTCCAGCCGTAGCGCACCGCCACCGGTGCAGGCACCGCGTCGCTGCGCACGGTCACGCGGTCGCCTTCGATCTGCGCAGTGGCCGGATGGAAGCGCTGATCCGCACCGGCGATGCGAAAGCCCTGCACTGCACCGCCGCCGCGCACCTGCAACGCACTGCCCTGCAGATCGAAACTCAGCACCGCCTTGCCGCCGTCAAAGCTCGCCCGCTTGAACACCGGCGCGCTGTACACCAGCGTCTGGCCATAGGCCACATGCCGCGCGGCCAGCGCCAGGCGATGCCCCACATCGCGCTTGTTGGTGGGATGGATGTCGGTGGGGTTGCCGATATCGATGATCACCGCCTGCCCGGTCGCCGGCAGTGCCAGCGTCTTGGACTGCGACTCGCGCAGCAGCGCCCACGGGCTCAGCTCGCCCTTGTCGCCGCCGGCCTTGAAGTTGGCCAGCTGTACCCACAGGAACGGCAGCGTCTTGTCGCCACGCTCGGCGCGCCACTGCTGGATCATCGCGGCGAACTGCTCGCGGTATTTCACCGCGCCGGCCTCGCTGGCATTGGTCTCGCCCTGGTACCAGATCACGCCCTTGACCGGGAACGGCTGCAGCGGATGGATCATCTGGTTGTACAGCAGCGTGGGCAGCTGGTTCTTGTTGTCGGTCAACGACACCCGCACCGCGGCGGGTCGGAATTTCCAGCCGCTCAACGCGCGCTTGGCGCCGGCATTGGTCTGCACGAAGCGCTGTTCATCCGGGCCATGCATGCCGCCACCGCCGCTGAGGTCTTCCACGCGCACCGCGATGTGGTTGACGCCGGCATGCAATGCGGACGCCGGTACGCGGTAGACGCGCGGCAGGTTCCACTGCTTCTCCGTGGTGCCGACCTGCTGGCCGTTGACGTAGGTGATGTCCGAGTCGTCGATCTGGCCCACGCCCAGCGCTATGCCGGCCTTGGCCTCGGCAGCGCTCAGGGTCACCGTGGTGCGATACCAGGCGATGCCGTCCATGCCGTCATAGCCGCTGGCTTCCCATTGCTGGGTGGTCGGGATGCTGTCCCAGTCGCTGTCGTCGAAATCAGATTCGCGCCACTGCGGCATGTCGCCGTCGACCTTGGGCCAGCGCGCGATGCGCTTGCCGGTGGCGGCCTGCGCGGCGGCGTCGCGTTGCTTGATCGCCTCGATCGCGCCCTGGTTCTGGTCGGCATTCAGGCCCAGCGATGCGGCATCCATCCATGCCTCGATGGCACTGCCGCCCCAGGTGCTGTTGACGATGCCGATCGGCACGCCGGTGCTGGCACGCAGCTCCTTGGCGAAAAAGTAACCAACCGCAGTGAACTCACCGGCATTGGCCGGCGTGGCCGCCTTCCAGTCGCCGCCGGTCAGGCGTGCTTCCGGCTGCACCGACCACGACTTGGGCACCTTGAAATGGCGTAGCTGCGGGTCATTGGCCGCGGCCACTGCCTGTGCGCCATCGCTGGCCTGGGCAAGCGGCCATTCCATGTTCGATTGCCCGCTGGCCAGCCACACGTCGCCCACCAGCACATCGCGCACCTGCACGTCGCCACCGTCGCCCTGCACACGCAGCACGTAGGGGCCACCGGCGGTGTGCGCGGGCAGCCAGACCTTCCACTGCCCGGCCGCATCGGCCTTGGCGGTGGCGCGCTTGCCGTCGAAGCTGACGGTGATGGTCGCCTTCGGCGTCGCCCATCCCCACACCGGCATCGGCTGGTCGCGCTGCAACACCGCGCCATCGGCAAACAGCAAGGGCAGCGTCGGCTGGGCCAGCGCGAGTGGGCTGGCCAGGGCCAGACCCAGCAGGCATGCGCGGCGGACGAAAGGAACGGTCATGCGGTGATCTCCAGGGTCGGCGCGGCCGGTTGGCGCGCAACGGTTCGGCGGGGGATGAAGGCGGTCACGGTACGACAGCGCGATGACGCGCGCAGGCATGCAGCGCTCATCGTGGGTCGCCGTAGAAGATGCCACGCCCACCGGTGGCGAAATACACCCGACCGGGACGCCGTGGGTCGCCGGTGACGCTGTAGGGCTTGCCGAAGCGGTGCGCGTCGTCGTTGATGCGCAGCCAGTGCGCGCCTTCGTCGTCGGAACGGAACACGCCATCCACGCCGTCCGCGCGGCCGGCCAGGTAGAGCGCCGGCGGCGCACCGTCACGCAGCGGCTTGCCGATGCCCAGCGAGCGCGCTTCGTTGGGCCTGGACAGGGTCTGCAGGCGTCCGTCCTGCCACCGCATCACGCCCAGCGAGGGGCTGGCCAGATACACCACGCCGGCACGCCATGGATCGGGCCGCAGTTGCGGGCGGGCGCGCTCATCGCGTGCCGGATTGCCGACCTGCTGCCCGGTGTTGCGGAAGCTGGCCCCGCCATCGGTACTTGCATACAGGCCACCGCTGACGGTGTCGACGGCATACCAGCGCTGCGCATCGACGCGGTCGGCCGCCACGACCGCGGTGTCCGGCAGCCCCTGCACGCGCTGCCACTGCTTGCCCATCGTGGCCGTGCGCCAGTTGCCGCCGCCCTGCGGCGCCCAGATCACCTGCGAGGCGTCTGCCGCAATCGCGATGGTGCCGGCGCCCTGCCCGGCCGGCGGTTCACTGGCAAACGCCTCCCAGTGCGCGCCACCGTCGCGCGAGACCAGCGCGCGGATCTCGTTGTTGCGACGGTCGCGCACCGTGCCGCTGCGCACCACCGTCATCGAAACCTGTCCGGCGGCGTCGATGCTTTCGCCATTGGTCAGACGCGGGCCTGCGTATTGCAGCTGTGCGGTATCCAGGTCGTCGTGGCGAAATCCATCGATATCGCCGAGCGCGCTGAGCAGATGGGCACCGGCCATCGGGCTGAGCAGATCCAGCGGCACGGTTTCTTCCAGTCCGCGGTCCTGGAACCACCACTGCAGTGGCTGCTGCGTGCTGGCGAAGTCCTGCAGGTTGCGCGAGGCCCAGATGCCGTAACCGGTGACGAACAGGGCGTGGTTGCTGTCGAACGGATCGATGGCCAGCGCGCCCATCCAGTGCGGACTCGCATGCGAGGTCCACGGCGCGGCGCTGTGATCGAACACCGCGTCGGCCAACAGCGGCGTCCAGTGCTTGCCGCCATCGACACTGCGAAACAGCTCATCGCGCGGCGTGCGGCGACGGAAGGTGCTGGCCAGTAGCACCTGCGGCTGTTGCGGATCCACCGCCACCGCGCCCCAGCCGAAGCCGTCGCCATTGGCCGGTTGCGCGATCGGGCTGATCTCGCTCCAGCGCGCCTGCGCGGGGGTGTATTTCCATAGCGCACCACCGGCCATCAAATCCGGGCCGGGCTGATCGCCGTAGCTCAGATACCAGTGCCCGTCGCGGCCGCCGTCCATATGGCTTGGACGCAGCCCCTGCGGTTGCCCGGGCACTGCCGACCAGCTGCGGCCGGCATCCTCGGAAACATACAGACTGGTCTGCGCGGTGGACACGCCGACGTAGATTCGCGGCGTCGGAGCACCGGCGCGGCCACTGGCGGCGTCGAACACCACAAAGGCGATCCCCACCGCCTGTTCGCGCCCGACATGGTTGCGCGCCGTGGCGCCGGCCAATGCCTCGGCCGGAAATCCTTCCACCCGTGCCCAGTGCGCGCCGCGATCGGTGCTGCGCCACAGGCCGGCATCACGCGAGCCCAGCAACAGCACACGGCCATCGTGCGGGTCCACCGCCAGCCGCTCGCCGTTGGCGCGCCCCAGTTGATTGCCACCGAGCTTGAACGGCAGATTGGCGCGCGCGAAACTGCGGCCACGGTCGAACGAGCGCAGCACGGCTGCATTGCCGGCACGCTCGTGCATGTAGGTCCCGGCAGCCAGGTAGATGGCCTCGGGGTTGGCAGGATCGATGGCGAAGGCATCGATCCCCATCAGGTTCCAGTCGTCGGCGCCCAACCAGTCGGTCAGGGCCACCCACTGCTGCGTTCGCGCGTCCCAGCGGTATGCGCCGCCGACATCGGTACGGGCATAGGCAAGATCGCGCTCGGCGGGATGAAACAACACGCCGGTGACAAAACCGCCACCGCCGATGGCGACGCTACGCCATTGATAGGGTCCTGGCGTGGCGGGCTCGGCCGCAGCCACGGTGGACGTCATGAAGAGCAACACCAGCGTCAGGCAAACAGCAGTCAGCCACGCGTGTGCTGCGAAAAAGCAGCGCTTAGTAGGCGGATCGATCACGGCGATCATTCCTCCGGCTCCCCTCGCGATCGACGGCGTGGCCATCGATAGGAAAAACACCGGCCCAACGAGCTGCCTGCACAGCTCGCCGGACCGGAGACGCACTTCCTACGGCGCGTTCTACAGGCTGGCCCGCAACGTCAGGCCATACCGACGATCGTTGATCACGAAGTCGCGGTAGCGCGACTCGTTACCCAGGTAGCTTTCGCGACGGGTATCGAGCAGATTCACGCCGTCCAGCGAAATCGACCACACATCATTGATGTTGAAACGCAGCGAGGCATCCAGCTGGCCGAAGCCCTTGTTGTAGACCGGCAGGTTGCCGGTACCGTTGCCCGCAGTGGTCACCAGCCAGTCGCTGCGCCAGTTGTAGGCCACACGGCCCTGGAAGCGCGAGGTTTCGTAGCTGAGGATCGCGTTGTAGCTGTTCTTGGACAGGCCTTCCAGCGGCACGGTCAGCGCCTGGCCGTTGGTGTCGGTGGCAGTGGGGCTTGGCGCCTCGCTGTCGACGTAGGTGTAGTTGGTCTGCAGGCCGAAGCCGCTCAGCCAGCCCGGCAGGAAGTCGAAGAACTGCGTATAGCCCAGCTCAGCACCACGGATCTTGCCGGCATCGCCGTTGACCGGACGGGTGATCTGCCACACCTGTCCGTCGTACACCTCGTTGAAGACGGCGTTGGCGATGAAGCCTTCCACCTTCTTGTAGAACAGGGTGCCGTACATCATCGAGCCCTGGCCGAAGTACCACTCCAGCGCGGTGTCGAACTGGTCGGCCTTGACCGCTTCCAGGCTCGGGTTACCCGCGGTGCCGGTGAAGGTCGAGGCGCCGCTGGACGAGGTGCCGGTGCTCAGGCTCAGGTTCGGGTTCAGGCGGTCGAAGGTCGGGCGCGAGATACCGCGCGAAGCCGCAAACCGCCACTGCAGCTGATCGCTCAGCATCCAGCGCAGGTTCAAGCTCGGCAGCACGTCGGTGTAGGTCTGCTGCGCATCCACCGGAATCAGACCGCCGCCTTCGGCATCGGTACCGGTGCGCACGCCGCGCGAGCCCACTTCGGTCCGCACCACGCGCACGCCGATGTTGCCGTCGAACGGGATGTCGCCATCCACGCCGAAGCGCAACACGCCGTACGCCGCGTAGGTCTTCTCGTTCTGGGTGTTGATGTTGTTCGGCGCAAATTCCAGCGGGCTGGCACCAAAGGTGGCCAGGCTCTGCTCGTAATTGGCTACCGCTGCATCCGACGCGGTCAGCGTGCGACCGAAGGTGCTGCTCTCACCGCGGAAGAAGTCAGTGATGGGGTTGGCCACCAAGCCAATGCTGGGGAACTGCGAGAACGGCGTGCCCGAGCAATCGTTGATGCACATGAAGCGCCACACGTTGCCCTTGGTCTCGGCATCGCGGTCGGTATAGCGCACACCGGCCTTGAAGCTGCGCACGAAATCGCTGTCGAAGGCCAGATCCATGTCCGAACGCCAGGCAAACTCTGTGCCGGTGTTGTCGTCCTTGTTGTCCAGGTGCCAGCGCCAGCCGTCGTAGTTGTTGACGTCGGCCAGGTAGCCTTCCGCGCCGCTGGCATCGGTCACCGACAGGCGCGGCAGATCGCCACGGAAGTCGACGTTGAACTGCGGGCTGGTGTCCTGCCCGGTGGCGATGATGTAGCGCGTGCCCTTGGTAGTGGCATCGACGTACTGGAAGTCGGTGCTCAGGGTCAGCTTTTCATTGACCGTCCACTTGGCGCCCAGCGAGTAATCGGTGGTCACCGAGTGACGCTCGGTCAAGCTGGTATTGGATTCGGTCGGCACATTCTGGAACGAGCCATTGACGAACTCGTTGCGGCTGTTGACCTGGATGCCGGGCAAGCCCTGCATGTTGTTGGCGCCGGTCAACGCGAAGAACGAATAATCGTGCCAGCTGAAGTCGTAGTCCGAACGCAGCACCTGCGTATAGACCTCGACCGAATCGTTGGGACGCCACTGCATCGCAAACGCGCCGGTCTTGCGCTCGCGCTCACCCACGGTGGTGTTGATGCCGGCGCCGTGCGGCACCGACACGCCCTGCCCTTCGTAGCCCGGCAGATCGGTCTGGGTGTACCACGGCTCGATCGAGATGGTGTCCTGACGGAACGGGCTCTTCTGCTGCGAGTAGTTCACCAGGATGCCGATCTCGCCGATGCCGGTCTGCCAGCGGTCGCTGAACAGGCCCGAGAACGCCGGCTTGCCGTCGTCGGCCAGGTCGTAATAGTTGTACTGGACGCTGCCGGCGATCTTGCGGCCTTCATAGTCGAACGGCAGGCGCGTGCGCAGGTCGACGGTGCCGCCCAGGCCACCTTCGATCATGTCGGCCGACGGGTTCTTGTACACGTTGACGCCGCCGAGCAACTCGGCCGACACGTCTTCGAAGCTCAGGCCACGGCCGTCGTTGGCGGTGAAGATGTCACGGCCATTGAGCTCGGTGCGCACCTGGGTCAGGCCGCGGATGGCGATCGAGCTGCCTTCGCCGTAGTTGCGCGAAATCTGGATGCCGGAAATGCGCTGCAGCGCTTCGGCGACGTTGTTGTCGGGCAGCTTGCCGATGTCTTCGGCAACGATGGAATCGACGATCTGCTCGGCGTTCTGCTTGACCAGCTGCGCCTTGGTGACGCTGCTGCGGGTACCGGTGACCTGCACCGTGTCCAGCTGCTGGGTGGTCGCATCCGAGGCCGGTGCGGCAGTGGTGGTCGCATCCTGCGCATAGGCCTGCGCGCTCAACAAGGTAGCCACACTGATGGCCATCACGGAGCGGCGGAAATCACGGATCGAACGCTGACCCACAGCCCGGCCTGCCGGAATGTGGCGATGTTGCACTGACATGGTGCTCCCTCCCAGGACGCATGTACTGCTTGTTTTTAGCGGGCCGGTGCGCGAACGCCCTGCCCGTCGTTGTTGCTGGCCCGTATCTGCGCCCGGGACACCGGGTCGGCGGATGCGCGGTTTGCCCTGGCGGGCGGACCTGCGGCTGCGGCGGGAGCATAGGGCGCGGCCGTCATGCCACACCAATGAAATATTCCTGGAAAGCTATTCGTTAAAACTATAGCAACACCGGAAAACCCGGCAGGTCCGGCATCACGGCCCGAACCTGCGGACTCATACCTGACGGACCCGACTGTGCAGATCGCTGCACAGTCGGGCCGTGACCGTGCGCACTTACCAATTCATGCGCAGCACCAGCGAGTAGCGCCGGTCGTTGACGAACTGGCTGCGGGTGTACAGCCGCGTATCCACCTCGCCCCCCTCGTAGGAGGTGGGCCCCATCAGCACCTTGGTCTCGGTATTGGTCAGGTTGTTGGCCTGGATCCCCAATTGCAGGTGTTCGTTGAAGCGGTAGAAGAACGAGCCATCCAGCTGGCCGTAGTCGTCGGCCCAGGTCGGCAACCGGGTGGCCGCGTCGCTGGTGGTCAGCAGGTAGCGCGAGCGCCAGTTGTAGGCCAGCCGCAGCGACAGCGGGCCCTTCTCGTAGATGCCGGCCAGGTTGTAGCTGCGCCGCGACAGGCCTTCCAGCGGCAGCTCCACGCCTTCCACCGTGGTGCGGGTGTACGGGTCGATGGCGGTGTTGGCGCCGCCCTTGCTGTCGACGAAGGTGAAGTTGGCATTGATGCCGAACCCGCTCATCCAGCCCGGCAATTCGTCGAAGAACTGCGTATAGCCCACTTCGGCGCCGCGAATGGTGCCTTCGTCGGTATTGTAGGGCCGGGTCACCAGCCACTGCCGGTTATCGTAGGTCTCGCTGCGGGTCTGGGTGGAGAAGTAGTCCTTGACCTTCTTGTAGAACAGCGTGGTGTACAGCATGTCGCTGTTGTCGAAGTACCACTCCAGTGCGGTGTCGAACTGGTTGGCGGTCATCGGCTTGAGGGTCGGATTGCCCGCGGTACCGACAAAGTTCGTCGCATTGCCGGCGTCGTCGGTCTCCACGTTGAGCAGCACGTACGGCTGCAGCTGGGTGTAGTCCGGGCGCGCCATCGCCTTGGAGGCGGCGATACGCCACTGCAGGCTGTCGGTGAAACGGAAGCGCATGTTCAGGCTCGGCAGCACGTTGGTGTAGCTGCCCTGCGAGTTGTTGTCGAAGTACTGCCCGGTGTAGCGGGCCTGCAGCTCGGGCGAGACGTTCAGGCCCGACAGGTCCTGGAACTGGCCGAAGCCTTCGGCCTGGGTCTTGGTCTGCACGATGCGCACACCGATATTGCCGTCCACCGGCACGCCCCAGGCCTCGTCGTTACCGAAGTACAGCGCCGCGTAGGCGGCCTGGGTGCGCTCGAACTGGCGGTTGGTGTCCTGCGGCTGGTAGGTGTCCGGTGCCCAGCCAAAGCCGCGCAGGGCCACGATCTGCTGCTGCAGCAGTTCCGAGGCGCGACGGTAGTTCTTGACCAGCCCGCCATTGGGCACCACCAGCGTGGTCGGCACGTTCACCCCGCCGCGGAAGAAATCGGAGAAGGTGAACAGCGACGACTCGTTGGGCAGGTACTGCGACATGTTGGCCAGGCCATTGGCGCTGCCGGGGATGGCTGCCCAGTTGTCCGACAGCACGCCCCAGTTGTAGCCGGAGTTCTTGTTGGTCTGATTGCGGTCGGTGGCACGCATGCCGAAGCGCGCGAAGCGCAGCCAGCTGCTGTCCTGGAAGGTGTATTCCAGGTCCACGCGGGTGGACAGCTGGCGCCCGCGGTTATGCCCCAGGTGATCCATCGCCGCCGCCCAGAAATAATTGGACGGGTCCTGGGTGAAACTCTGGTTGGCGATCTGCACGGTCGGATACTTGCCCGACACGTCATAGGTCAGCCCCGGCAGATAAGTCGCGCTGAACACGGTGAAGTCGAGCTGGTCGTTTTCCGACTGCACCAGCTGCACGTCGCCCTTGATCTGCAGGTTGTCATTGAAGTAATGGCTGAAGCCCACCGACAGGTCCGAGGTGGTGGTGCGCTGCTCGGAATAGCGGTTGTCGGTATTGAAGCGCACACCATCGCCGGTCAGCAGGCCGCGCCAGGAGTTGGACACCGGCGAGCCGCGCTGGAATACGCCGTCCTGGTCGTACTGGAAGGTGGTGCCCGGCGCCGGGCTAATGCTGTTGTTGCTGTCGTTGAAGAATGCGGCGCGCTCCTGCCAGTTCATGTCGTAGCGCGAACGCAGGTACTGCGCGTAGATCTCGGTCTGGTCGCTGGGCTTCCACTGGAAGGCTGCGGCGATACCATCGCGCTTGCGCTCGAAATCCAGCTGGCGCCAGTTCACTCCGCCCGGCACGAACACCTCGCTGCGCCCGCTGCCGGCCAGCACCGCATCGTCGGTCCGACGCACGTACGGCTCGACCTGGATGCCGTC
Organism: Xanthomonas sp. WHRI 6106; assembly: GCF_040202405.1. Taxonomy (NCBI): domain Bacteria; kingdom Pseudomonadati; phylum Pseudomonadota; class Gammaproteobacteria; order Lysobacterales; family Lysobacteraceae; genus Xanthomonas; species Xanthomonas sp. WHRI 6106. The sequence goes on along the minus strand of NZ_JBEGFC010000008.1, from coordinate 133,624 downwards.
CGAGCGGGTCGCCAGTTCCGAATGGGCGATATCGATCATGAAGCCCATTTCGCCGACGCCGGTGTCCCAGCGATCGCTGAACAGGAACGAGGCCGACGGCTTGTACTTCTTGCTCATGTCGCCCCAGTTGACGTCGACGTTGCCGCCGACGATCCGGCCCGGGTTGTCGAACGGCATGCGCGTGCGCAGGTTGACCGTGCCGCCCAGGCCGCCCTCGATGATTTCGGCCGACGGATTCTTGTAGACATCCACGCCGGCCATCAGCTCGGCCGGCACGTCTTCGAAACTCAGGCCACGGCCGCTGGCGGCGCTGAAGATGTCGCGTCCATTGAGCTCGCCGCGCACCTGGGTCAGGCCGCGGATCATCACGCCACTGCCTTCGGCGGAGAAGTGATCCGGGTCGCTGCGCGCGGCGAAGTGGTCGATGGTCACGCCGCTGACGCGCTGCAGGGTTTCGGTGACGCTGCGGTCGGGCAGCGCGCCGATGTCTTCGGCGCTGACCGAATCCACGATCTGGGTGGAATCGCGCTTGATCACCTGCGACTTGATCAGGCTGGCGCGTACGCCGCGCACTTCCACCGTGTCCAGGTCCACCGCGCTGGCACCGGCGGTGCCTGAAGGCGCCCCCCTGGCCGCCGGCGCCTGCTGTGCGTATACCGGCGCAACGAGCAGCAGCCCGATGCTGACGGCCATGGCCGAATGACGCAAACGTGGGGCACGGCACGCACGCACGCCCGTGCCTGCCGAGGCATGGCTTGAAAACTTGGACATCTGAATCCCTCCCAGGACGCAAGACGACTGAAGACTGGTTGTCGCGACGCAAGACGCCCCGCGTGATCGTATCGGGACCGGCGCCGAGGCCAGTCCCGCTTTCGCTGCATGGCGGCTTTGCCGCCGATCACCTGCCCGACTTCACGTGCGCTTCAGCGTGCGATCTGACGCACAGATATAGGCGCGCGGTCTAGCGCCAGCCAATGAAAAATTCACAGGCTGGTATTACCCCATGGAATACAAATGGAAGAGCTTGTTAGGCAAGGGATTCCGGCCCGCGCAACGCGGGATACAGCCGTCGCGCCGTGGTGCGCAATGCCTGCAGGATGCGTTCGGCACCCGGCGGAAGGATGTAATCGCGCCGACGGATGATGCCGAACGATTCCATCCGCACGCCCAGTTCGATCGGCAGCACGGTCAGCAATTTGGCCTGGATCAGCGGCGCCACCGATTCCACCGGCAAGGCCGTCAGCATGTCGGTGCCACGCAGCAGGGTCGAGGTGACCGGGAGTGACGAAGTCTCGATGGCGTTGGTCGGCGTCTGCACGCCGTGCTCCATGAACATCGAATCCAGGCGTGCGCGCAGCACGCTGTCGGCCGGCGGCAGGATCCAGCCATGCCGCACCAGATCCGCATGCTGCAGGCCGGCCCGGCTGGCCAGCGGGTGGCCGGCCCGCGCGATCACCGAATGCGGCTCGTCGGCCAGCGGCTCGAACTCCAGTTCGCCCACGCCCTCCGGGCCGAGGATGCGCCCGATCACGATGTCCAGCTGCCCATCCAGCAACTTCGCCACCAGCGGGCGGCTGTAGTCCATCTCCACCCGCACCAGGATGTCCGGGAACTCGCGCTTCACCTCGGCAATGGCCTGCGGCACCAGATTGGTGCCCGGATTGACCACGGTCCCGATCGAGGCCTGGCCCATGCGGCCGGCGCGCAACGCGGCGATCTCTTCCTGCGCGCGGCCGATCTCGGACATCGCCGCGCGGGCGCGCCGGATCAGCACGTGGCCGTACCAGGTCGGCTCGACACCGCGGGCATGCCGCTCGAACAATTTCACCCCCAGCATGTCCTCCATTTCCGCCAGCAGCTTGGAGGCCGCCGGCTGGGTCATGCTGGCGGCCTCGGCCGCACGTAGCACCGAGCGTTGTTCGTGCAAATGCAGCAGCAGCAGGAGTTGGCGCGTCTTGAGCCGGGCTGCGTTGAACCAGGGGGTACCGGAATTTGCCATGAGGTGCGGTTGCGGCCGTGTATTCGTCGGAGGAATAGAATATGCCGAAAATTTCATTTGCAGCACATATCTCCCCGCGCGAGGCTAGCGCTCGCCGCAGCAGGAGCCCCTACCTCCCGGGCGCGGCCAGAACAGACGTGACCCATCTTCGACGAGGTGGCAACACGCACGCCATGACCGCGGAGGTGGACGACGATGACGGTATCTTGCCGGCCACTTGCGGGCCGTTGCTCCAGGCGTGCTGCGCGCGCCACGCCGCCTCCGGCGCGTTGCGGCGCCTCTTCCCCGCCCTGCGTTTTTCTGCTGCATTGCGCAGCGGCGACGGCTTGTTGCCGCGCGCAGTGCGCAAGTTCCCCCGACGTTGCCGGCCACCGGGTCGCCAATGGCCGCTTTCCGCTCTCTCGCGAGTAACCGCATGACCTCAGATACCACCGCCAGCCTGTTCGCCCTGCCCCTGGTCGCCATCCTGCGCGGCATCACGCCGGAAGAAACGCTAGCCCACGTCGGCGCGCTGATCGACGCCGGCTTCGACGCGATCGAGATCCCGCTCAATTCGCCGCGCTGGGAGCAGAGCATCGCGCTGGCCCAGCAGACCTATGGCGAGCGCGCCTGGATCGGTGCCGGCACCGTGCTGCGCAATGAAGACGTCGACACCCTGGCAGAGATCGGCGCGCGCTTCATCGTCACTCCCAACACGCGCCCGTCGCTGATCCGTCATGCGGTGTCGCGCGGGCTGACCGTGGTGGCCGGCTTCGCCACCGCCAGCGAGGCATTTGACGCCATCGATGCGGGCGCCACCATTCTCAAGCTGTTCCCGGCAGCCACCTATGGCGCCGCGCATGTGCGCGCATTGCGGTCGGTGCTGCCCAAGCACATCCCGGTCTACGTGGTCGGCGGTGTCAGCCCGCAGACCCTGGCCGGCTTCATCGCCCAGGGCGCGGCCGGCGCCGGCATCGGCGGCGAACTGTACAAACCCGCGCAATCGCTCGAAACAACCCAGACGCATGCACGCGCCTTCGTGCAGGCCTACCAGGAACTGCAAGGATGAAGATCACCCGCCTCACCACCTACCACGCCGCACCACGCTGGCTGTTCCTCAAGGTCGAAACCGACGAGGGCATCACCGGTTGGGGCGAGCCGGTCATCGAAGGCCGCGCGCGTTCGGTGGAAGCTGCCGTGCACGAACTGGCCGGCTATGTCGTCGGCAAGGACCCGGCGCGCATCAACGACCTATGGCAGACGATGTACCGCGCCGGCTTCTATCGCGGCGGCGCCATCCTGATGAGCGCCATCGCCGGTATCGACCAGGCGTTGTGGGACATCAAGGGCAAGGCGCTGGGCGTACCGGTGTACGAGCTGCTGGGCGGGCTGGTGCGCGACCGTATGAAGACCTACCGCTGGGTCGGCGGCGACCGCCCGGGCGCCATCATCCAGCAGATCACCGACTACCGCGCGCTGGGTTTTGACACCTTCAAGTTCAACGGCACCGAAGAAATGAAGCTGATCGACAGCGCGCGTGCGGTCGACGCAGCCGTGGTCAAGGTGGCCGAAATCCGCGAAGCCTTCGGCAACACCATCGACTTCGGTATCGACTTCCACGGCCGCGTCGGCGCGCCGATGGCCAAGGCGCTGCTGCGCGAGCTGGAACCGTTCAAGCCGCTGTTCGTCGAAGAGCCGGTACTGGCCGAACAGGCCGAGTACTACCCGCGCCTGGCCGCGAGCACCTCGATTCCGCTGGCGGCCGGCGAGCGCATGTTCTCGCGCTTCGAATTCAAGAACGTGCTGTGTGCCGGCGGCATCGGCATGGTGCAGCCTGATCTCTCGCATGCCGGCGGCATCACCGAATGCGTCAAGATCGCCGCGATGGCCGAAGCCTACGACGTCGGCTTCGCCCCGCACTGCCCGCTCGGCCCGATCGCGCTCGCCGCGTGCCTGCACGTGGACTTCGTCTCGCACAACGCGGTGCTACAGGAACAGAGCATCGGTATCCATTACAACGAAGGCGCCGACCTGCTCGATTACGTCATCAATAAAGACGACTTTCAGTGTGTCGATGGCAGTATCGCCGCCCTGCCCAAGCCCGGGCTCGGTGTGGAGATCGACGAAGACATGCTCAAGCGCGCAAACGAAAACCCGCCGGACTGGCGCAACCCGGTGTGGCGCCACGCCGATGGCAGCATCGCCGAATGGTGAGCACGCCCGAGCACACCGCCGTACTGGCGGTCGATAGCCGCTGTACGCATGGCGAAGGCGTGCTGTGGTGCGAGCAGCGCCAGGCGCTGTACTGGGTCGACATCGTTGAAAAGCGCCTGTGGCGGCATCATCCGGCCACGGCGCAATCGCGCTACTGGACGCTGCCCGATCGCCCGGGCTGCCTGGGCCTGATGGACGACGGCCGCGTGCTGGTTGCCTTGGCCAAGGCGATTGGCGTGGTCGATCCTGACAACACCGACGCCGACGCGCTGCCATTTGAAAAACTGGCCGATATCGAAGCCGACAACCCGCTCACGCGCAGTAACGATGGCCGCGTCGACCGGCATGGCAATCTGGTGTTCGGCACCATGGACGAACACGACAGCAAGGCCGCGCGCGGCGCGTTCTACCAGTTTTCGCTGCGGCACGGCTTGCGTGCGCTGCCGTTGCCGGGCGTGTCGATTCCCAACTCGATCTGCTTCAGCCTGGACGGCCGCACGCTGTACTACTGCGACTCCGTGCGCCCGCAGATCCTGTGCTGCGACTACGACCCGGAGACCGCGCAGACCAGCAACACGCGCGTGTTCACCACCCTGGATCGCGACGACGCAGAGCCGGATGGCTCCATCATCGACAGCGAAGGCCACCTGTGGAACGCGCAATGGCGCGCCTGCCGCGTGGTGCGCTACCGCCCCGACGGCAGCGTGGAGCGCATCGTGCAATTGCCGATCAAGCACCCCACCTGCAGCGCGTTCGGCGGCGCGGCACTGGATCGCCTGCACGTGATCTCCTCGCGCCTGGACCATAGCGCCGAAGAACTCGCGCGCATGCCAGAAGCCGGCAGCCTGTTCGTGTGCGACCTCGCCATCGCCGGCCTGCCCGAAAGCCGGGTGGCCAGCGCATGATCGCCGTCGATTGGGGCACCAGCAGCCTGCGCGCCTATCTGCTCGACGCCACCGGCGCCGTACTGGAGCAACGCCGCGGCAGCGACGGCATCCTCGCCTGCCAGGGCCGCTTCGCCGAGGTACTCACCAGGCTGATCGCCGACTGGAACGGCCCGCTGCTGCTGTCGGGCATGATCGGCAGCCGCAACGGCTGGGTCGAACAACCCTATCTGCCCTGCCCGGCCGACACCGCCGCGCTCGCCCGGGCGATGCGCAGCGAAGACGACCTGCTGCCCGGCCGCACGTTGTGGTTCGTGCCGGGCGTGAGCACCGGCGAACACGACGGCGTGCCGGACGTGATGCGTGGCGAAGAAACCCAGCTGCTCGGCCTGATCGCCGCGCTTGGCGGCGGTGAGCATGTCGCCTGCCTGCCCGGCACGCACAGCAAGTGGGCGCGGATCGCCAACGGCCAGCTGACCGACTTCGCCACCGTCATGACCGGCGAGCTGTATGCCGTGCTGCGTCAACACAGCATCCTCGGCAAGCTGATGGACGACGACCACGCCGAACTGGACGCCGCTGCATTCCTGCAAGGTGTCGACCGCAGCGCCGACTCCGGCGGCCTCAGCCACCACCTGTTCGGCACCCGTACGCTCGGCCTGTTCGAACGGCTGTCCTCTGCGGCACTGCCGTCCTACCTCTCGGGCCTGTTGATCGGCCACGAACTGCGCGAGCACCGCGGCGATCATGCCATCGTGCATCTGGTCGGCAGCCCGGCGCTGGCCCAGCGGTATGCCCTGGCGCTGCAGCATCTGGGCGTCGAAAGCCAGCTGCATCCGGAAGACCTGGCAGCGGCAGGGTTGTTCGCGCTGGCCAGGCAGCGCGGACTGGTCTGACCGAAAAAACCAGGAACAAAAAGCCCCTCTCCTACGGGAGAGGGGTTGGGGTGAGGGTACGGGAGCGAAGCCTCTAAGAATGGTGGATAACCCGGAGGCTTCGCCCGTACCCTCATCCGGCGCTAGCGCGCCACCTTCTCCCGAAGGGAGAAGGAACTAAAGCCCCTCTCCCTACGGGAGAGGGGTTGGGGTGAGGGTACGGAGGTAGCCACCGTGTTTTCCAGCTGCACGAGGCTTCGCCCGTACCCTCATCCGGCGCTGCGCGCCACCTTCTCCCGACGGGAGAAGGAACTGAGCCCCTCTCCCTGCGGGAGAGGGGTTGGGGTGAGGGTACGGCGGCAGACAGCCAACTCGACGAACTCACCTAACACTGCTCAAAGCGAGCACCGCCGTCAGCCAACCTGACTAACCGACAGGCACTACTTGCGCAGGACGGTACGCAGCTGCCGCAGCAAAAATCGCAACGCCACCCCTAAAGATCATCCACTCCACACCCGTCCCCCGACTGCTTTAGAATTGACAGGCTAAACGCCGGATTCCGCCATGCCTTTTGTTGTCACCGAAAACTGCATCAAGTGCAAATACACCGACTGCGTCGAGGTCTGCCCGGTGGATTGCTTCCACGTCGGCCCGAACTTTCTGGTGATCGATCCGGACGAGTGCATCGACTGCACCCTGTGCGAGCCCGAGTGTCCGGCCAATGCGATCTACCCGGAAGACGACGTGCCAGCAGGTCAGGAAGCCTTCGTCGCGCTCAACGCCGAGCTGGCCAAGGTCTGGCCGGTGCTGACCGTGCGTCAGGAACCGCTGCCCGATGCGGCCGAATGGGATGGCAAGCCGAACAAGTTGCCGCTGCTGCAGCGCTGATCGCCGCGATCAGATGCGGCGCGGCGCCCACAGCAGCCGCAACCCGACACCGCATAACGCAAAACGGGCGCCAGGGGCGCCCGTTTTGCTATCCAACCAACTGAACCTGCCTCAGCCGCCAAGCTTGCTCTTGAGCGAGCTGATCACCGCCACCGGCGCCGCTGCCGTGGCCGGCATGCCGCGCGGGTCCACTGCCGACACGTAGCTGCCCGCATCGACCTTGACCACGCGCACCAGGAAGCTGGAGCCCTCGTAGCTCACATCGTAGGAACCCAGCATCTGCGCCTTGCTGGCGATGGTCAGGCCCGGAATCTCGGCCAGCGCCGTGCCGACCTTGGCGAACACCTCATCGCGCTCGCCGGCCACGGTAAAACCGCTGTTGGCGCTCGCCGACGGCGGCGTGTTGGCGTTCTGTTGCGTGGTGGAGGCCAGGGTTGGCACCTTCATCGCACCGGAGGTGTCGGGCAGGTTCAGGTCCGGCGGCACTTCCAGCGGCCGGGCTTCGGGGGCAAGCGCATAGTCGCCGCGCGCGCCCTTGTGAAACCAGCTGCAACCGCTCGTGGCAGCGACGGTGGCGGTCGCCAGCAACGCGAGCGACAGCACGCGGACGGGGGAAACGGAATGACGCATCGATAGATCTCCTGGGTCAGGCCGCGAGCATTTCGCGGCTGGAAAGCGCTTCCAACGCAATGGCGTCGGCGGCAAGGCGGTCGGCGGCAGGCTGGTGCGCCGCGGAGAGTGGCAGCAGCGGCAAGCGCAGGCCGTGCCCGATCCCGGCGCGCTGCAGCAACGCCTTGACCGGGATGGGATTGGATTCGATCCCGCAGAAGCTGTGATATTCGCTCAGGCGCGCATCCCAGGCGGTGGCGGCCTCGCGCTGGCCATCGCGGGCCAGATCGCACAGGCGACGGTAGGCTGCCGGCAAGGCATTGGATGCCACCGACACCAGCCCCGCAGCGCCGGACAGCATCGCGTGCGCTGCGCTGCCGTCATCGCCGCTGAGCACCACGAAGCTATCGCTGCGCAGCGCCACCAGTGCGGCAACGCGCTCGGGCTCGCTACGGGCCTCCTTGATGCCGACGATGTTGGGGTGCCCGACCAGCTCGGCCACCGTCTCCGGCAGCAGGTCGCAGCCGGTGCGGCCAGGCACGTTGTACAGCACCACCGGCAAACCGCCGTTGTCGGCCACTGCCAGGAAGTGTGCTTTCAGCCCGGCCTGGGTCGGACGCACGTACGGCGGCGTGACCACCAACGCGTACTGCGCACCCAGCGCGGCGGCGCGGCGTGTCTGCGCAATGGTTTTTGCCGTACCGGACAGCCCGGTGCCGGCCAGCACCGGCACCCGGCCAGCCACCTGCGCCACCGCGGCGCGCAGCAGCGTGTCGTATTCGTCGTCGCTCAGCGCGGCGGCTTCGCCGGTGGAGCCGGCGACCACGATTCCCTGCACACCACCGTGCAGCTGCTGCTCCAGCAGCCGCCGCCAGGCATCCAGGTCGAGTGCGCCATCCGGACCGAAAGGGGTCGCCAGCGCGGTGATGATGCCGGAAAGGGACAAGATTCTGCTGCTCTTACGTGACAGGGGAGGCCCGCGCGGGCGCGGGTTGAGACCACCCGCATGTTACTTGCGGCGCGAAACCACGGGCAAGTATGCTGGTCACCGCCAGGGCGCCTGCCCGGGCGGCCATTCAGCCTGATGCAATGCCGGAAGCCCCTTTGACCGACTCGACACCCCGGCCTTTGCCGACCGAAAACCACCTCCTGATCAACGCCTACACGACGCATCCGGAGTCCCCCCTGTTGCCCGTCACCCGCCGCATCGCCGACAGCGGCTGCAATCTCGTGGACGCCCGTCTGGCCACGGTGGGGCGCGATGTCTCGGTTACCGCACTGGCCACCGGCTCCTGGGATTCGGTCGCCAAGCTCGAAGCGATGCTGACCCGGCTCGAACGCGAGGAAGGCCTCAAGCTGGTGTGGTACCGCACCGGCCCCAAGCAGACCCAGTCCAACCTGCTGCCCTACATCGTCGAAGTGATCGCCGCCGACAAGCCCGGCATCCTGTTCCAGCTGGCCGACTTCTTCGACCGCCAGGGCATCACCATCGAAAACCTGCAGAGCACGCGCTATCGCGCCATGCAGACCGGCGCGGAGATGTTCTCTGCGCAGGTGACGATCGGGGTGCCGGCCAACATGCACATCGCCGCATTGCGCGATGATTTCCTGGAATTCTGTGATCACCTCAATCTCGACGCGATCATGGACCCGATGAAGTTCTAAGGCAGACGCACCATGGCCATCGCCCAATCCGCGCTGAAACAGATGTTCGACCACATCCGCTCCGAGACCGACTGGAACCTCGATGGCCCGCTGCGCTGGGAATATTTTTTTGCCGATCCGGCGCAGGAACCGCTGCAGAAACTCGCCGAGCAATTGACCCAGGATGGCTACCGCGTCATCGATATCTTTCTCGGCGAACGCGACGAAGACGATGGCGACGACGAGGAGTCGTATTTCCTGCATGTGGACAAGAAAGAGCACCACACCATCGAGTCGCTGAATCAGCGCAATGCGCAGTTCGACGCACTCGCCAAACGTTTCCATGTGGCTGCTTATGATGGGATGGATGTCGGCCCGGCCTGACCGCGCCGCACGCCCTCCCCCTGAGGCTGAGCAACGATGACCGACGCCGTACTGCAACTGCCCGCCGCAACCTTCGACCTGCCGCTGTCGCTCTCCGGCAGCGCCCAGGCCAGCCTGCGCGACTATGCCGGCAAGTGGCTGGTGCTGTACTTCTACCCGAAGGACAGCACCCCCGGCTGCACCACCGAAGGCCTGGACTTCAACGCGCTGCTGCCGCAGTTCAAAAAAGCCGGCGCCGTGGTGTTGGGCGTCTCGCGCGATTCGGTGAAGTCGCATGACAACTTCTGCGCCAAGCAAGGCTTCACCTTCCCGTTGATCAGCGACAGCGATGAAGCGCTGTGCCGCGCCTTCGACGTGATCAAGGAAAAGAACATGTACGGCAAACAGGTGCTCGGCATCGAGCGCAGCACCTTCCTGCTATCGCCCGAGGGGCATGTCGTGCAGGCCTGGCGCAAGGTCAAGGTCGCCGGCCATGCCGAGGCCGTGCTGACTGCAGTGAAGGCGCACGCCAAACAGTGACACCCCTCGCCTCCCGCGTCCTCCATCACCCTGCACCTGCAGGCGTGATGGCTCGCCCCTGCTCCATCACTTGGAAGACCCAATGACCCGAGGCAAGCGCATCTACGTGCTGGACACCAACGTGCTGATGCACGATCCCACCGCGCTGTTCAAGTTTGAAGAACACGATGTGTTCCTGCCGATGCAGGTGATCGAGGAGCTCGACAACGCCAAGAAAGGCACCTCCGAAGTCAGCCGCAATGCGCGGCAGGTCAGCCGGTTCCTGGACGAATTGCTGGAAAACACCAACGCCGAGCAGATCCAGGCCGGCATCCTGCTCAGCCACCCGCAGGGCATCCAGCTCAAGGGCCAGGCCGCGATCGGCCGTCTGTTTTTCCAGATCAAACCGATCGACCCGGGCCGCACCTTCGGCGCCATGCTGCCGGACAACAAGATCCTGGCCTCGGTGCTGGCGCTGCGCGAAGAACATCCGGACGTGCCGGTCATTCTGGTGTCCAAGGACATCAACCTGCGCATCAAGGCCTACATCAGCGGCCTGGTGGCGGAGGACTATCAGAACGACCGCGCGCTGGACGATTTCAGCCTGCTGTTCACTGGCGCCATCGAGCTGCCGGAAGACTTCTGGCAGAAGCACAACGAAGACCTGCGCAGCTGGAACGAGCGTGGCCGCACGCACTACGAGATCGTGCTGGCCGAGGACGAAGACTGGTACCCCAACCAGTACCTGTACCTGCCTGGCGAAGATGAAGTGGAACTGCGTGTGGCCAAGGTCGGCGGCGGCAAAGCCACGCTGTGCCTGGTGGACGACTTCCGTAGCGGCCAGCATGCGGTGTGGGGCATCGTGGCGCGCAACCGCGAGCAGAATTTCGCGCTCAATGCCTTGATGGACCCGGAGATCGATTTCGTCACCCTGCTCGGCACCGCCGGCACCGGCAAGACCCTTCTCGCGCTCGCCGCCGGCCTGGCGCAGACCATGGACCAGCAGCGTTACCGCGAAATCATCATGACCCGCGCCACCGTCAGCGTGGGCGAAGACATCGGCTTTTTGCCCGGTACCGAAGAAGAAAAGATGACGCCGTGGATGGGCGCGCTGACCGACAACCTGGAAGTGCTCACGCACAACCAGGAAGGCGGCGCATGGGGGCGCGCCGCCACCAACGACCTGCTCGCAAGCCGCATCAAGATCCGTTCGATGAACTTCATGCGCGGCCGTACCTTCCTGTCGCGGTACCTGATCCTGGACGAGGCGCAGAACCTCACGCCGAAGCAGATGAAGACGCTGATCACCCGTGCCGGCCCCGGTACCAAGATCGTGTGCCTGGGCAACGTCGAACAGATCGACACGCCCTACCTCACCGAAACGACCTCGGGTCTGACCTACGCGGTGGATCGCTTCAAGGCCTGGCCGCACAGCGCGCACATCACGCTACGGCGTGGCGAGCGCTCGCGCCTGGCCGACTTCGCCTCGGAGGTGTTGTGATGCGCGCATTTCGCGGCGCGGTGGCGCTGGCCGTGCTCGCGCTGGCCGGCTGCGCCACCACGCAGGGACCATCCAGCGTGCCGACCAATCTCAAGAACGGGCAGTCGTGGATCATCACGCGCCAAGGCGTGGCCGAGCAGATGCTGCAGACCTGCTCGCGCGACAGCCCGGCGCGCCATCCGGGCCAGATCACCGGCTACTGGGCACCGAACCATCAGCAGATCGAACAGCTCGAATCCCGGCAGGACGCGTTGACGCCCACCATCGCCGAGCCGCGCGAGTTCGACCGCCAGTACGTGGGTGTGGTGATCGGGGGCCAGCAGCTGATCTACATCAACGCCTTCAAACTGCCGAACACGCCGCAGATGAAACCGGCCACCGAGGCGATCCAGGCCTGCGATGGCGGCAACATGTTCTGGGGCGCGTTGTACGACCCGCAGACCGGCGCGTTCTCGCAGATCGCGGTGAACGGGGCACCGCCGTGATCCTGCGGTAAGCGCTGGCAGGCGCAGGCAGCGTTCAGACACCGGTTCTGCACAGCTGCAATCGGACCGTGCAGAATCGGCGCATGACCACGCCCAGCACGCTGTCCGCATTGACCATCGCCGGCTCCGATTCCGGCGGTGGAGCCGGCATCCAGGCCGACCTCAAGACCTTCGCCGCGCATCGCGTGCACGGGTTATCGGCGATCGCCGCATTGACTGCGCAACATACCCGCGCCGTCACCGCCGTGCACATCCCGCCGCTGCCGTTTCTGCAGGCGCAGGTGGATGCCTGCTTTGCCGATTTCCAGATCCAGGCCGTCAAGCTCGGCATGCTGGCCAATGCCGACGTCATCCATTGCGTGGCCGACCTGCTCGAACGGCATCGCCCACCATTCGTGGTGCTCGATCCGGTGATGGTGTCCACCAGCGGCGCACGCCTGCTCGAAGACGCCGCACTGGACGCCTTGCGCACCCGTCTGCTGCCGCTGGCCACGCTGGTCACCCCCAACACGCCCGAAGCGGAGCTATTGACCGGCCGCCGCATCGACGACGCCGATGCCGCCGAACACGCCACCGCCGCACTGCTCGACCTGGGCGCCAACGCGGTGCTGCTCAAGGGCGGCCATCTGCACGAAGGCGCACGTGTGTTCGATCGGTTCGATGACGGCGTTACCCAGGATGCCTTCATGCATCCACGTGTGCAGGTCGACGCACATGGCACCGGCTGCAGTCTGTCGGCCGCGATCGCCGCGCAACTGTGCCAGGGCCTGTCGCTCCTCAATGCCTGCGAAGCGGCCATCGACTACGTGGCACGCGCAATCCACCTCGGCCAACGCCCCGGGCACAGCGATGTGCTCGTGCTCGACCACTTCGGCGCTGCGCACGGCGCATGAGCGTACACAGCACCACCATGAGCGCGAGCGCCGCCGACGGGCACCGCTGGCAGGTGATGCGCTACGCGCCGGCACAACCACTGGCCGCGCTGCTATGGCTGCCGGCCTTGGGCGTAGCGGCGCGGCATTATCAACCGTTCGCGCAGGTGCTCGCATCGGCCGGCATCGCGGTGTATCTGCACGAATGGCGTGGCAATGGCAGCAGCAGCCTGCGCCCGTCGCGCGAGCACGATTGGGGCTACCGCACGCTGCTGGCCGAGGATCTTCCGGCCAGCCACGCCTTGCTGGATCGGCACGACCCGCAACTTCCACGCATCCTGGGCGGCCATAGCCTGGGCGGCCAACTGGCCTGCTGCCACGCCGCGCTGCGGCTCACGCCGGCGACGCACTCCTCTCCGCTTGCACAGCTGTGGCTGGTGGCCAGCGGCTCGCCCTACTGGCGCCATTTTCCGCGCCCCATGCGCTATGGCCTGCCATTGGCATTTCGCGCCCTGCCGTGGCTGGCAAAGCTGCAAGGCGTGCTGCATGGGCGCAGGCTCGGCTTCGGCGGGACCGAAGCGCGCGGCCTGATCGCCGACTGGGCACAGGTGGGCCGCAGCAACCGCTATCGCGCCGCCGGCGCGACCTGGGATCTGGAACATGCACTGGGCGCATTGACCACTCCGATCACTGCGCTGACCTTCGCACGCGACAACTTCGGCCCGCCGGCGGCGTTGCACGCCCTGCTGGGCAAGATGCCGCAGGCGCATGCCCGGCTGCAGCACCTGCAGGATGTGCAGCTGGGCGTGCGCAGCGATCACTTCGCCTGGATGAAGGCGCCCGCTGCAGTGGCTGCTGCGCTCGTTGGCAGCCTTGGTGTCGAGGTCAACGGCAATCGAAGTTCACAAAGGGATTGACGAGTACGTCAGGCATCCGCATAATTCCGCTCCTGACGAGGCGCCCGTAGCTCAGTTGGATAGAGTACCTGGCTACGAACCAGGCGGTCGGGAGTTCGAATCTCTCCGGGCGCACCATCTTCAGGAACCACAAAAAGACAGCATTGAACCGCTGTCTTTTCAGTTAAACGTCCAGCTGTGTTGCAGCGGATGGCAAGTCAAACACAAGATATGCGCCCGTAGCTCAGTTGGATAGAGTACCTGGCTACGAACCAGGCGGTCGGGAGTTCGAATCTCTCCGGGCGCACCA
>NZ_JBEGFC010000008.1:0-119488 GCF_040202405.1 Xanthomonas sp. WHRI 6106 | reverse complement strand
ATGCGCCCGTAGCTCAGTTGGATAGAGTACCTGGCTACGAACCAGGCGGTCGGGAGTTCGAATCTCTCCGGGCGCACCAATCTTGAAGAAAACGACCAGCTTGCTGGTCTTTTTTTTGCCCGTCGTTTGCTTCCTGCCCTGCACGTCCGCATGCAGCCACGCAAGGACGAGCCGCGGCATGACGCTGGAAACCAGGACAAGATCGCCGAGACGCTCAACGCCCGGGACATGGGTTGCCGCGCGCATCGCCGTGCAGCGCGAACGGTCGCGCTGCCGAAGCAAGCGACTTTCACTGCGCACGTCGACGCCTGCACACGACGATCAAGCCGTTGTGCGCACCGCTTCCACCTCGCCCACCACCACGACCGGCAACAACGAGGTCACCGGATGGCCGGCGTCGCGCCATGCATCCAGCCCGCCGCGCAGCGGGCGCACATCGCGATAGCCACGCTCACGCATCCGCCCCGCCAACCAGGCCGCAGAGACTTCGTCCGGGCATGCGCAATAAATCACCACACTGCGCTCGCGCGGCACGCTGGCCAGGATCTGCGCAAGCTGACGCTCGTCGGCGAATACCGCGCCAGGGATCGTGTAGGGCTGCAGGTCGCGATACCCCGGTGCCCGGATATCCAGCACGGTGGGCCGCAGGCTTTCATCGCCATCCAGCAACGGCACCAGCTCGTCCACCGCGATGCGCGCATGGTCCAGCGACCGCAGCAGGCTGTGGCGGCGCCACCAGCGCCAGCCGACGTAGCCCGCCAACAGCGCTACGAGCACCGCCACGGCTCCCGAGCCCAGCTCCGACAGGAAGCCGAGCACATCCTGCACCTGATCGGCGAACACGGCCCCCAGGCCCAGCCCGACCAGGGCCCACAGCGAGGCACCGAACGCGTCGTAGCGCAGGAAGGCGCCGGGCCGTACCCGCATCGCGCCGGCCATGGGCACCGACACCATCGACAAGCCCGGCACGAATTTGGCCACCGCCAGCACCCGCACACCCCAGCGCGAGAAAAACCGCTCGGTCTGCTTCATGCAGGTATCGCGCGACAGCGACAACCGGCACAGCGACTGCAAGGTGCGGTTACCGAAACGACGGCCGGCCAAATACCAGGCCAGATCGCCCAGCAGGCTGGCCAGCACCGACACGCCCCACGCCGCCAGACCGGCCAGCCACGCATCGCTACCACCGCGCAGCGCGTAACCGGCTCCAACCAGCACCAGTGTCGGCAACGCCGGGACCGGCAGCCCGAGCGACAATGCCAGCACGTTGGCGAATACCAGCGCCAATCCGTACTGTTCGATCAAGCCTTGCATGCGAGGACCCTGCGCGACGGCGAGCGGCCATTATCCGCCCTTGGTCATGCCACCGGCTGCCTGGCAGCAACGAAACGATACGTTTCGGCAAGCGCCTGCAACCAGTGCGCGAACAAGTGGTCCCGACGCAGGGCACGCCGCCACCACCCCAGCGCCTCGCCCTCCTCGCCCGGCCGCCACGCCAGGCAGAACGTCTCGTCGGCTTTGGGGGTTTCCACGGGCACCTCGACCAGCAGGCCGTCGTGCAGCGCGCCGCGTGCGTACGGCTCGGGCAGGAAGCCGTAGCCGGCACCGCCAAGCTGCAGCAGCAGCTTGGTGTGCATGTCCGGCACGGTCAGCACATCGCGCCCGGACAACAGGCCGACGGTACGCGGCAGCAGACGCCGCGCCGAGTCCGCTACGGCGATCGCCCGATGCTCGGCCAGCTCGGCCACGCCCAGTCGTTGCGCGCCCGCCAGAGGATGCGTGGCCGCCACCGCGAACACGAAGCGCAAGGTGCCGATCGGCTCGGCGACATAGCCGCCACCGCTCGGCCCCTCGCCGGCCGCCACGATCAGGTCCACACGCCGGTCCAGCAAGGCCTCCCAACTGCCAGACAGCGATTCGCTGAGCACGCGCAGCCGGGTGCTGTCGGCCACCGTATAGAAGTCCAGGATCTGCGGTTGCAACAACGCCGCCGGCAGGACCGCGTCCAGCCCGATCGCGAAATCCGACTCCCAACCCGAGGCTACCCGCCGCACCCGCACCTCCAGCTCCTGCGCGGCGCGCAACAGATGCCGCCCTTCGCGCAATAGCTCGCGCCCGGCCTGCGTCGGCGTCGCCTTGGGCCCGACCCGCTCGAACAGCTGCACTCCCAGGTCCTCTTCCAGCTTGGACACCGTGTAGGAGATGGTCGAGGGCACCTTGAACAACACCTTGGCCGCCGCGGCAAAGGAGCCACGGCGGTCGATCGCATCCAGGATCTGCAAGGCCTCGAGGCTGATTTTCATTGTTCGAATTTTTCGATGATAGCGGCCAAATCTACTCGCTTTTTCTCCCGCGCGTACAGGCAGAGACTACGCATCAAGCCGCTGGGACAGCGATTCAGCCCCCGGCGCCAATTCGAATCTTTCAAGGAGCAGCATCATGTTGAATGTCCGCAAGAGCGAAACCCGTGGCCGCGCCGAACACGGCTGGCTTTCCTCGCGCCATACCTTCTCCTTCGCCAGCTACCACGATCCGCGCCATATGGGCATCGGCCCGCTGCGGGTGATCAACGAAGACAAGGTGGTTCCGGGCGAAGGCTTCGGCACCCACGCCCACCGCGACATGGAGATCATTTCCTACGTCCTGGGCGGCGCGCTGGAGCACAAGGACAGCATGGGCACCGGTTCGGTGCTGCACTACGGCGATGTGCAGCGCATGAGCGCGGGCAGCGGCGTGACCCATAGCGAGTTCAATCACTCGTCCAGCGAGCCGGTGCACTTCCTGCAGATCTGGGTGATGCCCGAGCGCAACGGCATCGAACCGAGCTACGAAGAAAAGCACTTCGATGCCGACAGCAAGCGCAACCAGCTGCGCCTGATTGCCTCGCCCGGCGGCGAAGACGGTTCGCTCCGGTTGCACCAGGATGCACGCCTGTATGCCTCGATCCTGGACGGCGACGCACGCCTGCAACAACCGCTGGCCGAAGGGCGCATCGGCTACGTGCAGGTGGCGCGCGGCAGCCTGAGCATCAATGGGCAGGCATTGTCGGCCGGCGATGCCGTGCAGATCATCGGCGAGCCGGAGATCGTGCTGGCCGATGCCCGCGACGCAGAGGTGCTGGTCTTCGATCTGCCCAAGTAAGTGCCGCTACGCCACCGCGGCGCGCGCAGGCTTGCACGGCCTGCAGCGGACGGGGCACACGTCAAAACACAAAGCCCGCTTCTGCGGGCTTTGTGTCGTATGCGGCGTGCTCGCCATGTCATCCACGTCTGACGCCCCTGGGGAACATCATGCTGCGCTGATGCCCCCACGTACCGCAGTGCGCCTAGGCCGCCTGCGGCTTCATGTCCGCAGCAGCCGGCGCGCCGGCTGCCGCAGCGCCGGGATCGTCACCATTGACCAGCGCGAACAATGCGTCGGCATCGGCTTCCAGCACGCGTGCCGATCGCGCCAGATCATCGACCATCTGTGCCTGGTCGCGCGCCTGCACGCCGATCGATTGCAGCGCCGTGTTGGCGGTCGAAATGTCCTGCGCCTGCTCCTGGCTGGCCGCCGCGATCTGCTCCACGGTCGCGGTGACGCGCAGCACCGAGGTCACCACATCCTGCATCACGACACCAGCCTGTTCGGCCAGGCGCGAGCCATCACCGACCTGGTCGGTCGCGTTGTCGATCAGCGAGCGGATTTCCTTGGCCGAAACGCTGCAGCGCTGCGCCAGACTGCGCACCTCGGTCGCCACCACGGCAAAGCCACGGCCCTGCTCGCCCGCCCGCGCCGCTTCCACGGCCGCATTGAGCGCTAGGATATTGGTCTGGAAGGCAATGCCGTCGATGACCTCGATGATCTGGCCGATCCGGTCGGTGGCCGAACGGATGCCGGCCGTGGTCTTGACCACGTCGGCAATCACGTCCGCACCGCGCCGCGCCACGGTAGCCGACTCCTCGGCCATGCGTCGCGCCGAGCCGGCATTGTCGGAGTTGGCGCGCACCGTCGCGGCCAGCTGATCGATCGTTCCGGACGTCTGCGCCACCGCGCTGGACTGCGTGGACACGCGGTTGACCAGATCCTGGTTGCTGGCGGAAATATGATGCGACTCGCGCTGCACGTTCTGCGCGATGCTCATGGTCTGCCGCATGAGGTCGCGCATGCGTTCGGCCGAGCGCACCTGGTCGGTCACGTCGGTGGCGTACTTGACCACCTTGTACGGGCGCCCGGACACATCCAGGATCGGGTTGTAGGACGCCTGGATCCACACCGCACTGCCGTCCTTGTGCAGGCGGCGATACCGGCCCACATCGAACTGGCCGCGCGCCAGCTTCGCCCAGAAGTGGCGGTACTCGTCGGATGCGCGGTAGGCGGCATCGACAAAGACGCCATGGTGCTTGCCGATCGCCTCTTCCGCCGCATACCCGAGAATCGCCAGAAAGTTGTCGTTGGCAGCCAGCACGCGGCCGTCGAGATCGAACTCGATGACCCCCATCACCTTGTCGATGGCGCGCATGCGGCCATCCGCATCGGCAGAATCGATCACCTGGCGCGTCACATCGGTGGCGTACTTGACGACCTTGTATGGGCGACCCAATGCATCGAGGACCGGGTTGTAGGACGCCTGGATCCATACATCGCCACCGTCCTTGCCGACGCGCTTGTAGCGACCGGCATCGAATTCCCCGCGACCAAGCGCGTCCCAGAACGCACGATAGGCGGCCGACTGACGCGTTTGCGCATCCACGAACATACCGTGGTGTTTGCCACGGATCTCATCGAGCCGATAGCCCATCACCTGCAGGAAGTTCTGGTTGGCATCGAGCACCGTGCCATCCAGCGAAAATTCGATGACTGCCATGACCTTGTCGATCGCGTCGATCCGCCCTTCGAAATCGGCGGTCTGCCGCACCTGCTCGGTGATGTCGGTGGCGTACTTCACCACGCGGTAGGCCTTGCCCGCTCGGTCCAGCAACGGATTGTAAGAGGCATTGATCCAGACCTCGCGGCCGTGCTTATCCAGGCGGCAGAAACGCCCTGCGTTGAAATCGCCGCGCCGCAGCGCCGCCCAGAACTGGCGATAGCTATCGCTGTCGTGATCGCTCTTGGTCACGAACATGCGGTGATGCTGGCCAACGACCTCTTCGCGCCGGTACCCCATCAACGACAGGAAGTTCTGATTGACCTCGAGAATGCGGCCATCCAGATCGAATTCGATCACCCCCATCACCCGGTCCACCGCGTTGGCCTTGTGCTGCAACCCACGGCTCCAGGAAGAGAACAGGCGTCCAAGCAACGATAGGCGCATCACATCGACATCCGAGATATGGGTCACCCCCTTAACGACCTGCGCGCCGGTTACTTGACCGCAATTGCAACCGGCGTCTCGCGCGGTTCAGATGTAGCCACGTTGCAAGCCGACCTCAACCAGGCAGGTTCATCGTGGGAACATCCAGACGGCCGTCTTGGCTGCCGGCCTCACTGCCTCAATCGATAAGTAGACGCGCGTCAACAGCGTGGCCTGCACGGGCGATGTCATGAGCTTCCGATCCAGATGCGACCGACCAACGAGCTGGAACTTGAAGGCGCTGCATATGCGCGGGAGCAGGTCGCCGTGTCAGATCAGCCATTGCCTGAGTTGCACACACCCCAGCGATGGACACTGCGCGCGCACGCGGAGTTGGTTTGCCGCAACCAGCCGCAGTGAAGCTCACAATGGTCGATACCCGGCACCAGGGATCACTGGTCGGCCGTCACTTGCAGGCGCAGGACACCTGCACGCCCGGCGACTTGACTGCGTTTCTCGCAGCACAGCTGCGCATTGCGTGCTCACGCATCGGGTCGGACGCACAGGAACGACATGTGAGTGCAACGCACGTCGTCGCAATGCGCAATCATCGTTCGGCATTCGGCGTTCGGCATGGCAGCAGTGAGAACAGCGAAAAGCCGGATGACCAGATCATGCATTCGCTGCGATGGCTGCCACCCAGTCCGCGTTGCAGGCGCAAAGCAACCGGAATCGATCAGGAATCCCCAATCGGATGGAACGCGGAATGGAGTCGATGCGCCTTCATCCGCGATCTGCCATTGGCCGCTTTACCACGTGCCGCTTCGCAGGCAGTCGCACGCCGGAACGCGCCTTACCCAAAGCAAAAAACAAAAACGCCTGCAAATCAATGATTTGCAGGCGTTCGGAACACTGGCGGAGCGAGAGGGATTCGAACCCTCGATAGAGCTTTTGACCCTATACTCCCTTAGCAGGGGAGCCCCTTCAGCCGCTCGGGCATCGCTCCAGTTTTTGCGTCCTGCCGCGATGTCCGTGGCAGGCCGCGAAGAATACCGGGTAACAGGGGCTAACGTAAACCCTTTATGACGATCAATTCGAAGAATCGTCGCCGTGATGTGCGCCAGAGGCAACCGGCTCGTCCCCACGTTGGATGCGCTGATAGATCTCTTCGCGATGCACAGCCACATCTTTCGGTGCGGTGATACCGATACGCACCTGATTACCCTTGACGCCGAGCACGGTAACAGTGACCGAGTCGCCGATCATCAAGGTTTCGCCTACCCGGCGAGTGAGGATCAACATTTTGCAAATCTCCTGGAACCGGTGGGTTTCCCACCAGCATCGACGGCCTCCTGAGTGAGACGCGCCCTAGGTAAAGGGAATAGACCAGAAATGGTAGCGGGACATCCTGCCAGCCATCAAGGCATAGCAGGACAAGTGTTCAGCCCAAGTGTTGCTTGACCCAGGAGGGCACGCCGTCGAGTGCGGTCGCAAGGGCGGGCCCGTCCTCGCCACCACCCTGGGCGAGATCCGGACGGCCACCGCCCTTGCCCCCGATCTGACTGGCGATATGGCCGAGGAGTTCCCCCGCCTTTACCTTGCCAGTTGGGCTGCCATTCACGCCGGCAACGAGCGCAACCTTGCCGGCCGATGCACCGGCCAACACGATCACCGAATCGCCCAACTGCTGCTTCAAACGGTCCATCGCATCGCGCAGTGCCTTTGCGTCGAAACCTTCCAAGCGCACGGCAACCACCTTGACCCCGGCAACCTCAATCGCACCGGCACCGAGGTCGGCCGTGGCGCCGGAGGCCAGCTTGGCCTTGAGCGATTCCAGCTCGCGCTCCAGCCGTTTCTGACGCTCGGTCAGCGCCCGCACCTTATCGACCACCTCGGTGGTGTTGCCGCCGAGCAGACTGGCCGCGTCGGACAAACGGCGCTCTTCGTCGGCCACGTAGTCCAGGGCGCCCTGCCCGGTCACCGCCTCGATGCGGCGCACGCCAGAGGACACGCCGCCCTCGGAGGTGATCTTGAACAGACCGATGTCACCGGTGCGGGTGACATGGGTGCCGCCACACAATTCGGTCGAATAACCGCCCATCTTAAGGACGCGCACGTTTTCGCCGTACTTCTCGCCGAACAAGGCCATCGCGCCAAAATCCAGTGCCTCCTGCATGGCCATGTTGTGCACTTCGACGCTGTGGTTGGTACGCACTTCGGCGTTGACCTTGCGCTCGATCACCGCAAGTTCTTCCGCGGTGATGGGCTGAAAGTGCGAGAAGTCGAAACGCAGGCGATCGGGCGCCACCAGCGAGCCCTTCTGCTGTACATGCGTGCCCAATACTTCGCGCAGCGCGGCGTGCAGCAAGTGCGTCGCCGAATGGTTGAGGATGGTCTTACCGCGGCGTTGCACGTCGATGCCCCCGGCCAGCACATCGCCCAGCGCGAGCGTGCCTTCGGTGATGCGCCCCACATGGCCGTGGAACTGGCCGGCAAATTTCTGGGTGTCTGCAACCTCGATCGATACATCGGTATTGCTCAACTGCCCGCTATCGCCGACCTGTCCACCGGATTCTGCATAGAACGGGGTACGGTCGGTGAACACGATGACCTCATCACCAGCCTCGGCACGCTCGACCGGACGGCCCTGCTTGAGCAGCGCCACAATCTTAAGCGCGTCGGCGTCGTGCGCCTCATACCCCAGGAACACGGTCGGCGACATGGTGGCGACCAGATCGGCCGGTAGCGCGACGCCGCCGCCGAACTTGCCTGCCGCGCGCGCGGTTTCGCGCTGCCGCTCCATCGCAAACTCGAAACCTTCCATATCGACCCGCATGCCGCGCTCACGTGCGATGTCGGCGGTCAGGTCGACCGGGAACCCGTAGGTGTCGTACAGACGGAAGGCATCGGCGCCGGGAATGACGTCCTGCGCGCGTGCCGCCACGTCGTCGAAGATCTTCATGCCGGCGTCCAGCGTCTCGGCAAAGCGCTCCTCTTCCGCCAACAGGGCACGTGCCACGGTGTCCTGCGCGGCGGCCAACTCCGGGTAGGCCTCGCCCATCAGCTCGACCAGCGTCGGCACCATCTTGCTAAAGAACGGCTGGCGCACACCCAGCATCCAGCCATGGCGCAACGCACGCCGGATGATCCGCCGCAGCACATAGCCGCGCCCTTCGTTGGAAGGCAGCACGCCATCGACGATCAGGAACGAACAGGCGCGGATGTGATCGGCGATCACACGCAACGACTTGTTTTCAAGATCGGTGATGCCGGTCAGCGCACTGGCCTTGCCGATCAAGGCCTGGAACAGATCGATTTCGTAGTTGGTATGGACGTGCTGCAGGATCGCGGCCAGACGCTCCAGCCCCATGCCGGTGTCCACGCACGGTGCCGGCAGCGGCACCAGGGTGCCGTCGGGCTGGCGGTCGAACTGCATGAAGACCAGGTTCCAGATTTCGATGAAGCGGTCGCCATCTTCGTCGGGCGAGCCGGGCGGGCCGCCGGCGATGTGATCGCCGTGGTCGAAGAAGATCTCGGTACACGGACCGCACGGACCGGTGTCGGCCATCTGCCAGAAGTTATCCGACGCATACGGCGCGCCCTTGTTGTCGCCGATGCGCACGATGCGGCTTTCCGGAATGCCGATCATGTCGCGCCATAGGGCGAATGCCTCTTCGTCGGTGTGATACACCGTGACCAGCAGGCGGTCCGCCGGCAGTTTCCAGACCTGGGTCAACAGCTCCCATGCCCAGGCGATGGCGTCCTTCTTGAAGTAGTCACCGAACGACCAGTTGCCCAGCATTTCAAAAAAGGTGTGGTGGCGCGCGGTATAGCCCACCGAGTCCAGGTCGTTGTGCTTGCCGCCGGCGCGCAGGCAGCGCTGGACGTCCGCGGCGCGCACGTAGCTGCGCTTTTCCGCGCCAAGGAAGACGTCCTTGAACTGGACCATGCCGGAATTGGTGAACAGCAAGGTCGGGTCGTTACCCGGCACCAGCGGCGCGGATGGCACGATGGTGTGGCCCTTCCCCTCGAAAAACGCGAGGAAGTCACTACGGATCTGGGAAGTGCTGAATTTGGCGGGTGCGTTCATGAGCTGGCATTGGGCGGGCGGCAGTCCCGGTCACCCAATGAAATGTGGGCGCAGGGGAGCGGAACAACCTGAAACCACGAAGGGTAGCAGGCCTGACGCCCTCAGTCCTCAAGGTCGAAGCGGGTGGCGCGACGAATACAGTCGCCGTCGAAACCGCGCCTGGCCAATAGATCGGCGGCCTTGCGCCGCTGCGGCAGATCGACCGGCCCTTCTTCACCAAACCGGCGCCGGATCAGATCGCGTGCGTTCTCGATCCAATCGCCTTCAAACGTGGCCATGGCAGCACTGACGGCATCGCTATCCAGGCCATGGGTTCCCAGTTCGGCACGGATGTGCAGCGGGCCATAGCCCGAACCGGCGCGGTTACGGACCACTGCCGCGGCAAACCGGGCGTCATCCTGCCAACCTTCACCCGCGAGCCGCTCGACCGCGGCCTGTGCGGCCTCCGGCTCAATTCCGCGTGCCAATAGCTTTCGGTTCAATTCCTTGCGTGAATGCTCGCGTCGCACCAGCAGGCCGAGTGCGCGCTGGACCGGCGTCTGCTCCTTGAACCGGCGTCCCCGCTTTGGTGCGGGTTCTTGCTCGTCCATCGTGACGTGTACCCCTAACGCTGAATCAATGCGCCCTCCGTGGCGCCTGCCCTCCTGGCCTTCGATAGATCTACCGCGAGAAGCAACGGCACTGACTCCGCCGTCCTCGCGATAGAAAAACTTGGCGCGTCACCTGCAGCGGGCTAACACGCTGATCGAGAGCGCTTGAGGCCGCCGAGTCCATTACCGGACCTGGCGGACCGTTTGAACTGCCAACGCACCTGTCGCAGCCGGCCGCCAGCGGTTGCGCTTATTCCTTCTCAGCGTCGTCGCCTGCTTCGCGGGGCGCTTCGGCGGGCTGGAACTTCTCGCGCAGCTCTGCTTCGAGCTTAGCGGCGACCTGCGGGTTGTCGCGCAGGTAGCCACGCGCATTGTCCTTGCCCTGACCAATACGCTCGTCGCCGTAGCTATACCAGGCACCTGCCTTGTCCACCAGCTTGGCTTCCACACCCATGTCGATCAGTTCGCCTTCGCGGCTGATGCCTTCGCCGTAGAGGATTTCGGTCACGATCTGCTTGAACGGAGGCGCCAGCTTGTTCTTGACTACCTTGATCTTGGTCTGGTTGCCGATGATCTCGTCACCCTTCTTGATCGCGCCGATGCGACGGATGTCCAGACGCACGGAGGCGTAGAACTTCAATGCGTTACCGCCGGTGGTCACTTCCGGGCTCTGGCCCGGCATCATCACGCCGATCTTCATGCGCAGCTGGTTGATGAAGACCACCAGCGTGTTGGATCGCTTGATGTTGCCAGTCAGCTTGCGCAGGGCCTGGCTCATCAGGCGTGCCTGCAGACCCGGCAACTGGTCGCCCATTTCGCCTTCGATTTCCGCCTTCGGGGTCAGTGCGGCCACCGAGTCGACCACCACGATGTCCACCGAGCCCGAGCGCACCAGCATGTCGGCGATTTCAAGCGCCTGCTCACCGGTATCGGGCTGCGACAGCAGCAGGTCGTCGACGTTGACGCCCAGCTTGGCGGCATAGATCGGATCCAGCGCATGCTCGGCATCGATGAAGGCAGCCGTACCGCCCTTCTTCTGGCACTCGGCAATGGCCTGCAGGGTCAGCGTGGTCTTGCCCGAGGATTCCGGGCCGTAGATTTCCACGACGCGGCCCTTCGGCAGGCCGCCGATCCCCAGTGCGATGTCCAACATCAGCGAACCGGTCGGAATGATCTCGACCGCCTCGATCACGCGGTCGCCCATGCGCATCACGGAGCCCTTGCCGAATTGTTTTTCGATCTGGCTCAGTGCGGCGGAAAGGGCGCGCTTCTTGTTCTCATCCATCTGGGTGATCCTTGTCAGTGATTTCGGTGTGGAGCTAATGTAGCGGCGGTGTATCGCACAGGCTGAGACTGGCGGCGACACACTCAGATTAACGATGCAGCCCCTGCGCTGGCAGCGGTGAATCCTGCGCTACCGGCTGAGAAAAAAGCCAGCGCGCACATCGGCACAATCCTTAGCGATTGGGCCTCAGTAGCCCGCAATACAGGCCTTCGATGGCGAAATCCTGATCCGGCAGTACTTCGATCGGCGCATAGTCCGGGTTGCGCGGCAGCAGCCGGATCCGGTCCTTGCCGATCTTGAGCAACTTGACCGTGATCTCTTCTTCGATCCGGGCCACTACGATCTGCCCTGAGCGGGCGTCGCGGGTGCGGTGCACGCCAATCAGGTCGCCGTCGAAAATGCCTTCGTCGCGCATGGAGTCGCCCTGTACCTTGAGCAGATAGTCCGGCGAGGGCGAGAAAAACACGCGGTCGAGCACGACGAAGTCGTCCGAGCCGATGTCGGCACCAATCGGCAAGCCCGCCGCCACGCGGCCCAGGACGGGCAAGCGCAGCACGTCGTCGCGCGCCGGCTCGCTCACCGGCGGCGTGCGCGGCTGCGCGCCCTGCCCGGCCAGCCGAATCCCGCGCGCCTGTCCCGGCACGCGGCGGATGGCGCCGGCCTGCTCCAGGGCCTCCAGGTGATATTGCGCGGCGCGCACGCCCTTGAAGCCGAAAGCGCGGGCGATTTCGGTCTGCGAGGGCGGAACGCCGTCGGTCTCGATGCGCTCGGCAATCAAGGCCAGGATGGCTTGCTGGGTATCGGTCAGGTCCATGGTTAGTAGTATTACTACTAACGACGTGCGAGGCAATACCCAGAAGCTGCGTTCGGCTGCGATGACCGGCTCCGCTATCGCCGGCTGCGCCAGATCGAGAACAATATCCAGATGCCGCACAGGCCGGCACCGATGAACCCACCGACACCCAGCCCAAGCAGCCAGCGGCTGGCGCTACCGCCCACGCTGTTCATGACGATCGACGAGCCGATCACCAGCGCGGCGGTGACGATGCCCATGGTGAGGCGATTGGCAGCGCGGTCGACCTGGTCGCCGAACTCGCGCAAGGCGCGCGTTTCCACCTGCAACTGCAGCTTGCCGCGCCGGGCGGCCTGGATCAGCCGCTTGAGATCGCGCGGGAGATCGCCGATCAGGTCGATCGCGCCAGTCACGGTGCGACGGCTACGCCGCAACATGGCGCGTGGTGCATAACGCTGCACCACCACACGCTCCAGATAGGGCCGCGCTTCGGTGGCCATGTCGAAGTCCGGGTCGAGCTGGCGCCCCATGCCTTCGAGGGTGAGGAAGGCCTTGATCATCAGTGCCAGATCCGACGGCAGCGTCAGGCCGTGATCGCGCAGGATCGCGGTGACGTCGCCCAGCATCGCGCCGATGCGCAACTCCTTGAGCGGCACGCCGCGGTACTCGTCAACGAAGGCTCCGATGTCCTGCTGCAAACGCGCCTCGTCGATATCCAGACTGGTCCCTGCCCACTCGAGCAACACGTCGATGACCGCGTCGGCGTCGTAGCTCACCATGCCATGCAGCAGCTGTGCGACCTGAAACCTACGCTGCTCGGACACCCGACCGACCATGCCGAAATCGATGACCGCGATCCGGCCATCGCGCAGGTAGAAAATGTTGCCCGGATGCGGGTCGGCGTGGAAGCAGCCGTGCTGCAACACCATCTTGAGCACGATGCCGGCACCCGCCCGCGCCAGCGCACGGCGGTCCAGTCCCGCCGCATCGACCGCCTGCAGGTCGCGCCCGGGGATGCCGTCGATGAATTCCTGCACATTGAGCGACTCGCAGGTCCACTGCCAGTACACCGCCGGCACCACCACCTGCGGGTCGTGCGCGAAGTTGGCGGCGATGCGCTCGGCATTGCGGCACTCGGCGGCGAAGTCGAGCTCGCGCCGCAGCGAAACGGTGAACTGCTGCACCACTTCGGTTGGGCGATAGCGCTTGAGATCCGGTGCGCGTGTCTCGACGATATCGGCCAGCCGCGCGAGCAGTCGCAGATCCGCATCGATGGTGTCGCCGATGCCGGGGCGACGGATCTTCAACACCACCGGCGTGCCATCGGCCAACCAGGCACGGTGGGTCTGCGCCAGCGATGCGGCGGCCAGCGGGTGTTCGTCCAGGCGCGCGAAGACGGTGTCCGGTTCGGCGCCCAGCGCGGCCACCAGCTGGGGGCGGACCTGCTCGAACGGCAATGCGGGCACCGCGTTCTGCAGCTCGCTCAGCTCGTCGATCCACTCCGGGGGCAACAGGTCCACGCGCGTGGCCAGCACCTGGCCCAGCTTGACGAAGGTGGGCCCGAGTTCTTCCAGTGCGCGCCGCACCCGCACCGCCGCAGACATGCGCAAGCGACCTTCGGCGTTGTTCCAGTGCAGCAGCCGGCCGGCACGTTCGAGCACATCGGCCAGCCCGATCCGGCGCACCACATCGCCGAAGCCATACCGGATCAGGACCGCAGCGATTTCCTGCAGACGCCCGAGGTCACGGACGGTACCCAGCGCTTCCCACATCAGTGCACCGCCTGCATGTAGCGGGCTGCGTGACCGTGCGCGCGGATCGGCGAGACAGCAGCCGACCTGCGGGCATCCGGTCTATGCGCCTGCGGTGGATGCCATCGCCAGCATGTCTCCGCCGGCGCTGGACGCATGCAGCGCGCATCAGAAACGCATGCCTGCAGGGCGACATCGGAACGGTCGCTGCATCCGCGTGCGTGCAACGCAACAGAACACACCGCAGCGGCCGCACAGCCGCCCAAAAAAACGGGCGGCCACGCATCATCAACGGCAGTGGAAAGCAGCAGCAACATCGGCACGCAGGTCGGCAGGCGGACCCTGTTTGTAGCCGATCTCGGCGACGCTGTCGCGTCCTTGGCCGAGCCCAGGTTTGGCGCGACTCACAAACCGCGGCAGGCAGCAGCCAGGGGGACTTGGACAGCGCAGACCGCCGGATGCAACCGGTTCGGGCTGATTCCGGGCTGCGCCCGCGCCCGCTCGACGGCCACCCAGCGCCTGCTGTCGCTCCGGGCAGGCAGGACTGCGCGTGTGCATCGACTACCGCGTGCAGCGAATGAAGCGGGCTGCGCGATGCGCTCAATAACGCAGCCGCAAGGTCACCCCATAGGTCCGCGGCGCGCCCAGGAACGCATTCCAGGAGCCGGCCTGCAACGGTGTATCGATGACGATCTGTCGATAGGTTTCGTTGCCCAGATTCTCCGCCCAGGCTTCCAGCAGCCAACGCTTGTCGTCTGCACCGATGCCCACCCGCGCGTCGAGCAAGGTGTAACCGGGTTGCGCTTTTTGCGGATCCAGATCGGAGCCGGCGTTGTACTCGGAGCTGTATTTGGCCCCGACGTTGGCGCGACCGGTCAAGCGTTTGCCCAATGCGTGCTCGTAGGTCACCGACAGGTTGGCCGACCAGCGCGGCGCAAAGCTCGCTCGGCTGCCGGGCAGCAACGCCAGCTCTGCATCGGGCAACACATCATCGCCATAGGTGGTGTCTGCATAGCTGAGCCCGCCCTGCACCATCAGCCCGGGCAAGGCGCCCTGCCAGAGCACTTCGGTATCGATGCCGCGCGACACCACGGTGGGAATGGCGCGAACCACGAAACTGGTGCCGAGAAAATTGTTGAGCTGGAAGTCGCTGAAGTCCTGGTAGAACAGCGCTGCGTTCACCAGCAGGTTGCCGCCGAGCCAGGTGGACTTGGCGCCGAGTTCGTAGCTGTCGACGAATTCGCCCGGAAACGAGGTGTCGTCCACCGGCAGGATGCCTTGCACGCCGCTGGACAGGCCGTCGGAAGATTGCACGCGGTCGAGATTGAAACCACCAGCCTTGTAGCCGCGCGCCGCCGACGCGTAGGTCATCAGTGATGCATTCCAGCGATACGCCAGCTTGGCGGTGCCGGACCACTCGCGTTCGGTGCGGCGCTGTTCGGTCAGGCGGCCGGCGTGGACGATATTGGTCCAGGGCAGACAGCTGAAGCCGATGACCTGCGGCGCAATGGAAGGCACTGCAGCTGCGGGCACGCCGCGCGAGACGAGCGCAACGCCGATGCGCCGCAACGCGGCCGGATTCACCTGCCCGTCGGCGGCAAAATAACTCGCGCAGGCCGGGCTCCCATCGGGATTTTCAAACGCCGAGCGCAACGCCTTGTGCTCGTAGGTATAGCGCAGGCCGACCACCACATCCAGCGCATCGGTGGCATGCCAGGTGTTGTTGGTGAACAGCGCGGCGCTGGTGCCGTCCTGCCGAAACCGGTCCTGGCTGCCCTGCCCGCGAAACAGGCTGCCGGCGGGCAGGCCGGTCGTATCGGCGAGAAAACGCGTTGCGTCGGCGCGTGCGGCCAATGCCGGATTGATGCGTGCAAGCATCACGCTGGACAGATAGGGCTCGTAGGCGCTGCCAAACCGGTAGGACTCGTTGCGGTGCAGGGTTTCGTCGGCATAAAACGCGCCGACCAGCCAGTCGACGCGCTCGGTGGACCCGGCCAGGCGCAGCTCCTGGCTGAAGGTCCTGAAGTTGGTGAGCATCTCGTTCTCGCGCGCCTGGCGGTAGAGAATGTCGGCAGCGCCATAGTCGAAATCCAGGCCGTTGACCGACTTCCAGTCGCGCAGTGCGGTGATCGAGGTCAGCACTGCATCGCTCAGCCAGGGCGTGGTCCAGTCGACCTGCGCCGACACACCCTTGTCCCGGATGTCCTGCGCCGTGCTGCGGTTGCTGTAGGCGCGCCTGCGTTGCGGCTCTGCACGCGGGCTCGTGCCCTGCCCGCCAGGCGCCAGCGCATCGATCAGGGCGGCAGTGGGGCCACGCTCGGTGGTCACGGTGACGCAGCAGTTTTCCTTGCGACTGGTGGCATCGGCGGCAAGATTGATGTCCAGATCATCGCTGGGCTCCCACAACCACTGCACCCGCGCAGTACGCAAATTCTGGTCGCCATCATCGGTTGCGGTACGGGGGCCGGCACCGGTCACCACCTGGTCGAAGCCGTCGCGACGACGTCTGGCTGCATACACGCGCAACGCACTGGTCTCGCCTAGCGCGTCGTTGAACGCGCCCGCCACGCCGAGCGCACCGTAATTGCCCGCGGTGATCTCGGCATCGGCACTGCGGGTGAAACTGGGGCGACGGGTGACCACGTTGATGACGCCGGCAGAGGCGTTCTTGCCGAAGACGGTGCCCTGCGGCCCTTTCAGCACTTCGATGCGTTCCAGCTCGCCCAGGTCGGCAAAGCTCACGCCATTGCGTGCACGCGCCACCCCGTCGATGACCACGCCGACCGAAGATTCGAGCCCAGCGTTGTCGCCCACCGTGCCGATGCCGCGGATGCGTGCAGTGGTCTGCGCTGCGCTCTGGCTGCTGGTCACGATCAAGCCCGGCACCAGCACCTGCAGTTCCTTGATGTCGTGCACGCCGCTGTCCTGCAGCAGTTGTTCGGGCAAGACCGACACGACCACCGGCACATCCTGCAGCGATTCCTCGCGCTTTTGCGCGGTCACCTTGAGCGTCGCCAGGGTCGCCGGCTCATCAGGCGCGGTCTGCGCCGAGAGAGGCCGTGCGGGCAGCGCTGCCAACAGCGCAAGCGCCAGCACGGTGCGGTGGTGCCGTTGCATATCCATGAGTGTCCCCCGACGAGATCGCGTGCGCTGCCTGCAGCCAGTGCCGCAGCTATGCGCGCGGTGCCACCTTACCGGGTTCGATGCCCTGTCGCGTGCCGCCAGCGGAATGCGCGGAGCGCCCGACGAATGCGGGCCGCACGCAAGATGCATGCAAGCCATGCGCCGCCAGCGGCAGGACTCATCGGCAATGGAGAACGGGAGTGCCCACGCTCACACTAAAGTCGCAACGCCCGCGATCCGCCGCGCGAGATGCCTGCCCGCGGAATCAAAGCAGTGCGCTCAGCCCACGCAGCGCAGCCACCACAGTCTGGCGCCGTACCGCATCGCGATCGCCAGCGAACTGGAACAGCTGCGCCGTGGCGTAACCGCCGCGCCGCTTCCAGCCGATCCACACCGTGCCGACCGGCTTGTCGTCGCTGCCGCCGCCCGGCCCGGCGATGCCGGTCACCGCGACTGCAATGCTTGCACCGGAGTTGACCAGCGCGCCGGAGACCATTTCGATCACGGTTTCGCGGCTGACCGCACCGTGCACTTCCAGCGTCTGCGGCCGCACGCCCAGCAAGGCCTGCTTGGCCTCGTAGCTGTAGGCAGCCATGCCGCAATCGAACCAGTGCGACGAGCCGGCGACATCGGTCACTGCCTTGGCGATCCAGCCGCCGGTGCAGCTCTCGGCCGTGACCAGTCGCTCGCGCGCAGCAAGCAATTGCTGACCCAGGGTTTCGGCCAGCTGCTGCAACTCGGAATCGGCGGACAAGGACATGGGCACGGCGACGAAGGAAGGCAGCGGACGTTTTAGCCCAATTCGCCGCCCCTGTCTGCGGCTGGCCCGGCGCGCCGGCCCCGGCGGCGTAGCCGCGATTCAGTCGCACTGTGTTGCCTGGCAGCGGAAGCCAGGTGCATGGCGTGCAACGGCGCTCGCTCACTGCGCCGCCGCTGCGGCGACATGACGTCCATCCGTCGCCGCCACGCCAATCCTTTCCAGCCCACCCTGCTCCAGCTTGCACCGCCGCTGCAGCCCACCACCGGGTGAGCCGCAGCCGAGCCGGCGGGACTGGAGCGCAACTCGCCCATCAGCGCACGGGCGATGACCCGGCAAGGCCGCATGCGCAGGCCGCCGTATACGAAGGACCTAGGTTTCCCAGTCTTCCCGGCGGTCCGGCAGCATCGCGCGCAGCGGCGCGCCATCGTCGCCTGCGGCAAGCCGCTCGGCTTCGACCATCGGCAGGTCGACGTCGAGCAACCAGCCGCCCTCGTCAGCCTGCTCGCCGCGGACCACCTCCAGCTGGTGCAGCTTGGAACGCAGGCGGCCGGCCGACGGCGGCAGCCGCAGCTGCCCGGTCACATGACGCAGATCCAGGCGTTGGCCGAGCGCGTGTTGCAGCTCTTCCAGACCGCGGCCGTCGCGCGCGGAGATCCACACGCGCTCGCGGCGCGCCGGGTCGGGAATCCCATCCTGCGCGTCGTGGCGCACTTCGGCGCCGTCGATCTTGTCGATCTTGTTGAACACCAGCAGCTGCGGCAGATCGCCCGCACCCACGGCATGCAGCACTTCGTCGACCTGCAGGATGCGCTCTTCGCGCAGCGGGTCGGCCGCATCGACGATGTGCAGCAGCAGATCGGCCTCGCGCGCCTCCGACAGGGTCGAGCGGAACGCGGCCACCAGTTCATGTGGCAGATCGCGCACGAAGCCGACCGTGTCGGCCAGGATCGCACTGCCGCCCGGCAATGCAATGCGGCGCACGGTGGGGTCCAGGGTCGCGAACAGCTGGTCGGCCGCGTAGGCGTCGGCGCCGGTCAGGGCGTTGAACAGCGTTGACTTGCCGGCATTGGTGTAGCCCACCAGTGCGATGCGCGGCAATTCGCTGCGCAGACGCGCACGGCGCATCTGATTGCGCTGCACTTCGACCTTTTCCAGCCGCTTCTGCAACTGCTCCACGCGCTTCTGCAGCAGGCGGCGGTCGGTTTCCAGCTGGGTTTCGCCGGGGCCACGCAGGCCGATCGCGCCGCCACGCTGGCGCTCGAGGTGGGTCCAGCCGCGCACCAGCCGGGTGGCCATGTGGCGCAGCTGCGCCAGCTCCACCTGCAGCTTGCCTTCGTGGCTGCGCGCACGCTGCGCGAAGATATCCAGGATCAGCCCGGTGCGGTCGATCACCCGCCGCTCCAGGTAGCGCTCCAGGTTGCGCTCCTGGCCGGGCGACAAGGTGTGGTTGACCAGCACCAGATCCGCGCCGGTGGCCTCGGCCGCCGCCTTGACCTCTTCCAGCTTGCCGCTGCCGATCAAGGTCGACGGGCTGGGTTTGTCGATGCGCGCGGTGAGCGTTGCCGCCACCGTGGCGCCCGCCGACTTTGCAAGGTCGGCGAACTCCTCCAGCACATCGTCCTCGGCAGGCCCACCGGAGTGGGTCTGAATCAACAGCGCGTGTTCACCCTTGCGTGAGCGATCAAACACGCACTACTCCATTACTGCTCGACGTCGTCATCTTCCGCTTGATTACCTTCATTGGATTGCACGTATCCACCACCCGGCCCCACGCGCACATTGCGCGCCGGCACGACCGTGGAAATGGCGTGCTTGTAGACCATCTGACTCACCGTGTTGCGCAACAGGACCACGAATTGATCGAACGATTCGATCGTGCCCTGCAGCTTGATGCCGTTGACCAGATACACAGACACCGGCACTCGCTCGCGCCGCAGCGCATTGAGAAAAGGATCCTGTAAAGATTGCCCCTTAGCCATCGAAAACTCCTCGTCGTTCTTGTTCTTATTGTCCCGGTCGACACCCGCCATCCCCAGCCGGCCCCGGAAACGGGATGTTACACGCCTGAAGGCGACTGCACAGCGGGACGATGAGCGAGGAAGCCGACAAGTGCGTCATCCAATCGATGCCGATCACGCTCCGGGTCGAACCAGCGCGCGTCGAGCTCGCCACGTAGCCAGGTGAGCTGCCGCTTGGCCAGCTGTCGGGTCGCCTGCACCGCCTTGTCGCGGAACTCGGACAGGCTGCCGGCCCCATCCAGATACTCCCAGGCCTGGCGATAGCCCACCGCGCGCACTGCGGGCAGATCCAGCGGTGCGGCCACCGCCTGCATCTGTGGTAACGCCCGCAACTGCCGCACCTCTGCCAGAAAATCCTGCGCCAGCATCGCGTCCAGGCGGTGTTCGATGCGTGCATGCAGCACCGCACGCTCACATGGCGCCAGTACCACCTTCAACACCCGAACCGGCAGCCGCGGCCCCGGCGGGAGCGCCTGCCAATAACTGATGGGCCGCCCGCTGACGCGGTAGACCTCCAGCGCGCGCTGGATCCGCTGCGGGTCGGTGGCGTGGATGCGTGCCGCCGCGACCGGGTCCACGTGTGCCAGCTGCGCGTGCAAGCCGGCCCAACCGAGCTGCTCGGCCTCGGCCGCGATGGACGCGCGCACCGTCGGGTCGGCCTCCGGCAATTGCGACAGGCCTTCCAGCAAGGCACGGAAATACAGCCCGGTGCCACCGGCGAGAATCGGCAACTTGCCGCGCGCCACGATGTCGTCGATCGCCTTGCGCGCATCGGCGGCGAATTCGGCGGCCGAATAGACCTGCCAGGGATCACGCAGATCGATCAGGTGATGCGGCACCGCTGCGCGCATGCCGGCATCGGGCTTGGCCGCGCCGATGTCCAGCCCGCGGTACACCAGCGCCGAATCGACGCTGACGATTTCCCCATCCCAGCGCTGTGCAGCCTCCAGCGCCAGCGCAGTCTTGCCGCTGGCAGTGGGGCCCATCAGGGCAATCGCGAGCGGGCGTCGGTCGGCCGGCATCAGTCCTCGTCCGGCCAACGCAGCGTCGGCGCGGCCGGTGCACTGACGCGCGGGACGGGAATGGCCGCCATTGCGTTCCACACCTTCAACGCATCCACGGTCGCCGCCACATCGTGCACGCGCAGCAGCAGCGCACCGTGCTGTGCGGCGATCAGATGTGCCGCCACCGAGCCGTGGATGCGTTCGGCGGCGATCTCGCGCCCGGTCAGCTCGCCGATGCTGCGCTTGCGCGACAGCCCCGCCAGCACCGGCAGGCCGAATTCCTGCAGTCGCTGTAGCTGCGCCAGCAAGGTGAGGTTATGCGAGGTGGTCTTGTCGAAGCCGAAACCCGGGTCCAGGACCAGCCGGCGCTTGTCGATGCCGGCCATCTCGGCGGCGAAGATGCGTTCGGCCAGAAACCGGTGCACCTCACCGACCACATCGTCATAGTGCGGCGCGTCCTGCATGGCATGTGGCGCGCTGCGCGCATGCATCAGCACCACGGGGACGCCCAGGTCCGAAGCCGCCTCCAACGCTCCGGGCGAACGCAACGCATGGACGTCGTTGATCATGCCGGCGCCGGCCGCGACCGCCGCACGCATGACCTCCGGTTTGAAGGTGTCCACGCTGATCGGCACGCCGGTGCGCTGCGCCAATGCCTCGATGACCGGAATCACCCGCTGCAGCTCCTCTTCCACCGACACCGCTGTAGCGCCCGGGCGGGTGGATTCGCCGCCGATATCCAGCACCGCAGCGCCCTGTTCCACCAGCAACAGCCCATGTGCGATTGCCGCTTCGCAGGTCGCATGCTGGCCGCCGTCGGAGAACGAGTCGGGCGTGACATTGACGATCCCCATCACCTGCGGCGCATCCAGTCGCAGGCTGCGGCCGGCGCAATCCAGTTTGAGGGCGGTATCGAACATCGGGCGGTGTCTCCTGGGGTGGCTGCGATCGCTCGCACGTGGGCCTTGATGCAGCCCGGTAACGCAGCAAGGCCGGGAATCGCTTCCCGGCCTTGATGGATGCATCTGCAGACCTTCGTTTGACCGGCCTAGATCTGCTCGGCGGGTCCGGCGATCGGTGGCAACGGACGCGGGCTGCCCTTGTCGTTGTTGTTGCCACCGTCCTTGTCGGACTTGCCCCAACCGGCCGGCGGCGGCGGCTCACGGCCTTCCATGATGGCGTCGATCTGCGGCACGTCGATGGTCTCGTACTGCAGCAGCAGCTGCGACATGGCATGCAGCTTGTCCAGATTCTCGGTGAGGATCGTCTTGGTCTTGCTGTAGGCCTTGTCCAGGATCGAACGCACCACTTCATCGATCTTGCGCGCGGTTTCGTCGGAGACGTTCTTGTGCTGGGTCACCGAACGGCCCAGGAACACCTCGTCCTCTTCCTCGCCGTAGGCCACCGGGCCAAGCTCGTCGGACAGGCCCCACTTGGTGACCATGTTGCGCGCCATCTTGGTGGCCCGCTCGATGTCGTTGGACGCACCGGTGGTGACCTTGTCGCCGCCGAAGATCAACTCTTCGGCAACGCGACCGCCGTACAGCGAGCACAGCTGCGATTCGATGGCGACACGGTTCATCGAATAACGGTCGCCTTCCGGCAGATACATGGTCACACCGAGTGCGCGGCCGCGCGGAATGATGGTGACCTTGTAGACCGGATCGTGCTCCGGCACCAGACGACCGACGATGGCGTGGCCCGCCTCGTGATACGCGGTGAGCGTCTTTTCGTCTTCGCTCATGGCCATCGAACGACGCTCGGCCCCCATCAGGATCTTGTCGCGGGCACGGTCGAAGTGATCCATACGGACTTCCTTCTCCCCGCCGCGCGCGGCAAACAGCGCCGCCTCGTTGCACAGGTTGGCCAGGTCGGCGCCGGAGAAGCCCGGGGTACCGCGCGCAATGACCATCGGCACCACGTCGTCGGCCAGCGGCAGCTTGCGCATGTGCACGCGCAGGATCTGCTCGCGACCCTTGACGTCCGGCAGACCGACCACGACCTGGCGGTCGAAGCGGCCCGGACGCAGCAGCGCCGGGTCCAGCACGTCGGGACGGTTGGTCGCCGCGATCACGATGACGCCTTCGCCACCCTCGAAGCCATCCATCTCGACCAGCAACTGGTTCAAGGTCTGCTCGCGCTCGTCGTGACCGCCACCCAGGCCAGCACCGCGATGACGGCCCACTGCATCGATTTCGTCGATGAAGATGATGCACGGCGCATGCTTCTTGGCCTGCTCGAACATGTCGCGCACGCGGCTGGCGCCGACGCCGACGAACATTTCGACAAAATCGGAGCCGGAGATGCTGAAGAACGGCACTTTGGCCTCGCCGGCGATCGCCTTGGCGAGCAGCGTCTTGCCGGTACCCGGCGGGCCCACCATCAGCACGCCACGCGGAATCTTGCCGCCCAGCTTGGTGAACTTGGTCGGGTCGCGCAGGAAGTCCACCAGCTCGCCGACCTCTTCCTTGGCCTCGTCGCAACCGGCAACGTCGGCAAAGGTGATCTTGATCTGGTCCTCGCCCTGCAGCTTGGCGCGCGACTTGCCGAAGCTCATCGCGCCCTTGGCGCCACCACCACCGCCCTGCATCTGGCGCATGATGAACAGCCAGAAGCCGATGATGAGAATGACCGGCAGGAAGTTGAGCACCAGCGACCAGAAGCCCGGCCCGGTGGACGGCTTCTGACGGGTCATTTCGATATTCTTGCTATAGAGCACGTCGACCAGCTTGTCGTCGCGCGGACCATACACGGTGGCTTCGCTGCCGTCGGTGCGCTTGAAGCGGATCGCATTGACGGCGAGATTGGTCTCGTCGGTGTAGTCCACCGATTTGACGCGCCCGGAGTCAACTTCTTTCAGAAACTGGGTGTAGGTGATCGAGTCGGCACCGACGCCACCCGCCATCCGCGGCGAGAAGCTCTGGAAGACAACCATCAGCACAACTGCGACGACCACCCACAGCAGCAGATTCTTGGTCAAGTCGTTCATCCTCATTGGCTCCGGTGCCCTCTACTCTTATGCTTGAAATACGGTGGTCATTGGCAGCTTACTTGATCTGGACACGCTTGCCCTGACCGAGCGCATAAACTTCCGGGGAGCGCTTGCGCGAGGCCGCCGGCTTGCGGATCGTCACCTTGTCATAGCGGCGGCGAAGCTCGCGAATGTAGTCGTCGGATCCCACACCCTGGAACAGCTTGATCAGGAACGCCCCGCCCGGTTTGAGGTGGGTGTCGGCAAAGTCCATCGCCAGTTCCGCCAGGTGCATCATCCGCGGTTGGTCGACCGCATCCATGCCACTCTTATTGGGGGCCATGTCGGACAGAACAAGGTCCACCGGCACATCGCCCAACATCGCTTCGAACTGCGATAGGACCGCCTGCTCCCTGAAGTCGCCGTGAAGGAAGTCCACCCCGGCCAGCGCCGGCATGTCCAAGATGTCCAGCGCCAGCACCCGGCCGCTGTCGCCCATGGACTTGCGCACCTGCTGCGACCAGCCGCCGGGCGCGGCGCCCAGATCGACCACAACCATCCCCGGCTTGAGCAGCCGGTCGCGCTGCAGCAGCTCTTCCAGCTTGTAGGCCGCGCGCGAGCGCATGCCTTCGGCCTGGGCCTTCTTCACATAAGGGTCGGCGAAGTGTTCCTTGAGCCAGCGCTGGCTGCTTTTACTGCGGGAAGGCATTGGCAAAGGGGTCCGAACGGGCCGCCATGATACCCTGAACACCCTTTGCTTCCCTTCGATCCTGCATGTCCATTGTTCTCACCTCCGCCCAGAACCGTTTCCTGCGCGGCCAGGCCCACGACCTCAAGGCACTGCTGCAGACCGGCGGCAAAGGGGTCACACCCGCATTTCTGGCCGAACTCGAGGAAGTGCTCGAGCGGCATGAACTGATCAAGGTGAAGGTCGCCTCCGAGGATCGTGAGACGCGCGATACATTGATTGCGGAGCTGGTCGAGCAGACCGGCAGCGCCCTGGTGCAGCGGATCGGCCACGTCGCCATCCTGTACCGCCCCAGCAAGGAAAAGCGCCAGATCGTGCTGCCGCGCGGCTGAGCCAGACGAGTTCGTTATGCCCCTGAGCCAGGAACATCCCGATTACGCCTATGCGTTGCGCGCGGCCGATGGCCGCCATGCCAAGGTCAACGACCAGATCCTGCAGCAGAGCTTCATCCTGATGCCCGACGCGCTGGTGGAGCGCTGGCCGGTGCCGGACCTGGCGCAGCTACAGGTCAGCCACATGGAGGCGGTGCTGGCAATGAACCCCGCCGTCATCCTGCTGGGCACCGGCGATCAGCAACGCTTCCCCGACGCGCAGGTGCTGGCCGCCTGCCTGACCCGCGGCATCGGACTGGAAGCGATGACCAACGCCGCCGCCGCGCGCACCTACAACGTGCTGGCCAGCGAAGGCCGCCGGGTCGCATTGGCGATGGTGTTGCCGGGCTAATCGGGTGAGGCGGGACCTGGGAATCGGGATTGGGGATTCGTAAGAGCGGGCTGTAGCGAGCGGCGCGTTTAATTGCCTACCCCGGACCGATGCGTCATCTGGTCACCAGGTGACCAGGCAAAAAACGCACCCGATGCCCGGACATGAACAGCCCAAGGCGGTTGCGAATCCCGAATCCCAACTCCCCAATCACTTTTTCGGCAAGTACAGCAGCGGATCCACCGGCTTGCCGTTGTAGCGGATCTCGAAGTGCAGCATGTCGCGGGCGGCGCCGCTGCGGCCCATTTCGGCGATCTGCTGGCCGGCCTTGACGCTCTGGCCCTCGTTGAGCAGGCGCTTGCGGTTGTGGCCGTAGGCCGACAGCCACTGGTCGTTGTGCTTGATGATGATCAACTCGCCGTAGCCGACCAGGCCGGCGCCGGAATACACCACCACGCCATCGGCAGCAGCACGCACGGCCTGGCCGCTGGCACCGGCGATGTCGACTCCCTGCTTGGTGGTTTCGCCGGTGACGAAGGTGCCGACCACCACGCCATCGGCCGGCCAGCGCCATGGAAACCCGCTGCTGACCGGTGCGGCGACCGGGGCCGCCGGCCGTGGCGGGACCACGGTGCCGGCAACCGGGGCGCTGCTGCTGCCGGGCTTGCTGGCACCTGGCGGATACAGCTTGAGGGTCTGGCCGGGATAAATCGTGTTGGGCGAGGACAGGCCGTTCCACGCGGCCAGATCCGGCGCGGTGATGTTGGTGCGGCGCGAGATGGCATACAGGGTGTCGCCACGCTGGACGGTCACCGTTGCACCGGGGCGCGGCACCGACGGACGCGGCGCCGCAGATGGACGTGCGGACGAAGAACCACCACCGGCTCCCGGCGATCGCACCACCGTGGTGCTGCTGCAGGCGGCCAGCCCGGCCGCCACCATGAGCAGGACTGCTGTCTTACGTACCGAATTCATCTGCAACTTGCTCATCCGTTGGTTGTCTTCCACACCAGCCACCCTGCTCCCACCGCCAGCACGGCCATCGCCACCCAGCCCAGCGGCTCGATCCAGCGATGCAGCGCGGCTTCGGCGCGCGCACCGCCCAGCCGGATCGCGCCGGCGACCAGATACACGCGCTTGCCGCGACCGACCAGCATGCTGGCGATGAACGGCAGGATCGGCACGCCGACCACGCCCGAAGCCCAGGTAAAGATCTTCAGCGGGATCGGCGTGAAGCCGACCAGCACCAGGGCCCAGAATGCCTTCCACGGCGACTCGGCCACCAGCGCGCGCAGGGTTTCGATCTGCGCCTGGATCTTTGCGCTCCAGCCCAGCCATTCAATCAGCGGCTGCAGCGCGGCGAAGGCGAAGTGGCCAAGCAGATAGCCCACCAGCGCGCCACTGAGCGAGCCGATCAGACTCAGCGTGGCGAACCACAGCGCGCGCTTGGGCTCGGCCAGCGACATCGGCGCCAGCATCACCTCCGGCGGCACCGGGAAGATGAAGCCCTCCACGAAACTGAGGCCGGTCAGCAGCGCCGGAGCGCGGCGGTGGCGCGACCAACGGATGGCCACGTCGTACAACGGCCCGAAAATCTTCATCGAGGAACTCTCATGGGGTCAATCCAGCATGCCCGACAACAGCGGGACGAACGTGACCGGGGCCAGAACCTGTTGTGCGATGGCACCGTCGGCATCACGGGTGAGTTGCACCAGCGACTGCGAGGACGCACCACCCACCGGTGCGACTAGACGTCCGCCGACCGCCAGCTGATCGACCAAGGCATCGACCAATGCCGGCGCAGCGGCAGTGACCACGATGGCATCGTACGGGCCATGCTCGGGCCAGCCGATGCGGCCATCGTCATGTTTGCTGCGCACGTTCATGCCCAGATGGCGGAAGCGCTTGCGCGCCTGCCGCAGCAGGTCGCCGATGCGCTCGACTGTGTAGACCTCCAGGCCCAGCGCCGCGAGGATCGCGCCCTGGTAGCCGGAGCCGGTGCCCACTTCGAGCACCTTGGTGGGCGCCACCTGCAGCACCGCCTCGGTCATGCGCGCCACGACCCAGGGCTGGGAGATGGTCTGGCCATGGCCGATCGGCAGCGCGGTGTCTTCGTAGGCGCGCGAGGCCAGCGCTTCATCGATGAACAGATGCCGTGGCACGGTACGCATGGCGTTGAGCGTGGCCTCGTCCTGGATGCCGGCCTCGCGCAGGCGCTCGACCAGGCGGTCGCGCACGCGCTGCGAGGTCATGCCGATGCCGACCGATTCCGGTTGCAGGCGCAGCCTCGGCGTCATGCCGGTCCATCCAGCGCAGCGGTCAATCCGCCCACCCAGCCAGCCACGGTGTCCAGCGCCTGGTAGCGGGTGAGATCGACGTGGATCGGCGTGATCGAGATATGCCCGGTACGCACCGCATGGAAATCGGTGCCGGCGCCGGCATCCTGCTCGGGACCGGCCGGGCCGATCCAGTACACGGTGCGGCCGCGCGGATCGCGCTGCTCCACGCAGGGCTCGGACCGGTGACGGTTGCCCAACCGGGTGACCTCGAAACCAAGCACATCCGACCAGGGCAGATCCGGCACGTTGACGTTGAGGATGGTGTCGGCCGGCAACGGGTCGGCCTTCAGGCGAGCGACGATTTCCACCGCAGCGCGCGCGGCGGTCGCATAGTTGTGCGCCTGGTGGTTGTGGGTGACCAAGGACACCGCAACCGCAGGCAGGCCGAGGAACCGGCCTTCCATCGCGGCGGAGACGGTGCCCGAATAGATCACGTCGTCGCCCAGATTGGCCGAGTTGTTGATGCCCGACACCACGATGTCCGGGTCGTAATCCAGCATCCCGGTCAGCGCCAGATGCACGCAGTCGGTCGGGGTACCGGCCACCGCGCAGGTCTGCGCATCAATGCGGCGGGTGCGGATGGGTACATCCAGGGTCAGCGAATTGCTGGCGCCGGAGCGGTCGCGGTCGGGCGCGACCACCATCACTTCATGACCGGCATGGCGTAGCGCCTCGGCCAATACCTGGATGCCGGGGGCGTCGACACCGTCGTCGTTGCTAACCAGTACGCGCATGGGACTCCTCGGAAAACCGGGCCATGATACCGGATGCGTCCCTGGGCTTCGCGCTTGATCTTCGCGTACGTCTGAGGTTGGAACGGTTACGCTGTTGCCATGTCCCACCCTGAAGACGAAGACGACGCCGCGCTGTTTCGCGCGGCGATCGGCACGGTCAAGCCGATCCGCGAGGTCGCGCCGCCGGCCAATGCCAAGCCGCGACCGAAACCGCGCGCGCGCATGGCCGAGCGCGACGAGGCCGACGCGCATTCGGAATTTGCCCGCCTGCTGCGCGACAGCGGGCCGCTGGAGGCGGGCGATACTGCCAGCTACCGCCGCGACACGCTTCCGGCCCGCCTGTTCCAGCGACTCAAGCGCGGCCAGTTTTCGGTGCAGGACGAACTGGATCTGCATGGCGCCACCGCAGCGCAGGCCGAGGCGTTGCTACGCCAGTTCCTGCTCGAGGCGCATGCACACGAACATGGCTGCGTGCGCATCATCCACGGCAAGGGCCTGCAGTCGGACAACGGCACGCCGGTGCTGAAGAACCTGATAGACCGCCTGCTGCGCCAGCGCAACGATGTGCTGGCGTTCCATTCGGCGCCGCCCACCCAGGGTGGCACCGGGGCCTTGCTGGTGTTGCTGGCGCGGAAGTAGTCGCAACCTGGCGAGGCCGTGCACGAGCGGTCCTGGCGGCGCGGGGCGTCGGAGACATGCCTGTCGCGGCCAGGGCCGCTCCTACGAGAACGACGCTCAGGCGTCGGTACGCAGCTGCGGCGCGGCACGGCCGGCGTCGCTGACTTCTCCCAATTCCCAAAGCACCGCGGTGGCGTAGCAGCCCGGCGGCAGTGCGAATTCCACCTGCAGGGTCTGCGCTTCCGGCCAGCGGTAATCCAGGCCTTGCGGACGCAACCGCAATGCGCGGCGCTCCTGCTTCAATCCTGCCGCTTCAAGGCCCTGACGCAAGACTTCGGACTGCGGATCCGACAGGGCGCCCTGCTCGACCGCTGCAGCCTGCCCGGTCGAGCGCAGTTCGCCCGCGCCCCACAAGGGGCCGCTGGGATGGATATCGAACCGCGCCAATCGTTCGGCCAGCACCTCGCTCCACGGCTCCGGACCGAACACGCTGCGCGAGCCGTCGAGCATCCATGCCTCGCCGTCCAGGCCGATATCCCAGTTGCCCTGCTCCACACGTGCGCCCAGCACGCGATTGAACAGCGACGAACGCGCGGCCGACAGCAGGATCGAGCGTTGATCGTTGCGCAGGCGTCGCTTTGGGGCCGGGGCCAACGTGCCGTCGGCGTCCTGCGCGTAGCCGAACATCGCCAGCGCGGAGGCGACATTGCCGCCGTCGCGGCCGAAGCGCTGTTCGCCGAACCAGTTGGGAATGCCACGCGCCGCAATTGCCTGCAGACGTCGTTCGATGGCCTCGCGCTCACCTTGCACCTGTCGCAATGTCAGCACGAAGCGGTTCCCGAGCAGCGCGCCGCGCTGCAGCTTGCGGTGATGCCAGGTGCTTTCGACCACCTGCATCTGCGCATCGTCGAGCGTTGCCAGATCCGGTGCGATGCGTTTTGGCAGATGCACGCTGAAGCGCTGGGTGGTCACCGCATGGCGATCCTTCAGGCCGGCGTAGCTGACGCCCATCTCGGCGATGCCTGCCCAGCGCGCCAGTTGTTTGGCGACGTAGGCGGTGTTCTGGCCGCGCTTGCGAATGGTGAGCAGCAAGTGTTCGCCTTCGCCGGATGGCTCGAACGACGGTAACTCGTCAACCTGGAAGTCTTCCGGGGTGCTGCGCATTGCCGCGCACAGCACTGCAGGCCCGTGTGCGCGTGGAAGCTGGGAGGTTTCGCTCATGGTGGTGTTCGCCTTTGCGCCGACCCATCGCGCGCGGTGTGCCGAGCTCTCGGCGCGGAATGTGAGGACGCATGCCGATGCGCGGCATGCAGGAGCGCGTCTAGATGGCGATCTTGCCCAGCAGCACCGCCGCCTGCGCCGCGATGCCTTCGCTGCGACCGGTGAAGCCGAGCTTTTCGCTGGTGGTGGCCTTGACGCTGACCGCATCCAGCT
This sequence comes from Xanthomonas sp. WHRI 6106, assembly GCF_040202405.1. Lineage (NCBI taxonomy): Bacteria > Pseudomonadati > Pseudomonadota > Gammaproteobacteria > Lysobacterales > Lysobacteraceae > Xanthomonas > Xanthomonas sp. WHRI 6106. The sequence continues at coordinate 89,256 of NZ_JBEGFC010000008.1, read as the reverse complement.
CGATCGCCAGCAGGCCGGCGATGCGCTCGCGCATGGCCAATGCATGCGGGCCGACCTTGGGCCGCTCGCAGATCACCGTGATGTCCGCGTTGCCCACGCGCCAGCCGCGCTCGCGCAGCAACTGGTCGCAATGCTGCAGGAACTGCGCGCTGTCAGCGTCCTTCCAGCGCGCGTCGGAGGGCGGGAAATGCACGCCAATATCGCCCAGCGCCAGCGCGCCCAGCATGGCATCGCACAGCGCATGCAGCACCACGTCGCCATCGCTGTGCGCCAGAACGCCCTGGCTGTGCGCCACGCGCACACCGCCGAGCATCACGTGATCGCCATCGCCGAACGCATGGACGTCGTAGCCCTGGCCGATTCGGAAATTGAAGGACATGGATCAAACCTCTTCGGGACCGGGAACCCGAAACCCGGGTCCCGGAACGGCAGATGCCAAGACAGTAGACGGTGGATCGAGGCTGTCCGGGTCCCGGCTCCAGGGCGCCGGGCCCCGCCTCGCCAGTTCGAATTCGAAGCGCGCCAGATCCGTCGGCGTAGTGACCTTGAAGTTGTCTTCGGCGCCTTCCACCAACAGCGGGCGCAGCCCCAGGCGCTCCATCGCCATGGCCTCGTCGGTCACCTCCACCCCGGCCGCCGACGCTTCGGTGAGGCCGCGGATGAGTTGGTGACGCCGAAAGAGCTGCGGCGTGAGCGCACGCCACAGGCGTTCGCGCGGTTCGGTGCCGTCGATGCCACCATCGTCGCCGGCACGCTTGAGCGTGTCGCGTACCGGTGCGGCCAGGATCGCGCCGACCGGGTCGCCGCGGCCGATTTCCAGCAGCCGATCCAGATCGGCTAGCGCCAGGTTGGGCCGTGCGGCGTCATGCACCAGCACGAAGTCGTCTGCGCGCACGCTCTCGGGCAAGGCCAGCAATCCGGCCAGTACGGAGGCCGCACGCGTCGCGCCTCCGACGCAGGTCAGCACCGGTGTGGATTCCACCGCAGTCCAGCCGGGCCAGTCGGCATCGCCGGGGGCGATCGCCACCAGGATGCCGGCCACGGCCGGGTGCGCGGCCAGCGCCGCCAGCGTATACGCCATCAACGGCTGACCGCCGGCAGGCAGATATTGTTTGGGCACCGGCCCGCCAAACCGCGTGCCGCGCCCCGCGGCCGGCACGATCGCCCAAATGGAGCCGGTCATGGGTGATCCACCGGATCGGTGGCGTCGGGCGCTTGCTGTGTGGGGACCGCTGCGTCAGTGGATGCGGTTGACGGCAGCGGCGCATCCTCGACCACGCGATAGAACGTCTCGCCCGGCTTGATCATGCCCAGCTCGCTGCGCGCGCGTTCCTCGATTGCCGCCTCGCCGTCCTTCAAGTCCTTCACCTCTGCTGCCAACGCCTGGTTGCGTTGGCGCAGACCTTCGTTGTCCTGTGTCTGATGCGCGACCTGGGCTTCCAGCATCATGACTTCACCGGAATTCCCAGGCCCGAACCAGAAGCGGTACTGCAGCCAAGCCAGCAGCACCGCCAGCACCAGCAGTAGCCAGCGCCAGTTGCGCACGGCTTATCGCTTGATCGAGACGAACGCGTCGCGGCCGGCGTAACGCGCGCCGGACCCCAGTGCCTGCTCGATGCGCAGCAGCTGGTTGTACTTGGCGACGCGGTCGCTGCGGCACAGCGAGCCGGTCTTGATCTGCGTGGCGGTGGTGGCCACGGCGATGTCGGCGATGGTGGTGTCTTCGGTTTCGCCCGAGCGGTGCGACACGATCGAGGCGTAATTGGCCGCATGCGCCATGGCGATGGCTTCCAGCGTTTCGGTCAGCGTACCAATCTGGTTGACCTTGATCAGGATCGCATTGGCGGTACCCGAGTCGATGCCCTGCTTGAAGATCTTCGGGTTGGTGACGAACAGATCGTCGCCCACCAGCTGCACCTTCTTGCCAACGCGGTCAGTCAGCAGCTTCCAGCCGGACCAGTCGTCTTCGGCCAGGCCGTCTTCGATGCTGATGATCGGATATTGCGCGACCCAGTCGGCCAGGAAGTCGACGAACTGCTCGCTGGTCAGGCGCTTGTTCTCGCCGACCAGGTTGTACTTGCCGTTGTCGTAGAACTCGCTGGAAGCCACGTCCAGGCCCAGCAGCACGTCTTCGCCCGCGGTGTAGCCGGCCTTGCCGATCGCCTCGAGAATGGTGTCCAGCGCTTCGACATTGCTGCGGAAGTCCGGCGCAAAGCCGCCTTCATCGCCCACCGCCGTGCTCAGGCCGTGGCCCTTGAGCACCGACTTGAGCGAATGGAAGATTTCGGTACCGGCGCGCAGCGCTTCGGAGAACGAGCTGCAGCCCACCGGCAGCACCATGAACTCCTGGAAGTCGACGTTGTTATCGGCATGCGCGCCACCGTTGATGATGTTCATCATCGGCACCGGCAGCTTGACGTCGGCCTCGGTGATGGTGGACAGGTACTGCCACAGCGGCTGCTTGCGCGAGGCGGCGACGGCATGCGCGGCGGCCAGCGACACACCCAGCAATGCGTTGGCACCCAGGCGGCCCTTGTTCTCGGTGCCATCCAGATCGATCAGGCGACGGTCCAGACCCTGCTGGTCGGCCGCATCGAAGTTCTTCAGCGTCTCGGCGATGGTGCCGTTGACGTTGTCCACCGCGTGGCGCACGCCCTTGCCCAGGTAGCGGGTCTTGTCGCCATCGCGCAGCTCCACCGCTTCCTTGGTGCCGGTCGAGGCACCCGAGGGCACGGCGGCGCGACCGAACGAGCCGTCGTCCAGCGTGACTTCGGCCTCCAGCGTGGGATTGCCGCGGGAATCGAGGATTTCGCGGGCGAGGATCTTGGCGATAGTGGTCATAGGTCGATCGGTTACCAGTAAGGGGGAAGTACACCGGAAACAAGCTGCCGGATTATCGCCGCACACCGGTCCATTGCCAAATGGCATTGGCCCGATGAGCGCCTGACCGGCAAGACTAGGCAGCTAGGCCTTCAGTCCCAGCAGCGACAAACAAGACAGCAGTAGCAAGAGCAGCAGCAGCGCCAGACCCATGGCTGCAGCGCCCGGCTGGCGACGCAGCGACAACGCGACCGGGCTGGCGACAAACCCTCCCAGCGCTACCAGCGCGCCTGCCCACAGCGTGACAAACATCGGAACGCGCGTGGCCTGCATCGCATGGTTGCCGTCGCCTGGCATGCCGATGCTGGCGGTTACCAAGAAGGCCATGACGGCCAGACAGGCCCATGCTGCAAGCGAAAAACCCAACGCCATCCAGCCCCAGGGCCAGTGCCGCCAGTGCCGGGGTTGGCGACACGGTGCCGCCAACGCCCACGGATCGGAACTCATGCGAAGCGCGCGAACCCGTGCTTCTTGGTGACGGCGTCCAGTTCCATCAGCGTTTCCAGCAGCTCTTCCATGCGGTCCAGCGGCCACGCATTGGGGCCATCGGACAGCGCCTTGGACGGATCCGGATGGGTTTCGGCGAACAGGCCGGAAATACCGACCGCCACCGCCGCCCGCGCCAGCACCGGCACGAATTCGCGCTGGCCACCGGAGCTGCTGCCCTGCCCGCCCGGCAACTGCACCGAATGGGTGGCGTCGAACACCACCGGGCAGCCGGTATCGCGCATGACGCTCAGCGAGCGCATGTCGCTGACCAGGTTGTTGTAGCCGAACGAGGCGCCACGCTCGCAGACCATGATCTGCTCGTTGCCGGTCGACTTGGCCTTGTCCACCACCGGCTTCATGTCCCACGGCGCCAGGAACTGGCCCTTCTTGATGTTGACCGGTTTGCCGGCGGCGCAGACGTTCTTGATGAAGTCGGTCTGGCGTACCAGAAATGCCGGGGTCTGCAGCACGTCGACGACGGCGGCGACCTCGTTCATCGGGGTGTATTCGTGTACGTCGGTGAGCACCGGCACGCCGATCTGCTTTTTCACTGCGTCCAGCACCTTCAGGCCTTCTTCCAGGCCCGGGCCACGGAAGCTGGTGCCGGAGGTGCGGTTGGCCTTGTCGAAGCTCGACTTGAAGATGAAGTTGACCCCGAGCTTGCCGGTGATCTCCTTGAGCTTGCCGGCCACGTCGAGCTGCAGCTGCATCGACTCGATCACGCAGGGGCCGGCGATCAGGAACAGCGGCTGATCCAGACCAACTTCGAAGTCACACAGTTTCATCAGGTCACCTTATTTCGATTGAAGCCCCTCTCCCATCGGGAGAGGGGTTGGGGTGAGGGTATGGTTGCGAAGTACTGCTGAAGCATGATGGTTTGCCCTGGCTGGCGCGTAGCGACGCGCTCGTCATGGCTGCCACCTTCCAGTGCATTGCGGCGCACCCTCATCCGCCCCTACGGGGCACCTTCTCCCGACGAGAGAAGGGAGGCGCCATGATCTGAGTCCCTGTCCCACCGGGAAAGGGGTTGGGGTGAGGGTGCGGTTGCAAAGTACTGCTGAAGCAAGATGGTTTGCCCTGGCTGGCGCGTAGGGACGCGCTCGTCATGGCTGCCATCTTCCAGTGCGTTGCGGCGCGCCCTCATCCGCCCCTTCAGGGCACCTTCTCCCAAGGGGAGAGGGAACTCACGCACGCGCTTCCTTGAGCAACTTGCCGCCCGCCTTTTTTTCGCGCGCGGCACGCACGAATCCGATGAACAACGGGTGCCCGTCGCGTGGCGTGGACAGGAATTCCGGGTGCGCCTGGCAGGCCAGGAACCACGGGTGCGCATCGCGCGGCAGCTCCACCACTTCCACCAGCGTGTCGTCCATCGACTTGCCGGAAATCACCAGACCGGCGTCTTCCAGCTGGGTGCGGTAGCGGTTGTTGAACTCGTAGCGGTGACGATGACGCTCGGCCACCACGTCCTTGCCATAGACCTCGCGTGCCAGCGTGCCCGGCTTGAGCCGCTGCTCCTGCAAGCCCAGCCGCATGGTGCCGCCCAGGTCGGATTTTTCGTCGCGCTTTTCGACTTCGCCGGTGGCGGTGCGCCATTCGGTGATCAGGCCGATCACCGGATGCGGCGACTGGCGATCGTTCTCGGTGCTGTTGGCCGCGTCCAGGTCGGCAACATGGCGCGCATAGTCCACCACCGCCGCCTGCATGCCGTAACAGATGCCGAAGTACGGCACCTTGTGCTCGCGCGCAAACCTGGAGGTCTGCACCTTGCCTTCGAAACCGCGATCGCCGAAACCGCCCGGCACCAGGATGCCGTCGATGTCCTGCAAGGCAGACATGTCGCTGCCCTCCAGATCCTGCGCCTCCAGCCACTTCAGGTTGACCTTGGTGCGCTGACGCAGGCCGCCGTGGCGCAACGCTTCGGCCACCGACTTGTAGGCGTCCTGGTGATCGACATACTTGCCGACCACGGCGATGTTGACCTCGTCCAGCGGATGCTTGACCGCATCCACCACCGCCGCCCACTCGGACAGATCGGCGGCAGCGACCTTGTCGTGCAGCTTGAACTGGTCGATGACCAATTCGTCCAGTCCCTGGCGCAGCAATTCCAGCGGCATGCCGTACAGCACGTCGATATCCGGGCAGCTGATCACCGCGCGCTCGGAGACATTGGTGAACAGTGCGATCTTGCGACGCTCCGAATCCGGCACCGCCTGCTCGGAGCGGCACAGCAGCACGTCCGGCTGGATGCCGATCGAGCGCAGTTCCTTGACCGAATGCTGGGTCGGCTTGGTCTTCAACTCACCGGCCGCCGCGATGTACGGCACCAGGGTGAGGTGCATGAACATGGCCTTTTCGGCGCCGCGCTCGGTGCGCACCTGACGGATCGCTTCCAGGAACGGCAGCGATTCGATATCGCCCACGGTGCCGCCGATCTCGATCAGCGCCACATCGAAGCCGGCCGTGGCCTCGTCGATGCAACGGCGGATTTCGTCGGTGATATGCGGGATCACCTGCACGGTGGCGCCCAGATAATCGCCGCGACGTTCCTTGCGGATCACGTTCTCGTAGATCCGCCCGGTGGTCACCGAGTTCTTGCGCGACAGCCGCGTGCGCACGTAGCGCTCGTAGTGGCCAAGGTCAAGGTCGGTTTCGGCACCGTCGTCGGTGACGTAGACCTCGCCGTGCTGGAACGGGCTCATCGTGCCCGGGTCCACATTGATGTACGGGTCCAGCTTCATCATCGTGACCTTCAGGCCACGCGCTTCAAGAATGGACGCAAGCGAAGCTGCGGCGATGCCCTTGCCTAGCGAGGACACTACACCGCCTGTTACGAAAATCAGGGGAGTCATGGGGCTCAAGGCCTCCCGGAAAGCCATAGTTTAACGGGTGACGGGCGAATGCCCAAGGGTTGCGTGACGGCGAGGCCATCCCGCGCGGAAAATTCGGCTACGCACCTGCAAATGCAGACGCCCCGGCCGAAGCCGGGGCGTCCATGTCACGCGGTGACCTGACAGAAGACTCAGCGCGAGGGCTTTTCTTCTTCCTCTTCCTCGCGCGGAGCGCTGTCGGCCTTGGGCTTCTGCGCGGCGGCAGCCGCGCGGCGCTCGGCCTTGCGCTCGGCGTCGGTCTTGGCCTTGGCGTCGTCGTTCTTCTGTGCGCTGGCGCCCTGCCCGGCCTGCTGCGGGGCCGCCTGCGCCATGGCGGGAAGTGCCGCCACGGCGGCCGCACCCAGGGTGAGCATCAGAATATGCTTGAACTTCATGGTGTCCTCCGGTCCGGTGACATCCTCAGGTGGGGACGTTTGGTTCCGAAACCAACGCCAGGGTAGCCACCGTCACCCCGCCCCGCACTGAACGCCTGCCACGTGCAAAAAGTTGCCTCAGCCCCCACACTTGCGCGTCGTTTCACGTGCCAACGAGATGCATGAACACCCGTTATAACGCCGCCGATATTGAAGTGCTGTCGGGCCTGGACCCGGTCAAACGCCGCCCGGGCATGTACACCGACACCGCGCGCCCGAACCACCTGGCGCAGGAAGTGATCGACAACTCGGTCGACGAGGCGCTGGCCGGCCACGCCCGGCAGGTCGAGGTCACGCTGTACAAGGACGGCAGCTGCGAGGTGTCCGACGACGGCCGCGGCATGCCGGTGGACATCCACCCGGAAGAGAAGATCCCGGGTGTCGAATTGATCCTGACCCGGCTGCACGCCGGCGGCAAGTTCAGCAACCGCAACTACACCTTCTCCGGCGGCCTGCACGGCGTGGGCGTGAGCGTGGTCAACGCGCTCTCGACCAAGGTCGAGCTGTTCATCAAGCGCGAAGGCAGCGAGCACCGCATGGAGTTCCGCGACGGCAACGCCGCCTCCAAGCTGGAAGTGGTCGGCACCGTCGGCAAGAAGAACACCGGCACGCGGCTGCGCTTCTGGGCCGACCCGAAGTACTTCGACACGCCCAAATTCAATGTGCGCGCACTGCGCCACCTGCTGCGGGCCAAGGCGGTGCTGTGCCCCGGCCTGACCGTCAAGCTGCATGACGAAGCCACCGGCGAGCAGGACAGCTGGTACTTCGAAAACGGCCTGCGCGACTATCTGAAAGGCGAGATGGCCGAGCACGAACTGCTGCCGGCCGAGCTGTTCGTGGGCAGCCTGAAGAAGGACACCGAGATCGTGGACTGGGCCGCGGCCTGGGTGCCGGAAGGCGAGCTGGTGCAGGAAAGCTACGTCAACCTGATCCCCACCGCGCAGCACGGCACCCACGTCAACGGTCTGCGTTCGGGCCTGACCGATGCGCTGCGCGAGTTCTGCGATTTCCGCAACCTGCTGCCGCGCGGCGTCAAGCTGGCGCCGGAAGATGTCTGGGACCGGGTCACCTTCGTGCTCAGCCTGAAGATGACCGACCCGCAGTTCTCCGGTCAGACCAAGGAACGCCTGTCGTCGCGCCAGGCCGCCGGCTTCATCGAAGGCGCCGCGCATGACGCTTTCAGCCTGTATCTCAACCAGAACGTGGAGATCGGCGAGAAGATCGCGCAGATCGCCATCGACCGTGCCAGCGCACGGCTGAAGACCGAAAAGCAGATCGTCCGCAAGAAGGTGACCCAGGGCCCGGCCCTGCCCGGCAAGCTGGCCGATTGCATCAGCCAGGACCTGTCGCGCACCGAGCTGTTCCTGGTCGAAGGCGACTCGGCCGGCGGCTCGGCCAAGCAGGCGCGCGACAAGGATTTCCAGGCGATCCTGCCGCTGCGCGGCAAGATCCTCAACACCTGGGAAGTGGCGTCCGGCAGCGTGCTGGCCTCCGAGGAAGTGCACAACCTGGCGATCGCGATCGGCTGCGACCCCGGCAAGGACGACATCACCGGGCTGCGCTACGGCAAGGTGGTGATCCTGGCCGACGCCGATTCCGACGGCCTGCATATCGCCACGCTGCTGACGGCGCTGTTCCTGCAGCACTTCCCTGCGCTGGTGGCCGCCGGCCACGTGTTCGTGGCGATGCCGCCGTTGTTCCGCGTGGACGTGGGCAAGCAGGTGTTCTATGCGCTGGACGAAGAAGAAAAGACCACGCTGCTGGACAAGATTGCGCGCGAAAAGATGAAGGGCCAGATCAGCGTCACCCGCTTCAAGGGCCTGGGCGAGATGAACCCACAGCAGCTGCGCGAGTCCACCATCCATCCGGATACCCGCCGGCTGGTGCAGCTCACCATCGACGATGGCGAACAGACCCGTTCGTTGATGGACATGTTGCTGGCCAAGAAGCGCGCCGGCGACCGCAAGCAGTGGCTTGAGAGCAAGGGTGATCTGGCTTCATTGGAAGTTTGAAACCGCCGAAAACTTAGAACATTTCGGAAGTTGAAGCTCTCTCCCGCCCGAAGAGGGGTTTGGGGTGAGGGTACGGGGCGAAGCCACTGTGTAATGGATGACGCGAGGCTTCGCCGGCACCCCCATCCGCGCCTGCGGCAGCTTCTCCCCCATTAAGGCGGACTATGTCACGAAGGGAAAAGGGCGCGCTTTTGGCGGCGCGCATCCTTGAGCGGACCAGGCCACCTAACTCGCAGGCCGCGTCGGTTCACACGGCATCCATGCCTGCCCGCGCATTCATCGGGCCCCAGGGGTCCAGCATCGGCACTGCTCCAACGTAAGCCCATTGACCCGCTCCGCAACGTTCCGACGCAGCGCGCCAGCGACCTGCTGCTGGACGGCAGCATCGCGCCGACCATCATGGCGATAGTGGACGTCGTCACGCGAGTGTCGGCAGAAAAGTCAGCGTGTCGACGCCGGGCAATGACCCGGCTGCATCGGGGCTGCAGTGCCGCTCAGACCGCGCCGGGCTCGGTGGCTTTGACGTTCCAGCCCAGCCACTGGTAGACGCGGTAGCGCGCGATGCCCAGGTATTCGTGCAGGGCCACATCGGCCAGGGTGAAGTTGTAGCTCTGCGGCAGCATCGACCAGGAGGCGGTCAGCCAGTCCGCACGCACCGGCACGGCGTCGATGCCGAAGTGGCGGAAGTACAGCTCGGCGCGGCGCAGATGCGTGGCCGAGGACACCAGCACGATGCGGTCGGGCCGGTGCGCGCGCAGCAGCGGCTGGCTGAACTGCGCGTTCTGCCAGGTGTTCATGCTGGAGGGCTCCATGATCAGATCCGCCCGCTCGATCCCCAGCCCGATCAACACGCGCTGGTAGACCACCGCCTCGGACAGGCCCAGGCCGCGCGCGTCGCCACCGCTGATCTCGATCTTGCAATCGCCGCCGCTGCGGCGGCACTGCTGGTACAGCCGCGCCGATTCGACAATGCGGCCGTAGGCGAACATGTTGGCCTCGGCCACCGCGTCACGCCCCTCCGGGCGCACCGTGCCGGCGCCGAGCAGCACGATGACGTTGCGCGCGCCCCACGCGTTGAAGTCGTTGACCCCGGTGCGCTGCAGGTGTTGCAGCATCCATGACGGCAACGGGCCGCAGCCCACGGCAAACACCAGCGCCAGGCTGATGCCGCCCAGCACGCGCGAAAATCGCCGCAGGCCGCGGCGATCGATCAACCAGGCAAACCCGAACAACACGCACACCAGGGCAAGCATCATCGAGGCAGGGTCTCACTCAGAACGCACAGGCACACCGCCGGTGGCAGATCGCTTGCGCAAGGGCCGCATCGTGGTCGCGGTGCGTGACCGCACCGCGACACCGTGTCAGGTCCAGCCGAACAGCTCGAACATGCGCAGGATCAGATACGCCACACCGCCGGCCGCAGGAATGGTGAGGATCCAGGCCCAGACGATGCGCTCGATCACGCCCAGCCGCAGCGAGCGCGGGTTCTTGGCAAAGCCCACGCCCATGATGGCGGTGGAGATGCTGTGCGTGGTGGACACCGGCATGCCGAAGTGCGCGGCCACGGTGAGCACCGTGGCCGAGCTGGTTTCGGCTGCAAAGCCGTGGATGGGATGCAGCTTGACCATCTTGTGGCCGAGCGTCTTGATGATCTTCCAGCCGCCGGACGCCGTGCCGGCCGCCATCACCACCGCGCAGGTCAGCACGATCCACATCGGGATACCGGCACCGGCGGCCAGACCGGTGCCCGGGTGCAGGAACGACAGCCAGCTGGGCAGGTCATCCAGTGCGCCGGCCGACTGCGCGCCGATCAGGGTCATGGCGATGATGCCCATGGTCTTCTGCGCGTCGTTGTGACCGTGCGCGTAGCCCATGTACGCAGCCGAGGCGATCTGCGCCTTGCCGAAGAACGCATTGACCCAGCGCGGCCGCGCCAGCCGCCCGATCGGGCCGCCAAGCCTGGACATGCCGGCAATGATCGCCCACAGCAGCACCATCACCACGATGCCGAGCAGAAAGCCGGCGATCGGCGAGGTGATCATCGGCACGAACACCTTCCACAACAGGCCCTTGTTCTTGGCCCAGTTGCCGATGTTCTCCGACCAGATCAGCGCGTCCCAGTTGTTGTGCGCCGCGGCCAGGCCGGCGCCGCACAGGCCACCGATCAGCGCGTGCGAGGACGACGACGGCAGGCCCTTCCACCAGGTGATCAGGTTCCAGATGATGCCGCCCAGCAGTGCGCACAGGATCACCTGCGGGGTGACCTCCACCACGCTGGTGTTGAGCAGGCCCGAGGCAATAGTCAGCGCCACTGCGGTACCGGTGAGGGCGCCGATCAGGTTCATGCCGGCCGCCAGCATCACCGCCCAGCCCGGCGACAGCACCTTGGTGGCGACCACGGTGGCGATGGAGTTGGCGGTGTCGTGGAAGCCGTTGATGAACTCGAACACCAACGCGGCCAGGATCACCACCAGAACAAGGGTAAGCACGCGGCGACCTCAGCTGTTCTTCAACACGATCTGGTACACCACCACCCCTGCCTCGCGGCAACGGTCAATGGCTTTTTCCAGGATCTCGAAGAACTCCTTGAGCAGGAACATCTGCAGCGTATCCAGGCGGCCGGAATAGATGTCGCGATACAGCTCGAGCATCAGACGGTCGGCCTCGTTCTCGAGCATGCGCAGCTTGTCGTTGAGCGCGGTCATGCGATCGATGTTCATGCGCGGCAGGTCGTCGACCATCTCCACCACCACCGCGGCAGCCTGCTCCAGCATCGCCGCGCGCGGGGCGAAGTCGATGTGTTCCAGGTGCTGGGTGGCCAGCGAATAGCGGTCGGCGAATTTCTCGACCTGCTTGGGAATCTTGTACAACGCCGAACCCAGCGCTTCGATGTCTTCGCGCTCGATCGGGGTCATGAAGCTGTCCACCAAGGCCTGGCCGATCTTGTCGGAGGCAGCGCGTTCGCGCAGGCGGGCGAGCTTGAAGGCGTCCAGTGCGGGCTGCCGGTCGGACTCGCGCATCATGGCGTGCAACGCCTTGGTGCTGTCGTAGGCGGCCTGCGCCGCTTCGTTCAGGAGCGAATAGAACTGCTTGCCGGAACCGAAGATGGTCTGCAACGAGAACATGGGTGGAGAACTTCCTGCCGTCGAGGGAGGACGGCACCAGGGTTGAATTATGACCGGTCCATGACCTGTCTGGGTATATCGATGCCGCCTGCGGCCTTCACGCCGGCATTTCCCGGCTCGAACCACCCTGTGGTTTGCTACCATGCTTGCGCGCCTTCGGGCGCACCCTATGGAAGACGACCCTATATTCCCCCGTTGCCGCCCCGCCCTTGCGCGCGCCGGCCAACCCCGTGCTTGCCCGCCCTCCCCTTCACTGACCGGGGAAGACGCCCGTGGTTGAGTTTCTGATTGTCATCGCCCTGATCCTGTTGAACGGCTTCTTCGCCATGTCGGAGATGTCGTTGATGACCTCGCGCAAGAGCCGCCTAAAGCAGATGGCCGGCTCCAGCAAGCGCGCCGCACGGGCGCTGGCCCTGGCCGAAAGCCCCGAGAACTTTCTGTCCACGGTCCAGATCGGCATCACCCTGATCGGCATCCTGACCGGTGTGTTCGGCGGTGAAGCCATCGGCGAGGCGATCAGCAGCTGGCTGCAGGGCGTGTTCCCGGCGTTGTCTGCCTCGTTCGAGCTGGTCGGCAAGCCGCGCCCCTACTCGGTGGTGATCGGCAGCACCCTGGCCGTGGCGCTGATCACCTTCCTGACGTTGATCTTTGGCGAGCTGGTGCCCAAACGGCTGGCGCTGCGCAACTCCGAGGACATCGCCGGGGTGGTCGCGGTGCCGATGACCTGGCTGGCCAGGATCGCCGCGCCCGGCGTGTGGGTACTGGCACGCTCGACCCGGCTGGTGCTGCGCATGCTGGGCATGGGCAAGGACGAATCGGCATCGGTGACCGAGGAAGAGATCCGCATGCTGGTGGCCGAAAGCCACGAGGCCGGCGTGATCGACGCGCACGAGCGCGACATGATGAATCGCGTGATGCGACTGGGCGACCGTACCGCCGACAGTCTGATGACCCCGCGCAACCGCATCGCCTGGCTGGATGCCAATGCCGAACCGGAACGTAACTTTGCGGTGATGCGCGAGCACGAATTCTCGCGTTACCCCGTGTACCGCGGCAGCGACCAGGACATTGCCGGGGTCCTGGAAGTCAAATCGCTGGTCACGCGCATGGGCGGGCACGGCGAGAACCTGTTCCAGGCGCTGCGCGAGACCCTGTTCGTGTCCGAATCCACGCACGCGATGAAGCTGCTGGAAATCTTTCGCGAAGAACAGCAGTCGATGGCCCTGGTGGTCGACGAATACGGCGAGATCCGCGGCCTGGTGACCATCAGCGACCTGATGGGTGCGGTGGTCGGCCGTCTGCAGGCGGTGGAAAACACCGACGAAGATGCGCTGGTGGTGACGCGCGCGGACGGCTCGCTGCTGATCGACGGCTCGCTGCCGGTGGAAGAGCTGCGCGAGGTGCTGGGTGCCGAACTGCCGGATGCCGACGAGGGCGACTACCACACGCTGGCCGGGCTCTGCATTTATTACTTCGGCCGGATTCCGCAGGCCGGCGAATTCTTCGACTGGGCGGGCTGGCGGATCGAGATCGTGGATCTGGACGGCGCGCGCGTGGACAAGTTGCTGCTGAGCCGCGTCGGCGACGAGGGCAGCGATGACATCGTCGGATAACGGCGCGCCGCCTTCGGAGGACGCCGGCAGCGAACAGATGCGTTACCGCAACGAGGGCATCCGCAGCTTGCTGGCAGCCTTCAGCGACGGCGACCCGGAGCACGTGTTGCGTGTGCGCGAGATCCTGGCCGATCTGCAGCAGAGCGCATTCGGCGTGTTCCTGTTCCTGGCGATCCTGCCATCCTTCATTCCCATCCCCGGCGTGGCCGGCGGCATCAGCGGCCCGCTGACGGTACTGATCGGCCTGCAGATGATGTGTTGCCTGCGCAAGCCCTGGGTGCCGGGGTTCATCGGCGACCGTGGCCCGAAGCGGCGCACCAGCCAGCGCTTCGTGGCGAAGCTGGCGCCGACCCTGCAGCGGCTGGACCGTCTGCTCAGGCCACGCCTGCATGGTGTGCTGGACCGCATGCCGGCGCAGGTGTTCACCGGGGCGCTGCTGGTGCTGGTTGGCGTCCTGCTGACGCTGCCGATCCCGTTCACCAACTATCTGTTCGGGCTGATTCTGCTGCTGTTTGCGCTGGCCCTGCTGGAGCGCGATGGCGCCCTGATGCTGGCGGGCTGGGCGGCGGCATTGATCTCGATTGCCGTGTTCGGCGTGACCTCGGATCAGTTGGTGGACCTGATTCGCGGCTGGTGGCCGGTGGCCTGGCGTTGAGACTGCGGTCACCGGCGGGTGTTGGTGTGCGCTCACTGATGTAGCTTGGCTGCGCGTGTGTCGGTGGTGGGGCGTGCGGTGTGCTGGCCTGCGGAGGTTTGGCGACGGTGTTGGCTGAGCTGGCTTGGTGGAAACTGTCTTGACGGCTCTCGGCAGCGCCGATCTGTTTCCCGGGCGCTGACGTGTTGCGAGCGACCTTACCCTCACCCCAACCCCTCTCCCGCAGGAGAGGGGCTCACACGCGTTGCGCGGGGTTGGGCGATCTGGTCAGGGCTACGCCACGCGCCTTGCGCGCAGTCCTGCGCTACACGCACCAGGAACGTGCACGGCGCTTCGCTCTTGCTTGGCAAGGGGCTGATCGTCGTCGCCACACCAGGTCAGGTCCTGCTTACTTCAGATCGACCACGCGGTTGTCCGAAAGGCTGGCAGTGTCGTCGGTCACGGCGGTCATGACGAAGTACAAGGCCTTGCCGAGCAGGCCGCTCGGGCCGTCCCAATATTCGGCCGATTCGGCGCGCACATGGATCAGGCGCAGGTTGGGATCGTCCTTGCCACCGGGGAAAAACACCTTCATTGCCGGCGACCACAATGCATCGATCTTGGCGCGGTCGTGGACGACACGCGCGGTTCCGGCGACCGACACATAGGTGTTCCTGGAGGCCGACGCGTAGGCCACGTTGACGCGCGGGTCGGCGGCGATCTCGGCCACCTTTGGGCTGTCGGCCGCGGTGGCGAACCACAGGTCGCCATCGAATTCCACTTCCTGCGTGCCCAGCGGACGGCTGACCAGCTTGCCGTCCGCCGACACGGTGGTGAACATCGCGATGTCCACGCCGCGAATCAATTCCGCCAACTGCTTGATGCTGTCGCTGCGATCCTGAAATTGCATGCCTGCCTTCCTGATGGAGATGCACGCATCTGAGCGGATCGCCGCGCAAAGCGACGTGAATCACGCAGTGGTCACGTCCAGCTCGCGGCAGGCAGCGGCCGCGAGTTCGAACGAGCGCAGACGTGCGCTGTGGTCGTAGATGTTGGCAGTGAACAACAACTCATCGGGCGCATGCCGCTCGATGAAGGCCGCCACGCCGTGCGCCACCTGCTCCGCATCGCCCAGCACCGTGCATGCAAGCGCGCGCTCTACGCCGGCGCGCTCGTGCGGCTGCCAGAAGGCGTCGATGTCATCGATCGGCGGCGGAATCTTGCCGGGCCTGCCACGTCGCAGATTCACGAAACTCTGCTGCTGGGTGGTGAACAGGCGCCGCGCCTGCGCCTCGGTGTCGGCCGCCACGACGTTCAGCGCAAGCATCGCGTGCGGCTTGGCCAGCTGTGCGGACGGGCGGAATTCGCGGCGGTAGATCGCCACCGCCTCGTCCATCGCGTCGGGCGCGAAGTGCGAGGCAAATGCGAACGACAAGCCCATTGCCGCCGCCAGCCGCGCACTGAACAGGCTGGACCCCAGCAGCCACACCGGCACGTCCAGGCCGGCACCGGGAACCGCCTGCACCAGCTGTCCCGGCACGGCGGGCGCGAAGTAACGCAACAACTCCGCCACATCCTGCGGGAACTGGTCGGCGCTATCGAAATAACGGCGCAAGGCACGCGCGGTCGGCTGGTCGGTGCCGGGCGCGCGGCCCAGCCCCAGGTCGATACGCTGCGGATACAGCGAGGCCAGCGTGCCGAATTGCTCGGCCACCTGCAGCGGGGCGTGGTTGGGCAACATGATGCCGCCGGCACCGACACGAATGGTCTTGGTGCCCCCGGCCACATGACCGATCAGCACGGCGGTGGCCGCGCTGGCGATCCCGGGCATGTTGTGGTGCTCGGCCAGCCAGTAACGCTGGTAGCCCCAGCGCTCGGCGTGTTGCGCCAGATCGAGCATGTTGGCGAAGGCGTGGGTGGTGTCGCTGCCTTCGCAGACGGGCGCCAGGTCGAGCACGGAAATGGGCGTCATCGGACGGCTCCGGAGGAATGATGTGCAGGAAATGGGGCTGCCCGGCGGGGATTGCCAGCGGTTTCACGGGCACTGAGGGGATTACAGCATTCCAGCAGTCGGACAACGGGTGGGTTGTGGGACCGAGTAGTGATAAGCATGCACTGGGGGCTGCAATGAAGCGGAGTGCTTCGTGGCCTGCCCGACTCTCGGCACAGGGGCCCTCGCCCAACCATTCTCCGGCGGGAGCGGCTATCCCTTCTCCCTCCGGGAGAAGGTGGCGCGTAGCGCCGGATGAGGGTAAGGGTGAAGCTTGGTGGACCTTGGATGCACGCTTGTCGTGCTGTCCGCTGGTGTTCGCATGCCCAGCGCCATCTTGCCTGCAGGCGAACGCCTTGACTGCGCCGCGAAGCATGGCCGACGTGGGATCTGGGCACTGCCTATGATGGCGCCGCTCCGTCTACGACTGGCTGCACATGTCTCCGATTGCCGCGCCTGCCCCTGTACCGCCCTCGCCTTCCGCGCAGATTGCAGCGAGGATCGATCGCTTGCCGGCCAGCGCCACGCTGTGGCGGCTGGTTGGCCTGCTGGCGCTGGGCGGCTTCTTCGAGCTGTACGACCTGTTCCAGACCGCCTACATCAGCCCCGGGCTGATCGCCGACGGCATCTTTGCCAGCGGTGCCGACGGCGCGTTTGGCATGTCCGATCAGGCCGCGTTCGCGGCGGCGACCTTCCTGGGCCTGTTTGTCGGTGCCGCGCTGCTGAGCCCGTTTGCCGATCGCTTCGGGCGCCGCCCGGTGTTCACCTTTGCACTGGTCTGGTACACCGCCGCGACCGTGGCGATGGGGCTGCAAAGCACCGCCACCGGCGTGATCGTGCTGCGCTTTCTGGTTGGCATCGGGCTGGGCATCGAGCTGGTCACCATCGATACCTACCTGTCAGAGCTGGTGCCGCGGCACATGCGCAGCGCGGCGTTCGCATTCGCGTTCTTCGTGCAGTTTCTGGCGGTGCCCGCCGTCGCCCTGGCCGCCTGGCTGCTGGTGCCGCACGCGCCGCTGGGCGTCAGCGGCTGGCGCTGGGTAGTGCTGCTGAGCGGCGTGTTTGCGTTGGCGATCTGGTGGGTGCGCAGCCGCCTGCCGGAATCGGCGCGCTGGCTGGTCGCGCAGGGCCGCCACGCCGAAGCGGACGCGGTGCTGGCGCAACTCGAAGCCCGCTGCATGCGCGATCTCGGCGCGCCGTTGCCGGCACCGCAGGCGGCCGCCGCGCGGCCGACCGGCCGGGCACAGGTCTCGCGGTTGTGGCGCGCGCCGTATCGCGGCCGCATCGGCATGCTGGTGGTGTTCCATATTTTTCAGGCCATCGGCTTCTTCGGCTTCGGCAACTGGCTGCCGGCGCTGATTGCCGCACAGGGCAACGGGGTGAGCAGGAGCCTGGGATATTCGTTTGCGATCTCGCTGGCCTACCCGCTGGCGCCGCTGCTGTTGCTGCGCGTTGCACAGCGCTGGGAAAACAAGTGGCAGATCACCGCATCGGCGCTGGGCGCGGTGGTGTTCGGGGTGGCGTTTTCGCTGCAGCAGCAGGCCATCGGCATGGTGTTGTGCGGCGCCATGATCGCGTTCTGCAATGCCTGGATGAGTTTTGCCTATCACGGGTACCAGGCCGAGCTGTTCCCCACCACACTGCGCGCGCGTGCGGTGGGCTTCTGCTATTCGTTCAGTCGCCTGTCCACCGCGTTCAGCAGCGTATTGATCGGCTGGTTGCTGGGCCGGGTCGGCAGCGACGGCGTGCTGGGCTTCATCGTGATCAGCATGTCGATCGTGGCGAGCGTGATCGCCGTGTTCGGCCCGCGCACGCGCAATCGTGCACTGGAAGACATCGCCGGTTAGCGGGCGCGCGGTGGCGCTGCGCGCATCATGCGCCGCGCGTGATGGCGACCGCCGCCCTGCCCTGCGCCTGCCCGTCAGGCGCGGCGCCCAAGGTCACCGTGCGGTCGGCCACCGCGGCCAGGCTGGTGCGGTGCGAGACCACGACCAATGCGGTCTGCGGCAGACGCTGCCGCAGCATGCACAGCACCTGGTGCTCGGCATCCGCATCGAGCGCGCTGGTGGCTTCATCCAGCACCGCCAGGGCGGGCTGGCGCAGCAACACCTGCGCCAATAACAACCGCTGTACCTCGCCCCCGGACAGACGGCTGGGTTGCCCGTGGATGACGGTCTCAAGCCCCTGCCCCTCGCGCTGCAGGCGTGCGCGCAAACCGACGTCGCTCAGCGCGTCCCACATGCGCGCCTCCGGCACACCCGGCAGCGCCCAGTCCAGGCAATCGCGCACGCTGCGCTGCCACGGCCGCACGCCCTGCCCGAGGTAGGCGCCATGCCGGACCAGCTGCCGGTAGGCGGCAAAATCCAGCCGACGCCCGCCCATGTGCGCATCGAACAGCTGCGGCGACGTCTGCCCGGACAGCACGTCCATCAGGCTGCTCTTGCCGATGCCGGACGGGCCCACGACCAGGGTCATTTCACCCGGCACCAGCACCAACGCGGCGATCTCCAACCGGGCCAGCGGCGGCGCCAGCGCAATGCGCTCGATCTGCAGCGCGGCGGGCAGCGAGCGGGCGGCGACGGCAGACGCCGGGGCACGCGCGGCGCCCAGATCCACATGGCGTTGCCACAGTTGCAGGGCCGGCCAGGCAGAGCGCAGTTGCTGCACGCTTTGCCGCGTGGTGACCAGATACGGCAGCAGCCGCCCCAGCAGCAGGCTGACCGTGATCAGCGCGGCACGCTCGCCGCCTTGCCATAGATTGGCCAGCACCAGAATGCCGGCGATGGCGGCCACTGCCGTGAGTTCGAGCACCAGTCGGCTGCTGGCCACCAGTGCCTGCTGTTGTGCATAGCCCTGGCCCAGGCGCGCGGAGATGCGCTCGTAATGCCCGGTTTCCACGTCCTCGCGCTGGAACGAGCGCACGTGGCGCAGACGCCGTGGAAAGTCCTCGCTCAACCAGAACAATTGCGTCATGTCGGCCACGTAGTCGCGGCTGATGCGCGCCTGCGCCGCGCTACTGGAAAGGCGCAGGCCCAGCCACGCCAGCAATGCCAGCAGCGGCGTGGCAAGCAGCAACGATGGTGCGATCAACACCGCAATGCACAGGCTCACGGCGGCCGTAATGCCGGCCACCAGCAACTGCAGCACGGCACTGAAGCCCTGCGTTGCGATCTCGATGTTATAGGTCAGCACGTTGGCGATTTCGGCGGAGCTGGTACCCGCCAGCGCGGGCAGCGGCGCATCGATCAGGGCCGTATGCACACGTCGGCGCAGGCCCAGCGCATAACGACTGGTCAACCGCGCTGCCAGCCGGGCGCCCTGCCAGCGCAGCGCGGCGAACACCAGGCTCACCAGCACAAACAGGCCGGCCTGCACCGGCAAACCACCCGGCACGGTGAGTCGATAGCCGGCCAGCTGCACGCCGTGACCGGGCTGGACCAGCGGAACCAGACACACCGCCACGATGCTGCCGACGCAGGCAGCCGCCAGCGACAGCGCCACGTACATCATCATCGATGGCACATCTGCCGGCACCAGCGTGCCGGCGAAGCGGCGCAGCACGGCCACGACGTCATGGCGAGCGATGGCCTTATGCATCAGCAGCGCGCAACGTAGTGCAGCGCCGCGTCCGCAGCACTGCGACGTGCCGGGGCGGGCCGCGCGCAGTCTGCGCACGGCCATTGCGGCGGTGGGTTCATCGCAACACCTGCAGCACCGCCTCCAGCGAGGCCTGCGGCTGGGCGCCACGACGCAGGGTCGACATGCCGATACGCTGCACCTGAGCGACAAACCGTTGCCACCCCGGCTGCCCGGCCGCGTACGGCTGGTCGCGCGCCAGGCACTCGGCGATCTGTGCGGTGGGTACCGGAACCAGACCCGGCGCGGAGGTGCTGGCCGATAGCGGGGAAAGCATCACCACCGCACACAGCTGCAACGGTGTGGGCGCCAGCGTGGCCTGACCATGACGGATGTCCACTTCGAACTTCTCCACGCCGCTGCGACGGACAATAGTGGGCGAGGCACTGATCCAGGCACGCGTGCGCGCATCGACCAGCGCAAGCGCCTCGGGCCGCAGATGCAGAAAGTTGGCCACGCCGGTGGTCAGCAGGCTGTCCGGCGCGACGAACACCCCGTCTTCGGCAACGAACTCCAGTCCATGCAGCAGGCAATGCAAGGCGAGCGTGGATTTCCCCGCGCCGCTGGCGCCCAACAACAGCACGCTGCGCCCACGCCGGCCGACGCAGGCCCCATGCAACGGCACCAGCCCCATGCCACGCGCGGCCAGCAGGAACACGGCGAACTCGATCAGTTCGTAACGCACGTGATAGGCGTGCGCCAGCATGTCCTCGGAGACCACCAGCACCGCGCGGCGCTCGGGCACCGAGAGCATCAGATAGTTGCAGGCATCCATGACCCCGCAGACCAGCCCGCCGACGGCGTGCGTGCGCACCGGCGGCGGCACGGCAACACCGCCGTGCGAGACGCGCGGCAGCAGATCCAGGCTGATGTGGAACTGCGGCGCGCCGGGCAGGTGATGCGCCGGCAACCCGGCATACGCGGCATCGACCAGCGCCAGCAGCGCGTGACTGTCGCTGCTGAAGTGGAACAGCGCACCGAGAATCTGCCGCTGCACGCTGAAACGACGCGGCCGCTGCTCGCCAAACGGATCGGCGGCCAGCACGCCCGGCGTGGCTGCGTGCGCGCCCGGCGGCATGTGTTGCGCCAATGCAGCCGACTGCGGCATGCCTGTCCATCCATTGCTTCGATCAGCCGGTGGGTGCCGATTCGCTACACAAAGGTTGCATCGACACGGGTGATGCATCGCCGCGCCACCGTACCGCCGCTGGCAGCGCGACAGCGCAACCAAAGCCGCCTGCATGCGCACCTACTGCCGAGCCGAATGCCGGTGTCTGCGCACGCCGCCGCTGCGCGCCACCTGGCGACAGAACGAGAGCCTTGTGCAGATGCTAAAGATCCAGGTCAGTCATTCGTATTTCCTGCGTTACGACCCCAAGCAATGGGAGCGCGGCAAACCGTACCCGCCCTTGGCGACGCTGCAGATTGCCGCGCTACTGCGCGAACGCGGCCATGCGCTGAGCCTGTTCGATGCCATGCTGGCCGACGATGTCGAGGAGTACGCCGGTGCGCTGCAGGACGCGCAGCCGCAGCTGGTGGTGTTCTACGAGGACAACTTCAACTTCCTCACCAAGATGTGCCTGAGCCGGATGCGCGAGGCGGCCTGCCGCATGATCGGGCAGGCGCACGCGGCCGGCTGCCGCGTGCTGGTGGCGGGCTCCGATGCGTCCGACAACCCGGATGTTTTTCTGGCTGCCGGCGCGCACGCAGTGCTGATTGGCGAAGGCATCGCGCCACTGATCGAACTGATCGAACGCCTCGAGGCCGACCCGCAGGTCGCCACGAGCGAGTGGCTGGCCGGCGTTGCGCGCATCGCCACCCGCGATCCTGCCGTGGTGCGCGCGCATCCGGGCGCACAGCCGCCGGACGCGCGCCTGAGTGGCCTGCCCGCCTGGGACCTGGTCGACATGCCGCGCTATCGACAGTTCTGGCAGCAGCGTCATGGCTATTTCAGCCTGAACATGGCGGCCTCGCGCGGTTGCCCGTTCCGGTGCAACTGGTGCGCCAAGCCGATCTGGGGCAACCATTACAACCGCCGCGGCGCCGAGGACGTGGCCGCCGAGATGATCCATCTCAAACGCAGCTTCCAGCCCGACCATCTGTGGATGGCCGACGATATTTTCGGCTTCCACATCGATTGGGTGGAAACCTTTGCGCAACGCCTGACCGAGGCCGATGGCGCCATCCCGTTCACCATCCAGACCCGCGCCGACCTGGCCAGCGAACGCATGGCTGCGGCACTGGCGCGGGCCGGATGCGCGGAAGCCTGGATCGGCGCAGAAAGTGGCAGCCAACGCGTGCTGGACCGGATGACCAAGGGCACGCAGGTCGCCGAGGTGATCGCGGCGCGCCAACGCCTGGGAGCACAGGGCATCCGCGTGGGATTTTTCATCCAGTTGGGATATCTGGGCGAAGACCTCGACGACATCCTGGCCACCCGTGCGCTGGTGACGCAGGCCAACCCGGACATCATCGGCGTCAGCGTGTCTTATCCCCTGCCCGGTACCAAGTTCTACGAAGAGGTCAAAAACCAGCTGGGCGGCAAGACGCATTGGCAGGACAGCGACGATCTGGCGATGATGTTCCATGGTGCGTACGACTCAGAGTTCTATCGCAGCGTGCGCGACCTGCTGCATACCCAGGTCGATCTGCAACAGGCACGCGCCGGCATGGCCGCCGACGCGTTTGCACGCGCGGCCGAGGCGCTGGAAGCACGCTGGTCTGCGCTGATCGCCGTTGAACATCGCCACCGGACCGAACCGCTTGCCACGCTGGCCGCGCGACAACCACGGGCGTTGGCCACCGTGCTGGTGGGCTGAGCACATCCGTGGCGCGAGCTCGCTGTGCACGCCATGTAGCCCCCTTCATCGCGGCACCCTGCGAGCCGCTTGACCGCACCAACCCCGCGACGCCTTTCAGACAACGACGCGTCGCGACACCTCCCTTCGACCTTCCGGATCACGCCCGCATGCAGCCTTCGCTCCGTACCATCAAACACGGCTTGCACACCGCCACCGAGCAGCTGGCGTACGAGCTGGCACAGCCGGGCGACAGCGCGCCACAGTGGGACCGGCTGCAGTGGCAACTGGCGGCGGCCGCGGCGGCGGCACATGGCGTCTCCCCGTTGCTGCAGCGCCGCTCGTTGTGGCGGGACGCGCAATGGACGGCCTTTCTCACCGAGCAACGCCGCCATGTCGAAGACCGCCACCGGCGCATTGCCGTGCTGCTGGCCCGTATCGACAGCGCTGCCCGCAGTGCCGGCATTGCCCTGGTGGGATTGAAGGGCACCGCCTTGCACCGGTTGGGGGTGTACCTGCCCGGCGATCGCCCGATGGCCGATATCGATCTACTGGTGGCGCCGGACGCTGCACCCGCGGTTGCGGCGGTGCTGTGCGAGCTGGGCTACACCGCCTCGTTCGAACAGTGGAAGCACCAGGTCTTCAAGCCCATCGGTGGCGATGCGGTGGCCGGGCTGGGCGAGCATCGCGATGCCCCGATCAACATCGAGCTGCATACGCGTATCCAGGAGCGCCTGCCGGTACGCGGCGTGGACATCACCGCACGCATCTGGCCGGAGCATGCGCAGCCGGGCCTGAACCCGTATCCGTCGACTGGCGCGCTGATGAGCCACCTGCTGCTGCATGCCGCTGGCGGCATCTGCCATCGCAGCATCCGCCTGATGCATCTGCACGATCTTGCGTTGCTGGCCACCCGCATGGGGCCGCGCGATTGGCAGGAACTGTGGGAAGACCCGGCGGTGTCGCCCTGGTGGGCATTGCCGCCGTTGTTGTTGCTGCAACGTTACTACCGCACGGTGGTGCCGCCTGCGGTGATGGCCCGCCTGCATGCGGAGTGTCCGCGGCTGCTGCGCAGGCGCGCCGCGCGACAGACCCTGACCACCGCGTCGTGCTCCAACCTGTGGTTGTCTGCCCTGCCGGGGATCGAATGGTCCGGCTCCTTGCGAGAAGCGCGGCAGTATTTGCGCGAGCGCGTGGTGCCCTCGGCCGAAAGCCGCAAGGAGCGCGCGGACATGCTGCAGACCCAGTTGTGGCTGCAGGACCAGCCATGGGTGCGCCAGACCCAGGCACGCCGCCTGATGACGCGACTGACCCGGCCGGTGCCCCGCACCGACATGCTGTATGTGGTGCGTGCGGCGCTGGAGGGCTATCTGCAGCCGGCGTAGCAGCCAAGCGATTGCGTGTGTGCCATGCCGCGCGGCGTCTGCTGCGGCTAAAGGTGCGGCTCAGCGGCGCGGCGTTGTGCGCGCTGATCTGCCCATTGCCGCCGCGTGCCGGCTGCCACGTGCTGCGCCACGGCCGCGATCAGGCGCGATCGCCCGTCGGCCAGGTGCACGGCGCACTCCGCAGCTGCGCCACGGGCTGGGCACGCCCCAACGCCGACCGTCGTTCCGCGCTACGGCGCTGCACCCGACCCGTCAAGACAACGGTCGTGCGTCGCATACCTGCCGATAGAGTTGCTCGAACAGGCGGGTGGTGAACGCGGCATCTTCGCGCACTGCGCGGCACTGCGCCGCCCAGGCCAGGCGCAGGCGCAATTGGTCATCGCCGAGCACCTGCCGGACCGCCTCGGCCATTCCGGCCCAATCGCCGGGCGGCACCGCCAGTGCCGAAACCGGTGCCCATTCGACCAGATGGCCGACCGCCGTGCCGACCGTCGGCACACCGGCCACGGCCGCTTCCAGCAGCACCATCGGCCCGGCTTCGTGCAACGAGGACAGCAGCAGCAGATCGGCCGCCAGCATGATCGGGCGCAGCTCGCGCTGGGTCTTGAAGCCCAGAAAGCGCACCTGATCCTGCAGGCCCAACGCCTGCACCAGGCGCTGCATGGCGCCGTCCAGGGTGTCCACGCCGACCATATCCAGGGTAAAGGCGACCCCCGCGCGCTTGAGCGCGGCCATCGCCTGCAGCAGGGTGCGCTGGTCCTTGACCGGGTTGAGGCTGGCCACGTGCAGCAGGCGCGCAACTGCACCCTGGCGGGCACGCGGTGGCGCCACCGGCCAGGCACGCAGATCCACGCCCAGCGGCACGCGCGTGGCAGCGATGCCCAGTGCCTGCAGCGAGGCGATGATGGGTTCGCTGGCCGCAGTGACCCGATCGGCCAGCCGCAGGATCACCGCTTCGCGCAGGCGGCCGCGCCATTTGCGGCGGCCGCCGTAGCCGATGGCATGCAGCGCCACCAGCTCGCCACCGGCGATGTGCACCGCGCTGGGACGCCGCAACAGGCGCGCCGCCGCCACCGCGATGAGGCTGCAGTAGCCGGAAAAAACCGCCTGGACCACATCGAACGGGGCGCGACGGTGCTCCGCCACGATGGCTGCGACCGCACGCAGGCGCGTGCGCCGCGCGCCGATGTTGTGCACCGTGGCACCGCGCAGCATCCAGGTATCCGGCAAGGGTTCCTGGTGCAGCACGAACACATGCACCTGGTGATTGCGCGCCAGCCAGTCGATCAGGGTCAGAAACACCGGGATCACCCGCACCTCACCGCTGCGGTCCACCCCACCGGGCACCACCAGCGCCAGTTTCATGCCGCGCTCCCGCGCAGGGGTTTCAGCAGGCTGGCGTAGGCCTGCGTCCAACGCTGCCCGACTGCGGCAAACGACAGCCGCGCATCGAAATGCGCCCGCACCTGCGCACGGGCGGGCCGCTGCCGCGACACGTGCAACAACAGCTCCGACAGCGCATTGGCATCGCCCACCGGCCACAGTTCGCCCATGCTGCCCCCATCGCTGAGCGCGCGGAATGCGGGAATGTCGGTCAGCAACGGCAGCGTTCCGCAGGCGTAGGCCTCCAGCGCGGCGTAGCCGCAGCTCTCCGCATGGCTGGCCGAGACGAACAGGTCGCTGGCCCGCAGCAAGTCCTGCACCTGCGCATGATCGACCTTGCCCAACAACTGCACGCAGCGCGCCAGCCGCGGGTCCTCGCGCAGGCGCTGGCGGACCTGGTCCATCAACGGCGCCTGATCGAAGACGCAATACAGCCGCAGGCCGGGCAGCACGCGCGCGGCCATGGCCACCGCGTCGAGCACGCATAACGGGTCCTTGGCGGCGCTCAAATGGCCGACCCAGAGCACGCAGGGGTCGCCCTGCAGCCGGGTCTGTTCGCGTGCCAGCAGGCGATCGCCGGGAGTAAAGCGGCTGCTGGATTCGGGAATGGCAACCACCTGCGTCTGCGGGCGAAACAGGCGCTCGCGCACGAATGGCTGCGCCAGCTGCAGCGAGGTGAACGCAATCCCGGCAGCGGCGCTGTAGCGCGTGCGCCACAGCAGCCTGCTCCACCAACGCGGCGGACGATTGGCATGGTCCTGCAGCAGCAGTGGCACATGCGGCAGCCGGCGCGCCAGCCGCCGTGCATCGCCGGCAAATTCCAGCCCGTGCACATGGATCACGTCGGCGTCGATCTCGCGTAGCAGTTTGCATAGCGTGCGCGCCCGTGCGGCGCTGCCCCGCGGGCCAAGTGGCGCGAAGCGATAGTCGATGCCGCCCTGGACGATGTGCTGATCCAGCGCCGAGGCCTGGATCACCGTGACCCGCACGCCGGCACTGGCGACGGCCTCGGCAATGTCGGCCAGCGACGGCCATTGCGCGAACACCTGCGCCGCGCTCAGACCGTGCGGAGTAGGAACCAGATTGAGCTGGGCCACGTGCAGGCTCATGACGCCGGGATCTCCCGTGTCGCATGATGCGTGCGGCGGCAACCCGCAGCCGCGCAAGACGCGACGTGGCCGCAGTGCAGCCTGGTCCGGCCATTCAGCGTGCGGCCGTCCACGGCCACTGCAACCGCACCGGTCACGCGACGCGACGCAGGCGCAGCACCAGCGCCACCGGTACCTGCAACGCGGTGCGGTCGAAGTTTGCGCCGGCAGGAATGTCGGCCGGGTCCAGCATCGGCTCGGCCACCGCTTCGATCGCAAAGCCCAACGCGGCGCAGGCCGCATGCCAGTGACTGTACAGATGCTGGGTATGGCGCACGGCGTAGTGCTGGCCATCGGCCTTGAAATCACGACGCCACCCCAGCGCATGGCCGATCGGATGCACGTCACTGCACATCACCAGGCCACCGGGACGGGTTACCCGATGCAGCTCTTCCAGCGCCGGCCACAGGCGCTGCAGGTGGCCCACCACCAGGCCGCAGACGCTGAGGTCGGCCACCGCATCGGCCAGCGGCAGCTGGTCCAGGCTGCCCTGCTGCAGGCTGACGCGCGCGGGCGGCCACTGCTGTGCCAGTTCGGTCCCGGCGCGCTGCAACATCTGCGGCGACAGGTCGACACCGGTCACATGCCGTGCGCCGCGGCGCAATGCGTGCTGCATGTAACGGCCGCTGCCACAGCCGGCGTCCAGCACGTGCTGGCCCTGCAGGCTGGCCGGCATCAGGCCCAGCATGGCGCGTTCTTCGGCCAGCATCACCGGGTTATGCGCATGCGGCGGATACGCCTGCGCCCACAGCGCGTATGCGGCAGCGGGTTCGAGCACCGGAATGGCATTCACGACGCCGCTCCCATCGCGCTCACTGCGCCAACGTCCCTGATGCTCGCAGGTGCGAGCGGCTGCACACGGTGCAGACCAGGCTCCAGCGCCAGCACGGCGGGATCGGCCAGCGCCGCATCCAGCAGCTTGGGCCGGCCATCCAGCACCACCGGCACGGCCGAAAGACCGGCTGCCGCGAACCACGGCGCAAAATCCGGGTCCGCAATGCGCGGCTTGCCGTCGCGGATCACCGCACGCAGCTCGCTGCGTTGACACCCGATGACGCTGTCGGCGGGCTCGCCGCCGCGGTCGCGCACGATCACCAGATCCGCAGCGGCGCCCGGCGCGATGCGCCCGCGCCTTGGCATGCGCAGGATGCGCGCGGACCGGTCCGTGACCAGGCCCAGCAGCAGGTCGGGCGCCAGCCCGCTGTCGGCGGCGATGCGCAGTTCTTCGAGCAGATCGCGCGCGCCGCTGACGCGCGAGTCGCTGCCCAGCGCCAGCCGCCCGGCCATGCACAGCCGCCAGGGGTCGAGCGTGCGACCCAGCAGCGCCAGATTGCTCGACGGGCACCACACCACCGCCGCACCGCGCGCGATCACCCGTTCGATCGCCTGCTCGCCCAGGCCCACGCCGTGGATCAACACCGTGTTGGCAGCCAGGCAACCGAGGCGGTCCAGGTCGTCCAGCTCCGCCCGCGCCACCGCATCGGTGCCTTCTGCCAGATGGATCATCCACGGATGCGTGGAGGGCGTGGCGGCAAAACTGGCTTGCACCGGCGGGCCGTAGCCGGTCCAGCCGAGGGCGTAACTCCAGCCGAATTCGTTGAGCACGCCGACCGGGAAATCCGCCTCATCCAGGGTGGCATGCCAGGGGTCATGCTGGGCCACACAGGTGACGCCGGCCAGCAGGTTCTTCAGCCCGCCGTGACGCAGCCGCACCGCCTTGGGCACGCGCAGCGCCGCAGCGACGGCCGGATGCTGGAAATGCGCCTGAAATGCTTCGATCCAGGCGTAGCTGTTGGGGAAAGGCGCACGCTGCGGCAGCGGCGGCACGCAGTTCACCTGCAGATGCTCGTGCGCATTGACCAGCCCCGGCGCCAGCACATGGCCGGACAGATCCAGGCGCAGGGTCGCGGTGCCCACGGTGCCGCCGAAGCGGCCTGCGCACAGGTTCAGCGCCGCGCGCGACGGGCCGGCCAGCGTGATCGAGCGCGCACCCTGCAGACAGACGTCGGCCATGGACATCGGCGTCTCCACTCAGCGCTTGCGCATCACGATCAGGAAGTGATCGCCCATGTCGCGCAGCAGCGGCAGGCCGCCGAACCGGTCGTCCAGCCGCCCCAGTCGCTCGGCCAGGCGCGGGTGCCGCTGGCAGACGTCCACCAGATAGGGCGGTGGCAGAAACAGGCTCAGCGCACGATAGCGGTCCAGCACGAAGTGGGGTTCGAACGCGCGATAGAACTCGCGCGGCAGGTGGTACCAGGTCCAGATGGTATGCCCGTTCATGCCTACCGCCGTGGCGCCCCTTGCCGCACGCACCGCCGCGCGCCTGAAGCGCCCACGCAAGGTGTAATGGCCGATTTCCCACGGGCAGATCCGCCCGATCACCGAAAACACCAGGCAGCCATCGGCCCGCAACAGACGTGCGCACTGGGCGGCTACCGCCGGCAGGTCCGGTGCGCAGTTGAGCGGGCCGAAGTTGGAGTACATGCCGTCGAAGGTGCCCTGCAACTGATCCAGCTGCTGGATGCCGACATGCGCGGCCGCCAGGCGTTCTTCCAGGCCCTGGGTGGCCGCACGCTGGCGGGTGCGCTCGACCATGGCCGGCGACCAGTCGGTGGCCAGCACGCGATAGCCGCGCCGGGCGAACTCGCCGGCATCCAGACCGGTACCGCAGCCCAGATCCACCAGCCGTGCGCCTTGTGGCAACTCGGCAGCGACCGTGTCCCACAAGGTGGTGCGCATGCGCTGGATCAGCGCATTGTTGCCGCGCGGGCCGTCATAGTCGGGGGCGACGCTGTCGAATGCACGCTGCGTTTCCAGCAACTGTTCCGGCGCGACCGTGCCGCCGCGCGCAGCATGCTCATTGACTAACGACATGCATCGCCTCCCACACCTGTCCTGCTGATTCCACGGCACTCTCCGGACGCAGTGCCGCCAGCGCGGCATCGCTTGATAGACCCGTGAGTGCGTCCGGCTGCCGGTTTGGTTGCAGTCGCGCCGCCTGCCAGCTACCTGCCGTGCCGGGGGCAACGCCCGCGTGCTGTGACCAAGGACCGAACGGGGATGCGCTTACGCGCGCGGCGCACAAGACCTGGAGCTGGCAATGCTGCGATCGGTCTGCGCTGCGACGCGTTGCGGGGCGTGGATGCCCAACACTCAGCCGGCCGCGGTGACGCCTGCCAGGCGGTGGCGACGCCACGCATTGCGCAGCACCGCCACCACCGTGCCCAGCCCGGCACCGCCTAGCAGGGCGACTGCCCACACCATCACGGCATTCGGGAACGCCCGCTGTTCCGGCACGTACAGCGGCCACGCCAGCGAGGTCTGGTAGGTATACCGTGCGGTCAGTCGCGCGATCAGATCGTCGCGCTCGGCCTTGATCGCGCGAATGGCAGTGGTGTTCTCGGTCAACAGCACCCCGGCCAGCACCTGCGCCGGTGTCGCACCGGACCCGCCCTGCCCCGCGTGCAGCTGCTGCTGCAGCTGCTGGCGGGTGAGCGTGGCAACACGCAGGTCTTCGCTCAGCCCCTGCAGGCGGGTACGCGCCAGCGCGAGCGCGGCGGTGTTGGTGTCGCCATGCAGGGTCTGCAGGACCGTCACGGTCGCCATGGCCAGGGTGCGCGCCTGCTGCGCCGATTCGGCACGGAAGGTGATGCCGATCAGGTTGGCGTACGGGTCCGGATCCGGCTTGAGGCTGCCGCGGTACACCTGCGCGGCGCGGCTCTTCAGCGGCACGCCGGCCTGGCGCAGCACTGCATCCTGAAACAGCCGCGTCTTCATGCGGTCGATCACCCGCTGGAACGGCTCCACCTTGGGGTCGCGGCCCGCCGGGGTCGGGCCGATCTCGCCCACCTGGATCCATGCAGTGGCTTCCCATTGCGGGGTGGCCACGCGTAGGAAAACGAAAGCCAGACCAAGCACCAGCACCAATGCAGCCAGCGCCCAGCGCCATTCGCGCCGGAGGATGCGCCACAGGTCGATCAGATAGATTTCGTCGTGTTGATTCATGGTGCGCAGGCTCTGCAACGTGAGGGAGGACGTGGCCGTGTACTTACACGGCAGACGGGCATGGGGCATGGCGGTTGGGCAGCAGCACGGTGCAGGCATGCAACACCAGGCACAGCGCAATGAAGCCGAAGTTGGTCCAGGTAAACGCCTGTGGTGCAAAGGGCGACATCACGCAGGCATAGGCGATGCGCAGAAAGATCAGCACATGGAAGATCGACAACGACCGGTTGAGCCGGCGCACGCTCCACACCAAGCCCGCATACAGCGCCAGCAACGCCAGCAAGGCACCGGGGGCGCCCCAGGCCATCAAAAACGGGAAGAACTCGGTGCCCACGTTGATGTTGGGCGCGTCCAGCGGAATGCCGGTGCCGGCAGTGGCAATCGAGCCGCTGAAGGGCACCAGCTGGTTGATCAGGAAGCTGGCGTTGACGTAGCCCTTGGCGAGCATCGCGCCGAAGTTGTAGGGCCCGGCGCTGATGTACAGCAGCAGCCATTGCAGCCCCTGCGGCGTGGCGCGGTAGAACGCACTGAACGGCAGCGCCACCGTGGCCAGCGAGCCAGACCGCAACGCGCCAAGCACCGAGAACACACCGCCGCCTGCCAGCAGCAACAAGCCGATGGTCTTCCACGGCAAGCGGCGTGCCGCATCGCGGCGCAGCAGCATCACCAGCACGAAGGAAAACAGCCCGGCAAAGATGCGGTTGCGGTCGATCACCACGATCGGGAAGACAAACCCCAGCGTCACCATCGCCGCGCGCAAGCCGCGGTGGCGTACGCACAGCAGCGCGATCGGCGGCAGGACCCAGCACATATTGGAGATGTGCCGCACATGCGAGCGCGCCGGGCTCAAGGTTGCGTAAGACGCCGGATCGCTGAACAGCGGAATCGGAAACAGCACCACATCGGCGATGCAGAACACGGTGACTACCGCCGCCAGGGTCAGTGCCAGGAAAGCGTCGCGGGTGCCGGCGTAGCGGTAGCGGCGGAAGTGCTCAGAGGTCGGTATTTTCGGCCCAGTGAGCATGTCCAGGACAAAGATCGCCGCCGCTCCTGCAACCAGCCATACAAGCCCTTGCGTATATCCCGTTGGCAGCTCATAAGTGGCAACCGTAATAAAGCAGCTAACGGCCATTGAAGGTGATAGATAGACACATGGCCTTCGCACCCACGTCATGAGCGAAGGCATCAGGACGCTCTCCTGATGGTGGAAAGCACCAACGCAACAACACGCTTTTTTAGATACATCGACAAATGCCACGCCACAACAACGTAGCTTTTTTCTAGAAACGCGATCTTTGCGCGTATCAGGCTCAACCGAGCCTGCAACAGCCGACATTCGACACCGGAAAAAAAAGCACAGCCGCGTTCCGCCACCCGAGCGAATTCGCTGAGATTCGCCAACCGTCTTTGCACATCACGTGTCTTACTGACATTCGTTCCATGCAGCCGATACGCACAGACCTTGACATCAATGAAACCAAGAGAATTACTAGCAACCAATCGTAGGAATAAGTCCCAGTCCTCAATCCTGAGCGTCTCGTCCCACGTCATCCCCCTGTCAAAGGCACTACGCCTGAGCATTGTCACCGCACCGCTGACAGCCCAGTTGCAGATGACAGCGCGACGGATGCCCGGGTCGGATGCGTACAACCGCTTGTCGGCGCGATGAAGGTCGCACATAGCACTTGCATGCAGCAGCCTGCCCTCGCTATCGACAACGGATGCATCGCCAATCACAGCGAATTTATGGGGTGTGGCATCGAGATAGGCTACCTGTGCCTCGATTCCGCCGGGGATCAAATAATCGTCGCTTGCGACCACCCGCATGTACTCGCCACGCGCGATTCGCCCGGCTTCATTCAGTGTGCCTGCAACACCCCGGTTCTCCCGCTGCACAAATTGCACAGGCAGCCGATGCCCGTGCTCCGCGACCCATTCCCCGATCTTCTCGGCAGTGGCATCGCTGGAGCCATCGTCGATGATGACGATCTCCTTGCACGGGTAAGGCTCTTCCAGCACGCTGTCCAGACAGCGCTGAACGAAGCGCGCGTGGTTGAATGCCGGGATCAGCACCGACACCAGCGGCCAGTGTGCACGCTCCGACGGTGGCATTCGGTCGCTCACGCCGGTTGCACCAGGTAGCGACGCACCACCACGATGTTGAACAGCAGATAGAGCACGTAGTTGGCGACGAACGCGTACATCGCACCGACCAGGCCGAAGTGCGCGGTGAACAGGTACACCAACCCCAGATAACTGGCCGCAAACACGCATTCGGACAGCACGAACACGCGCGTCATCGCCTTGGCCAGCATCACATACGACAACACGAAGGCGGCGATCTTGACCACGTCGCCGAGCAGCTGAGGCGCGTACAACGCCCTGGCCGGGGAAAATCCTTGGTCGAACAGCACCCAGGTTACCCAGTCGCGGCAGACATAGACGCCCAGCGCCATGACGATCACCGCAGGCATCACGTAGCGGTACGCGGCGCGCAGCTCGCGCCCCAGCGCGGCACGCTCGTGCAATGAGGCCAGCTTGGGCAGGTAGTACACATTGATGGAGGTGGTGAAGAACAGCAGGTACGCATCCGACACCCGGCTCACCGCTTGCCAGTAGCCGACCTGCTGCCAGCCGAACTGCGCGACAAGATGGTCACGCACCAGCATGACCACCATTTGCGGCACCAGCGTGGAGGTCAGCGTCATCACCGAAAACGCGGCCAGACGGCGCGCCATCGGCGCATCGAAGCGCATGCGCAGCATCTCGCGTCGAAAGTACGGGCTGGCCCGCAAGGCCGGCACGCCGGCCAGCAGCCACAGCACCTGTCCCAGCACCAGCGCCAGCAGCGCGCCCTGCAACTGGGCCCGGCTGGACAACCACGCCACCAAGGCCACACTCAATACCGCACCGCTCACCTGCACCACGGCCAGGCGGCGCACGTCCATGAAGCCGTTGATCACGGCAAGAATGTAGTTGACCACTGCGATGCCCAGCTGCGCGATCGCCAGCACGCAGATCAGCGGCCGGTAGCCGGCATCGCCCAGCAGGCGCTCGGCGAGCGCCTGGCTGAACAGCAGTGCCAGCACGGCCAGCACGCAGGAGGCGCAAAACGCATACCACAGCGCCGTGCCCAGCAGGCGTGCCTGGGCCTGCGGGTCGCCGCGATATTCGGCCACATACTTGACGATCCCGGCGCTGATGCCGCCACCGGCCAGCACCGCCAGCACCGACATCAGATTGAGGAACTGCCCGAGCCGGCCCACCCCTTGCGGCCCGGCATGGATGGCCACCAGCTTGACCACCACCAGTGCAGCGAGCAGCTTGGCCAACGTCGCAACGCCGGTGTAGGCGCTGCTGCGCAGCAGATTCATGTGCGGGCGCCGAAGGATTGGCATGCGTCAATCACCCGCTGCACCGACGCGGCGTCCAGCGTCGGGCTCATCGGCAGACTGAGCACCTCCGCATGCAGGCGCTCGCTGACCGGCAGGCAGGCATCGCCCAGGGTGGCGTAGGCCGGCTGCCGATGCGGCGGCACCGGGTAATGAATCTGGGTGTGGATGCCATGGCGCAGCAGATGCGCCTGCAACGCATCGCGCTGCGGGCTACGCACCACGAACAGATGCCAGACATGCTGCTCGTCGCTGACCACGGCCGGCAGCGTGATCAAGGGGTTGGCGATCCCCTGCAGATAGCGCTGCGCCACCTCGCGCCGCAGCGCGATCTCTTCGTCCAGATAGCCAAGCTTGACCCGCAGCAAGGCGGCCTGCAGCTCATCCAGGCGCGAGTTCACGCCCTGATACAGGTGGTGATACTTCACCTCCGAGCCGTAGTTGCGCAGCGCGCGAATGCGCTCGGCCAGATGGGTATCAGCGGTGACCACCGCGCCGCCGTCGCCCAGCGCACCAAGATTCTTGGTCGGAAAGAAACTGAAAGCAGCGGCATCGCCGAAGGCACCGGCGCGCCGGCCGTGCGCCATCGCACCGTGCGCCTGCGCCGCATCTTCGATCAACAGCAGCCCGTAGCGGTGCGCCAGCGTCTGCAACGCCGCCATATCGGCCAGCTGACCGTACAGGTGCACTGCCATGATGGCGCGGGTGCGTGGCCCGATCGCCTTTTCCACACTGGCCGGATCCATGTTGAAGGTGGCCGGATCCGGCTCCACCGGAACCAGCACCAGATGGTTCTGGCTGATCGCCAGAAAGGTGGCAATGAAGGTGTTGGCCGGCACGATGATTTCATCGCCCTCGCGCAGCGCGCCAAGCTCCCGATAGCCGCGCAGGATCAACGATAGCGCATCCAGGCCATTGCCCACGCCCACGGCATGGGCGGTGCCACAGTAGCTGGCAAACTCTTCCTCGAACCCGGCCAGCTCCTGGCCCAGCACGTACCAGCCGGCATCGATCACCCGCGCGGCGGCGGCCTTGAGTTCATCCGCATAGCGCGCATTGACCGCGCGCAAATCCAGGAAAGGCACCTCCATAGAACCGATCATCTACGACTGCACTCCCAGCAAGGCACGCCGCTCGGAAGGAACCTGATGTGTATTCATCGGATCTTTGCCGCCACGCACTTCGCTCAGGAATTGGTCGTAGTCCAGGATGTAGTCGCCCGGGTCGTAGAACTGGTCGGCCAGCACCATCAGCACGCAGTCGGGGCTGAAGTGATGCAGGTCGCGCCACACCATGCGGCCCAGCAGCAGGCCTTGCGCCGGGTCGTCCAGCACCACTTCGGTCGGGCCATCGCCCTTGCCTTCGTCCAGCAGGATCCTCACCGAGCCGTGCAAGGCCACCGCAAGCTGGTTGAGCTGGCGGTGCGCGTGCTGTCCGCGGTGCACGCCACTGCGGGTGCCGAACAGGTAGTACACGCGGCGTATCTCGAACGGGACATCGCGCTGCTGCTCCAACGACACGAGCAGGCCGCGATCATCACCGTGGGTATGCAACTGGATGGGTTCGAAGGCCATGATCCGGGGGCGTTACCGCTGACTGCACGTAGTGCGACATGCCTGAGTGCGCCGCGATGCGCGAAAGGTTGCGCCACGCCGGGGCCCTGCGAAGCGGCCTGCGCGCAAGCGCAGCAGCACGCGTGGCGCAGCGCCGATGTCCCGCCGCCGCGATAAAAATTCGTTGTGGCGATGCAACCTTTCATCGGCATCGCCGCACATATCGGTGCACGTTCACCTGGCCGCAGCTTAGCCGGCGTGGGGAGCCAGGCCTGGCAGCGCGACACGCATTGCCGGAACCAACGACCACCACCGGTGAGGACACCGACCAGATGCGTTCTTCCCCTCAGGCTTCCGACCCGGCGGCCAGCGCCGATGCCACCGCGCTGCCATCGGCGCCAGACACCGCGCCGGCCGCGCGCGTCATTCCGCTCCCCAGACCGATGCGCGTGCTGCACTGGCTCACGGTGCTGTGCCTGGTGATGGCGGCCAGCCTGATCCTGCTGCGTGCCGAACTCGATGGTCGCGCATTGCGTCAGTGGCTGCTGGAAGGCCACCGCCACTTCGGCCTGATGGTGTTGCTGCTGTTCGTGTTGCGCGTCGGCCTGCGCCTGCGTCTGCGCAAGCTGCCGCCCGGCCCGCCCGCCCCGCTGATCACCCGCTTGCTGGCCGGTGCCACCCACCTGGCCATGTACGGCCTGATGCTCGCACTGCCGCTGATCGGCTGGTCGCTGAGCAACGCCTTCGGCAAGACGGTGCATCTGTTCGGCCTGCCGCTGCCGAACCTGGTCGAGGTGGACGCGGATCTCGGCGACACCCTGGGCACCTGGCATCTGAACGCGGCCTGGGCGCTGCTGGCGCTGGTGCTGCTGCATATCGGCGCCGCGCTCTGGCATCACCTGGTGTTGCGCGATGGCCTGTTGCGCCGCGTGTTGCCAGGCAAGCACGCATGAGCCCTCGCCCGTTCTCCGCACGCATCCAATCCGTTGCATTCCGTCCCGCCGAACAAGGACTTTCCATGCCCAACTCCCAGCCCGCTCCGCGCCGCGCCACCGCCTCGCGTGCCGCCTCCCTGACGTCGTTGCTGTGCGTCACCGGCCCGTTGCTGCTGATGGCGAGCAACCAGGCGCAGGCGGTTGCCGCCTTCGCACGCCAGACCGGTTCGTCCTGCGCTGATTGCCACATCGGCTCGTACGGCCCCTCGCTCACGCCGTATGGCATGCGCTTCAAGCTCGGAGGCTTCACCGATACCGACGGCAACGGCACCAAGATCCCGGTGTCCGGCCAGCTCACCTGGTCGCGCAACAACCCCAGCCGTGGCGACAGCACCGCACGCCTGACCCAGGCCGACCTGTATCTGGCCGGCCGCGTCAGCGACAACGTCGGCGGCTACTCCAAGATCCGCTCCAACAACAGCGGCAATGCCACCTTCGATACCCGCCTCGACGACGTCGATCTGCGCTTTGTGACCAAGCCGTTCCAACTGGCCGGCAAGGACACCATGGTCGGTGTCAGCGTCAACAACAATCCGGGCATCTCCGACCCGATCCACGTGTTGCCCAATGCCTCCACGCTGACCCCGGCGTCCAACGGCGGCGCCTCCACCATGCTCAGCTCCTCGTCGCTGTCCAACCGCGTCATCGGTGCCAGCGTGTACGGGCTGTATGACAAGAACTGGTACGGCGAAGTGGGCAGCTACAGCGCCTTGTCGCCGTCTG
Source organism: Xanthomonas sp. WHRI 6106 (assembly GCF_040202405.1). Lineage (NCBI taxonomy): Bacteria > Pseudomonadati > Pseudomonadota > Gammaproteobacteria > Lysobacterales > Lysobacteraceae > Xanthomonas > Xanthomonas sp. WHRI 6106. The sequence goes on along the minus strand of NZ_JBEGFC010000008.1, from coordinate 52,194 downwards.
CACAGGACCGTCTCGGCTGGCCGATCAACGGCGACCCGGGCAAGCTCAGCGACACCACCTACGCGCGCGTGGCCTACATGAAGGACATGAAGCGGCAGTTCTTCTCGGTGGGCCTGACCGCGCTCAACACGCGTCGCCAGCGCCCGCGCAACGGGCCCAGCGACGACCTCACCGACTTCGGCTACGACCTCACCTACCAGTTCCTCGGCACGCGCGAGCACGTGGCGTCGCTGGCCTACGTCAACATCTACGAGCGCCGCAAATATGGCAGCCCGCTGATTCCGTCCGACCCGACCATGCCGGCGCTGGACCGCGGCAGCGTGCGCGATCAGACCTTCAGCGTGAACTACGCCTTCAAGCAGACCTATGGCGTGCTGGCCGCGCACATGATCAACACTGGCTCGTTCGATGCGGCGCGCTATTCGCCGGTGGGCATCCCCGACACCACCAGCAATCTGATCCTGCTGTACTGGAGCCCGTTCGGCCGCGAAGGCACCTACACCACCAACGCCAACCTGCGCGTTTCCGCTGGCTGGTTCCGGTTCGACAAATTCAACGGCAGCACCTCCAACGTGTTCCGTGGCCCGCCGATCACCAATCCGCGCGATCTCGACAGCTTCTCGCTGTCGGTCAACCTGGCGTTCTGATCCCCCACCGTTGCACGCAACCGTACGGACTCATATGCACTCATTCCACAAAACGTTGTTATGCGCACCGCTGGCCGGCCTGTTGCTGGCCGGCGCAACCCTGGCCACGCCGGCGCGTGCCGCCGATGGCAAGAGCGTCTTTGCGACCGAATGCGCCGAATGCCATAGCGCCACGCAGGGCAAGAACAAGAAGGGTCCGTCCCTGTTCGGCATCGTCAATCGCCCCGCCGGCACGGTGGCGGACTTCAGCGGCTACTCCCCTGAGCTCAAGGCAAGCAAGCGCACCTGGGATGCGGCCGGCCTCAAGGCCTTTTTGAGCGCGGATTCGAAGAAAGCGATACCGGGTACGAAGATGAAGTACGAAGGGCTTGAAGACGCGAAGGAGCTGGACGCCCTGATCGCCTACCTCAACACCCTGCACTGAGACGAACGGCAAGCCATGCCGGAAACGCCGGCCGGCGGGGGTGTCCCTGCCGGCACGGGGACGGCAAGGCAGTCGGGTCTGCCCGAGCCATCGCTGCAGGCATCTGAAGACCGCGCTCAGGCAGGGGCGATCGCTTCAAGCCAGGTACAGCCTGCCGGCCGCAGTCTCCGCGGCCAGCAGCCGATCACATGCCGCACCAGGACAGGTGCAAGGTATCGCGTTGCCTGAGCCGACACCTTCGCGTATACGGACGGAACCGCCGCAACCGGGGCGGTCTCGCCCTGCGTGATGGGTCACTATCGCGCCCCGCTTCGTGTCCACGTCCTACGCCCTTGCCGAACCTGCTGTCCGCCAAGCAGTCTCCGTATCTACCGCGACGCCATTGCGCCTGCGAGGGGCAGCCGTGGGCCGCATCGCACGGCTATGCACCGTCGTACTCCTCGTCGCCTCGACGCGTGCCCTGCCTGCACGCGCATTGCGGAACGCCGGCACCGCAGGTCCGGCGCTTACAGCTGCACCATGCAGTCATGCTCGCCTTGCTCCTGGGCCCCTGCGGCAATGCACTGGCGGATAATGTTGGCGGGGCGGTCGCAGTCGCCTCCTCCCTGATCGATCGCGGCATCGCGATTGCGCCCAACCGCGTCACCCTGCAGACCGCCGGCTACTGGCTGCCGTCGCCGGGCTGGTCGGTCTCGGTCTCTGCCGCGCTGCAATCGCCGTCGCTAAGCAAGCCGGTGGCATTCACCATCCAGGGCGCGCGCGCCTGGATGCTGGACGACCGCTGGCAGATGCAGGCCAGCCTGCTGTACTACGCCTACCCGGCCGACCGCCAGTCGCGCACCTTCGACCGCCAGGAAGCGAGCCTGGCCTGGTCCTACCGCGACATGCTGACCTTTTCGCTGTCCACCTTCAATTTCCCGCGCGCGCAGCGCTCGCCCTGGAACACGGTGATCGACGTCACCGCCAGCGTGCCGCTGTCGTCCAGTTTCAGTCTCTCCGCCGGCGCCGGCATCTCCGATTTTCCGGCGATGACCTACGGCGCTGCCAGTTCCGGCCGCTATCGGTATGGCCAACTGGGCCTGAAGTGGAACCACGCCGCATGGACCGTGAAGCTGGACCGGATCCTGACCAGCAGCAACACCCCGCGCGCGCAGGGGGGCCCCGGCGAAACGCCCTGGGTGGGCATGGTCTCGCGCGCGTTCTGATCCACCCGCAACCTTTTGCCCGCCTGCGGGCACTCAAAGGTGTCCTACGCCATGCCTGCCTCGATGAATGACACCGACACCCTGGGCGATGCCACCGATCGCATGCTGTTGCGCCGCATGGCGGCGGGCGATCGCGACGCGTTGGCCAGCATGTACACCAGTTATCACGGGCGGTTGTGCCGGTTTCTGTCGCGCCTGACCCGCCGCCCCGACATCATCGAGGAGGCCATCAACGACTGCTTCTGGATCGCCTGGCAGAAAGCCGGCGACTTCCGCGGCGATTCGCAGGTGTCGACCTGGATCATGGGCATCGCCTACCGCTGCGGGCTCAAGTGCCTGCGCCAGCATGACGGCGAGGCCATCGACGACACCGCGGTGGTGGAAGAGCACGCCCCCAGTGCAGACGACAACGACGACCGCGAGCTGCGCGACTGGCTGGACAAGGGCATGGAGCGCCTGTCGCCGGATCAGCGCCTGGTGATCGAACTGGTCTACGGCGTCGGCCACAAGCTGGAAGAAGTCGCCGACATCATGCAGTGCCCGGTGGGCACGATCAAAGCCCGGCTGTTCCATGCACGGGTCAAATTACGCAACGTGCTGCCCGGCCTGGCCGGCAGCGCGCCTTACACGGAGACCATGCAATGAAGACGTTTTTCATCGCGCCTGGCAAGGAATGCTCGCACGCGTGGGAGCTGATGCCAGCCGTCCTGCTGGACAGCGCCACCGAGGAAGAACACAGCTGGCTGATTGCGCACGTGGCCAAGTGCGCCTCATGCAGCGCCGAGTTCGCGCAGCAAAATCGTCTGCGCCAGGCGCTGGCGCTGCCGTCGGCCGTCACGCTGGACCCCAATGCCGGGCTGCAACGCCTGCTCGGCCGCCTGGATGCCCCGGAACAGCGCACCGCGCCGGCACCGGCAGTACGCCGCTCCGGCAGCTGGACGGTGCGCGCACTGGCCGCCGCCGCGTTGGTGCAGGCCATTGGCCTGGGCGTCATGGGCGTCAAGCTGGCCTCGCCGGCCCCCACGCATGACTACCGCACGCTGAGCAGCGCAACCGCGTTGCCGGTGCCGCAGGGCGCCATCCGCGTGGTGCCCGATGCCAGGATGACCGTGGCCGACTGGGATCGCCTGCTGCGCGCGCAGCAGTTGCAGGTCATCGCCGGACCCAACGACCTGGGCGCCTACACCGTGGTGCCGGCCGCGCCGCAGCCGCAGCCGCAGCAGACCGTGCAGCAACTGCGCGCCAATCCGGCCATCCGGCTGGCCGAGATCGTCTCCGCCCCATGAGCCGTCTTCTCGCCATCGGCCTGTGCGTCACCCTCATCGGCCTGGGCCTGCAGGGCAGCGCGCACGCTGCCGCGCCCACGCAGGACCCTGCGAACATGGCCGCCATCGCCGCGGCATCCGCCCCGGCCGATGCGCATACGCCCGATGCCAGCCGCGACATCCTGCTGGCGGTGGCCAATCCGCTCAGCGCACCACCGGCGCGTGCCGGCTCCAGCCTGATCGGCTACGCCTCCAGTTACTACGGTGCCGGGCAGAAGGCCGCCGTGCGCATGGAAGCCATCAAGCGGCGCTACAAACTGCGCGAGGTCTCCGGCTGGCCGATCACCTCGCTGGGGCTGTACTGCGCGGTGCTGCAGCCGCCAGAAGGCGTGTCGCGCGATGCACTGGTCAGCACGCTGTCCCACGACGACGGCGTGGAGCTGGTGCAGCCGGTGCAGGATTTCTCGGTGTTTTCTGCCGATGCCGCCGAAAAGAGCACACCGCTGTCGGGCTACAACGACCCGTACGTGGACATGCAGCGCGGCTTTATCGACACCGATGCCGCCAGCGCGCAGACCGTCACCCAGGGCCGTGGCGTGGTGGTGGCCGTGGTCGATACCGGCGTGGATACCAGCCACCCCGACCTGAAGACGCGCATCCGCGACGTGCACGATCTGGTCGACGACACGCCGGTCATGACCAGCACCGATTCGCACGGCACCGAAGTGGCCGGCATCATCGCCGCCGGCAGCAACAACCATCAAGGCATCGTCGGCATGGCGCCCAAGGCCATGCTGAGCATCTATAAGGCCTGCTGGTATGCGCCCACGGTCGGCGCCACCGCCCGCTGCAACACCTTCACCCTGGCCAAGGCGCTGGCGGCGATCAACAACAGCTCCGCGCGGGTGGTCAACCTGAGCCTGGGCGGCCCGGCCGACCCGCTGCTGAGCAAGATGCTGCTGCACCTGGTGCAGCAAGGCCGCATCGTGGTGGCCGCCATGCCGCCCAACGGCCGGCTGGATGGGTTTCCCAACGACGTGCCGGGCGTGCTGGTGGTGCGCAGCAGCAGTGCCAGCGCGGCGATGCCCGGGGTGCTCAGCGCACCCGGCAAGGACATCCTGACCACCCAGCCCAACGGCCGTTACGACTTCACCTCCGGCTCGTCGATGGCCACCGCGCACGTCAGCGGCATGGCCGCGCTGTTGTTGTCGCTGTCGCCGTCGATGGACGCCAGCGCGCTGCGCGAGCTCTTGCAGCGCACCAGCAAGGTCTCCGATGGCCAGCTGCAGGTCAATGCCGGCGCGGCGGTCGACGCGTTGTCGCCTTCCAAACATTCCAACTGACGACACCGGCATGGCCAAGTGGATCCCGTTGTGGCTGCACAAGCTGAGCTCACCGCCGCTGTTTTACCGCTTTGCCGGGCGCGTGCGTCCGTGGGCGCTGGCACTGGCGCTGCTGCTGGGCGCAGTGGCCGCTTATGGCGGGCTGGTGCTGGCGCCGCCGGATTATCAACAGCACGACGCTTACCGCATCATCTTCATCCACGTGCCCAGCGCCTGGATGAGCCTCTTCATCTATGCGGCGATGGGCGTGTCGGCCTTTATCGCGCTGGTGTGGCGGATCAAACTGGCCGAGGTGGTGACCATGGCGTCGGCACCGATCGGCGCGGCCTTTACCTTCATCACCCTGTGCACCGGCGCGCTGTGGGGCAAGCCGATGTGGGGCACCTGGTGGACCTGGGACGCGCGACTGACCTCGGAGTTGCTGCTGCTGTTTCTGTATCTGGGCGTGCTGGGCCTGTACTACGCGGTGGAAGACCGCCGCCAGGCGATGCGCGCGGCCGGCCTGCTCGCATTGGTGGGCCTGATCAACCTTCCCATCGTGCATTACTCGGTGGTGTGGTGGAACACGCTGCACCAGGGCTCCACCGTGCGCCTGCTCGGCCCCTCCAAGATGGGCGCAGACATGCTATGGCCGCTGCTGACCATGATGCTGGCCACCAAGTGCTATTACATCGCCAGCCTGTTCGGGCGGGTACGGGTGGAGCTGCTGGCACTGGACGGCGGCAAGGACTGGGCACGCCGCATCGTGCTGGCGGAGCGCACCGCATGAGCAGCTTTCTGGCGATGGGTGGCTATGGCCACTACGTGTGGACTTCTTATGCGGTGTTCGTGCTGGTGCTGCTGGCCGATCTGGCATCGCCGTGGTTGCGGCGCCGGCGCCTGCCGCGCGAGCTGCGCGGTCAACTGCAGCGGCAGACGCCGCGCCGCCAGCGCAATGTGCCCTTGCCGACACTGGAGCGCGACGCACCATGAATGCTACCCGCAAACAGCGCCTGTGGCTGGTCATCGGCGCACTGGCCGCCGCTGCACTGGCCGGCACGCTGATCGTGTTCGCATTGCAGCGGAACATGAGCTATCTGTTCACTCCCAGCCAGGTACACGCCGGCGAAGCGGCCGGTTACCAGCAATTCCGGTTGGGCGGCATGGTCAAGGCCGGCTCGATCCGGCGCGCCAGCGACTCGTTGAACGTCAGCTTCACCGTCATCGATAAACACGCAGCCACCCAGGTCGAGTACACCGGCATCCTGCCGGACCTGTTTCGCGACAACCAATCGGTGATCGCCAACGGGCGCATGCAGGGCGGGCGGTTTGTCGCCAACGAAGTGCTGGCCAAGCACGACGAAACCTACATGCCCAAAGAACTGAAAGACGCGATGGCCGAAGGCCATGTCGGCAAGCCGATTGCTGCCACCGCCGTGCCGCTGTCTGCGCCGCGCTGATGCGTCGTCGGCTGGCGCAAGGCACTGCAATGACTCTTCTTGGTTACACCCAGCGACCTATCCATGACGCCTGAACTCGGCCAGATCGCATTGATCCTGGCGTTACTGCTGTCGCTTGCACAGGGCGTGTTGCCACTGATCGGTGCCTGGCGCGGTAATCCCGCATTGATGGCCATCGCACGTCCTGCCGCCGCCGGGCAGGCGGTATTCGTGTGGCTGGCCTTCGGCCTGCTGGCCTGGTCGCTGCTGTCGCTGGATTTTTCGGTGGCCTATGTCGCCGCCAACGCCAACATCGCCCTGCCCTGGTACTACCGTTTCGCCGCGGTGTGGGGCGCGCATGAAGGCTCGTTGCTGCTGTGGATCGCCATCCTCGCCACCTGGACGGTGCTGCTGGCCGCCTTCAGCCGGCATCTGCCGCAGCACTTCGCCGCCCGCGTGCTGGCGGTGCTGGGGCTGGTGTCGGTGGGCTTCCTGGCCTTCATCCTGCTGACCTCCAACCCGTTCGGGCGGCTGTCGCCGATCCCGCTGGATGGCAACGAGCTCAATCCGGTGCTGCAGGACCCGGGCATGACCTTCCACCCGCCGGTGCTGTACACCGGCTACGTCGGCTTCTCGGTGGCGTTCGCGTTTGCGGTCGCCGCGCTGCTGGGCGGCGAGCTGGAACAGGCCTGGGTGCGCTGGGCGCGGCCGTGGACCAACGTGGCCTGGGCCTGCCTCACCGCCGGCATCGTCGCCGGCAGCTGGTGGGCTTATGCGGAGCTGGGCTGGGGCGGCTGGTGGTTCTGGGACCCGGTGGAAAACGCCAGCTTCATGCCGTGGCTGGTCGGCACCGCGCTGATCCACACCCAGGCGGTCACCGAGAAACGCGGCAGCCTGCGCGCCTGGACCATCCTGTTGTCGATCCTGGCGTTTTCGTTGTCGCTGCTGGGTACCTTCCTGGTGCGCTCCGGCGTGCTGACCTCGGTGCACGCATTCGCGGCCGATCCGCGCCGCGGGCTCTACATCCTGATCTTCCTGGTCGCGGTGGTCGGCGGCTCGTTGCTGCTGTACGCGCTGCGCGCGCCCAGGATCGCCAGCGGCAAACCGTTCGCTGCGACCTCGCGCGAGACCGCGATCCTGATCGGCAATCTGCTGCTCACTGTGGCCGCCGCCATGGTGCTGCTGGGCACCTTGTTCCCGCTGATTGCCGATGCCTTCGGCCTGGGCAAGGTCTCGGTAGGGCCGCCCTACTTCGGCCTGTTGTTCCCGTTGTTGATGCTGCCGGTGGTGCTGTTGCTGCCGTTCGGCCCTTACCTGCGCTGGGGCCAGGCCGATGCCGCGCCATTGAAGGCGCTCGGCACCCGTGCCGGCATCGCGGCGATTGCCTGCGCGCTGGTCGGCAGCATCGTTGCCGATGGACAGGCCAAGGCCATCGCCGGCATCGGCGTGGCGACCTGGGTGGCCGCCGGTACCGCGCTGTACGGTTACAAGCGCTGGCGCGAGCTGCCGCGCGGCCGGCGTTTCCCGGCTGAAATGGCCGGCATGCTGATCGCGCATGCCGGCGTGGCGGTCTTCGTTGCCGGCGTGCTGGTGTCCGAAAGCCTGTCGGTCGAACGCGACGTGCGCCTGGCACCTGGGCAAACCGCCGAGATCGCCGGCTACAGCTTCCGCTTCGACGGCGTGCAATTGATCGACGGTCCCAACTGGAAGGCCGAACAAGGCAGCGTGCAGGTCAGTCGCGATGGCCAGGTGGTGGCGCAACTGCATCCGCAAAAACGCCTGTACGGCAGCGAGCGCATCCAGACCGAATCGGCGATCGACCCCGGCATCACCCGCGACCTGTATGTGGCACTCGGCGAGCCGCTGGACGATCAACACATCGAATACGACTGGACGCTGCGGCTGTACTACAAGCCCTTTATCCGCTGGATCTGGGCCGGCGGCCTGCTGATGATGCTGGGCGGTTTCGTCAGCGCCTGCGCACGGCGCTTTCGTGCACCGGTCAGCGCCGCCAGGCCGGACGCAGTCCCCGCACATGATGGCCTGGTCATCGCGCAGGAGTCGCACCCGTGAATCGCATGCTGCCCCTGCTGGGGTTTTTGGTGGTGGCCGCCCTGTTCGGCTTCGGCATCTACTGGACGATGCAACACAACCCGCGCGAGGTGCCCTCGCCGCTGATCGGCAAACCGGCCCCGGCGTTCTCGCTGCCGCAGCTGGATCAGCCCGCGCGGCACGTCACCCGTGACCAGCTGCTGGGCAAGCCGTACGTGCTCAACGTGTTCGGCAGCTGGTGCGCCGAGTGCGTGCACGAGCACCCAGTGCTGATGGCGCAGGCCCAACGCCTTGGCGTGCCGTTGATCGGCTACAACTACAAGGACGCGCCGGCCGATGCCACCGCCTGGCTTGCACGCCTGGGCAATCCGTATGCCGTGGTGCTTGCCGACGAAACCGGCCAGACCGCAATCGACTTCGGCGTCTACGGCGCACCGGAAAGTTTCCTGATCGATGCGCACGGCATGATCCGCTACAAGCACATCGGCGTGCTGACCCCGGATGTCATCAACGACGAGCTGCTGCCGGCCATTGCTGCGCTGCCCAGGGGGGCGCCGTGATCGGGCGTTACCGTGGGCTGCAGGCACATCGGCAGCAACAGGCGCGGCAGCTGCGGCTGTTGCTGGTGTTGCTGCTGGGCCTGCTGCTTGCGCCCGGTCTCCAGGCGCAGGCAGTGGACCCGCTGCCGTTCAAGAATGCCGCCGAACAAGCGCGCTATCAGCGGCTGACCGCGCAGCTGCGTTGCCTGGTGTGCCAGAACGAGAACCTGGCCGATTCCAACGCCAGCCTGGCGCGCGACCTGCGCCACCAGGTCTTTGCGCAGCTGCAGGCCGGCAGCAGCGATGCGCAGATCAAGCAGTACATGGTCGACCGCTATTCGGACTTCGTGCTGTACGACCCGCCGGTCAAGCGCAGCACCTGGTTGCTGTGGTTCGGGCCGGCGCTGATGTTGGTCGCCGGCGCGGTGGTGGTGGCCCGTACCGTGCACCAGCGCGCACGCGCCGGCACGCCGGTGGCGCCGCGGCCGGAGGACGACTGGTGATGACAGGCTTCTACCTCGCAAGCGCCGCACTGGTGCTCGTTGCGCTGCTGCTCTTGCTGCTGCCGCTGTTGCGCAAGCCCACGCGCCACGGCGCCGCGCACTACACGCTGCCGGTGCTGCTGGCGCTGGGGCTGCCGCTCGCCACTGCCGGGCTGTATCGGCTGGTGGGCACACCCGATGCGATCGCGCCGCGCATCGACGCCGCGCCGCCCCAGAACACGCACACCGCCGTTGCCGACCGCCCACAGGCACAGGCCCCGGTTGCCGACGACGCCCAACTGCAGGCGCTCGATGCATGGATGCAGCAGGCCAAGGATCATGAACAGAACAACCGCCCCGCCGAGGCGCGCGACGCGTACGCACAGGCCCTGAAGCTTGCGCCGGACACCAGCGCAGCCATCGTCGGCTGGATTGCTGCCGACATGGCCACGCATGACGATTTTGCGATCGACGCGGCCGCACGCACGCGCCTGCAACAGGTGATCGTGCGCGAGCCGGACAACCAGCGCGGGCTGTGGCTGCTTGGCATCAGTGATTTCCAGCAGCACGACTACGCGGCCGCCACCACGCACTGGCGTCACCTGCACGGTTTGCTGGAGACCGGCTCGCCCATGCAGAAGGCGGTGGCAGACAAGATTGCCGTGGCGCAAGCGCTGGCCACCGAGCGGCAATCCGGGCGCGCTGCGCGCTAGACCTCCACCGCGACATACCGCCCACGGCGGCCGGCTCGCGCGACGCGTCTCGCCCGCCACCGCCGCAAGCCTTACTGCGGCGCCTGTGTGTGCCGCGGAGCGCAGCGGCACGACACCGCGATTGCGGTCACCGCCGCAGACCGGCAACAGCGCGCCAGGCTGCGCTCCGCGGGCTCACGGCGATGGCCCGAGCACCTCGTGCAATTTGCCGCTGAACTCGCCCAGCGTGAAAGGCTTGGCGATCATGCTCATGCCCTCGGCCAGAAACTCGCCACGGTCGCGCGCGGTTTCGGCGTAGCCGGTCATGAAGATCACCGGCAGATCGCGGCGCGACTGCCGCGCGATTTCCGCCAGCTGGCGGCCGTTGAGCCCGGGCAGGCCGACGTCGGTGACCAGCAGGTCGATCCGCCGTGGCGACGCCAGGATCGGCAACGCGGCATCGGCATCGGCCACCACCTCGGCCTGGTAACCCAATTCGCCCAGCAACTCGGTCACCAGCAGGCGCACCTGTTCGTCGTCCTCCACCACCAGCACCTGCTGCCCCTGCCCGGCCACCACCGCACCGCTCTGGGGCTCCGACACCGCACCCGGCACGGGCACCCCGGCCGGCAGATACAGGCTGACCGTGGTGCCCGCACCAATCTGCGACTCCACCCACACCTGCCCGTTGGACTGCTGCATGAAGCCGTAGATCATCGACATGCCCAGGCCGGTACCCTGCCCGATCGGCTTGGTGGTGTAGAACGGCTCGAACACCCGCTCCAGCACATCGGTCGGCATGCCGGTGCCGGTGTCGGTGACCGACACCACCGCATAGTCGCCCGGCGCCAGGCTGATGCCACGTCCAAGCTCCAGCCCTTGCGCCTGGACCTGCAGATGCCGCGTGGCGATGCGCAACAACCCACCATTGGGCATCGCATCGCGTGCATTGATGGCAAGGTTGAGCAGCGCGCTTTCCAGCTGGTTTTCGTCGACGTAGGCCTGCGGCAATGCACTGCACAGATCGGTTTCCAGGCGTACCGATTCGCCCAGCGTGCGCGCCAGCAGATCCTGCAGCGACACCACCAGATCGTTCAATTGCAGATGCCGCGCTTCCAGCGATTGCCGGCGCGAAAACGCCAGCAGCCGCTGCGTCAACGCGGCCGCACGTAGCGCCGAGGCCGACGCCACATCCAGGAACCGCCCCAGCCCTTCGGTGCGCCCCTGATCGATGCGCAGGCGCGCCAGATCCAGCGCAGACAGGATGCCGGTCAGCATGTTGTTGAAATCGTGCGCGATGCCGCCGGTCAGCTGGCCCACCGCTTCCATCTTCTGCGCCTGGCGCAGCGCTGCCTCGCTGGACTCGCGCGCCTGCATCTGCTGCTGCAGCTCGGCCGTGCGCTCGGCCACCTTGGCCTCCAGCACGGTGGCTTGCTGCTGGATCGATTCCATCGCCAGCGCCCGCGCGGTGACATCGGTCGCGAACACATGGAACCCGTCCACCTGGCCGTTCGCATCGAAACGCGGCATGTAGCGGATCTCGGCATCGCGGCGACGCCCATCGGCATGCGGCCAGCTGGTTTCCACCGTGAGCGCGCGCCCGGCCAGTGCCGCCTCGATCCACGCGCGACGCTCGGCCACCACCGCGGGCCCCACCACGTCCACCAGCGGCCGCCCGATCACATCCTGCGGCGGGATCCCGATCCAGTCTTCATACGAACGGTTGGCGAAGCGGTAGACCAGGTGCTTGTCGATGAACGCGATCAAGACCGGTAGAGCATCGGTGACACGACGCAGCTCTGCTTCGCTGAGCGCCAGCGCTGCCCTGCTCTCGGCCAGCTGTGCCATCTGATCGCGGATCACGAACTGCTTCTGGCGCGAACGCAGCGCGGTGGAAATCGCACTCAGCAACGACGACGAACTCAGTGGCCGCTCCAGCTCGATGACGTTGGTCATCTCCGGCGGCAGGCTTGCCCGCCGCCCGGCATGGCTGCCGCGCGGCGCACGCAACAGCACGAACGGGATGTCCGACCAGGCCGCCTGGGCCTGCAGGATCTGCTGCAGCTGTTGCAGATCGCCACCCACGGCCTCTTCGGTCAGGACCACCACACCGGAACTGTCGAGCAGGTCGCCGGCCAGCGCGGCCAGCGTGCCATACACCTTCTGGGTCAGTCCGTGCTCACTGACGATGCCGGCGATGCTTTGGGCATCGCGGCCGAACGGCGCGATGATGTGAACGATCGAGCCGTCTGCCTCACAACTGGCCAAGGGGACGCCCCAGCAACGGCGCATCGTCTCCGACGAACTGCGGAGTGCCGGTCAGCACGCCATGGAATTTTTCCAGCGGCTCGCTCAGCTGCAGACCGGCCGTGCCGATCTGCAGTTCGCGGATCGCGTCTTCGTGCGCGCCGCTGCGGTTCTTGATCACCGACAAGGCCTTGCGGATGCGGCCCTGCGCTTCGAAGAAGCGGAACAGGATGACGGTGTCGGCCATGTAGGACACGTTGAGGTTGCCGGTGGACATCGTCCCCACCAGGCCATGCTGTGGATTGATCAGGAAGGTGGTCACGCCGCTCTGATTGAGATACGACAGCAGCTCGTGTATCTGCAACATCAACTGCTTTTCCTGCGGCATCGACGACAGGTACCCGTTGAGGCTGTCGATCACCAGCACACGGCAGTTGCGCTTTTCCACGCTTTCGCGCACGGCCCAGGCAAACTCGCCGGGTGTCAGTTCGGCCGGATCCATCTGATGCAGCTCCAGCAAACCTGACTGCAGATGCTTGCGTAAATCCATGCCCAGGCTTTGTGCACGCGTCAGTAGGGTACCGGTGCGCTCATCGAACTCCAGCACGCAGCAGTGCTCGCCACGCTCGCAGGCCGCGTTGACATATTGCAGCGCCACGTTCGTCTTGCCCGAGCCGGCCGGTCCGGTCAACAGCGTGCTGGTACCGCGCAGCGGGCCGCCATGCAGCAGCGCATCGATCCGCTCCACGCCACTGGACACCGCATCGCCAACGAACGGCACGTGATGGTTGGAGGCAATCAGACGCGGATAGATATGCATGCCACCGGTGGCGATCGTCAGATCATGGTAGCCAGCGATGAAATTGACCCCGCGCAACTTTTGCACCTGCATGCGCCGCCGCGCCGCACCGAAATCCAGCGTCATGCGTTCCAGCGAGACCACACCGTGGCAGAGGCTGTGCAGATGGGCATCGCGCTCGCCATGTTCCCCGGTCAGGTCGTCCACCAGAAACACGGTGATATTGCGTGGGGCAAAGAATTGCTTGAGCGCCAGCACCTGCCGCCGGTAGCGCAGCGAATCCTGCGCCAGCAATCGCAACTCGGACAACGAATCGAACACCACGCGCGTGGGCTTGACCCGATCAACCTCGGCCTGGATGAGCTTGATCGTGCCATCCAGTTCCATTTCCCAGGGATGCAGGATGGACTGCTGACGCCCGTCGCCCAGGAACGCTTCGGCCGAGGCCAGCTCGAAAATATGCAGCGGCTCCAGCGACCACTCATGCGAGGCGGCCACTTCGGTCAGCTCGTCGATGGTTTCCGACAAAGTCACATACAGGCAACTATCGCCCCTGGCCGCGCCATCGAGCAGGAACTGCAGCGCCATCGTGGTCTTGCCGGAGCCCGGTTGGCCCTCGAGCAGATACAACCGGTTGGCGGGCAGGCCACCGCGGAGGATGGTGTCAAGCCCCGTCGTCCCGGTGGTGATACGGTTTGCGATCATCGGCTTTACGTTTTCCATGCCGCAGAATTTATCATGCGCCGGTGATACAGCCGCGTCAGGGACTGAATTGATCAGCTTGTTTGGCTTGACGCGCTGTGTGTTTTATCGCCTTCCTGCCGTGACACCGCTAACGTTTTACCTCCGGCGACGAATCGCACAAAAACTTGCGAGGATCTTGCTCGCCTACGCCGCCGGCTTTGTGGCAACTCCGACACATCCGTCACGCGCATACGCATAGCGTGGTCGATGGAAGCGAACGCGCCGTTGCGCTCGCTCGAGGACGGCAGTGAACGACGCATCAGGCAATGCACGCATTCTGTTGGTTGAAGACGACGATGCCATCCGTGCGATGGCCGCAGACATTCTGGGTGACGAGGGCTATCAGGTTGTTGTGTCCGCTGACGCCGAGCAGGCGATGCAGCAACTCACCACGGCGTGTCCGTTTGACTTGCTGCTTTCGGATATCTGCCTGCCCGGCATGAACGGACGCGACCTTGCCGACAATGCGCGGCGCCTGTATCCCGCGCTACCGATTGTCTTCATGACCGGCTATGCCGGTGCGATTGCCAAGCGCGCGGATTTTCTGGATACCGGCATGCGTCTGCTGCCAAAACCATTTTCGTTACGCGACCTGTTGGGCATTGTCCAGAAAGCGTTGTAACGCGTCGCCGAGTGCCACGTGTAGCCGCTACGCTGGAGCACACCCCAGCAGATGCCGGCGGCTTTGCTCCCGCTGCGCGGTGGAGAGCACAACGCCTGAAGCGCCTCGTCTCGCGGTCACGCCGTGTCTCCACGCCTGACCGCACACCGCCCTGACTCACTACGGGCGCCGCTTCAGCAACTGCGCCACGCGCCGTTCCAGGTCAGCTGCCAGGAAGGGCTTGGTCAGCACTTCCATGCCGTCATCCAACTGCCCTGCTCCCACGGCCGCGGTCGCCGCATAGCCGGTGACAAACAGGACCGGCAGCATCGGGCGATATTGCCGGCCCGCATCGGCCACCTGGCGCCCGTTCAAGCCGCCGGTCAGACCGACGTCGGTTACCAGCACATCGATGGTTTCCGCTGACCGCAGGCGCTCCACTGCCGCACTCCCCTCGGCCGTCTCGATGACGCGATACCCGGCGTCCGTGAGCACTTCGGAGATCAGCACACGGATCGCGGTTTCATCTTCGACCAGCAACACCGTGCAACTGTGCATCGTTGCCCGCTGCGGATCATCCTGCGTGGCCGGCCCTTCGTCATGCACCTGCTCGCCCATGAAGCGCGGCAGATACAGCGCCATGGTGGTACCCACTCCAACGTCCGATTCGATACGCACATGCCCGCCGGATTGGCGCGTGAACCCATAGATCATCGACAGGCCCAGCCCGGTGCCCTGACCGATGGGCTTGGTGGTGAAAAATGGCTCGAAAACCTTGGACATGATCTCTTCGCTCATGCCGGTACCGGTGTCCTGCACGCTCAGGCACACATAGTCGCCGGGCGGCAACTCCAGCAGCTGGGCCGCAGCGTGATCCAGCGAGCGGTTATGCAGGCTGATGGTGAGCTCGCCACCATCGGGCATGGCATCGCGCGCATTGATGCACAGGTTGAGCAAGGCATTTTCCAGCTGCGGCGCATCCACCAGCACCTTCCAGGCGTCGGCCGCCGGAATCACCTGCAAACTGATCGACGGCCCCAGGGTGCGCGCGATGATCTCGCGCATCCCATGCACCAGTGCCTCCACTTCCAGTGCGCTGGGCGCCAGGGTCTGCCGACGCGAAAACGCCAGCAGACGCTGCGTCAACGCCGCCGCGCGCGCGGCGCTGGTCTGTGCCATCTCCACGTAGCGTTCCAGCCGGTCGTATTTACCCTGCTGCACGCGCGCTTGCAGCAGCTCCAGCCCCACCGTGATGGCGGTCAGCAAATTGTTGAAATCATGCGCCAGGCCGCCGGTCAGCTGCCCAACGGCTTCCATCTTCTGGCTCTGGCGCAATTTTTCTTCGGCCAGCAGCAGTGCCGCGCTGCGCTCGCGCACGCGTTCTTCCAGGGTTTCGGTCAGCAGCCGCAATTGCTCTTCGGCCTGGCGTCTGTCGGTGACGTCCGATGCAGTGCCGAACCATTCTTCGATCGCGCCGTGCGCATCCAGCAGCGGCACTGCACGCAGCAGGGTCCAGCGCACGCGCTGGCTGGCATCCAGCACCCGCAGCTCCAGCTCCAGCCCGGATTTGCCAGCGATCGCCGCACCGATGGCGCTCGACAACAGCGCGCGATCGTCCGGATACACCCAGTCCTGTTGCCAGCGCGCGTTCGCCGGCAGGCTGTCGTTGAGCAGCCCGTCGCGCACGTGCTGGCGCAAGGCACTCCAGTCGGCAGCCGCAGAGAAGATCGATTGCGACGAGGCGCGCACCAGCGCATCCAGGCGGCGCTCGCTCCTGATCAAGGCTTCGCTGGCCAGACGCTCGGCAGTACGGTCGCGCAGGACCTTGACGAAACCGATCGCCGCGCCGGTTTCTTCGCGCAACACCATCAACGACCCGTTGGCCCAGAACAGTTCGCCGCTCTTGCGCACGTGCCAGCGTTCGTCCATGCCGCTGCCACTTTCCAGCGCGGCGGCAGCCTCGATGAGGATCTGCCGCCTTTCCAGGTCTTCCGGTGTGAACGTACGCTCCAGCGATTGCCCGAGCATCTCGCTCTCGCTCCACCCCAGAATGCGGCGTGCGCCCTCGTTCCACGAGGTCACCCGGCCGCGCATGTCGGTGGCGATGATCGCGTAGTCCATGACGCTGTCCAGGATCTGCCGGTTGCGCACTTCGGCCTCGCGCACCGCGCGTTCCAGGCTGATGCGGTCGGTAATGTCCAGCCCCTGCACAAAGATGCCCGACACCGTGCCGTCGGCACCGGCGATCGGTTGATAGACCAGATCCAGCAGCCGGCGCTCGGTCGGCCCGCCCGGCACGGCCTGCACGTCGTAGGCGAGCGCCGTGGCCGAATACGCACGTCCGGACTGAAACACCTCATCCAGCCGCGCCAGGTGTCCTTGCGCCACCACGTCGGGCAGCGCCTCGGCCAACGGGCGGCCGATCACGTCGCGGTGACCGATCAGGCGCGAATAACACGGATTGACGAACTCGACGACGTGCTGCGGCCCGCTCAAGAACGCCATGAACATCGGCGCCTGCTCAAACAGGCGGATCAGGCGTTCGTGCTCGTCGGCCAACCGCGCCTGCGCCACCTTGCGTGCGGTCACCTCGTTGGTCACGCAGAACGCGCCACCCACGCTGCCATCGTCGAGATAGATCGGCGAGAACGAGAACGTCCACCAGGTGTCTTCGGGCGTGCCATAACGGTTCATCGCGATCGGCACTTCTTCGAAGCGCGACGCGCGCCCGGCAAATGCCGCCTCGATCGGCGCACGCACGGCATCCCAGGCATCGGCCCACAACTCGCGCAGCGGCGCACCCAATGCCTGTGCCTGGCGCGGCCCCAGGATCGGCGTATAGGCATCGTTGTAGAAGAACGTCAGCGCCTGCCCCCAGACCACATACATGCTTTCGGGCGAGGCGAGCATCAGATCGACGACATTTCGTAACGGCAACGGCCACTGCGCGGGCGGCCCCAGTGGCGTGCCGCTCCAGTCATGGGCACGGACCGCCTGCGCCATCGTGCTATCGCCATGCGGGAATGCCGCGCTCATGCAGCGCACGACCATGGCGCGCCACTGCGTGCAGCGCAACGCGCAAGTGCAGCACTACGGGGGGCCAGGTGACCTGTCGACCATGGAAGCATCGTTGTGACCATCGGGAAGACTCAGGAATCGGCGCGTGGGTGACAGGCGACACACACGCCGGGCGCCTATCATCTTGCCTGCGACCGACGGCGTCCAGCGAACGGGCGACACGCCACTGAATCGATTACCTGCCAGCTCGGCAGCGGTTGTTCGCTGGCTACCGTACTCCGGCCGGGAGTGGGTGGAGACAGGCGCCTTGGCAGAACGGCTTTACACGGCGGGCATGACGTCTCCACCGGACGATGTGGGTCATGCCAGCTCCGCTCCGGGCTCGGCTCGGGCTTCGCGCGCCCACGCATCGCCGACGCCACCCGGGCGAGCTTGCTGGCGGCTCGACGCCGCCCCGGACGCAGCAACCGCACCTGAATCCCCCGGGCTGCAAAGTTCAGTTCTCCTGGCCGAGGCCGCTAACGGATAGGTCGAGACACACCCGACGCAGCGGCCTTGCGCTGCCCACGGCCGTATCGCGCCTTTCGCCTCGCCATTGCCGCGGGGACTCCTGCCATCCCGCTGTCGGATCACCGATCGAACCCTATGCATCTCCTTTCGAATCTGCGCATTGGTCAGCGCCTGGCGCTCGGCTTTCTGTCCATCATCGTGCTGATGGTGATCCTGACCGTGGTCGGCATCCAGCGCGTACGGAGCATCGACCAGCAACTGACCGCCATCAACGAGGTCAATAGCGTCAAGCAGCGTTACGCCATCAACTTTCGCGGCAGCGTGCATGATCGCGCGATCGCCTTGCGCGATGTTGTCCTGATGGACGCGCCAGCCGACCGCCACGCGGCCGAGCAATTGATCGACAAGCTCGCCGCCGACTACGCCCGTTCCGCGCAGCCGCTCGACGACATGATCGCGGCTTCGACCGACGCAAAAGAAAAAGCCATCCTTCAGCAGATCAAGTCCATCGAGCAGCGCACCATGCCGCTGATCACGCAGGTGCGCTCGTTCCGCGATGCATCGGACCGGTTGCACGCCGAGCAACAATTGCTGCAGCAAGCACGCCCGGCCTTCATCGACTGGCTGGCCAGCATCAACGCCTTCATCGACCTGCAGGAAGCCAAGAACCGCGCAGCGGCCAAGCAGGCCGTCGCCACCGCGCGTGGCTTTGCGATGTTGATGGTGATCTCCACCGTCGCCGCGCTGCTGCTCGGCGCAACCATCGCCTTCCTGCTCACCCGCAGCGTGGTGCTGCCGCTGCGTCAGTCGCTGCAGCTGGCCCAGCGGATCAACGAAGGCGACCTGCGCAGCCATGACGCCCCGACCGGCAGCGACGAATCCGGCCAACTGCTGCGCGCCATGCAGCTTATGCAGCATCGCCTGCAGGACGTGATCTCCGCACAACGCACCATGGCATCGCGCCACGATGCCGGCGAGATCAGCTATCGCACCGATGCGCAGCGCTTCCCCGGCGAGTACGGCCACATGGTGCAGGACACCAACGCATTGGTGCACGCACATGTGCAGACGCAGCTGCGCATGACCGAGGTCATGGGCCGCTATGCAGTCGGCGACCTGGCACCGGAAATCGAACAGTATCCTGGCGAAAAGGCCGCCATCACCGCCACCATGCAGCAGGTCAAGCAGAACCTGCGCGCGATCAACGCGCAGATCCACGCACTGACCCAGGCCGCCTGCGCGGGCGACTTCGCACTTCGCGGCCAGCCGGACAAGTTCGAGCACGATTTCCGCCTGATGGTGGAGAACCTCAACACCATGATGGCGACCTCCGACACCAACCTGGCCAAGTTCTCCGAGCTGCTGCGCGCCATCGCCGACGGCGACCTGACCGTGCGCATGTCCGGTAACTTCCACGGCGTGTTTGCATCCATGCGCGACGACGCCAACAGCACCGTGCACCGCCTCACCGATATCGTGACGCGCATCCAGACCACGTCCAACAGCATCGGATTCGCCGCCGAAGACATCACCGGTGGCAACCAGGAACTGACCCGTCGCAGCGAACAGCAGGCGGCCAGCCTGGAAGAAACCGCCGCCTCGATGGAAGAGCTGACCTCCACCGTCAAGCAGAACGCCGAGCATGCAGGCCGCGCCAACCAGCTCGCGCTTGGCGCGGCCGCCATCGCCTCGCAAGGTCGCGATGTGGTCGGCCAGGTCATCGAGCAGATGTCCGGCATCGAAGCCTCCTCCAAACGCATTGCCGACATCATTTCCGTCATCGATGGCATTGCCTTCCAGACCAATATTCTGGCGTTGAACGCCGCTGTCGAAGCCGCGCGCGCAGGCGAACAAGGCCGCGGTTTTGCGGTAGTCGCGTCGGAAGTCCGCACGCTCTCGCACCGCTCATCGGATGCAGCGAGGGAGATCAAACGCCTGATCGACGATTCCGTACAGCGCGTGGCCGATGGCTCGACCCTGGTGCATCAGGCCGGCACCACCATGGGCGAAGTCGTCACCAGCGTCCAGCATGTCACCGACATCATCGGACATATTTCCGCCGCCTCGCAGGAACAGGCCGGCGGCATCGAACAGGTCAACCACACCATCGCCCAGATGGACGAAACCACCCAGCAAAACGTGCGCCTCGTGGAAGCCGCCAGCACCGCCGCGCATGCGTTGGAGGAGCACTCCACGCAACTCACCCGCGCAGTGGAAGTCTTCAAGGTCAATGCAACGGTGCTGTGAGCCCGTATGATCGCGTTCAACGCGCATGCAATGGTTGCGGCCATCGTCTCGGCGTCGACCTACCGCAGGCGCCTATTCGGCAGAAAACAGACCAACCTGCCGCGGCGGATAGATCAGATCGCGCCCAACCGGGCGCGCATCGGCATTCAGCTGGTGCGGCTGCGCCGTGGTTTCGCCAAGGATGTGCAGCACCTGCCACCCTCGGTGCAGCAACAGATCTGCAATCAAACGGCGATGGCACTGCCACCATAGCGCTTCGGCACACATCAGCGCGGTACGCCGCTCCCGTGCCATGGCCGTCGCCTGCTCCAGTCCGGCAGCGAACTCGGCACTGGTCATGTGGTCGGCATAGCCCTGAAACGCCGCGTTGCGCCACCCGCCATTCGGCGATCCCGCCTGCGCCTTGCGACGGCCACCAAGCTCGGGCAGCCACAGATAGCGCACCGATACGGCATCCAGTGCCTGCGCCATCGTGTCGCTGGCAAACCAGGGGTAGCGGCGCGAACCCGGAAAACGCCGCACATCCACCAGTGCCTCAATCCCATGCGCGCTCAGCAGCGCAACGAACGCCTCCCAGGTCCTGGTGGAGTGACCGACCGTCCAGACTGTTTTGCCCGCATCGCCCGCCGTCTGCTGCGCAGGCGCGTTGGTGTTGATCAAGGGTGAGGTGTCATGCATCGCGGCAGGGGCTTGAGGGAGTGCCCGTATAGCACTATCACCGCGAGTGCCCATGCCAGGTGATGCCCACACGGACCCACTGCCGTGCGCAGTGCGGGCGTGCCTGTTTCACACGCATGCGATTCCTCGTCTCAGGGAGAGCGCTGCTTGCTTCAAATCGCCCTGGAAGCGTTCGTCCAGCTGCAAGCGCCGGCGACATAACCACCTGCGGTGCACGGTTGACGAGGCTGCTGAGCGATCAGCCTGATGAGAAATAGCCCCCACGGAAACCATAGCGCTGCGTATGGGATAGAAGATGGGACGACGGCGAACCTTGCAAAAAAAGTCCATCGCCTCAGCAACTTGTGGAAGCGTGTGGCGGAGAGAGTGGGATTCGAACCCACGGAAGGTTTGACCCTTCGCCGGTTTTCAAGACCGGTGCCTTAAACCGCTCGGCCATCTCTCCGATGCTGCTGCGCATGACCGCCGAAGGCATCGGCTGTCACGCTGGCGACCCGCATTGCGCGGGTGGCGCCTGACGGTGGCCGCAAGGACATCTTGTGCGGATCCACCACTCCCGGGATCGCTCCCGGGCGCGCATTCTCGCATGCCCGGGCGCTTTTTGCTCGATGACGCCCGCCGCCTTTCGCTGGCACAGCCTGCTGCGCCACTGCCGGCCGCTACACGCTGCGAGTTGGCCGGACGCACCTCAGCACACACGCACCCGGACAAGCGTTTCGAAGCAGCCGAGCTCCGGTCTCCCAACAGCCAGCGGACCGCCCGAATGGGATGTCAGCCAGTCTCGACCGGGAGACGTCGCACTCAGCCGGCTTCCGCCACCACCAAGCGCGGCGCGGTGCCGGCGGCGCGCTTGAGCTTTTCCGCCAGCTCGGCGCAGTTGCCGCCGCAATCCAGGCGCGAGCGTTCGATCTCCTGCGGCAGGTGCTCGGCCAGGAAGTCGATGAACACGCGCAC
Organism: Xanthomonas sp. WHRI 6106; assembly: GCF_040202405.1. Taxonomy (NCBI): domain Bacteria; kingdom Pseudomonadati; phylum Pseudomonadota; class Gammaproteobacteria; order Lysobacterales; family Lysobacteraceae; genus Xanthomonas; species Xanthomonas sp. WHRI 6106. Next base: position 30,329 of record NZ_JBEGFC010000008.1, on the reverse strand, counting down.
CGCGGGCAGCAGGCCGCGGCGCGAGGCGAACACCGCATGGCAGATGCCCTGCGGCAGCGACCAGTGCGGCAGCACCACTTCCAGTTCGCCGCTGCGCACCGCTTCGGCGCACACGGTCTCCGGCAGCATGGTGATGCCGAAGCCGTCGCGCGCCATCGATTGCAGCAGCGGGAAGTCGAAGCCGGCCAGGCGCGGCTGCAGGTCCACGCGGCGCATCTCGCCGTTGGGCCCATGCAGCTCCCAGCGCTGGTGCGCTTCGTCTTCGCTGGTGCTCATGGTGGTGTGGTTGGCCAGCTCGCTCGGGTCCTTGGGACGGCCGGCGCGGTCCAGGTACTTCGGGCTGGCCACCAGCAGCTCCTGCACCTGGCCGAAGCTGCGCATCACCAGGCTGCCGTCGTCATCCAGGCGCGAGCGCACGCGTAGCGCAATGTCGTAGCCCTCGTTGATGACATCAACGCGGCGATTGCTGATATTGAGCTGCAGCCGCACCTTGGGGTACTTGGCCAGAAATTCCGGCAACAGCTTGGGCAACTGGATCTGCGCAAGCGAGACAGGAACGCTCACACGGACAAGACCGCGCGGTTCGGCGCTGAGACGATCCACCACCTCGCGCGCGGCCTGGGCCTCGGCCAGCATGGTCTGGGCATGCCGGTGAACGCTGGTGCCGACGTCGGTGACCGCAAAGCGGCGCGTGGAGCGCTGCAGCAGGCGCACACCCAGGTCGGTTTCAAGCTGGCTGATACGCCGGCTCAGGCGCGACTTGGGGATACCAAGCGCACGCTCGGCCGCGGCAAAGCCGCCGTGGTCCACCACCATCGCGAAGTAGTACAGGTCATTCAGGTCGTGCATGGCGCAGGTATCCATGGATAGAACGATAAGTGATATTTAACCAGCTTTATCCCAACAGGGCAACGACCTAGTCTGCGCATCCCCGCGGCGCTGCCGCTTGCCACAGGTCTTCGCCATGAAGCTGCTTCACATCGACTCCAGCGCCCTGGGCGCCAATTCCGTCAGCCGGGAACTCAGTGCCACCGCCGTTGCGCAGCAGCAGCAGCTGCACCCCGGGCTGCAGGTGACATACCGCGATCTGGATCAGGAGCCAATCCCCCACCTCAGCGGCAGGTCATTGACGCAGGCGGACGCGGCCGAAGCGGCCGTGGCCGAGCAGGCGATGCAGCAGTTTCTGGAGGCCGATGTCATCGTGATCGGCGCACCGATGTACAACTTCGGCATCCCTTCCACGCTCAAGGCATGGATCGACCGCATCGCGGTGGCCGGGCGTACGTTCCGCTACACCGCATCCGGCCCGGAAGGCCTGGCCGGCGGCAAGCGCGTCATCATTGCCAGCGCGCGCGGTGGCATCTACCCCGACCCGACCAATGATTTCCAGGAGCCCTACCTGCGTCAGCTGTTCGGCTTCCTGGGCGTGGACGATGTCAGCTTTGTACGCGCCGAAGGCGTAGCGTATTCGCCGCAGCACCGCAGCGACGCGATTGCGCAGGCGCTGGCTGGCCTGCAGCAGACGGCAGGCACAGTGGCATAAGCGCGCAGCACTAAACGCAGGCCAATGCCCTCGCCCGTACCGTAAGAGTGATAGCGACGTACTGGCTTGGCGCAACGCATTGCGATCCTGAGCGTGCTGCGTGATTTCCATAACGCGCGCCAGGCACTGCGCCATACGGCCAGCCAGCCGCGTACAACGCAAAACGGGGCCATTGTTGGCCCCGTTTTACGCGCTGAAACTGCACCGTTCGCCTGCAAGCGACACTGCACTTGCTCGTGCAAATGCGTACGTGCTGCCGATCCAACAATCACTCCAGACCGCGCGTGTGCATGCCGAGATCACTCGACGCCTCCACCGCTGCACAGCGCTCGCCGGCTGCATTGACGTCAACCGATCTTTTCCATCCCGCCCATGTACGGGCGCAACACTTGCGGCACATCGATCGAGCCGTCGGCGTTCTGGTAGTTCTCCATCACCGCAATCATGGCGCGGCCCACTGCGGTGCCGGAGCCATTGAGCGTGTGCAGCAATTCCGGCTTGCCGCTGGCCGGGTTGCGCCAGCGTGCCTGCATGCGCCGCGCCTGGAAATCGCCGCAGTTGGAGCACGATGAAATTTCACGATAGGTGTTCTGCGACGGCAGCCAGACCTCCAGGTCGTAGGTCTTGATCGCCGAAAAGCCCATGTCGCCGGTGCACAGCAGCACCTTGCGATAGGGCAGACCGAGTTGTTCCAGCACCACCTCGGCGCAGCGCGTCATGCGCTGGTGTTCGGCATCGCTGTCCTCCGGCGCGCAGGCCGTCACCAGTTCCACCTTCTCGAACTGATGCTGGCGAATCATGCCGCGCGTATCACGACCACCGCTGCCGGCCTCGGCCCGAAAGCACATCGAATGCGCAGTCATGCGCAGCGGCAGGCGCTCGGCATCGATAATCTCGTCGCGCACGATATTGGTCAGCGGCACTTCCGAGGTGGGGATCAGATAGCGGCGCGATTCACCCACTTCAGTCTGGAACAAATCGTCTTCGAACTTCGGCAGCTGCCCGGTGCCGCGCATCGAATCGGCATTGACCAGCAGCGGCACGTTGGTTTCTTCGTAGCCGTGCGCACCCACATGCAGGTCCAGCATGAACTGCGCCAGTGCGCGGTGCAGGCGCGCGATCGGCCCGCGCAGCACGGTGAAGCGTGCGCCCGACAACTTGGCCGCCGTCTCGCCGTCCAGCCAGCCGTGCGGCGCGCCAAGTTCCACATGGTCCTTGACCGCAAAATCGAACTGTCGCGGCGCGCCCCAGCGCGACTGCTCGACGTTGTCGCCTTCGTCCTTGCCCAGCGGCACGTCGCTTGCCGGCAGATTGGGCAGCCCCAACGCAATGGTGTCGAGCTTGGCGCGAATCGCATCCAGCGCCTCTTCCGACGCCTTGAGCTCATCGCCAAACCCGGCCACCTCGGCCATCAGCGCGGCGACATCCTCGCCTTTCGCCTTGGCCTGCCCGATCGCCTTCGACTTGGCATTGCGCTGGCTCTGCAGTTCCTGCGTACGCACCTGAATGCGCTTGCGCTCGCTTTCCAGCGACTCCAGTTCCGCAGTGTCCAGCGAGAAACTGCGGGTGCTGCGCAGGCGCTCGGCAAGGTCGGCGGGATGTTGGCGAAGCAGGGCCGGATCTAGCATCGGAAGTCTGTGTGTCGGTGAGGAGCGCGAGATTATCGCCTGTTCCGCCACCTGCTGCGATCGATTCACCGGGGCTATGCAAGAATTATGGCGATCCTTCAGGTGAGCCCTATGCCCGCGCCCCGCCCTGCGTCCGACCGCCAGATCGTTTTGCGCCTACCCCGCCACACGCTGAAAATTGCCGGTATCGCGTTCGCTGCCGGCCTGCTGCTGTTCCTGTTGGTATGGGCTACCGGCCGCAAGGACGATTTCTACAAGGCCTCCCCCACCCAACCGACCGCCGGCACGCCGGCGGCGGCGGATGACGCCATTCAACCGCTGCCAGCGCCGCTGCCCGCCCAGGATGGCGCCAGCGACATGCCACAGGCCAAGCCGCCCGCAGAGACGCCCACGTTGGTCGACACCGCGCCGGCGGCTCCGCCCGCACCACTCCCGGAAGAGGCCGTCCCCGGTGCACCAGGAACCGCAGCGCCGGCCTCGGCCCCGGTGGCCGGCGGCAACCGCCCGGTGCCGGTCCAGGGCCAGATGCCGCCGCCGCGCTATCCCTCCGCTGCGTTGCGGCGTGGCGATGCGGGCGATGTGGTGGTACGCGTGGACGTGGATGCCGCCGGCAATCCCGGCGGCGTCACCCTGGTGCAGCGCAGCGGGTCACGGGATCTGGACCGCGCAGCGATGGAAGCGGTCCGCCACTGGCGCTTCCATCCGGCCCAGCGCAATGGCCAGCCGGTGGCCGGCAGCCTGGATGTTCCGTTCGAATTCAAGCCTGCTCAGTAAGCGCCACTGACGGCAACGCAGATCAGCATCGCCCGGTACTGCTGATCGTGCGCACGACGGCCGTCGATATCCACTGATCGAGCCCTGCACGGCCATCACCCGGATGCAGCGGTCGCCACTGTCACCAACCTGAACATCTGCACGCCGGCAATCGCCGCCGGGCCCCGCGCCTTAGCTGCGCCTCAGGCAGTGCCGACCAGACTGGCCGCGTCATCCCCAAGATGCGCCAGGAGGTCTGCCATGTCCTTCATCTCGAACCCTTCAACGCCCCAGGCGCCGGCGATGTCGCGCCGCGCTCCACCTGTCACGGGCCGGGGGCCAGATGCGACAGACGACGGCGCCTCGCCATGGCTGTGGGCGACGCTGCTGGCTCTGCTGGTGGTAATCCCGGCCTGGTGGTGGAACCGGCATAGCGACGAGTCGTTTGCGACCGATACCGGCCCCGCTCCCGTCGCGAGCCGCCAGATTCTGCCCAGTGCCGATGGCCCCCGCGCGATGACCATGGTGGCGCATGCACCAGCACGCGCGGCCACCCCCAGCATCGAGGCCCAACCGTTACCCGGCAATGCAATGCCCAGCTATCCCGCCGAACTGGCGCGCGCCGGCATCCAGGGCAGCCGTACCGCGCGCCTGCAGCTGGATGTGCAAGGCCGGGTGCGCGAGGTTGTCATTGTCGAACGCACCGGCAGCAACGACCCGCGCCTGGATGCGGCGGTGAGCGACAGTCTGCGCCAGTGGCGCTTCGCGCCGGCCACGCGCGATGGCCATGCCGTGATCAGCAGCGTGCAGGTGCCGGTGGACTTCAGCGCAGCGCGCTGAGCCCGAAGCCGGCATCCCGCGCCAGGGTGTCGAACCCCGGGAACGAGGTCGCGACATTCGCTACATCGTTGACCTGCACGCTGCCGGTGGACAGCTGGCCGGCGATGGCGAACGCCATGGCGATGCGGTGGTCGCCGTGGCTTTCGATCACGCCGCTGCCAATGCTGCCGCCGTGGATGGTGGCGCCATCCGGCGTTTCATCGACCTGCACGCCCAACGTGCGCAGGCCAGTGGCCATGGCCGCCAGCCGATCCGATTCCTTGACCCGCAATTCGGCAGCGCCGGTGACCACGGTCTGTCCGCTTGCCGCAGCTGCAGCCACGAACAAGGCCGGAAACTCATCGATCATGTCCGGCACCAGGGCCTCGGGAATCTGCGCGCCCTGCAACGGCGCATAGCGCACGCGCAGGTCGGCCACCGGTTCGCCGCCGTGTTCGGCATGACGTTCTTCGGTGATGTCGGCGCCCATCAGGCGCAGCGCCGCCAGCAGCCCGGTGCGCCGCGGGTTCAATCCCACCGCGCGCAGTACGACCTCCGAGCCGGGGATGATGCTGGCAGCCACGATGAAGAACGCCGCCGACGAAAAGTCGGCAGGCACCGCGATATCGGTGGCGCGCAGTCGCTGGCCGCCGCGCAGACGCGCGGTGCCGGGAGCGAAATCGATCTCCACGCCGAACGCCGACAACATCCGCTCGGTGTAGTCGCGTGTGGGATGCGGCTCGGTCACCGAGGTCTCACCCCGTGCGTACAGGCCAGCCAGCAGCACCGCCGACTTGACCTGGGCGCTGGCCACCGGCGAAACGAATGCAATGCCCTGCAATGCCTGGCCACCGTGCACCCGCAGCGGCGGCGTGCCGTCATCCTGGGTGTCGATCCTGGCGCCCATCTGCGCCAACGGGCCGGTCACCCGCCGCATCGGCCGCTTGGACAACGAGTCATCACCGACCAGCACGCTGTCGAAGCGCTGCGCGGCAAGCACGCCGGCCAGCAGCCGCATGCCGGTGCCGGCGTTGCCGCAGTCCAGCGCCTCGGACGGCGGCTGCAGGCCATCCACACCGACGCCATGCACGATGCGCTGCGACGCCGATGGCGTTTCGATACGCACACCGAGCTGGGCGAAAATGGCCGCGGTAGAGCGCGTGTCTTCACCTTCGAGGAAGCCGTCGATCTGCGAGACGCCATCGGCGAGCGCGGCAAACATCACCGCACGGTGCGAGACCGACTTGTCGCCGGGAATGGCCAAGGTGCCACGCAAGGCGCTGCCTTGCCGGGCGATCCAGTGTTGCGTGCTGTTGCTCATGCGAATCATCCGAATGCTGCGCATCGCCACAGGCGGTGGCGATGCGCTTTGAAAGAGGGCGGCGTTGCCGACACCAACGCAACGCGCCGATGGCGGCGGCTGTTCGTGCGCCTAGGGAATCGCCACCGGATACGACCCCAGCACCTTGATCTGTGCCGAATGCGCTTCCAGCTCGGCGAGTGCCTGCTTCATCGCCTCGTCTTCCACATGGCCGACCAGATCGATGAAGAAGCCGTACTCCCACTTGGCCTGGTGCGAGGGCCGCGACTCGATGCGGTTCATGCTGATGCCGTGGCGTGCGAACGGGCTGAGCACATCGAACAACGCACCCGGCTTGTCATGGATGAACACCAGCACCGAGGTGCGGTCGTGCCCGGACGAGGGAAAGATCTGCCGGCCGATCACCAGGAAGCGCGTGGTGTTGTCGTCGTCGTCTTCGATCGACTTCATGATGACCTTCTTCAGGCCATACACGTGCGCCGCGCTCTCGCCGCCGATCGCCGCAGCGTCTTCGGCGTTACGCGCGCGCCGTGCACCCTCGGCGTTGCTGGAAACCGCAATCTTCTCCACCTTGGGCAGATGCGACCGCAACCAGCCGGCGGTCTGCGCGAAGGACTGCGAATGCGCATAGATGCGCTCGATGTCGTCCAGCCGGCCGTTGCGCGAGAGCAGATACTGATGCACGCGCAGTTCGACTTCGCCGCAGATTTTCAGGTTGGAGGTCAGGAACATGTCCAGCGTGACCTGGATGGTGCCCTGCCCGGAATTCTCCACCGGCACCACGCCGAAATCGGCATTGCCGGCTTCCACTTCCTGGAACACTTCCTCGATGGTCGCCATCGGCAGACCCACCGCCGAGCGACCGAAATGCTTGAGCACGGCCTGCTGGCTGAAGGTGCCTTCCGGCCCCAGGTAACCGATCTTCAATGGCTCCTGCTGGGCCAGACACGCAGACATGATTTCGCGATACACGTGCACCAGCACTTCATCGCTGAGCGGGCCCTCGTTGCGGTCCACCACCATGCGCAGCACCTGCGCTTCGCGCTCGGGGCGGTAGTAGTCCACCGCCGCTGCCAGTTTGCCCTTGGCCTTGCCGACCTGGTGCGCGAAGTTGGCGCGCTCAGCGATCAATGCCTGGATGTTGCGGTCGATCTCGTCGATCTTGGCGCGCACATCGGCCAGCACCGGTGCGGCCGCGACAGGCTTGGCGACGGCCTTGGCCGGCTTGGCGACGGATTTGGCAGCCACCTTGGCAGGTTTGCTGCCAGGCGCACGCGCTGACGTATCGGCAGACATGCTCGGGCTGTGTTTGCCGCCATTGGCGGCCTTGGGCTTGTTGGACTTGGGTGCCATCGCTGGGCATTCCTTGAAAAGACGGCGCACGCGCCTGCGCGGCATGCGCCGCGGTCGAAGTTGGACTCAGCCGTGACGCTGCTGGAAGTCGTGCATGAAGGCCACCAGCGCCTGCGCACCGGCCACCGGCATCGCGTTGTACAGCGATGCACGGATACCGCCGACGGCTTTGTGGCCCTTCAACGCAAGCAGCCCGGCGGCCTTGGATTCGCTCACGAACAACGCATCCAGCTGCTCGTCCGGCAGGAAGAACGGGATGTTCATGCGCGAGCGCACCGCCGGTGTGACCAGGTTGCGATAAAAGCCGCCGGAACGATCGATGGCCGCATACACCAGGCCGGCCTTTTCCGCGTTGCGCCGCGCAAATTCGGTCACCCCGCCCTGCTCCAGCATCCACTTCACGGTCAGCCCGAGCAGATACCAGTTCCAGGTTGGCGGCGTGTTGAGCATCGAATCGCGTGCCGCATGCGAGGCGTAATTGAAGATGTCGGCGCGCGGCTGCCCGGCGCGCTCGAGCAGGTCGCGCCGCACGATCAGCACCGAAATCCCCACCGGCCCGAGGTTCTTCTGCGCACCGGCATAGATCAGCCCGTAACGCGAGATATCCAGCGGCTCGGACGCAATGGATGAGCTGAAATCGGCAAACAAGGGCAGTGTGCCCACATCCGGTGTCTCACGGAATTCGACACCGTGGATGGTTTCGTTGGCGGTGATGTGCACATAGGCCGAGTGCGGCGACAAGGTCCAGCTGGCTACCGGCGGAATCTCGGTGAAGCTGCCCGCCTGTGCATCGGCGGCAATGCGTGCGTCTACGTAAGGTGCCGCCTGCTTGATCGCGGTCTTGCCCCAGTGACCGCTGATCACATAGTCGGCCGCCTGGCCGGGCGCGGCGAAGTTCAGCGGCAGCAGCGCCTGGATCGTGGTCGCGCCACCGGCCGTGAACAGCACGGCATAGTCGTCGGGGATCGACAGCAAGGTGCGCAGATCGGCTTCGGCCGCGGCCGCGACCGCCATGAAATCCGCGCTGCGATGGCTGATTTCAACGATCGAGGCACCAACGCCATTCCACTCGACCATCTCCGCCTGCGCCTGCCGCAGGACCGATTCCGGCAATGTCGCAGGGCCGGCACTGAAATTGAACGCGCGTGTCATGGCACACCTTGTCGAGCTAGCCTTCTAGTATGCCGCAGCGCATCGGCCTTGGCAGCGGGCAAAAAAGTTGCAGCTGCATCCTTTTGACTGAGCCTGACGTAACGTAGTGACAGCCGCGGGACGAACTTCTGCCCCGGTCGGCTACTCTCACGCTGCAGCCACTGCCGGAGCCTGCCATGTCGTTTCGCACTGCCTTCAACCTGCCCTCCAGCGAGATCACCGATGAGGCCGTTTACCGCGACCGTCGTCGGCTGCTGCAACTGCTTGCGCTGACGCCGGCACTGGGTGTGGCCGGTTGCGCCGAGGCCGACCCGCCGCCACCGCCCAAGACGGTGGTGACCCCGGCGCAGGCGCGCAGCGGATTTCGCACCGCCGAGGAGTTGACCAAGCTGGAAGATGTCACCAGCTACAACAATTTCTACGAATTCGGTACCGACAAGACCGACCCGTCGAAGGCCGCCAAGACACTGAAGCTGTCGCCGTGGTCGGTGAAAGTGGGCGGCGAATGCGAAAAGCCCGGCAGCCTGTCGCTGGATGAACTGCTCAAGGGCGTCACGCCGGAAGAGCGCATCTACCGGCTGCGTTGCGTGGAAGGCTGGTCGATGGTGATCCCGTGGACCGGCGTGCCATTGGGCGAGGTGCTCAAGCGTTTCGCGCCGACCTCCAAGGCCAAGTACGTGGCGTTCACCACGCTGGCCGACCCGCAGCAGATGCCGGGTGTGCGCTATCGCTCGATCAACTGGCCGTATCGCGAAGGCCTGCGCATCGACGAAGCGATGCACCCGCTGACCCTGCTGGCCACCGGCCTGTACGGCAAGCCGTTGCCGCAGCAGAACGGCGCGCCGCTGCGCCTGGTGGTGCCGTGGAAGTACGGCTTCAAGAGCATCAAGTCGATCGTGGAGATCCGCTTCGTCGAGAAGATGCCCGAGACCGCCTGGCACGATCTGCAGCCGTCCGAATACGGCTTCTTTTCCAACGTGAACCCGGCGGTGGACCACCCGCGCTGGAGCCAGAAGACCGAGCGCCGCATCGCCGGCACTGCCAGCAAGCTGTTTGCCGAGCGCATTGCGACCAAGCCGTTCAATGGCTATGCCGATCAGGTGGCGTCGTTGTACGCAGGCATGGATCTGAAGAAGTGGTTCTAGGCAACACTCACTCCGATATCCACCAGCCGTAGTCGCGCCCGGGTGCGCTACTACGCTTCATGCCCACGCGGCGTCGCTCCCCTCTTCGAGATGGCATGGCCAAGACCTCCATTGCATTGATCGCCGCAAAGACTGCGGTACACGTTGCCGCACTGGCGCCGATGGCGCTGCTCTGTTGGCAGTTCTGGCAGGTGTGGCAGAACGGCAGCGATGCACTGGGCGCCGACCCGGTGGCCGAGATCGAGCATCGCACCGGTCTGTGGGCACTCCGGTTTCTGCTGATCACGCTGGCACTCACGCCGTTGCGTCAGCTCACCGGCCAGGCGGTTGTGATTCGCTGCCGCCGCATGCTGGGGCTCTACGCGTTCTTCTACGCCAGCGTGCATCTGCTGGTGTACCTGACCCTGGACCTGCGCGGTTTCTGGACGCAGATCTTCGAAGAGATTCTCAAGCGTCCCTACATCACGGTGGGGTTTGCGGCCTGGCTGCTGTTGCTGCCGCTGGCGATCACCTCGACCCAGGGCTGGATGCGCCGGCTCAAGCGCAACTGGGGCCGCCTGCACCAGCTGATCTATCCGATCGGCGTGCTGGCGGTGCTGCATTTCTGGTGGCTGGTGAAGTCCGACATCCGCGAACCGGCACTGTATGCCGGCATCCTGGCCGTGCTGCTGGGCTGGCGGATCTGGAAAAAGCTCAGCGCGCGCCGAACCACAGCAAGGCACTCAGCGCCGCCGCCAGCAACACCGCGCTGAGCAGCAGCCAGGGCCAGCGTGCGACCTTCATCGGGGCGCGCGCCGGCGCGGCGGTGGCACGCGGCGGCGGCGGTTCGGAATCGGGAATGTCCCAGGTGGTGCCGTGATGGATGCGCGGGACTTCCACCACGAAGCGGTGACGCGCATCGAACACGACCTGGTCGCCGGCCTGCAACCAACCATCGCGCACCTGCACGCCATTGATCCAGCTGCCCTCTTCCGACCCCAGGTCGCGCATCAGCACGCGGTCGCCATGGCGTTCCAGGCGCGCGTGCTGGGCGGCGAACGCCGGGTCGTCGATGACGATGTCCGACGCCGGGTCGCTGCCGACCAGGCGTGAGCGGTCCAGGGTGAAGCTGCGTCCGTGATGGCGCCCGCCCAGCCCGCGCAGCAGCAGGCAAACTTCGCTCAGGCCGGCATTGTCCTCCGGCGCATCGTTGGCCGGCGCGCTCGACGGCGCGCTGCGCAACAGCATCTCCACACCGTCGGCGTAGATCGCATCGCCGGGACGCAGCAAGGCCATGCGCCGCACCGGGCGTCCGTTGACGTGAATGCCGCGGATGCCATTGGCCACCTGCAGCCACAGGCCACGCTGGTCCAGGCAGAACTGCGCCAACAGCAGCGCACCCTGCGCATCGGCGACCACCCGCACGCTGCCGGAGGCATGGCGGACGATCCGGTGGACACCGGGCGTGAGGGAATGATCCGGCTGCTGCCGGTGGGTGAAATGAACTTGCAGGTCGCGCACCCGCCGCAGCCTAGCAGGTTTGCCGCCAGCAGCGGCCAACCCGGCACTCTGCACACCGCCGGAGAGCGGCGGCAGGCTGTTGTGCAACGAGGCCTACGCGCTGGAAATGTGCGCATCGGCACCGACGTATATATCTCCACGATGCCGCCTGGAGCGCGGCGCGAGCGGCTGCACTTGGAGCCGGACGCGCGCATGCGCACAATGCGCGCCTACTTTCGTCTCACCCAGGCAGCTCATGTCCAGCATCGATATCCGCCACGACCATTCCCTGCCGCCGGCCCAGGCCCGCGCGGCGATCGACGAGGCGGCGCGCAAGCTGACCGATCGCTACGGCGTCGCCTCGCATTGGGAAGGCGACACCTTGCGCATCGCCCGTGCGGGTGTGGATGGCGCGATCACCTTACTGCCGCAGCAGGTACACGTGACGGCCGAGCTCGGCTTCCTGCTGTCGGCCGTGCAGCCGATGGTGGAATCGGAAATCCGCCGCCTGCTGGCGGAAAAACTCGCCTGAGCCAGCGCTGCGCGCAGGTTTGCCGCTTCAGCGCCAAGTCACCCGCCCCGCATGCGATGGGCGGATGCTTGGGCCAGGCCTGATCGGGTGGCGCTTCACCTGCCCGATGCAGGACCGGCACTAGGGTGAACGCAACGTCACTTTGGCAATCGACAGGAGCATTCCATGACGACCGGATACGACCAGAACGGCAATCGCGACCACACGGCGTCGGGCTTCCAGGCCCAGGCAGAGCAGATCTCGCGCCGGCTCGGCGAATCGGCGCAGACCGTGTGGCTGGCGGGACTCGGCGCGCTGGGCCGCGTGCAGAGCGAAGGCGGCAAATTGTTCGACTCGCTGGTGCGCGAGGGCGCTGCCTACGAGCGCACCGGCCAGCGCAAGGCGGCCGAAGGCGTGGACGAGCTGCGCGAAGAAGTGGAAACCCAGTTCGAGCAGGCACGCGATACCGCAGTGCGCGGCTGGGACAAGTTGGGCAAGGCCTTCGACGAGCGCGTCAAGGGCGTGCTGCGCACGCTCAACATCCCCGAGCAGGAAGAGCTGGAAACTCTGCGCCGTGAAGTGGAGTCGCTGAAGGCACAGGTGCGGGCCAATACCGCCGCGACCAAACGGGCCAACCGCACGGCCAATCAGGCCGCGCAGGCTGCCAGCAGCGAGACGACCAGTGCAGGCACCACCGCCGGCACCTCGCAGACCGGCAATACGGCGGCTTTCGACGGGGAGTGAACTGCGGGAAGGGGTCGGCCTGGTGCACGGGATGCAGGGCGTCGCACCGGCGCCCGTCGATAGCTGACGTCCTGCGCAGCCAGGTCGCCCCGGACCGCACCGGGGCCATGCGATAGCCGCCCCGCCGCCGTGTTGCAAAGCAGCATGGTTTTACAGACAATCGGGAACGACCCGCCAGTCCTGTATCACGAAGTCCGTTTGCTCCCCTCCCCTCACGGCTTCGGACTGGCGGGTCTTTCGTTGCCTGGGTCACGGCTCATGACATCACCGCCCGCGATCCATTGACGAATCCGGCACGAAGGATTCTTCTAGGCGCATCGACTCGTAATACGCGCCATCCCTTCGCTTGATGCTTATGCCTTCCTGGATTTTGGCGCTCCTGGCTGCACTGCTGCTCTGGTTGGCGGTGTGCGCTTACTTCTGGCTGGTGCGGCGTCGCGCCAACGAAGCCGACGAAGGCATCCGTGCCCTGGCTGCCCTGCATTGGCGCGACTTCTCCGCGGTGGTGCTGCGGGTGCTGCAGGACCAACGTGGCTGGCAACCGACCCAGCTACCGCAGGATGGCCTGCCCACCGCCGATTTCATGATGCAGACCGAACACGGCACCCGCCTGGTGGCCTGCAAGCATGGCCGCGGCTATCGCATCGGCGTGGCTGCGGTGAACGAACTCGGGGCGATGGCACGGCTGGCCGGCGCTGGCGGCGGGGTGATGGTGACCGAAGGCCGCATGGAGCGCGAAGGCCTGGCTGCGGCAGACAAGCAATCCATCGAAGTGCTGGACGGCACGCGCCTGTGGCCCTTGCTCAAACCCTATCTGCCGGGCGATGTGGAGACCCGCGTGGTGACCCTTGCGCGGCGGCGCGCGCTCCGCCACAGCGTCATTGCCGGTGCCGCCCTGGCCACGCTTGCCCTGGTGGCGGTGCTGGCACTGCGCCCGCTCGAGCCACACCCGGCACCGCCCGCTGCGGCTTCGCGGGCAAGCGCAACGCCGCCGAGCCCTCCCGCTGCGGCCGCCATGAACGCTGCACAGCCCGCAGCGCCGGCAGCGCCAGTCGGCGCCGCGACGGCAACCAGCGCAGAGCCGGATGCCGAGACCCTGCAAGGCTATCGGCGCGAGGTGTCCAGGGCATTAGCGCAGACGCCGGGCCTGGTGCGCGGGATCTGGATCACCCAGGCGACGCTTGCGGTGGATCGTGCGGTGGACGACAGCACGGCATGGCCGCTGATCTGCCGCGAACTGCAGCGTTACCCCTATCTGCGCACGGTGCGCGTGCAGCTCAACCCCCGACCGGGCGTGGACGAGCCGGTGCGCTGGCGACAATGCACCACGATCTGATGCGGGATGGACCGCGATGGTCTGCCACCCCGCTGGTGAACATATCGGGGCGTGGGGCGTGGGCACGCGCGAGTCCAGTCGATCCCACACTGATCCCCGCTGCGCTGGGCTGGGCTGGGCGATGACTGCGACGCGCCTCCCCTCATCGCGCATGCAGCGACCCGCCATTTACGACAACTGTGTCAGGCGAGCCGGGCTCTCGAAGCCGCCGTGCACACCGGCGTTGCAGCGACTGCGTTCTGCAACGCGATAGGCACTACGCGGGAGGCGCGCGCGAGGCTCCAGTACAGCGTCAGCGCATGCCCGGCGCAAACCGCGCCACGAGATCGTAGGAGCCGCCCAGGAACAGCTGGCGCACATAGGTCACCGGTTGCTCGCCACGCCAGGTGTGGCGGTCGATCACCAGACAGGCCGCGCCTTCGTCCACCTGCAGGCTGCGTGCCTGCGCGGCATCGGCGCTGACTGCGCTGATGCGGTGTTCGGCACGCGTCCATGGCACGTTGCGCAACAGCCAGCTGCCGGGAGCGAGCGTGGTGAATGGCTGGTCCAGGGCCTCGGGCACGGTGGTGACATCGATCACCCGCTGTTCCAGCGCAAACGGGCTGCCATCGGCCAGATGCAGGCTGTCCAGCGCGAGCAGCTTGCCGATGCTGCCCAGCGCGCGCTCCTGCGGCACGCGCGGGCGCACGTTGCGCAGCCGCCGCGACAACAGCGAAAACGTGTAGCGATGTCCGCGGGTGGTCATCTCCACTTCGATATCCGGGATCGACAGCGCCACCTGCTCCAGATGCGGATGCGGGCGCGCCACGAACGAGCCGGTGCGGCGGCGACGCTCGATCATGCCGGCGTCGGCCAGCAGGCCGAGCACCTTGTTGACGGTCATGCGCGAGCAGCCGTACTGCGCCATCAGTTCGTGCTCGGGCGGGATGCGGTGCCCGGGCGGCCAGTCGCCGCTATGAATGCGTTGCTCCAGATCCTGCCGGATGCGGTGGTGCAAGGTGCCGGGCGCGGCGATGGGGGTGGCGGTCAAAGCGGAGGTCTCCGGTCAGACCTGCATTGTGCGCGCATCGGCTCCGTTGCCCAGCACTGTGCGCAACACCTGTGCGAACCGCGCGGCGATGCGTGCGTGGTCGATATGCCGGCCATCGCGCACCACCGCACGCCCGGCGCGCCAGACGGTGCGCACCGCCCCCGCGCGTGCGGCGAATATCCAGCTGTCCAGCAGCGCGTCGTCGTCGCGCGCGAGCAAGGCCGGGTGCGAGGCATCCAGCTCCACCAGATCGGCCGCGGCGCCTGCCTGGATCCCGTGCACCACACTGCCCAGTGCCTGTGCCGCGCCCCCGCCGGCCTGGTCGTACAACCAGCGCCCGCTCGACACATCGGCGGGCGCCAGCACGTTGCGCGCCTGCACGCTGAGCCGCTGGCCATATTCAAGCAGGCGCAGCTCCTCGGCGGCATCGATCAGCACATTGGAATCCGAGCCCACACCGAAGCGGCCACCCGCGGCGGCGAACACCTGCATCGGGAAGATCCCATCGCCCAGATTTGCCTCGGTGATCGGGCATAGCCCGACCACCGCGCCGCGATCGGCAATGGCCTGCACTTCACTGCCGGTGACATGCGTGGCATGCACCAGGCACCAGCGCGCGTCCACCGGCGCATTGGCCAGCAACCAGTCCACCGGGCGCTGGCCCGACCAGGCCAGGCAGGCATCGACTTCACGCTGCTGCTCGGCAATGTGGATGTGCACCGGGCCGTCGGTGAGCGGCAGCAGTGCCATCAGCTGGTGCGGCGTGACCGCACGCAGGCTGTGCGGCGCCAGGCCGAGCACGCCGTCGGGCAGCGCAGTGAGGCTTTGCCTGCAATCGTCGAGCAGCCGTGCGAAGCCGTCGATGTCGTGGATCAGGCGCTTCTGCGCCGCGCTGGGTGCGGCACCGCCAAAATCCGAGTGCGCGTAGAACACCGGCAGCAGGCTCAGCCCGATGCCGGTACTGGCAGCGGCAGCGACGATGCGCGCGGACATTTCGCCGGCTTGGGCGTAAGGCGCGCCACCGGGGCTGTGGTGCAGGTAATGAAATTCGCCGACGCGGGTAAAGCCGCTTTCCAGCATCTCCACATACGCCTGCTCGGCGATCGCCTGCAGGCTGTCCGGGTCGAGCCGGTCCACAAAGCGGTACATCAGCTCGCGCCAGCTCCAGAAGCTGTCACCGCGACGCCCTCCCACTTCGGTCAGGCCGGCCATGCCGCGCTGGAAGGCGTGGCTGTGCAGGTTGCCCAGGCCGGGCAGCAGCGCCCCGGCACGGGTATCGGTGGCAGCCACCGCGGTATCGGGCTGCACCGACACGATGCGCCCCTGCGCCAGGCCGATGCGCACACCGCTGGCCCAGCCGCCTGGCAACAGGGCGCGCGCTGCCCACAACGCTTGTACCGGCTGGTCTGCCACTGGACACCCTCGATTGACGAACTTATTGTATATACATATCAGACACCACGAGCCTGCGCCATGCATTGCGACGTTCTCTGGCACAACGCGCAGCTGATGACCCTGGATGCTCCAGGCGGCGGTCTGGGTCCGGTGGACGATGGCGTGGTCGCCTGCCTGGACGGCCGCATCGTGTATGCCGGCGCGGCCGCGCAGGCGCCGGGGTTCGCAGCGGCTACCACGCATGACTGCCAACGGCGCTGGATCAGCCCGGGCCTGATCGATTGCCACACGCACCTGGTGTATGCCGGCAACCGCGCCAACGAATTCGAGCAACGTCTGCGCGGCGCCAGCTACGCCGACATCGCAGCGGCCGGTGGTGGCATCGTGGCCACCGTGCGGGCCACCCGCGCTGCCGACGATGCCGCCCTGCTCGCTGCCAGCCTGCCGCGCCTGGATGCACTGCTTTCCGAAGGAGTGACCACGCTGGAAATCAAATCCGGCTACGGGCTGACGCTGGAGGACGAAACCAAGCAACTGCGCGTGGCGCGCGCGCTCGCCAGCCTGCGTCAGGTCGAGGTGGTACCGACCTTTCTCGGTGCGCATGCGGTGCCGCCGGGCATAGATGCGCAGCCTTACATCGATGCGGTCTGCACCCGGATGATTCCGGCGATTGCCGCGCACGGCCTGGCCGAAGCGGTCGACGTGTTCTGCGAGCACCTGGCGTTTACGCCTGCCCAGGCCGAACAGGTCTTCATCGCCGCGCAGGCGCACGGGCTGGGCATCAAGATCCATGCCGAGCAGCTGAGCAACCAGCATGGCGCGGCGCTGGCCGCGCGCTACGGGGCGTTGTCGGCCGACCACATCGAATACCTGGACCAGGACGGCGTGGCGGCCATGGCCGCTGCCGGCACCGTGGCGGTGCTGCTGCCCGGTGCGTTCTATTTCACCCGCGATACCCAGTTGCCGCCGATCGAGGCCCTGCGCACGGCGGGGGTGCCACTGGCCCTGGCCACCGACTGCAACCCCGGTACCTCGCCGCTGACCAGCCCGCTGCTGGCGATGAACATGGCGGCCACGTTGTTCCGCATGACGGTGGACGAATGCATCGCCGGCTTCACCCGCGAGGCTGCGCGTGCGCTCGGCCGCAGCGCGCGGTTGGGCCGGTTGCGCGCCGGCCTGGACTGCGACCTGGCGATCTGGGACATCGATGCGCCGGCCGACCTGGTCTATCGCATGGGCTTCAACCCGCTTCACGCCCGCGTCTGGCGCGGGCATTCGACCTGATTCACTGGAGTTGTCATGAGTGCTTCTGTTGTCTTGCAACCCGGCCACGTGACGCTGGCGCAGTGGCGTGCGCTGTATCGCGGCGCCGAGATGAGGATGGACGACGCCTGCGCGGCCGCGGTGCTGCGCAGCGCACAGACGGTGGAGGCCATCGTCGCGCGTGGCGAGCCGGTCTACGGCGTCAACACCGGCTTCGGCAAGCTGGCCAGCGTGCGCATCGAGCGCGACGACCTGCAGACCCTGCAGCGCAATATCGTGCTGTCGCATGCAGCCGGCGTCGGCGAGCCCACGCCGGTGCCGGTGGTGCGGCTGATGATGGCGCTCAAGCTCACCAGCCTGGCGCAGGGTGCGTCCGGCGTGCAGCCGGGCACGCTGGCGTTGCTGGACGCGATGCTGCATGCGGGCATCACTCCGGTGGTGCCGTGCCAGGGGTCGGTCGGGGCGTCCGGCGATCTGGCGCCGCTGTCGCATCTGGCCGCAGTGATGATCGGCGTTGGCGAAGCCTTCGTCGGCGGGCAACGGTTACCTGCTGCCGACGCGCTTGCACACGCGCAGCTGCAACCGCGCGTGCTTGGCGCAAAGGAAGGCCTGGCGCTGCTCAACGGTACGCAATTCTCCACCGCCTGCGCGCTGGCCGGCCTGTTCGAGATCGAAACCGTGTTGCAGGCCGCGCTGGTGACCGGCGCGTTGTCGGTGGAAGCGGCCAAGGGCTCGGATACGCCGTTCGATGCGCGTATCCATGCATTGCGCGGGCAGCCGGGGCAGATCGCGACCGCCGCGGCGTTGCGCGCACTGATGGCCGATTCGGCGATCCGCGAATCGCACCGGCTCGGCGATGTGCGCGTGCAGGACCCGTATTGCCTGCGCTGCCAGCCGCAGGTGATGGGGGCGGCGCTGGACATCATGCGGCAGGCCGCGCGCACGCTGGAAATCGAAGCCAACGGCGTGTCCGATAATCCGTTGGTGTTCAGCGACACCGGCGAGGCGCTGTCGGGCGGCAACTTCCATGCCGAGCCGGTGGCCTTTGCCGCCGACATGCTGGCGATGGCGGTGTGCGAGATCGGCTCGATCAGCGAACGCCGCACCGCGATGCTGGTCGATCCGGCCTTGTCCGGTCTGCCGGCGTTTCTCACCCCGCGCCCGGGTTTGAACTCCGGCTTCATGATTCCGCAGGTCACCGCCGCGGCCCTGGTGTCGGAGAACAAGCAGCGCGCCTACCCGGCCAGCGTGGATTCGATTCCAACCTCCGCCAACCAGGAAGATCATGTGTCGATGGCCGCGCACGGTGCGCGCCGTCTGCTGGCCATGGCGGAAAACGCCGCGCACGTGATCGGCATCGAGCTGCTGGCGGCGGTGCAAGGCTGCGACTTCCATGCGCCGCTGCGCTCCAGTGACGCACTGGAAGCGGCACGCGCATTGCTGCGGGCGCAGGTGCCCACGTTGCAGGACGATCGCTACTTCCACCCGGACATGCTGGCCGCCAGCGCACTGGTGCGGTCGGGCGCCCTGGCCGAGGCGGTGGCGATTGCGTTGCCCGGTGTGGAGCCGCAGGCATGATGCGGCGCGTTGCAGCTCGCCTGTGCAACGTTCCGGTGCCATGCGCTGCAGCCGCGCGCGCATGCGCAGGATCTGCGGGCACTGCGTTTGCCTGCTGCGTCCAGCGCGAAGCCGGCCTGCATGCCACTGATTGCTGCCACCGGCCGCACTCGCTCGCCGCTGCGCGCATCACCGGAGCGCAACGATGAGTGCCCTGCCCGACTGGCTGGAGATCCACCGCGACAACGCCCCCTTGCTGATCAGTTTCCCGCACACCGGAACCGAGTTACCGGATCTGGTTGCCAGCCAGTTCGCCTCGCCGTGGCTGGCGCGCCGCGATGCAGACTGGTGGGTGCATCAGCTCTACGATTTTGCGCAGTCGCTGGGCGCCACCACGGTGCGCACCACGATCAGCCGCTCGGTGATCGACGTCAATCGCGACCCCAGCGGCGTTTCGTTGTATCCGGGGCAGAACACCACCGGCCTGTGTCCGCTGACCACCTTCGACAATCAACCGCTCTATGCCGAAGGCCAGGCGCCGGATCAGGCACAGATCGATCTGCGCCGCACCCGCTGGTTCGACCCGTACCACGCCGCGCTGGCCGACGAGATTGCGCGCCTGCGCCAGCAGCACGCAAGCATCGTGGTGTACGACGCGCATTCGATTCGCTCCTTCATCCCGCACCTGTTCGACGGCGAACTGCCGCAGTTCAACATCGGCAGCAACGACGACTGCAGCTGCGACCCGGCGCTGGCCGACACGGTGGAGCAACTGTGCCGCAGCAGCGGCTCCAGTACGGTACGCAACGGGCGTTTCAAGGGCGGCTGGATCACCCGCCATTACGGGCAACCCGACCAAGGCGTGCACGCCCTGCAGATGGAGCTGGCCTGCCGCGGCTACATGTGCGAACCCGACACCATCACCCCGGACAACTGGCCCACTCCGTGGCAGCCGGTGCATGCCGCTGCCCTGCGCGCGGTGTTGCGGCACGTGCTGCTGGCCTGTCTGGCATTCGCCAACGCACCCCGAACCGACACCACGCCGCACGCGGCCCACCGTTGATTGCAAGGAACCCGGCATGACCCGTCACGATGCTACCCGCGTCATCCGCGCTGCCACCGGCACCACGCTCACCGCCAGGAGCTGGCTCACCGAAGCGCCGCTGCGCATGCTGATGAACAACCTGGACCCGGACGTGGCCGAGCGCCCGCAGGAACTGGTGGTATACGGCGGCATCGGCCGCGCCGCGCGCGACTGGGAATCCTTCGATGCGATCGTGGCTGCGCTCACGCGACTGGAAGATGATCAAACCCTGCTGGTGCAATCGGGCAAACCGGTCGGCGTGTTCCGCACCCACGCCGATGCGCCGCGCGTGCTGATCGCCAACTCCAATCTGGTACCGCGCTGGGCCAATTGGGACCACTTCAACGCGCTGGATCAAAAAGGCCTGGCGATGTACGGGCAGATGACCGCCGGCAGCTGGATCTACATCGGCGCGCAGGGCATCGTGCAAGGCACCTACGAAACCTTCGTGGAAATGGGCCGCCAGCACTACGGCGGCAGCCTGGCCGGCAAGTGGCTGTTCACCGGCGGGCTGGGCGGCATGGGCGGCGCGCAACCGCTGGCTGCGGTGATGGCCGGCGCGTCCTGCCTGGCCGTGGAATGCCGCCGTTCCAGCATCGACATGCGCCTGCGCACCGGATACCTGGACACCTGGACCGACTCGCTGGATGAAGCGCTGCGCCTGATCGAGCAATCGTGCACCGCGAAGACGCCGCTGTCGGTCGGCCTGCTCGGCAATGTCGCCGACGTCCTGGACGAACTGCTGCTGCGCGGGATCAAGCCGGACCTGCTGACAGACCAGACCTCTGCACACGACCCGGTCAACGGCTACCTGCCGCAAGGCTGGAGCGTGGAAGAGTGGGACGCAAAGCGCGTGAGCGCGCCGAAGGAGGTGGAAGCCGCCGCGCGCGAGACGATGGCCAACCACATCCGCGCCATGCTCACCTTCCACGCGCTCGGCGTACCCACCGTGGATTACGGCAACAACCTGCGCCAGATGGCGCTGGAACAAGGGGTCGACGATGCATTCGACTTCCCCGGCTTCGTCCCCGCCTACATCCGCCCGCTGTTCTGTCGCGGCATCGGCCCGTTCCGCTGGGTCGCGCTGTCGGGCGACCCGGAAGACATCGCCAGGACCGATGCCAAGGTCAAGGAACTCATCCCCGACGATGCGCACCTGCATCGCTGGCTGGACATGGCGGCCGACAAGATCGCCTTCCAGGGCTTGCCCGCGCGCATCTGCTGGGTCGGGCTGGGTGACCGCCACCGGCTGGGCCTGGCCTTCAATGCGATGGTGCGCAGTGGCGAGCTCAAGGCGCCGGTGGTGATCGGCCGCGACCATCTGGATTCGGGCAGCGTGGCCTCGCCCAACCGCGAAACCGAGGCGATGGCCGACGGCTCCGATGCCGTGTCCGACTGGCCCTTGCTCAATGCCCTGCTCAACACTGCCAGCGGCGCCACCTGGGTGTCGCTGCACCATGGCGGCGGCGTCGGCATGGGCTTTTCGCAGCATGCCGGCATGGTCATTGTCTGCGACGGCAGCGAGTCCGCCGACAACCGCCTGGAGCGCGTGCTCTGGAACGACCCCGCTACCGGCGTGATGCGGCACGCCGACGCCGGTTATGCGATTGCCCGGGATTGCGCAGACGCAAAGGGACTGGATTTGCCGGGGATTACCGGCAAAAGAGGTCAATGAGATCTGCGATCGTTCGATAGCCACTGATTGCGTCAGCGGCAGGGCATGGAGCCGCCGCCCTTGCCGCAGCGGAGCTTAGGGCCGCTCCGGCGTCGAGTGCCCCTCGCCCCCCGCGGGCGGGGCTGGACGCGCTCCGCATGGGCAACGCCGACCTCACGCCTGGCCACCGCATCACACTCCCGACGATTGCCCTCAAGAACGCCGCTGTCTGGCCGACAAGGTATGCAACGTTTCGAGGAATCTCCATGGGCATCTTGATCTACCTGGTGCCTGCATTCGCACTCTGGGCCCTGATCGCCACGGCACTGGCATTCGTCCGCGGCCGCCAGTTGCGCGCCGAGTCTGGCCAGCTTGCCAGCACCCAGGACAGTCTTGGCCGCTACCAGGCGGCGCTGTCGCAGCTGAAGGCGCGTGCGGCAGCCAGCGCACTGGAGCTGGAATCGCTGCAACGCAGCTACGCTGTGCTCAAGCAATCGCTGGACCAGCAGGAGCAGAATGCAGCCGAGCAGCAGGACGCCGCGGCCACCGAGGTGATCCCGATGGTGATGGTGCAGCGGCTGGATATCGCCAACGAGATCGGCACCCTGTTTGCGCATGTCGCCCGCGTGGCACGCAGCCTGCGCCGCTACAGCGCCTACAGCCGCGGCCATAGCGCGCCGGAGCCAAGCACCGCGCGCTACGACCTGCACTGGCTGGCGGACTGCCTGCACAGCTTCGATCAGATCGGCCACGCGCTGGTACGCGGCAATGTGGCCGCCTTGATCACCGCCTGCCAGGATCTGCTGTCGATGTACGACCATTATTTGAAGGACGGCTCCGGCTACAACAGCCGTGACACCTTCCAGCGCCTAAGCAGCGATGTACCGCTCTCCGAAGCCACCGATGCCATCCGCTCCATCATCGTCAAGGCGACGCTGGCGCAGGATATGCGCGATGCGGTGCGGGACGATGCGGTGGCGGCGAACGTTGGGTGAATCGGGAATCGGGAATCGGGAATCGGGAATCGGGAATCGGGAATCGGGAATCGGGAATCGGGAATCGTAAGAGCGTACGGCCTGATGCATTCCGATGTGGCGTTATGTCTATCCACGAGGATGGCGTATCGAGCGAATCAAGCGTCTTAGCCCCTTGATTTCCTGCAAGGAAGCGCACCGCTTGCGGTGCGCTTTCTTTGTTTGCGGCCGACGAGTGATGCAGACGAACGTGGCTGCGGGCAGCCATGCGCCTGATCACTCCATATATGCATCGGCGCATTCCGATTTCAGACGCCGGCCGCGCGGCTCGGCAGCCACGCAGCCGTGTCATCGCCGGCCTACCAGCTATCTTCGATCGCCCGCAGCATCATGGCGCCTGCTGCGGTAGCGCGTAAGCCACCAACGCATCGCCTGCCGGGGTTTCCATGAAGTGATGCCCGCCGGCCATGATGACCAGATATTCGCGGCCACCGTATTCGTACACCATCGGGTTGGCCTGGCCGCCGGCTGGCAACTTGGCATGCCACAGCTCCTTGCCGGTGGCCAGATCGATGGCGCGGATCAGGTCGTCGGTGGCGGCGGCGATGAAGATCAAACCACCCGCCGTCACCACCGCGCCGCCGTTGTTGGGCGTACCGATCTCGATCGGCAGGCCGGAGCGGATGCCGAACGGGCCATTGCCGCGTGCGCTGCCGAACGGGCGGTCCCACAGCGTCTTGCCGCTGGCCAGATCGATGGCACGGATGCCGCCGTACGGCGGTTCCTTGCACAGCAATTTGGTGAACGGCAGCCGCCAGCCGGCATTAACGTTGATCGCATACGGCGTGCCTGCCTGCGGGTCGCCCGCGCCTTCTGCGCCACCGGCATCGCCACGCGCCTCGTCGCGCGGTGCCCAGCCCAGCGTGTCGGCCTTGGCGCGCGGCACCAGCAGGTTGTAATTGGGCATGTCGTTGTAGTTGGCCACGATCACGCCGCGTCGCGGGTCGACCGCCACGCTGCCCCAATCCGAACCGCCGTTATATCCGGGGTATTCGATCGAATGGCGCTCCGCTTCCGGTGGCGTATAGATGCCCTTGTAGCTGGCGGTGCGGAACTGGATGCGGCAAACCAGCTGGTCGATCGGGGTCATGCCCCACATGTCGCGCTCGGTCAGATCCGGCTTGCGCAGCGTGTGATACAGCGAAAACGGCTGGGTCTTGGCGCGCATCTGCGGCTCCACGCCGCCGCCCGGCACCGCACGTTCTTGCACGCCCACCAGCGGCTTGCCGGTGCGCCGGTCCAGCACATACAACTCGCCCTGCTTGCTCGGCAGCAAGACTGCCGGCACGTTGACGCCGTCCTTGGGGAAATCGATCAAGCTCGGTTGCGAGCCCAGGTCGTAATCCCAGGCATCGATGTGGGTGGTCTGGAAATTCCACACCGGTTTGCCCGTGGTCACATCCAGCGCCACCAGCGAGGTCGCGTAGCGATTCTCCTGCGGCGTGCGCGAGCTGCTCCAGTAATCTGCGGTGGAATTGCCCATTGGCAGGTACACATAGCCCAGCTGCTCATCGGCGGCCGCAGTGGTCCACATGTTCGGCGTGCCGCGCGTCCAGCTCTGGCCCGGCGGCGGTGCACTGTTCCAGTCCGGATGCGTCATGTCCCAGGCCCAACGCAACTTGCCGGTCACTGCGTCGAACCCCTCAATCACACCGGACGGCTCGTAACGCTTCTGCCCGTCGAGCACCTGATGGCCGGTGACCACCACGCCGCGCACGATGGCCGGTGGCGAGTTGATCGACACATAACCCGGCGGCGTCTGCCCCATGCCGACGGTGATATCGACCTGCCCGTTGTTGCCGAAGTCCGGACATGGCGTACCGCTGCGTGCATCCAGCGCGATCAAGCGGCCGTCCAGCGTGCCTTCGATCACGCGCGTGCGGCACAGCTGCGCCGATGACGTCGCAGCTGTTTCAGCATTCGCAGCGTTGGCAGCCGCCGGCACTTCGTAATACGACACCCCACGGCAGGCCGCCGTATATGGGATCGCCTCGTCCTTGACCTTGGGATCGTAGCGCCAGCGCTGCTTGCCGCTGGCGGCATCCAGCGCGATCACCTGGTTGCGCGCGGTGCACAGGTACAGGCTGTCGCCCACCTTCAGCGGCGTGGTCTCCGCGCCCCAACGCTTGCTCGGCAGATCGCCGGTATGGAATACCCACGCCTGCTGCAACTGCGCCACATTGTCGCGATTGATCTGCTGCAGCGGCGAGTAACGTTGCCCGGCCTGGCTACGTCCGTAGGCAGCCCAGTCGCCGTCGGCAGGTGCGTTCGCCGGCTGTGCGCCAGATGCCGCACCCGGGGCGGATGCAGTGCGACTGAGCAGACCACCCACCGTGCCGGCCGCCTGCGCCAGCGCGCCATCGGCTTCGGTGACGCCGTGCGGCACGAAGGCCAGCACGAAGGCGACCACAAACACTGCCGCCAACGCGCCCGCTACGCTGCGCGAGACCGCGCGCGACACCGGGCGTTGCAATTTCGGGAGCAACAGCGCGAGCACGAATGCCAGGCCGACGATCAAACCCAGGCGCGGCACCCAGCGCCAGTAATCGCTGCCCGATTCCCACCATGTCCACAGCAGCGAACCCACCACCACCGCAGCAAACCACCATGCGCCCGCATTGCGGCCCCGCACCAGTAAGACGCCGGCAATCACCATTGCCGCACCGGCCGGCAGGTAGTACCAGGAGCCACCCAGCGCGGCCAACCACACGCCACCGGCCAGAAGTACTGCACCCAGCACGGCAATCACACCTCCCAATATCGCCAGCGCCCAATGGCCGCGACCGGAAGGACGATCCAGAATCGTCATCAGTTGTTCCTCTTCGACTCAGCGGCAACGCAACGCCGCCGCACCGCCAACCACCTTCGGCCCGCGCGGGTGAAAGAACCGCCTTTTTCGGGGCAATCGGTCGAGGACACTGCGTTGCAGATGTCATGGCCTGCAACAATGACCGGCATAAAAAAACGCCGGCTTCCGCCGGCGTTTTCGGTGAGCTGCAGCAATGCCGCTGCACGATCAACCGATCATTCTTCGGTTGCCGGCGGCACTACGGTGGCCTGCGCGGCCACCTCTTCCACCACATCGTCCACTTCATCCAGCGATGCATCCAGGCGTTCGACCGCCTGCAGCTTTTCGCCCTTGGACAGCCGGATCAGCGTCACGCCCTGGGTGTTGCGGCCCACGCGCGAGATTTCCGAACCGCGTGTGCGCACCAGCGTGCCGCCATCGGAAATCAGCAACACTTCGTCGGTGGCGCCCAGCAGCACTGCACGCACCAGCTTGCCGTTGCGCTCGGTGGTCTGGATGCCGATCACGCCCTGGGTGCCACGCCCCTTGCGCGGATATTCGGCCAGCGGGGTGCGCTTGCCGTAGCCGTTCTCGGTGGCGGTCAGGATGTAGGCCACATTGCCGTCGTCGGCGACCTCGATCACGGCAGGCTCGCCGCCATCGGTGGCTTCCACCACGTCATCGACCTCGTCGCCTTCGATCTCCTCTTCGACACCGCCGGCACGCTCGGCCACGATCAGGCTGACCACTTCCTCGCCCTTGGTCAGGCGGATACCGCGCACACCGGTGGCGGTACGGCCCATCGAACGCACGGTGGATTCGCCAAAGCGCACGGTCTTGCCATTGGAGGCGAACAGCAACACGTCGCGGTCGCCATCGGTCAAGGCCACGCCGACCAGCGCATCGCCTTCATCCAGATTGATCGCGATCTTGCCGCGCGCCAGACGGAAGGCGAATTCGCTCAGCGGCGTCTTCTTGACCGTACCGTTGCGGGTAGCAAAGAACACATAGCGGTTGTCGGCGTATTCGCGCACCGGCAGCACCGCCTGCACGCGCTCGCCGGATTCCAGCGGAATCCAGTTGATGATCGGGCGGCCACGCGCATTGGAGCCGGCTTCCGGCAGCTGATGCACCGGCAGCCAGAACACCTTGCCGCTGCTGGTAAAGGTCAGCAGCGTGTCGTGCGTGTTGACCAGCCACAGCTGGTCGATGAAATCTTCTTCCTTGGTCGCTGCGGCGGACCGGCCACGGCCGCCACGGCGCTGCGCACGATAGGCGCTCACCGGCTGGCGCTTGGCATAGCCGGCATGCGACAGCGTCACCACTACGTCTTCCGGCGCGATCAGATCGAGGATGTCCAGATCTTCTTCGCTGTGACGGATTTCGGTGCGGCGTTCGTCGCCATACTCTTCGCGGATATTGATCAGCTCGTCGCGGATCACCTGCAGCAGCACGTCCGGGTTTTCCAGGATGCGGATCAGGCCTTCGATGACGCCGAGCAACTGCTTGTACTCGTCGGTCAGCTTTTCCTGTTCCAGGCCGGTCAGGCGATGCAGACGCATTTCCAGGATCTGCGAAGCCTGCACTTCGCTGAGCTGATAGAAGCCCTTGATCAGGCCCACGCCCGGCGGCAGATCTTCCGGCTTGGACGCTTCGGCACCGGCTGCGCCCAGCAGCGCGCCCACCAGACCCGGTTGCCAGGTCTTGGCCAGCATGCGCTCGCGCGCTTCCTGCGGGTTGGCCGAGGTCTTGATCAACTCGATCATTTCATCGATGTTGGCCAACGCAACGGTCAGGCCTTCCAGCACGTGCGCACGTGCACGCGCCTTGCGCAACTCAAAGATGGTGCGGCGGGTGACGACCTCGCGGCGGTGGCGGATGAACGCCTCCAGCATCTGCTTGAGGTTCATCAACTGCGGGCGGCCGTCGATTAGCGCCACCATGTTGATGCCGAACACCGACTCCATCTGGGTTTGCTGGTACAGGTTGTTGAGCACAACCTCGGCCGACTCGCCGCGCTTGATCTCGATGTAGATGCGCATGCCGTCCTTGTCGGACTCATCGCGCAGCTCGCTGATGCCTTCGAGCTTCTTTTCCTTGACCAGCTCGGCGATCTTCTCGATCAACCGCGCCTTGTTCACCTGGTACGGGATCTCGGTGACGACGATCGCCTCGCGGCCGTTGTCGGCCACTTCCACATCGGCCTTGGCACGAATGCGCACGCGGCCACGGCCGGTGCGATAACCGGCGGCGATGCCGGCAGTGCCGTTGATGATGCCGGCGGTGGGGAAATCCGGGCCCGGGATGTATTCCATCAGGCCTTCGACATCCAGCTCCGGGGTGTCGATCAGCGCGATGCAGGCGTTGATCGCCTCGGTCAGGTTATGCGGCGGGATGTTGGTGGCCATGCCCACCGCGATACCGGCCGAACCGTTGACCAGCAGGCTCGGGAACCGGGTCGGCATGACCGTCGGTTCCAGTTCCTTTTCGTCGTAATTGGGCTGGAAATCGACGGTTTCCTTGTCGATGTCCGCCATCAGCTCATGCGCCAGCCGCGACATGCGCGACTCGGTGTAACGCATCGCCGCAGCAGAGTCGCCGTCGACCGAACCGAAGTTACCCTGGCCGTCCACCATCATGTAGCGCAGCGAAAACGGCTGCGCCATGCGCACCAGCGTGTCGTACACCGACTGGTCGCCGTGCGGGTGGTACTTACCGATGACGTCGCCGACGATACGCGCCGACTTGAAGTAGGCCTTGTTGCTATGGGCGCCCAGCTCGTGCATCGCGAACAACACACGACGGTGCACAGGCTTGAGGCCATCACGGGCATCGGGGAGTGCGCGGCCCACGATCACGCTCATCGCGTAATCGAGATAGCTCTTGCGCATCTCGTCTTCCAGATTGACCTGGATGATTTCCTTGGCGGTTTCTGCCATTCGGGTTCCGTAAGTGAGGTGGCGGGCGAGCCGGAAAGCCGCGTCGGGGGCGCCTTAGTCACAGGCTGCCGACCCCACGCTCCCGCCGATCGATTCAAGCCCCGGATTGTACCACGAAGGGGCAGCCCGATGCCTCCGGTTTACCAGCCAGAAACAAGCACTTGCAGGACTTTGCCGGACGTTTGCGGCGCGGGTGCGCCGCGCCGGGCTCAGGCGCCGAAGGCTGCCTGCATCCGCGCCAGGTCCGGCTGCACGATCACCCCACGCTCGGTGACGATGGCATCGATCAGGCTGCCGGGAGTGACATCGAACACCGGGTTCCAGGCATGGATGCCGTCGGCCACCGTGCGCACCCCGCCCACACCGAACAATTCGCCCGGGTCGCGCTGCTCGATCTCGATCTGGTCGCCACTGGCGGTGGCCATGTCCACGGTCGACGACGGCGCCACCACCATGAACTTGACGCCGTGGTGGCGCGCAGCAATGGCCAGCTGATAGGTGCCGATCTTGTTGGCGGTATCGCCATTGGCGCAGATGCGATCGGCGCCGACGATCACCCACTGCACCAGGCCGGACTTCATCAGATGCGAGGCCGCCGAATCGGCGATGAGAGTGGCGTCGATGCCGTCCTGCTGCAGCTCCCACACGGTCAGGCGCGCGCCCTGCAGCCAGGGCCGGGTTTCGCCGGCAAATACCTTGGCGATGCGCTGCTGCGCCATGCCTGCGCGAATCACGCCCAGCGCCGTGCCGAAGCCGGCAGTGGCCAGCGAGCCGGTATTGCAATGGGTCAGCACGCCGCTGCCGGGGGCGATCAGGTCGGCGCCGAGCGCACCCATATGGCGGTTGGCGGCCAGATCCTCATCCGCGATTGCCTGCGCCTCGCGCGCGATCACCTCGCGCCAGTCCGCGCCGGCCGCGCCCAACACCCGACGCATGCGCATCAGCGCCCAGGCCAGGTTGACCGCGGTCGGGCGTGCGGCATTGAGCCGCAGCAGCGCCGGTTCGAGCTTCTGCAGCGCGGCGCTGCCGTCGTCGGCGTCGATGTCACGCGCGGCCAGCACCACGCCCCACCCGGCCGCAATGCCGATCGCCGGCGCACCGCGCACGGCCAGCGAATGGATCGCCTCGGCCACCGCGTCGCTGGTGTCGCAACGCACATGCTCCACCACGAAGGGCAGCTTGCGTTGGTCGAGCAATTCCAGGGCATCGCCGGTCCACAGTAGCGGCCGGATGTGGTCGTAGCGGGCGTAATCGATATGGGCGCTGTCGTTCATGCGTCCATTGTAAGGCGCAGGGGCGGTGCAGTCAGTGGAAGGCGTCGCCTAGATCGCAGGTCGTGCGCAGCAATGCATCAGGCGCAACCGCCCGGTTGGTCGAGATCGCGGCGCCCTCACGCCAGACGGTTGGCTGGCGGTCTTGCTGAGAACGAAATGCCGCGTCGCGCAGCTTGCCGTTGCTGATTGAAGACCCTGCGCACCGACCAACTTGACTGGCCCTTGCCCGCCCACCGTCGCGGGACCCTTGGCGGCATCCATGCCGCCACGAAGCTACATGGACGTACTTGCAGCGTGTCCTGCGATGGTGGGCGGGCAAGGGCTCTGCAGCAAAGCCGCAGATGATCCGCTCTTCGCCTGATCTACCAGCATTGAGCAATCAGGTAGCGACGCCTGCATCGTGCGTATCCCGATCGCTTGGCTGTCTTCAAGCCTGGTCGAGGGCGCGGCGCCCTCACCGCTCGCGGGACACGCCGCAAGTACGTCCCTGTAGGCTCGGTGGCGGCATCCATGCCGCCACACGGTCC
>NZ_JBEGFC010000007.1:0-236072 GCF_040202405.1 Xanthomonas sp. WHRI 6106 | reverse complement strand
CTTCTTCACGTCCAATCTCCTTCGGTTAGGGAATTGGACTCCAAACTGGCGTGCTACTCAAAATTGGGGGGACGTCGCGTTATTTTCGCGAACGATCAGAAGCCTTTGTGAGCGCCCCAGGTCGAAGGCGAATGTTTGATGAGCTCGTTGAGTGGAACAACCAGTTGTCTAAGGCCGACGATGAGCTCTCTCTTGTTGTTGCACCCGCAGCGGATCGAGCAGGACTCACGCCTGACCTGCAAGACAAATTATTCAGCGAGCTTCTTGAGCGGGCGCAGCATGATCTCTGACAATTCATTCAAGCCGACTCTGCTTCGCGGCGCCACTTAACTCAGACGTAAGACCGCACTAATGCCGTCCCACAATCTCAAACTATTCGCCGACTACTTCCAGTTCTACCTGCAGGATGAAGGGGCCAGCGGCGACCTCTCGGATGCATGGAGCCCTGCCGCCACTCAGCGCATGTTTGCTGTATCAACGGGAGTAGTTGGTATCGGTACCGCTCGCAACATGGACGTGCCAGTGACACTTGAGTTCTTGGACTCAGAGCCGCCCGCTGACCTTGCTGACTTCGACCATGTCGTAGAGGGTTCACTAGTGGTCACAAGCGGTCCGCTCGTGGTTGCCGGCTGCACAGACTATTTCCCGGACGCGGCACGCTTTGATCTTGAGCCAGGCACGTATAGAGTGAGACTCTCCTCCTCCGGCTTAAGTTCACTGTCGGAGGATGGGCTTGATGGCCAAGATCACTACCGTCTGCAGCTATGGCAAGCTTCGCTCGTTCAGCCAATCGTCCTCAAACAGGGTGCGGTCTGACAATTCGTTCAACCCGACGCCGCTTCGCGGGTCGTCTTAATTCAGGCGTTAGGCCGACATGAAACGTATGCTGCGAGTCGGACTTTGCATGGTGGGCGCCTGGATCATGGCCGCGGCCCTGTCGCTCGGCACGTACTTTGCTTATTGGCCATCCCGCTGGAACATAACGACTCCAGACACCTCTCTTTGGATTGGCCTTTCAGGTGTATCTTTCACAAGTCTTCTGCCAATACTCACGTTGGGTGGCTTGAGTATTCGCAAGATTCCAAATCCAGCCACATGCGCTTTTATTCCCACTGCCTGGCTGTTGGCAATCTGCGTTATTCGCATATCCAAGCCATGGCGCTACTATGGTGCCTTCCCCGCCTGGATGCTCTACGGGGACTTCCTTCAACCTCTCCCCGTGGCCTTGGCGTGCGGCTTAACTTTCGGCTTGCTAGCCCGTCGTCTAGTGGGCCCTAACATTTCATTCAAGCCGATGCCGCTTCGCGGCATGGCTTGACTCATACGTTAGCTCCCAGAAGTGCATCGGTCTATACTGCCCCTATGAGCAAGCCCAGACCCGATTTCCTCAAGCTCTCCATAGCCGAGCGTATCCAGCTTGCGGAAGACATTTGGGACAGTATTGCTGCTGAGAGTCCGGAGTCTGCGACGTTGACACCTGCCCAGCTCCAGGCAGTGCAGGCTCGGTTGCAAGAGCATGACCTGGATCCGGCGACTGCGGTGCCCTGGGATCAGGTCCGCGCTGATCTTTTCCAGCGCAATCACTAATGCGTGTCTTATTTCGGCCTCAAGCCAGGACTGAGGCTCTTGAGGCGCAGGCCTGGTATGAGTCCCGCGCTGCTGGACTTGGCTTGGAATTTGCTCGGGCCTTGGATGCTACTGTGGCCGCAGCTGTAAGAAGCCCAGAGACGTTCGAGGCTGTTGCCGGTAGCTGTCAGCGGGTTTTGTTGCGCAGGTTTCCGTTCTCACTGGTTTATCGGGTTCACGGTGATGAGTTTCTTGTCGTTGCGGTGTTCCATCATCGGCGTGATCCATCAGCACTGGTCCGTCGCGCTGGAGGCTAACAATTCGTTCAAGCCAGACCCACCTTGCGGAATGGCTTGTTGAGGCGTCAGGGCGCATATGAAGATTACTTGGCGAGAGCTGAGAGTAGACCTTTCAGGCCAGTCACCTGATGTCCTGATGACCGAGTAGCGCTGGCTTGTCTCTGAGGCTAAGTCGCTTTGGATGGTTTCAACCGCAGGCCTCTAGTTTTAGTTGGTACGGAAATGCGAGGAATCGACACCGGGAAAACCCTTGGTGAGGCCTAAGTTTATCGAGGCCCGGCCGCCGGGCAGTTGACATCCCAACAAACACGCAGCAATCTCTTCCTCAAGGAGCGTAGAAACTCCTAAGACAGCGGTACCCACCTCCGAAATCCTGGTGGGTTTTTTGTGCCTGCAGTTTCCTGCTGGCGCAGCCGACGCGATGCTCTGCGTCGGGAGGGCGGCCAATACAACACCCGCAAGGGGAATACGCCCGCCGTCTGTCTTCGGTTTCTAACCTCCCGACATCCCGTCGCCGCCCGGCGACGGGGCCTGTTGGTCAAGGAGGGCTTTGCCATGCGTCGATCCCCATCCCCACCCCGTCCTACATCGGCGCGCAAGCGCGCCACGGTGCCGCCGCCTACCGAGATCGGCTGGCGCACGCTCGACCCTTCGATTCCGCCACGGGTGTACGCCGAGCGCACGCCAATCCCCGAGCCACGCGGCGAACCCCGCACGCCGCGGCCATGGCATCCACGCGCCCCGCACCACTGCACCATCGGCTGTGGCTACTACCCGGCCAGCAACCACCGCATCCCCACCCTGCGCTTGCGCGGACGTTGGCTGGAACAACTGGGCTTTGCCATCGGCAGCAAGGTGCAGATCCGCCTGCGCGACGGCGAGCTGGTCGTCAGTGTGGTACCTACGGATTAACTAGGCGTGCCGTGCACGTAACGCAGGCGTACATGCTCTACATTCAACGCATCGCGTGTGTCCCGCATCATGCACACTCGCCGCTAAGCACTGAGAAATCGATAGCATCCACGGTGCGTGGTGTAACCAAGTACGTTCCGGCTGCGGTGGCGGCGTTGAATGGTCATTCGACCCAGGCCGCGCTGACATTTCAGTTTGTCCGGATCTTGCCTACCACACTTTCCCTCACGCCATACCGCCAAGGACAGCATGTTCTCCATCTTCAAGAAGAAAGCCCCCGCATTACTGAGTGTTCAAGCCAATGGACGCGAGCTGTTTCGGATCAGCCAAAGCGATCTTCCGTGCGAGATCAAACCGTGTGTGTGGTTGGAAGCCGATAGCATCCTAGAGTTTGTCGATTCGACAGGAGACGTGCACCGACATGAACTCGGTGCCGCATCTGGGTGGTTCCACTTTTCCATTCGGGTGCATGCCAACCTGGGTTGCCAGGCGGACTGCGTCATTTCCCAGACCGAGCAGCTCGACCCCGATGCGTTTGCCACGGGCAAGGCAGCGGGGATCCGGTTTCAGCCGTTCTTCCTGCCGGGTGCGGCCATTTCCAACGCGGCCCTTGCAGGCAAGGGGCTGTTTGCGAGGGGGCTGCATTTCAGCGGGCTTGTCACCAACAGCAACGTGCTGCTTTCCTGCGAGTGCGAGCACTGCAAGCGCTCGTTCCTGATCCGCTCCTACCATGCCGGCTTCAGCGAGGCGGGTTACTTCTATTCCGGGTCCGGCAGCTACACCATCACCGTCGACAGCCAGTTGCCCGGCAGCCCCGCAGCGCTGTCCGAGCCCGATGCCCAGGCGCTTGCTGCGCTGGAACAGGCACTGCCCTTGGCGCCGGACGGGTCCAGCTACGCCTACCTCAATCCGTTTCGCTGCCCGCATTGTTCCGAGCCTTACATCGACTTTGAGGGGAACCCGGGGTTGCGGCAGAACGAGTACTACGGGAATTACTTCGCCGGTTCCACGTTGTTACGCTACGTCCCTGAGCCTGTTTAGCGTCAGTGGGCTGAGCCATGTCGCTTCAGCCGGTTCGCGTGCCTACTGAGGGATGCTTGCTCCGCGCTAAAATCAATGATGAACGCTAGATTTCTTCTGATTGCCCTGCAGCTTGGTACCTCTGCATCGGCGCAGGATGTTTCGCCGGCCACGTCGCGTGAAGTTGGTGAGCTTTTCAAGGTCCTTGCGCAATCCAATTGCGAGTTCTCGCGCAATGGGTCGTGGTACGCGGCGCCGAAAGCCAGCGAACATTTGCAGCGCAAGTATGCGTACCTGCAGAAGAAGGGGCTGGTGACCTCCACCGAGTCATTCATCGAACTTGCCGCTACCAAGAGCAGCATGTCGGGCACGCCATATCAGGTGCGTTGCGGCAACGTTGCGCCGGTATCCAGCCAATCCTGGTTCACTGGCAAGCTGCGAGAGTTGCGCAAGTAATCGGCAGGCGTCAGCATCAGGCCTGCGCTGCAGCATCTGCGTTGCAGGCTCGCCTGCTGTAGGCGCTGGCAACTACTACTGGATCGCTTCTGTGGACCGGCCGGCCGAAATCGCTGGTTGCATCGATCGGCGCTGGAAAGGCCGGCGTCAGCACCGGCGATCGGGCAAGATCAGCCGCGGCACTATCGCGCGCCAACGAGAGGCCAGCGTTGATCAGGCAACGCGTAGCCTTTGCACGACAGCAGCGCGGCCATCGAAGCCATCCGCCACAAACGCACTCACCGCATCTTGCAGCCGCGCGGCATGGTCGCCCATGGCGCGCGCGGCGGCGCTGGCGTCCTGCATGCGGGTGACGCCGTCGCGCATGTCGGTGTCAACGCCGGTAAGGGTGTGATGCACCTGCGCGATGCTGCCGGCTTCCTGTTGCGAGGCCAGCGCGATCTTGCTGAGCGTGCCGCTGACCTGGCCGATGGTGGCGACGATGTGCTGCATGCCTTCGCCTGCGTGGCGGACTTGTTGCACACCCGCTTGCATCTGCGTGACCGATTCGCCGATGAGTGTCTTGATCTGGCTGGCCGCAGTGGACGAGCGTAGCGCCAGCGCGCGCACTTCGCTGGCGACGACCGCAAAGCCGCGGCCTTCATCGCCAGCGCGTGCAGCTTCGACGGCGGCATTCAGAGCCAGGATATTGGTCTGGAAGGCGATGCTGTCGATGACCGAGACGATGTCCTGGATGCGAAGCGAGGCCTGCTCCATCTGCTGCATGGTGCCCATCGCCTGCTGCATGGTGTGGCCACCGCTGCGTGCGGCCTCGGATGCGGCAGCGGTAAGTTTGTCGGCGTCTGCGGCCTGCGCGGTGTGCTGCTGCATGGTGCCGAGCACGGCCTGTACCTGGGTGGCGGTGCGGCCCAAGGTGGCCGACTGCCGCTGCACTTGCTGCTCCAACGCATCGTTGCGGGTGAGGATGTGGCCGGCAGCGTCATTGATGGCGGTACTGGAGCTGCGAATCTGCGCAATGATGCGGGCGAGTTCGTCGGCGGTGGCATTGGCATCGCGCTTCATCTGTTCGAACACGCCGTCGCACTGGCGATCGATGCGTTGCGAGAGATCGCCGCGCGACATTGCGGCCAGCATCTGGCGCATGTCCTGCAGGCTGTCGTCGGTGATGGCGAGAAATTGATTCACTCCATCGGCCAGCTGGCCGAGCGTGCCGCCCTTGGCGTGGCCCTGCAGACGAGCGCCGAGCTCGCCACGCGTGGCGTGTGCAATGACGGTGGCCAACTGTTCTTCCAGCGCCAGCTCCTGGGTGCGGTCTTGCCACTCCACCACCACGCCCAGCGAAGCGCCGTCGTGATCGCGGACGGGGGTGATGTTTTCCTGCAGCTGCAACGCTGCCAGCGCGCGCGTTCTGCTGGTGCCGGCGTCATGCCGCAACTGCACGGCATCGGCAAGCGCGGCGTGCAGCACGTTGCTGTCGACCTGCGTGCTCAGTTGCTGGAACGATTGATTGCGGTAGATGGCGGTGCCCTGCCCGTCGACGATTGCCACGGCCATGGCCGACGCATCCAGGGCCAGACGGATGCGTCGGTTTTCCAGCAGCAGGTGCTGTTGCTGTGCGATGCGCTCTTCCACCTGCACGCTCATGCGCACCAGCGCCTGCGCCAGCGAGCCGCTGCGGAAGGTCTGCCGCAGGATCGCCGGCGGCAAGGTGGCGCCGGCTGCCAGCGTGTCGGCCAGTTCGGCCAGCGCTTCGGCTTCGTGATCGAGCGCATCGACCTGGCGCCGCAACTGGACCGCCATGACGCAGACGAAGGCGGTTTCCACGATCACATAGCCGGCGTGCAACACCACGATGCCGAAGCCGCTGCCCACGGTGAACGCCTGCACCGGCATGCCG
The DNA here is from genome assembly GCF_040202405.1 of Xanthomonas sp. WHRI 6106. Taxonomy (NCBI): domain Bacteria; kingdom Pseudomonadati; phylum Pseudomonadota; class Gammaproteobacteria; order Lysobacterales; family Lysobacteraceae; genus Xanthomonas; species Xanthomonas sp. WHRI 6106. The sequence goes on along the minus strand of NZ_JBEGFC010000007.1, from coordinate 229,922 downwards.
CGCGATTGCAGCCAATAGAAGGCCAGGTGATGCACGGCGATGGCGCCGGCGGCGACCACCACCGGCAGCCAGTCGCGGTAATAGAGCAGCAGCGCCAGGATCACGAAGACGCCGAAGTGCATTTCCACCAGGCCATGCGCTTGCTGGATGGTGGCCGCGACCAGGGCCATCAGCACCAGCGCGTTGGTAATGCGGGTCAGGCGCGTGCCGGGGTTGGCGTGCACTTGCCAGGCCATCAGCACCAGGCTGGGCAGCGTCACTGCCAGGAACGTGGTCAACTGGCCCTGGCTCCACGCCAGTGCCAGCGAGCCGGCGCCTTGCAGCACGGCAAGCCACAGAAACAGACGGTCGGCCTTGATCGCCAGGCGCGTGGCGTAGTTGGAGCTCGGTGGCACCGATGCGGGCAGCTCAATCATGACAGCGACTCCACGGCACACGGACAAGGGAAGGCCAACGCGGCACTCGGGGTACGCGCCAGCACGTTGGGAAGCCAACGCGACCAATCAGCCGCGCCGGCCGTGCCGCACACGGCACCGCCATCGGCCGGGCCGGCGTAGCGCGGTTGGCCGTCAGCACCGAGCAACCACACCGAATAGTCGCTACCGCGCAGTGCGGGGCTGTCGAGCAGGCGCACCTGGCCGCCGCGGGCCCGCACTGCGCTGCTGAGCATGGCCCAGGCGCGATCGCTCGCCAGATCCGCGCAGGCGCAGGCACCTGCGACGCCGATCAGCATCGGCCCCGGCTGGGCCGCTGGCAGGCTGGCCTGGACCTGCGCCCAGGCGCTGGCCAGATCACCTGCGTGCGCGCGAGGCGTTGTCCACGCCACCGCGATCCAGCCACACCACAGCGCGAGCAGGGCGGCGCCCAGGGTGCGTCGGGATGCAGGAGAGATGCTGCCGAACAAGGGCATGGCGCAGTTTCGCGAGAGAAGGTGAGCCCTTATCGGATGCGGCCTGCTGCGCTTGAGGCGGCTTGCGATTGAAATTTGTGATGGCGGCGATAGCCAAGGACGTTTTTATTGCGGGGCAAGGTTCTATGAGCTACCGGCACTAGTTGCACGCCGCGCTGCGTTTAGCCAAACCGGGTATTTGTGAGCGCGCCTTCACGTTTGCGGCGGCGGGGGATGGCGGGGCATCGTGTCGCCGGTGACACGATGCCCTCACGCGCTGACCCGCGTTGGTCAGCGGCTGGGAAAGCGGCATCGGAAACTTGCAAGCTGTAGCAGAGGCTGCCCAGCGCAAGCTCATCGATCGCCGGGCCGCCTATCCAGCACACCAGCCAGTGGTTGTTGCGCTGTCAGCCCGGCGACCGGTAATCGACCGGGCGCCTAGCGCATCTGTGCACTTGAGGCGTCCCAGCGTGCGCGCTCCACCCCAGACACGGCTGCGCCTACGCCATCGCTTCTTCGGGATCCATTGCCACGAGCGCCTGTTGCGCGCGGTCGAAGCGCTCGCGGGCGGCGCGGATGCTGGCGTGGTGTTCGCCGGCCCAGTTGAGCAATTGCGAGACCGGGCCGAGCAGCGCGATGCCCAGCTTGGACAACGCATATTCCACGCTGGGCGGTTTGGTGGCGTAGACCTTGCGGGTGATCATGCCGTTGCGCTCGAGGTTGCGCAGGGTCTGGGTCAGCATGCGCTTGGAGATGTCCGGCACGGCGCGCTGGATGGCGCTGAACCGCGACGGCCCGGGAATCAGCGTCAACAGGATCAGCAAGGTCCACTTGTCACCGATCTGGTCGAGCACATCGCGCACGGGGCACTTGGTAGCGTCGAAGGGACCTTCAAGAGAAGGCGGCGGCGGGAACAAGGCAATCGCATTCACGGGGTATCTCTCGGTAACCAGGAGGAGGAAAACTGCCTCCTTGCGGAGGCCCGGCCGGCGCTGACACTATGCTGGCGGACAACACGGTCTAGATAGTAGACCAAATCTCTTATACAACCCTATCGGAGCACACCATGGCATCTGCATCCCCCCTGATTCTTGTCACCGGCTCCAGCGGGCAGCTGGGTGCGCTGGTTGTCGAAGCGCTGCTTGAACGCGTGCCCGCCAGCCGCATCGTAGCAACGGCCCGCGATACCGCGTCACTTGCCGAGTTCGCAAAACGCGACATCGCGGTGCGTCGGGCCGACTATGCAGACCCGCAGAGCCTGGATGCGGCCTTTGCCGGCGTTGGCCGGGTGTTGCTGGTGTCGTCCAACGCGGTGGGCGCGCGCGTGCCGCAGCATCGCAATGTGATCGAGGCGGCCAAGCGCGCCGGGGTGGACCTGCTTGCCTATACCAGTGTGTTGCATGCCGAGACCAGCACGCTGTCGCTGGCCGACGAGCACGTAGCCACCGAAGCGCTGCTGCGCGAGAGCGGCGTGCCGCATGTGCTGCTGCGCAACGGCTGGTACACCGAGAACTACACCGGCTCGATCGCGGCCGAAGTGGAGCACGGCGCGGTGATCGGCAGCTCCGGCGAGGGCAGGATCAGCGCCGCCACGCGTGCCGACTATGCAGCGGCAGCGGCAGCGGTGCTGGCCTCGGAGGCGCCGCAGGCCGGGCAGGTGTACGAACTGGCCGGCGATACCGCCTTCAACATGGCCGAGTATGCCGCCGAAGTGGCACAGCAGTCGGGCAAGCCGGTGGCCTACCACGACCTGCCGGAAGCCGATTACGCGGCGGCGCTGGTGCAGATCGGCCTGCCGGCCGGCTTCGCCCAGGTACTGGCGCAGTGCTCTGCGTCCTCACGCGGTGGCAGCCTGTTCGATGACAGCCACACCCTGAGCCGGCTGATCGGCCGCCCCACCACTCCGCTGCGCGATGCCGTGGCGGCGGCGCTGGCCGCACGCTGAGCAGCACCCGACGCCTTGCCCGCGCGGCAGGGCGTCGCTGCCGGCAGGCGCCCACGCGCCTGATCGCGCCTGGATGATCGGAGGCGGCCCCGCCCGCCTCGGCATCCATCAGCAGTCGATAAGCGTCCCGCCACGACAGACTCGGCACGCGGCACGTAGTGGGTGGGTGTGGTGAATGCGCCTGCGTCGGCTGATACGTCTTGGCGTGCTCGGTCGCGCATCCGGCAAGCGGGCCAGGCGTGGTGCTGTGGCGCGCGCCAATCGACCCCGCGCGCTCCGGCGGCCCGATCCTACCGCCCGCATCTGCGCAGACGCGCCCGCCTTGCAGCCGTCGCGCAATTGCCATCGCGCGGACACGCGGCTGACACAAGGCCCCGGGCCGCTGGCACCGGCGATGTCACCAAACTGACATCAAATCTAAATATAACTGTTCGCCATTGCCGCACCGTCAGGGATGACCGGGCGCCCTGGTGGGCACGTCGGCGCCGTGTTTGCCGCCCCCGCGGGGCGCACCGGCCCACATTGCCGCCGACCCGTTTCCCCTTGCACGAGCCGGACCAATGAAAAAACGCAATTTCGCCACCGTCCTGTGCGCGCTCAGCGCCACCGCCAGCGGCAGCACGCTGGCCGCCGAGCTGGAGCTGTACGTCGACCGCAAGACCAAGCAGATCTTCGCCGAGCCGGCGCCGGGCCGCGACAAGCTGGGCAAGTTCGTGCAAGTGGACGAGAACGGCAAGCTGCCGGCGTCGGCGATGCCCGCCGCCCCCGCACAGCCGCTGCCGCCTGCGCCGGGCGTCACCACGCCGGCCGATACCGCCGTTGCCCAGGCCGCCCCCGCCCCGGTTCCGGCGCCCGCACCGGCCAAGGCCAGCGATGCCGGCAAGAAGTGGTACGACAAGCTCAGCCTGCGTGGCTACACCCAGATCCGCTACAACCAGGGCATCGGTGGCGACGCGCAGGACCTGCGTGCGCCGGGCGACCGCTTCATCGGTAACGACCAGAGCCTGGGCATCCGGCGCGCGCGCCTGGTGCTCAGCGGCGATCTCAACGAGCACGTGTCACTGTATTTCCAGCCGGACTTTGCGAGCACGCCGGCCGGCACCAACACCACCAACTTCGCGCAGCTGCGCGATGCGTACGCCGACATCTTCTTCGACAAGAAGCGCGAGTACCGCGTGCGTGTGGGCCAGTCGAAGATGCCGTACGGCTGGGAAAACCTGCAGTCCAGCCAGAACCGCCTCACCCTGGACCGCGCCGACGCGCTCAACTCCGGCCTGCGCGACGAACGCGATATCGGTGCGGTGTTCTATTACAGCCCCACCGTGGCCAAGGGCCGCTTCCAGGACCTGATCAAATCCGGTCTGAAGGGCTCGGGCGACTACGGTGTGCTGGGCGCAGGCGTGTACAACGGCCAGGGCGCCAACCGCGCCGAGCGTAACGACAGCATGCATGCGGTGGTGCATGCCACCTACCCGTTCAAGTTCGCCAACGGGCAATACCTGGAAGTGGGCGCCGATGCGTATAGCGGGCGCTTTGTGCCGACCGCGGCGGCAGTGAACATCGGCGGGCGCAACTTCACTCCGGCCATCACCGACCCCAACGGCTACACCGACCAGCGCGTGGCCGCGCATGTCATCTACTACCCGCAGCCGTTCGGTCTGCAAGCCGAGTGGACGGTGGGACGCGGCCCGGAACTGGATGTGGAACAGCGCCGCATCCGCACCCGCTCGCTGAGCGGCGGCTACGTGCAGGCGATGTACAAGCACGATGGCAACTACGGCACCCTGCTGCCCTACCTCAAATGGCAGACCTACCGTGGCGGCTCCAAGTTCGATACCAACGCCCCGCGCATGCGCCTGGACGAAGTGGAAGCCGGTATCGAGTGGCAGCCGATGGACGCGCTGGAGCTGGTGTTCGCCTATTCGAAGATGAAGCGCACCGACGTCACCACCGCGCCGTACCCGGTGGTGGAAGGCGATCTGCTGCGGCTGCAGTTGCAGGTCAATTACTGATCCCTGCAACGCGATGGAAAACGAAAAAGCCCCCGCTTGCGGGGGCTTTTTTGTGCCGCTGGTCCCTAAGCCGACAACTCTCCACGCACGATCTGCGCGCCTGCGCTAAGCGCACTGAGTTTGCCACGCGCGACATGCCGGGCGAGCGGCGCCATGCCGCAGTTGGTGGACGGGTAGAGCTTGTCGGCATCGACAAAGCGCAGCGCCTTGCGCAAGGTCTCAGCCACTTCCTGCGGCGTTTCGATCGTGGTGCTTGCCACGTCGATGGCGCCGACCATCACCTTCTTGCCGCGCACCAGTTCGATCAGATCGATCGGCACGTGCGAGTTGTGGCACTCCAGCGAAATGATGTCGAGCGAGGATGTCTGCAGCTTGGGGAACGACTCCTCGTACTGGCGCCACTCCGAGCCCAGGGTCTGCTTCCAGTCGGTATTGGCCTTGATGCCGTAGCCGTAACAGATGTGCACGGCAGTCTCGCAGGTGAGCCCTTCCACCGCACGCTCCAGGGTGGCGACACCCCAGTCGTTGACCTCGTCGAAGAACACATTGAAGGCCGGCTCGTCGAACTGGATGATGTCCACGCCGGCCGCTTCCAGTTCCCTCGCTTCCTGGTTGAGGATCTTGGCAAATTCCCAGGCCAGTTTTTCGCGGCTCTTGTAGTGCGCGTCAAAGAGCGTATCGATCATGGTCATGGGACCCGGCAGCGCCCATTTGATGGGCTGGCGGGTTTGCTGGCGCAGGAATCTGGCATCGTCCACGAACACGGATTTGGGCCGGCTCACCGCGCCAACGACGGTCGGCACGCTCGCGTCGTAGCGGTCGCGAATCCTGACCGTTTCGCGCTTTTCGAAATCGACGCCGCTGAGGTGTTCGATGAAGGTGGTGACGAAATGCTGACGGGTCTGTTCGCCGTCGCTCACGATATCGATGCCGGCGTGTTGCTGTTCCTGCAGCGACAGCCGCAAGGCGTCCTGCTTGCCTTCGATCAGTGCGTCGTCCTGCAGTTTCCAGGGCGACCAGAGTGTTTCCGGCTGTGCCAGCCAGGACGGCTTGGGCAGGCTACCGGCGGTTGAGGTGGGGAGCAGCTTCGTCATGATGTTGGTGTCTTGTAGGCGTGGTGATCAGGAGGCGTGCCGGGAGGCCCATTGCGCGAGCAGGTTGCCGTAGGGCCGGATGAAGTGCTCCTGGGTGAACCTGCCCTGCGTGACAGCGAGGCGGCTGCGTTCTTCGCGGTCGTAGACGATCTGGGTGGACGAATAATCCTGGTGTTTCAGGCTGGGCTGATAGATCGCCCCCGCTGCGGAATTGGCGTTGTAGATTTCCGGCCGGTAGATCTTCTGGAAGGTTTCCATCGTGCTGATGGTGCCGATCAGCTCCAGGTTGCTGTAGTCGCTCAGCAGGTCGCCGACAAAGTAGAACGCCAAGGGCGCGACGCTGCCGGGCGGCATGAAATAGCGCACCTTCAGGCCCATTTTCGCGAAATACCGGTCCGTCAACGAACCCTCGTCCTGGCTGTATTCGATGCCCAGGATGGGGTGCTGGTTTCCGGTGCGGTGGTAGGTCCTGCTGCTGGAGACGCTGATGCAGATGACCGGTGGCTTGTCGAAGCGCGCGGTGTAGGCATCCGAGTGCAGGAACTGCTTGAACAGCGTGCCGTGCAGGCTGCCGAAATCCTCCGGGATGGCGAAGCCGGTGGCGTCCTGATTGTGTGCGGGCAGCAGGATGCTGAAATCGTAGTCGCGTACGTAGGACGAAAAATTGTTGCCCGCAATGCCGTCGATATGCGCGCCGGTGTGTTGGTCGACGATGGTGGGCTTCAGGATTTCGATCAACGGAAACGCATCGCCCGCTGCGTTGCTGTCGATGTGCATCTGGGCAGAGATGATCTCCAGCGCGACACCATAGCGGTCACGCGTGGGGTTGTCCCAGTGCGCCAGGTCGTTGAAGCGGTTGTTGATCATCGCCAATGTGTTGCGCAGGTTCTCCCGACGACGCTCGCCTCTGGCCAGGTTGGCGAAGTTGGTGGTGTTGCGCGTGTTGGCCGCGGGTTGATAGTCCTCGTCGAAGCGGAGGCTCTTGATGGTGAAGGTGAATTGCTGAGTCATTGCAACTGATGCCTTGATTCGTTGGGTGAGACGCGCGCTCTGCGGCGCGGCGGTGGGTGTCGGATGGATGCGCGCCCTGCCTTTGGATCAGCGGGCGGGCGCCAATGGCTCCTGCCGCAGATGACCGCCGTGGAGCGAATGCCGCTCAGGCGGCGGCCACCGTGGTTGCGGCGCCGGGGCTTGCGGGCCGCGTCAGTGCGATCAGTGGCAGTGCGCGCTGCACCGCCAGGCTGGCGCGCTCGGCCAGCGCCTCGTTGTGCACGCGGTAATCCAGAAAGTCGCGGTCGGTGGCGTAGACGCCCAGCGGCAACGTGCGTGCCTGGAAGAAGCTGAAAAGCGGCCGCAATTGGTGGTCGATCACAAGCGCGTGGCGTTCGCTGCCGCCGGTGGCCGCCAGCAGCACCGGGGTGTCGACCAGGGCATCCTGGTGGATGAAGTCGAAGAAATGCTTGAACAGCCCGGTAAACGAGCCGCGATACACCGGCGTGGCCACCACCAGCACGTCGGCCTGCTCCACGGCGGCAAGTTCCTGCTCTACCGTGTCATGCAGCTGCGAGCGCCACAGCGCGCCGGCAAAGTGCGGTGCCAGGGCGCCGAGTTCGACCAGATGCTGCTCACACCGCATCGCTTCGCCGATCAGGGCCATCAGGTGTTGCGCCAGGGCAGCGGCCTTGGAGGGGCGTTGCAGGCCACCGGAAACGGCAACGACGCGGAGCGGATGGGGCGGGTGTGCAGTCATGTGGGGTGACCTGAGCAGTGGGGAGGCGCGTGGCGCCGTCGGAAGTGGGGCCGCCCGTGAAGACATCTGGTTGCAGGCGTGTCCCGAAGTGGGCGAGCAACGACGATCCCGATGCTAGGGGTCGCATTCAATGAAGTAAAATGGTGTTATCTCAACAATCCATGAATTCGGATCATCTGAATGCTTGAACGCATCCATCTCACCATCGTCCAGCAGGTCGAGCAGCAAGGTTCATTGACCGCAGCGGCGGGCGTGTTGAACCTGACCCAGTCGGCGCTGAGCCACAGCATGAAAAAGCTGGAGCAGCAGTTGGGCACCGACATCTGGCTGCGCGAAGGGCGCAGCCTGCGCCTGACCCAGGCCGGCCAGTACCTGCTGGCGGTGGCGAACCGGGTGCTGCCGCAGCTGGATCTGGCCGAAGAGCGCCTGGGGCAGTTTGCGCAGGGCGAACGCGGTGCGCTGCGTATCGGCATGGAGTGCCATCCGTGCTACCAGTGGCTGCTCAAGCTGGTGGCGCCGTATCTGGCCACCTGGCCGGACGTGGATGTGGATGTGAAGCAGAAGTTCCAGTTCGGCGGCATCGGCGCGCTGTTCGGCTACGAGATCGATCTGCTGGTCACGCCGGACCCGTTGTTCAAGCCGGGGCTGCGGTTCGAACCGGTGTTCGACTACGAGCAGGTGCTGGTCGTGGCCAAGGGTCATGCCTTGGCATCGGCGGCCTACGTCAAACCGCAGCAGCTGACACGCGAGGTGCTCATCAGCTACCCGGTAGACCTGGAGCGGCTGGACATCTACAGCCAGTTCCTGCTGCCGGCCGGTGTCACGCCGCGGCGCCACAAGGCCATCGAAACCACCGACATCATGATGCAGATGGTGGCCAGCGGCCGCGGCGTGGCCGCCATGCCGCGCTGGCTGGTGGAGGAATACGCGGCCAGGATGGCCGTGGTGCCGGTGCGGCTGGGTGCGCGCGGCATCCCCAAGCAGATCTACCTGGGCGCACGCGAGGCCGATATCGCCGTCGACTATCTGCGCGCCTTTATCGAACTGGCGCGCCAGCCTGCCAATGCCACCGCTGACGCACCGGCGGCCACCTGATGCGCGCCACTGGCCTGTGCACGCCACCTGGGTTGCCCGGCGGCCACGTGCTGCATTGCTGCAGCGCGCCGCACTCTGGTGCGTTGATGAAGGTCATGCCGATACCCGGCCTTTTGTCATCAGTGCGGACATGCCTGCGCCACTCCATCAAAGAACGGAACGCCTGTTGATGCATCCAGCCACGCCCAGGCCCGCCAGCACACTGACCGATGCCTATTCGCTGGAGGTGGGCGCACACGATATTGCCGCGTTGTCTGCGGTGGCACCGCGGATCGTGCCTGGCACCCTCATTGCCATCCCGTCGCTGCCCGGCCAGGACGACGCGACGCGGCTGGCTGCCGCACAGCGGGTGCGCGGGCTTGGCTTTGCGCCCATGCCCCACCTGTCCGCGCGTCGCATCGCCTCGCTGGACGCGCTGCAGGCCTTTGTCAGGCGCGCCGTCGATGACGCCGGCGTTGCGCACTGCCTGGTGGTTGCAGGCGATCCGTCGTTACCGCTCGGGCCGTATCCGGACAGCCTGGCGCTGATCGCGACAGGCGTATTCGAGCGCGCAGGCATCAAGACCATTGCCGTGGCGGGACATCCGGAAGGACATCCGGCCATGCAGGCAGACGACCGATGGACGGTGCTGCAACGCAAGTGTCGCAGCATCGCCGAGCGCGGCATGGCACCCCTGATCGTCACCCAGTTCGCGTTCGATGCCGACCTGGTGCTGACCTGGTTGAACGCACTGCGCGCGCATGGCATCGAAGCTCCGGTACGCGTGGGCGTGCCTGGTCCTGCCGGCGTCGCGGTACTTGCGCGCTATGCCGCACGCTGCGGCGTGGGCGCAAGCGCAGCGATGCTGTCCAAGTACGGCATCTCGCTCGGCAAGCTGTTGGGGACCGCAGGGCCGGACCACTTTGTCGATCGCCTCGCGTCAGGTCTGAGGCCAGCGCACGGCGATGTGCGCCTGCACATGTTTCCGTTCGGCGGCATCGCACGGTCGCTCGCGTGGGCCGAGCACCACCGCTCCCGCATGGCGCTTCCCGCTGCCACCGATCTGCCGACGACCTAGGCAGAGGGTGCCCGCCCCCCGGTGGCGCGCACGCTTGCCGGTTCGGCGCTCAGCAGCCGCCCTGGGCGGCAGATTGATCGGCAAAAACAGGGCGAACGTGGGCGTGTCCGCGACCGGAATCACAGAACGTACTATTTGAGTCTGGTGTTTTTCTGCTGCACGCGTGAGGTGTTGCAGCGCACAGCAGGCTTGTCATACGCGCGGGGTATAACCATCGGCGAATCGCGGCGAGGGGGCGCTGCATCCGATGCCGTTGCTGCGTGCGATGGCATTGCATCCGCAACGTCCAAGGAGAGATGTCGCCATGCCCAAGCCCTCGTTGTTGTCCGTGATGTGCACCCTGTCGCTGGTCTCGCTACCGCTGGCGGCGGCCGAGCTGCAACCCAAACTGCTTGCCGGCCCACCGGAGGAATTCGCGCAGATGCGCGCGCCCGATCCGGCCGAATCGGCGATCCTGTCCAAGAGCGCCCTGTTGCCGGTGGAGCTGGCACCGGCCGGTAACGCCGCACGCTGGCAGGGCACGCTGCCGGTGGAAAACGGCCACCTGCGTTTCATGGTGCTGGCGGGCGACCAGGCATGGGACGCCGCCGTGGCGGCACCACGTGTTGCCGGCGCACGCGCCGCTGCCGCGCCGCAACTGCAGGCACAGCGCACATTGCTGGGCACGGCGGACAACGGCACCACCGGCATGCGCTACGCGGTGGACGCCGCGCAGAATGGCAACTGGTCATTGACCCTGCAATCGGCCTCGCCGGTGGCGCAGCGCGGGTATGTGCTGATGGAGGGCGATGCACGCACGCAGCTGGCCTCGTACCCGCGTGACCGCCAGCAGCTGGTGGGCAAGTCGCTGACGCTCAATGCGATGCTCAGCGGCAGCGATGCACGTGGCACCACCTTGCTCGCCGGCCAGGCGGGGCAGATCGACGACGCCAGCCTGCGGGTGATCGATCCGCAAGGCACGGTGCGTGTCCTGCCGATGGCCGACGACGGCGCGCACAACGATGGCGCTGCGGGCGACGGCGTGTATGGCGGGAGCTTCCAGCCAGGCCGCGAGGGCACCTGGATTGCGCAGGTCATCGTGCGCGGCCACGATCAGGCCGGGCAGCCGTTCGTGCGGACCAGCGAGCACGTGATGCCGGTGCTGGATACCTCGCTGCGCCTGCTGGGCAATGCGCTCAGCGCACGCGCGACCGACGGTACCCGGCTGACCCTGGCATTGCCGGTGGCGGCACGCGGAAATGCACCGTCGCACTATCGCGTGTTCGGCCAGGTCTGGGGCACCGATGCCAAGGGCAAGGACGTGCCGGTGGCGTGGATCGGCGGCATGCTCACGCCGCAGCAAGGGCAGCTGCCGCTGAGCCTGGACGAGCGCTGGATCGCACGCGCGGGTGCGCGCGCACCGTTCTCGCTGCGTGGGCTGCGCATCGAAGACCCGGACCATTACATCCCCTTGGTGCAGGCCGGCAGCTTGCCGTTGCAGCTGCCCGCATTGCGGCGCGCCAGCATCGCGCGGGCCACCGGCGGCATCGACGAAAGCATGCGCATGGGGCCGCGCCCGACCGCGCTGGCCAGCGCCACCGCGATGGCGCAGCCGCAGGCGGCCGGCTCGCAGCTGGTGCTGGTGCACGGCTACTGCTCCAACGGCGTGTGGCCGCAGGCGCAGTTCACCAATGCGTCCACGTTCCTGGACGCCAAGCAGAACCGCAGCAACGACCAGTTCGCACAGCGCATCGCGCAGTTCGCCAGCCAGTGGTCGTCGTTTTCCACGGTGGCGCACAGCCAGGGCGGCATGGCCGCGCTGCACCTGTACACCTACTACTGGAGCGGGCTGGATAACGCCAGCGGCGGCCGCGTGATGCAGTCGGTGGGCACGCCGTATCAAGGCACCAATCTATCCGGCGTCCTGGCCGCGGTGGGGTCGTGGTTCGGCGTGGGCTGCGGCACCAACTCGGACATGACCTACGACGGCGCCAAGGCCTGGCTGGCCGGCATTCCCGCCGATGCGCGCGCCAAGGTCAACTACTACACCACCTCGTTTGCCAAGACCAACTGGTATACCAACGACTACTGTAATGCGGCCTCGGACCTGGTGTTGAACGACCCGGAAGACGGCACCGTGGAGCAGGTCAACGCGCAGCTGCCCGGCGGCGTCAATCGTGGCCACACCACTGGCCAATGCCACACCACCGGCATGCGCGACCCGGCGCAGTACCTGGATGCCAACCGCAATGCGGTGATGAATGCGAATGCGGCCAGGTAGTGCGGTGTTCGCGGTACGCACGAAGATGGCCGGCGCGCGTGTCACCATTGCGGCATGCATGGGAGCACCGGTGCGTTGCTGCAAACAGAGCGGGCCACGAACAATCGCTGCCTGAAATCGAGATGGCCGGCATACAAGCCTCTCGATAGGGACACCAGCAAACGGCCTGCTGCGGTGTGCTGACCGATTGCGGAACCGTTGGCGGCACGGATGCCGCCAACGCAACTCCACGGACGGATTCACGGTGTGCCTCACCATCGGTGACGGCGCCGCATGTGCGACACACTGAGCCGCCAGCGTGCGGCGCAGTGTTCGAGCGGTCTTATGGGCCGATCCGAGCCGCTTCGGATGCCCATAGTTCTGCATCTGCACCCGCAGGGATGAACATCGGCGCGTCCAGGTCGGTGGCTGCGCGCCAGATCGCCTCGGCAACATCGATCGACTGGGTTCCCGGGCCAGTGGACGCGCTCATGCGTGCCATTGTCTGCTGCATAAACGGTCCATAGACCGCGTTGTCGAGACCACGCAGACCGGTGCGAGCGGTGGCACGGAATGCCGTCTCTCCGCACGAGCCTGGCGAGACGACCCGCACGCGAATGCCGAAGTCCTCCAGCTCGGTGGCCAGCGATTCGCTCAGCGCGTTCACCGCGGCCTTGGCTGCACGATAGGCACCGATCAGCGGAAGCGGCTTGAGCGTTGCGCTCGACGACACGTTGACGATGACCCCGGCGCGGCGCGCACGCATCTGAGGCAAGAGCGCCTGCGTCACTGCAAGCGTACCGAAGGTGTTGGTTTCGAACAGCTCGCGTACCGACTGCAGGCTTGCAAGTTCCAGCGGCATGGGCGCACCGAAGCCTGCGTTGTTGACGAGGACGTCGATCGTGCCTGCCGCAGCAACCGCGGCCTGGATGCTGTCGGTATCGGTGACATCGAGCTGCAATACCTTCAACCGGGGCGACGCCGGAAACAGGTCATCGCGTGGCGTGCGCATGGTGGCGACCACGCGCCAGTCGCGCTCCAGGAAATAGTTGGCGGTTGCCAGGCCAAAGCCCGACGAGCAGCCAGTGATGAGTACGGTTTGCATGAAGCACCCTCAGTGACGTGACGAGAGATGTACGTTAGGCTTCAAGAACCATACTTTCGATACCTGAAAGTATTTAATCCATTTGCCAGAGTCCAACGATGCTCGACCCGCTTGCCGAGGTTGTACTGCTGCTCCGGCCGGCGGCACGGTTTTCCAAGCTTGTGGTTGGTGCTGGTGCGTGGTCGGTATGCCGCTCCGATGCGCCAGGCCCGTTTTACTGCGCGGTGATCGAAGGGACGTGCCGGCTGGCACTTGAGGATGGCGAGGTGCGCGTTCTTGAAGCGGGCGACTTCGTTTTGGCACCCGCCATGCTCGCCATCACGCTCTCCAGCGTGCTGGCGTCGGCCGGGCAGGCCCACACGGTGCCGACCGATATGGGCGATGGCAGTTTCCGTATCGGTGCGCAGGACGGCCCCGCGGATCTTCGTGTCGTGATTGGCCATTGCAGCTTCGGTTCGCCTGATGCGGCGCTACTGGTGTCGCTGCTGCCCCGGCTGGTGCATGTGCGTGGTGAGCCACGCCTTGCCACGTTGGTGAATCTGGTGGGCGAAGAGGCACGCGCAACCCGACCCGCACGCGCGGAAGTGCTTGCGCGGCTATTGGAAGTGCTGTTGATCGAAGCCTTGCGCTCGCTGACAGCGAGCGACACAACGCCAGGGGTGGTGCGCGCGCTCTCCGATGTGCGCCTGGCAGCGGCGATGCGGGCACTGCACGCTGCACCGGCGCATGCGTGGACGGTCGAGGCGCTCGCCAGGGAAGCGGCGCTGTCGCGATCCTCGTTCTTCACGCGCTTCAATCGTGCGATGGGCATGGCGCCGATGGAATATCTGCTGGCATGGCGCATGGCGCTAGCAAAGACACTGCTGTCAGAACACGGGCTTGGCGTTGCGCAGGCGGCGCAGCGGGTGGGTTACGGCTCGGCCAGCAGCTTCAGCGTGGCCTTCACTCGTCACACCGGCAGTGCACCCTCGCACTATGCGCGCGCGCAGAGTGCGGCGGCGGAAGCGCTATGACGCCACGGCCGGCATGCGCACACGCGCGCATGATGCGAGCCGATTGCGTCGACGCAACCAGCCCGTGGTGACGGGGATGCGGCCTGGACGCTAGCGAAACACCACCGTGCGATGGCCGTTGAGCACGATGCGGTGTTCGACATGGCGGCGCACCGCGCGGGCGAGCACCAGCGATTCGGTATCACTGCCCAGGCGCACCAGGTCGCGTGGCGTCATGGCATGGTCGACGCGCGCAACGTCCTGTTCGATGATCGGGCCTTCGTCCAGGTCTTCGGTGACGTAGTGCGCAGTGGCACCGATGATCTTGACCCCGCGCGCGTGCGCCTGGTGATACGGCTGGGCGCCCTTGAAGCTGGGCAGGAAGCTGTGATGGATGTTGATGGCGCGCCCGGCCAGCGCGCGGCACAGGCCGGGCGAGAGGATCTGCATGTAGCGCGCCAGCACCACCAGATCGATGTGCAGATCATCCACCAACGCGAGCAGCTGCGCTTCCTGTGCGGCACGCGTGTCGGCGCTGACCGGCAGATGATGAAAGGCGATGCCGTAGGACGCCGCCAACGGCGCAAAGTCGGTGTGGTTGGAGACGACCGCGGCGATGTCCACCGGTAATTGCCGGCTATGCATGCGGAACAGCAGATCGTTGAGGCAATGGCCCTGCTTGCTCACCAGCACCAGCAGCCGCGCGCGCCGACGCGCATCGTGCAACTGCCACGTCATCTGAAATGCGTTGGCCAACATGGCAAACCGCTGCTCGAGGCTGGCGATATCCGTGCCCGGCGGCTTGTCGAAATGCACGCGCAGGAAGAAGCGGCCGCTCTCGTCATCGCCAAATTGCTGGGCGTCGAGAATATTGCAGGCCAGATCGAACAGCAGCCCGGTGACGCGGTACACGATACCGGTGCGATCAGGGCAGGACAGGGTAAGGATGTAGTCGGAGCGCATCGGCGCAATGATAGCCAATGCATGACGCCGCTGGCGCAGTGCTTGCGTCGGTAACTGTTGCATGGTGCGAGCGAGGCGATAGCACCGATGACGCTGCAACGCGAACGATGGTGATGGTCGCCGCGGCGCCGCTGGCGTGACCCGAGCAGCAGCCTATCGATTGGCAAGGTGGCGGTCACACCATCGCCCAGGCCCGGGCTGGAGATGGCGCGTGCGCTCAGCGCGGCGGCAGGCGCAGCATCAGGCGACGATTGATTTCATCCAGCTGCGCGAGCGAGTCTTCTACCGAGGTGTCCATTGCGTCCTGGGTGGTGATGTGCGCCCGCAGATGCGCCGGGTCGCCCAGATCACCGCGCACCAGGAACACGTTTTCGCCGACCTCGCCCAGATGACGGCTGAGCACCACGTGGTCCACCTGGTCGAAGCCATGCTGTTTTGCCAGCGGCAACAAGCGCGCGGCCATGCGCTCGCTGGCCGCGTCGGTGGGCTTGTTCAATTCGGCATCGAGCACACCCACCGCTTCACGAATCTGCGCGAACAGATAATGGTCCGGATGCTCGGGATGGTCCGGGCCGACCTGGCCCTGGCTGACGACCGGCGGGGTGGTCATTGCGCGTCACCGGCACAGGCTGCTGCGCGCGAAGGGCACGCGGTGGAACCGGGCCTGTTGTGCAGGTATCGCATCGCATTCTCCGTGAAGGCGCTGGTGGTGGCCGGACCGCGTTGCGCATCGCGCAGCGCAGTGCCTGGCCGAATCGAGCAGGCACCTTAGCCGCTTGCGCAGATTGCCTCAAGCCAGCCAGCACCTGGAGCGCGGCATGACGGTGTGGCGGCGCTCTGACGTGCAGTGCAGCGGCGTTGGCGTCTGCCGCGCCCGCTCCTTGACCGCAATGCGGTGCAGATGCCGGTGCGTCATCGCGCCTGGCCATGATGTTCGTTGCACTGAAGGTGCGCCTGCAGCAGCGTCTACGTTTCTTGAACCAACCCACCTCGCAAGCAGTACGCCTACTGACGCCAGTGCGTTCGACCGCGCTACGCCTGCCCCGCCCGACGTGCGGCCACTTCCGCCAGCACTGCCCAATCGGCGTTGCCATCGCCATGGGCAATGGCCTCGTCCAGGTTGGCGCGCAGCAGTTCGCCCAGCGGCATCGGCACCTGCCTGTCGGCACCAGCCTGGATGGCCAGATCCACATCCTTGCGACCCAGGGTGGCGGTGAAGCCGGCCGGCGTGTACTGGCGTTGCATGATCAACTTGCCGTAGCCCTGGTACGCGGGCGCGGCGAACAAGGTGCTGGTGAGCATGCCCAGGAACTGGGTGGCGTCCACGCCGTGGCCGCGTGCCAGTGCACTGGCTTCGGCCATGGCGCCGATGGCGCTGGCCAGGCAGAAGTTGGCGGCCAGTTTGACGGCATTGGCCTGCTCGGGCGCGCTGCCGATGTGCCAGGTCTGTTGCCCCAGCACATCGAACATCGGCTGCACGCGGGCCAGCGCGGCATCATCGCCGGCAGCCAGGATGTTGAGCTTGCCGGCTGCAGCCACATCGACACGGCCGAGTACCGGCGCGGCCACATAAGCCACCCCGCGCTCGGCGTGCAGGGCGGTCAACTCATGCGCCAGCGCCACCGAGATGGTGGCCATGTTGACGTGCACGCTGCCGGCCGGCAGCGCATCCAGCACGCCACCGTCCAGCACGGTCTGGCGCACCGCATGATCGTCGGCCAGCATCGAAAACAGCAGTGGGCCATGCGCGGCATCGCGCGGTTGCTCCACCACCGTGGCGCCAGCATCGCGCAGCGGCTGGGCGCGTTCCGGCGAACGGTTCCACACGCTCAACGCAAAGCCGCCACGCAGCAGGTTGTGCGCCATCGGCAGGCCCATCGTGCCCAAGCCCAGAAACCCTATCGGCATGCGGTGTCCTTGTTCGGAATGGCGTTGATGGTGCGGATCAAGTGGCGAACACGCCACGCGCATCGCGCGGTTCGCAGCGCAGGTATTGCGGCGCAGGCGTGACCGAGGCACCCAGCGCGGCGGCGGCATGCCACGGCCAGCGCGGGTCGTACAGGATGCCACGCGCCAGCGCGATGGCATCGGCCTGGCCGTCGCGCACAATCGCTTCGGCCTGCGCCGGCTCGGTGATCAGGCCTACGCCGATCACCGGCGTGGCGACCTGCGCCTTGATCTGCTCCGCGAACGGAATCTGGTAGCCGGCCTGCACCGGAATGTGCTGACGCGGGTCCAGCCCGCCGCTGGAGACATGGATGTAGTGCGCACCGCGTGCATCCAGCGCCTTGGACAAGGCGATGCTTTGTTGCAGATCCCAGCCACCGTCCACCCAATCGGTGGCCGAAATGCGCACACCGACAGCAATGCGCGCGGACACCGCCGCGCGCACGGCGTCGAAGATGCGCAGCGTCAACCGCATGCGGTTTTCCAGCGATCCGCCATACGCATCGCTGCGCTGGTTGCTCAGCGGCGAGAGGAACTGATGCATCAGGTAGCCGTGTGCGGCATGCAACTCGATCAGGTCCAGGCCCAGGCGTTCGGCGCGTGTGGCCGCGTCCACGAAGGCGGCGACCACCGCGTCGATGCCGGCCTCGTCCAATGCCTGCGGCGCCGGTTGGCCGGCCTTGAACGGCACGGCCGAGGCAGACACCGTCTGCCAGCCATGCGCGTGATCGGGGGCGATGGCCTCGCCGCCCTTCCAGGGAAGATCGGTGGACGCCTTGCGGCCGGCATGTGCCAGCTGGATGCCGACCGGCATCGGCGACCAGCGGCGCACCGACTGCAGCACCGCGTCCAGCGCCTGCTCGGTAGCGTCGTCGTACAGACCCAGATCGGCGTAACTGATCCGCCCTTCCGGCAGCACCGCAGACGCTTCCAGAATCAACAGGCCGGCGCCGGATTGCGACAAGGTGCCCAGGTGGATGCGGTGCCAATCGCCGGCACGGCCGTCCTGCGCGGAGTACTGGCACATCGGCGCGATGACGATGCGGTTGGCGAGCGCAAGCGGACCGAAGGCGATGGGGGAGAACAACTGGCTCAAGGCAGCATCCAGACGCAACATGGGGGCGCCCATTGCACTGCGCCCGGCGCTGCGACACAACCGCTGCAATGGATCACAGCGTCATGCAGAGCGCGCACTGTCGTACCTGGCCTGCGCGCTGCGCAGCGGGTCCGGCGGCTGATGCAGGAAGGCCAGCGCCTGCGCGCACGACTGCTCCACTTTCAAGGTGAGCAGATCGTCGGCGCGGGTGCGCCCGAAATTGAGCGCGGCGATCGGCAGGCCGTTGCGCGCGGCGGCCTGCACGAAGCGAAAGCCCGAATACACCATCAGCGACGAGCCCACCACCAGCACCGCATCGGCGGCCTGCAGATGCGCAAAGGCGCGCTCCACCCGCTCGCGCGGCACGTTCTCGCCGAAGAACACCACATCCGGCTTGAGCACGCCACCGCAGACCGGGCACGGCGGCACTACGAAATGCTCGAAGGCCACACCGTCCAGATCGGCATCGCCGTCGGGTGCTTGCGCGGCCTCAAGCGCTGCCCAGCCCGGATTGTCCTGCTCAAGCAACAGTTGAAATTCGGTGCGCGGCATGCGGCGCTCGCAGCCCATGCAACGCACCACGTCCAGACGGCCGTGCAGGTCGATCACCGCCTGACTGCCGGCCGCCTGATGCAGGCGGTCCACGTTCTGGGTCAGCAACAGTTCCAGCTGCCCGCGCGCCTCCAGTGCGGCCAGCGCGTGATGGGTGGCGTTGGGTCTGGCCTGCCCGAAGCGCGGCCAGCCGATCAGGCTGCGCGCCCAGTAGCGCTGGCGCGTGGAGAGCTCGCCCACGAAGGCCTGAAAGGTCACCGGTTGCGGACGCTTCCAGCCGCCTTGCAGATCGCGGTAGTCCGGGATGCCCGAATCGGTGCTGCAGCCGGCACCACTGAGCACGAACAGGCGCTGATGGCGCTCGATGAACGCCTGCAGCGCGTCGTTGTCGTGGGCGGGAACAGCGGTCATCGAACACCTCCAATAGTCATGGGATCACGTTACGACCGCCCTGCAGGCGCTGCCAGACCGGCCCCCCGCGCCACTGCTCGATGGCGCAGCAAAGATGCAGTGGCATGGCGCGTTGCCACCCGGCGCGGCCCAGCACGTACTACGCAACACCGACGGCGGCGGATGCACGCCGACGGCCGCGCCTGGTGCATGCGCGCGCTCATAGATCTGGGGCTGCGCTGGTCGATTCCAAGCAAGCGCGCAGCGCATGCTGCGCCATCATGAGAAGGCGTGCAGGCGGGACCGGCGCGGCGGGCGGTGTCGGTGGTCAGGCAGCGCCCTGCCGGCCACTGACAGCTGGGACAGCCTTCGCGACCATGCATCCTCTCGTCCGCACGCTCCCGGCGCGGGTGTGCGCAACACTCAGTGCGCGACGCCCGCCTGCTGCACGAACTGCAGCAGATCCCGGTTGAAGCGCGGGCTGTCTTCCAGAAACGGGGCGTGGCCGGCGTCCGGATACAGGTGGATCTGTGCGCGCGGCTGCAACTGGCGCGCACGTGCCAGTGTCGGTTCGCTGAGCACCAGCGCATCGCGGGCACCGTACAGCAGCAGCACCGGCAAGCGGGTGCGCTGCAGGCCGGCGACGTCGATGGACATGCCCTGCACCGCACGCTGCATGTCCCACGAGGCCAGCGCTGCATTGGCCAGCAGGGTGTCGAACACCGGCGCAGGCGGTTGGGTGGCGAAGCACAGCCGCAGGAAGTCCTGGACCGCCTGCAGATGCGTGCGCAGTTCGTCGGAAACCAGGTCGCGATAGATGGCCGGATGCGCCCCCAGCTGCTGCGCGCGCAGTTCGATCACGCCATCGACGTACACCACGCCCGCCATGCCGCGATCGCCGTAGCGGCTCAGATAGTTGCTGATCACCGCGCCACCCAGCGACCACCCCACCAGCACCGCATTGCGGGCATCCGTGGCCTTGAGCACCGCTGCCAGATCGTCGGCCCAGCGCGCGCCGTCCCGATACGCCGATGCCGCGGTCGGTTTGCCGGACAGCCCGTGGCCGCGCAGGTCGTAGCTGATCAACCGGTAGCCCTGCAGTTGCGGGTCGGCCAGCTGTGCATCCCAGTTGATGCGGCTGCCCAGCAGGCCGTGCACGAACACGATCGCCTGGCCGTCGGTGGCGCCATGCTCCTGCACGGCCAGGGCCACGCCATCTGGAGCAGTGACCTGGTAGCTACGCGAGTTGGCGGTTGCAGATGGGCTTGCTGACGCGATCGCGCAGACACACAGCAGCAGGCTGGCCAGCGTGCGCTGCCACCACCGGGCACCGGCAGGTGAAGCGGGTCGAATGGACATGGAGATGCCTTGCAGAACAGGGAAGACGGCATCGTCGGGCCTCACACCAATGTGAGGGTCAAGCGCTGCGTGCCACGTATGCTTGGCAGATGGGCACCTCTTCCACCGCTGACATGCGCATCGGCGCGCTGGCGCAGCGCACCGGCGTCAGCGTGCGCTCGCTCCGCCACTACGATGCCCAGGGCCTGTTGACGTCGTCGCGCAGCGCCAATGGCTATCGGCTGTTTGCGGCCAGCTGCGTGACGCAGGTACGCCAGATTCAACGCCTGATCGGCACCGGCTTCAGCCTGCACGACATCCGCCGGTTTCCCGATTGCATGCGGCTGGTGGAAGGCGCGCCGCTGTGCCCGGAAACCCTGCCGGCGCATCGGCAACGGCTGCAGCTGATCGAACGCCAGCTGGCCGACCTGGAACGCCGACGCGCGCGCTTGCTGGCCACCCTGTCGCAAGATCCGTCAGCGCTGGCCACGCCGCAACGCACGCAACGCAAGCGCACTCCGCCGTCGGGATGATGTGCGTTGGCCGGCCCTGGTGCACGCCGTCTCGCCGAAGCTGATCACCTGCATACCGAGCACGCGTGCGTAGAACGCGCAGGTGGCCTCCACGTCGGCCACGGTCAATAGCAGATGATCGAGTCGCTCGATCTGCATCACTCACCTCGCGCAGGATGCGGCGCAAAGCGCCCGTAGGGTCGCGCGTCGTCCGCGCGTTGGCGCAGGACGTGTGCGGCGGCAAAGGCCAGTACCAGCAGCGTCAGGCACATGCCGACCAGGCCAGACCAGCCGCCGTGCTGCCAGAACCAGCCGCCCAGCGCGCCGACCACGCTGGAGCCGGCGTAATACGCCAGCAGATACAGAGACGCAGCATGGCTGCGATGCGCGCCACCCAGCCGGCTCACCCACGCGCTGGCCGCCGAATGCGCGATGAAAAAGCCGATGGTCAACAACACGATGCCGGCCACCACCAGCGCCAGCACATGCGCCAGGGTCAGCGCCACGCCCAGCACGCACAGCACGATGCCGGCGCTGACCACCGGGCCACGCCCGAACCGGTCCGACGCCGCACCGGCCACCGACGAGCTGACGATACCGAACACGTACGCACTGAAGATCATGCCGATCTGGCTCTGGCTCAGGCCGAATTCCGGCCCGCCCAGGCGAAAGCCGGCGTAGTTGTAGAGGCTGACAAAGACACCCATCAGCAGGAACGGCAACGCAAACAGCCACGGCAGGTTGCGGTCGCGCAGATGCCCGGCCCAGGCGCGCAGATGAAACTGCAGGTTGACGCCATGCCGGCGCACGAAGTGGCGGGAGGGCGGCAGCAGCCACACGAACGCGACAGCGCACAGCAGGTCGACTACGCTCAGCAGCGCCAATGCGGTGCGCCAGTCGGTGTGGTCGGTCAGCACGCTCATCGCGATGCGCCCGGTCATGCCGCCGAAGGCGTTGCCGGCCACATACAGGCCGGTGGCCGCCCCCAGCTTGTTGGCCGGAAGTTCTTCGCCCAGGTACACCATCGCCACCGCGGGCACACCGCCCAACGCAATACCCGACAAGGTGCGCACCACCACCAGCGCGCCCCAGTGCGGCAGGAACGCGGCCACCAGGTTGAGCACGGCTGCCAGCGCGATGGAGACGAACATCAGCCCGCGCCGGCCCAGGTTTTCCGACACCGCGCCAGCGCAGAAGATCGCCACCGCCAGCCCGCCGGTGGCCAGCGACAGCGGCAGCGAGGCCACCGCCGCATCCACGCCGAAGGCGCGGGCGAACTCCGGCAACACCGGCTGCACGCTGTAGAGCAGCGAGAAGGTGGCAAAGCCGGCCAGGAACAACGCCAGGCGGATGCGCAGCGTTGCGGGCGGGCCGGCGTCGGCGCCGGGGGATGGGCCGGACGTGCCGGAACTGCGATCGGAGGAAGACACGGGAGCGCACTGGAGACCAGGGACGGCGAGTATTCGCCTGCGCCCACCCCCTGTCCAATATATGATGCTGGCAGCTTCCATATGTAAAAAAGATGCCCATGGAACTCCGTCACCTGCGTTATTTCCTGGCGGTTGCCGAGGAAGGCAACTTCACCCGCGCTGCGGCGCGGGTAGGCATCGGCCAGCCGCCGCTGAGCCAGCAGATCCAGACGCTGGAACGTGAGCTGGGCACGCCGCTGTTCCGCCGTACCCACAGCGGCGCAGAGCTGACCCCGGCCGGCGAGGCGTTCCTGGGCGAGGTGCGCCGCGTGCTGGCCGACGTGGAGCGCGCCGCCGACACCGCCCGGCGCGTGGCGCGCGGAGAGTCCGGCCGGCTGCGCATGGGGTTCACCGCCTCGGCCGCGTTCAGCCCGGTGGTGCCGCGGCTAATCCGCGATTTCCGCCGGCAATGGCCGCAGGTCGAGCTGCTGCTGGAAGAAACCAACACCGCCAGCCTGCTGGTGGGCCTGGCCGATGGCCGCCTGGATGCGGCGTTCGTGCGCTACGGGCTGAGCACCCCGCCCGACCTGCAACTGCTGCGCTTTGCCGACGAGCCGATGAAGATCGCGGTGCCGGCGGCGCATCCGTTGGCCGCGCGTGCCAGCGCCCCGTTGGCGGCGCTGGCCGGCGAGCCGTTCATCCTGTTTCCGCGCAGCTTCGGATCCAGCCTGTACGACGAAATCCTGGCCGCCTGCCGCGAATCGGGCGTGACCTTGCGCATCACCCAGGAAGCGCCGCAGATGTCGTCGATCATCAATCTGGTCGCCGCCGAACTGGGCGTGTCGGTCGTGCCCGCCTCCACCGCGCAGCTGCAGCGCCCCGGCGTGCGCTACCTGGATATCGAAGGCCGCATGCCGCTGGCGCGGCTGGCGTTGGCGGTGGCACCCGGCGCGTTGGACAGCGCGCCACTGGTGCGGCAGTTATGGGCGCTGGCGGAGCTGATCTGAGGCGTCGTCGGCTCTGCGATGCAGCGCATCGGACGTATGCATCGCGCTGGACGACCGCAGCGGCGCCGCGCCTGGCTGCCGACCGGCGCAGCATGGCTTGACCTCAACTGCGATTGAGGTTGTCCAATGCAGGCCCCTCACCGATCTTGAGTGCCATGCATCTCCGTCACCTTGTGCTGCCCTGCCTGGATCCCGACCTCACCCTGCGGTTTTACCGCGATGTGCTGCAGCAACCGTCGCACGGCAATACCGTGCGTATCGGGTGGAGCACGCTGGAATGCGTGCAGGCCCAGCAATCGGTGGGCAGCGTGCACCTGGCCTTCAACGTGGCCCCATCGCGCTTCGAGGCCGCTGCGCACTGGATCGGCGCGCGCGCCAGCCTGATGGGCGATTCGCAAGGTCGCCGGCATTTCGCTCTGGACGGCCCGTGGCAATCGCAGTCGGTGTATTTCGCCGGCCCCGATGGTGCGGTGCTGGAGTTGATCTCACGCGATGCCTTGCAGGATGCGCCGGCCGGCACCGGCCAGTTCCACGGCGAAGAACTGCTGTGCCTGAGCGAAATCGGGTTACCCAGCGACAACGTCGAGGTGGTAACGCGCAGCGTTGCGCATCACTTTGGCCTGCGGCCATTCGCTCCGCCCGTGGAGGGCTTTGCCGCATTGGGCGATGACCACGGCTTGTTGATCGTGGTCGACCAGCGCCGGCGGTGGTTTCCGCAACAACGGCAGCTGCCCTGGGCCGACGGCCTGCGCGTCAGCGTGGACACGCCGCAACCAGGCCTGCGCCTGCGCGATGCGCAAGGGTGGGAATTACTGGCGGCGTGAGCCGCCGCGCTGCCCACTCATGCAGCGCTGGCCGGCGCCGGCAACCGGAAAAACGCACGTGCCGCCGCGGTGCTGTCGGCGGCGGTCACGGCCACTGCTTCGCCGCGGTCGCGCGCCAGTTCTTCCACGATATGCGCCAGATACATCGGCTCGTTGCGGCGGTCCTTGGGCAGGGGCTTGAGCGTGCGCGGCAGCAGATAGGGCGCGTCGGTTTCGATCATCAACCGGTTGGCCGGGATGTTGCGCACCAGCTCGCGCAAGTGCGCGCCACGGCGCTCATCGCATAGCCAACCGGTGATGCCGATGTAGTAGTCGCGGTCCAGATAGGCAAACAGTTCCTCGCGCGTGCCAGTGAAGCAATGCACCACCGCTGCACCCAGCTTGCCGTCGAAGCTGCGCATGATCGACAGGAAGTCGTCATGCGCATCGCGCTGATGCAGGAACAGCGGCTTGCCGTTGTCGGCGGCCAGTTGTAGCTGCCGTTCGAAGGCCTTGTGCTGGGCCGGGCGCGGTGCGAAGTCGCGAAAGTAATCCAGCCCGCACTCGCCGACCGCCACCACCTGCGGATGTGCCTGCAGGGTACGCATTTCCACTTCGCATTCGGCGGTGAATTCCACTGCGTGATGCGGGTGCACGCCGGCGGTGGCGTAGAGGAATCCAGGGTGTTGTTGCGCCAGTTGCAGGGCCAACGGCGAATGCTCGCGGCTGGCACCGGTGATCACCAACTGCGTCACACCGGCATCGCGTGCGCGTTGCAGTACGGCATCGCGGTCGCGGTCGAATGAGTCGTGGGTGAGGTTGGCGCCGATATCGATCAACTGCATGCTGCGGTGTCGCCTGAAAGAGCAGGTGTGATTGTACTGGGTGGACGTTGCCCTCACTGGGTGCGCGTTGCCCTCATCCGCCCTGCGGGCACCTTCTCCCGCAGGCGGGAGAAGGGAGGTCCGCAATGGGATCGGCATGCGGCCAGTGGTACCTGCATGCCATCGGCCTGCACGAACGCACGGCCTTTCCCTCTCCCGCCTGCGGGAGAGGGGCAGGGGTGAGGGCCGCTTCCGCAACACACTCACCCCACCACAGGCACCGCCTCGGCCGCACGAAAGGCCGTGCCTTTCCCCTCTCCCGCCTGCGGGAGAGGGGCAGGGGTGAGGGCCGCTTGCGCAACGCACTCACCCCGTCACCAGCACCGCCTCGGCCACACGAACGCACACAGCCTTTCCCCTCTCCCGCCTGCGGGAGAGGGGCAGGGGTGAGGGCCGCTTGCGCAACACACTCACCCCATCACCGGCACCGCCCCGGCCGCACGAACGCACGCCTCTCCCCTCTCCCGCCTGCGGGAGAGGGGCAGGGGTGAGGGCCGCTTGCGCAACACACTCAACCGCCACAGCCACCGCCTCGTCCGCACGAACGCACAGCCTTTCCCTCTCCCGCCCGCGGGAGAGGGGCAGGGGTGAGGGCCGCCTGCGCACCATACTCACCCCACCACAGGCACCGTCATCGCATCGATCTTTGCCGCCAGCGCCTGGATCGCCAGCTGCGCCGAGCGCGAGAGCTGCCTTTGGGGGGCCACGCACAGCGCCAGCGTCATCGGTTTGGTCAGGTGCTGGCGGAACGGCACGAAGGCCAGCCGCCCGTCGGCCACGTCGGGTGCGGCGTCCAGCCACGACATCAGCCCCACGCCGGCACCGGCACGCACCAGGCCGCGCAGCGTGCGCACGTCGTTGCAGTGGGTGAGCCGCTTCACGTCGATATGCTGGCGCTGGTACAGCACCTTGGCATGCTCGCCCACGATCAGCGGCGCGGCCGGCAGCAGCAGGCGGTGTTCCAGCGTCTCGCTGAGTTGTAGCTCGGTGCGGCCGCTCAGCGGGTGGCCGACCGGCATGGCAATCCCCAACGGGATGTCGGCGAATGCGCGCACCTCCAGGTCCACGCTGCTCACCGGGTCCAGCAGCAGGCCGATATCCACATCGGCCGAGGTCACCATTTCCATCACACGCTGGTTGCGCGCGGTGGACAGGTTGAAGGTGATGCCCGGGTACTCCTGCACCAGCGCGGCCACTGCCGCCGGCACCACGCCCTCGCTGAGCGCGTCGATCATGGCGATCTCCACATGCCCGCGGCGCAGCCCCTTGAGCTCGTCGAAGCGCTCCAGGGTACGGGCGTAGGCCTTCTCCCAGCCGCGCACGTCCACCAGCAACAGCTCGCCGGCAGCCGTGAGCCGTAGCCGGCCGGGCAGGCGCTCGAACAGCTGCGCGCCCAGCTCTTCCTCGGCCCTGAGGATCTGCCGGTCGATCGCCGAGGCCGACACGTGCAGCACCTCGGAGGCTTTGCGGATGCTGCCGCAGCGGGCCACTTCGATGAAGTAACGGGTGAAGCGGGAAAAGGTCAGCATGCGGCGTAGCTCGGTTGGCGTTGCATTTTTTGCAATGGATTGGCGGAAAAACGATGTTTGATCACACACCCCCGGCTTCCTAGAGTCAATCCGGCACCGCTCCCGCCTCATGCCAGAGACCGCCCCATGGATGTCGCCGTCCCCGCCCTGCCGCTGCACTGCACCTTCGCCGCCGCCGACTGGCAGCGCCTGGCCCAGCACTGGCATGCGGTGGCGCTGAGCAGCGAGGTGAGCGAAGCGCCGTTCAAGGCCACCCTACTGGACGAGCCGCTGGTGCTGTACCGGCTGGGCGGCGAGTTGGTGGCCGCGCGCGACGTCTGTCCGCACCGCGGCGTGCCGCTGAGCATGGGCACGGCCGATGGCGACGGCGTGGTGTGCGCCTATCACGGGCTGCGCTTCGGCAGCGGTGGCCGCTGCAACCACATCCCGGCCAGCCCCAGCCAGAACATCCCGGCCAAGATGCGCCTGCACACCTACGCGGTGGCCGAGCGCTACGGGCTGATCTGGGTGTGCCTGTCCAGACCGGCCGGGGTGAGCGATGCGGAAATACAGATTCCGCCGATGCCGGGCTGGGACGAAGACGGCTTCCAGCAGATCGTGTGCCCGGCCTTCGACATCGGCGGCAGCGCCGCACGCCAGCTGGAAGGCTTCATCGACGTGGCGCATTTCGCCTTCGTGCACACCGCCACCTTCGCCCAGCCGGACAAGCGCGAAGTACCGGCCTACACCACCACCGAAACACCAACCGGCTTCAACGCCGATTACCTCAGCAGCGTGGCCAATTATTCGGTGGACATGCCGCTGCCGGATGTGGACCCCGACTTCCAGTGGCTGCGGCATTTCGAAGTGCATCTGCCGTTTACCGCCACGCTCACCATCCATTTTCCGGTGCCGGGCAAGCGGCTGGTGATCATGAATGCCGCCAGCCCGGTCTCCAAGCACAAGACCCGGCTGCTGGTACCGATCGCACGCAATTTCGACACCCATCTGCCGGTGGAAGACGTGCATGCCTTCAACCTGCGCGTATTCGAAGAAGACCGCGCCATGGTCGAGGCGCAACGGCCCGAATACCTGCCGCTGGACCCGCTGCTGGAAGTGCACATCCCGGCCGACCGCAGTTCCATCGCCTATCGCCGTGGCCTGCGCAGCCAGGGCTACAGCGACTTCTTCCTGCGTTGACCGCCAAGGAGCACGCCATGACCCTGCATGAAGTGCGTGTTGCCGCGGTCATCGACCAGGGCCATCGCCAGCGTGCAATCCGATTGGAACCGATCGATGCCGAACTGCCTGCCTTCGAGGCCGGCGCGCATGTCGACCTGCATCTGCCGGACGGCATGATCCGCCAGTATTCGATTGCCAGCGCGCCGCATGTGCGCGATCACTACCTGTTGTGCGTCAAGTTGGCCGACGCCTCGCGCGGCGGCTCACGGCACCTGTGCGAGCAGCTCAGCACCGGCGACCGCCTGCAGATTTCCAGCCCGCGCAACCTGTTCCCGCTGCATGCGGGCGAACGGCACGTGCTGCTGGCCGCCGGCATCGGCATCACCCCGCTGCTGTCGATGGCCGAAGCGCTGGAAGCGCGCGGCGAGCCCTTCGTGCTGCATTACTACGTGCGCCGGCATACCGATGTGGCGTTTTCGCAGCGCCTGCAGCAAGGCTTTCTGCACGGCCAGGTGCAGATGCACCTGAGCGATGGCGGGCAAAGCCCGCGCGTGCATGTGCCCGAGGAACTCGGACAGGCGCGCGCGCACGACCAACTGTATCTGTGCGGGCCGGCGGCGTTCATGGACCATTTCACGCAGCTTGCCAAGACCCATGGCTGGCGCGCGGCGCAGGTGCACCGCGAGCACTTTGCCGCCGCCGACCCGGGGCGTGCACACGATGCCGATCACGCCTTCGAAGTGGAACTGGCCGCCAGCGGCCGTGTGGTACAGGTGCCAGCCGATTGCAGCATTGCCAGCGCGCTGATGAATGCCGGCATCGAGGTGCCGTTGTCGTGCGAGCAGGGCATGTGCGGCGCCTGCCTGACCGGCGTGGTCGCCGGCACGCCGGATCACCGCGACAGCGTGCTCAGCGACAGCGAACGCGCCAGCAATGCGCAGATCACCCTGTGCTGCTCACGCAGCCGCTCGCCGCGCCTGGTGCTGGATCTGTGAGTGCGTGACCGGCCTGCGGGCCAGGGCCGCCCTGCACGTCGACCGGCAGCGCAGGCGCGATTGGCTGCCGCAGATGCCTGGCGGCATGGCCAGGCCCGGCTACGCTGCCGACCACGCAAGGTGGCAAACCAGCACGCGCAGTGCAAGATGAGCGGCCCGCGCGGTGTGCCTGCGCGGGTTGTCCCTGCATCGAAGAGAGTCTGCTGATGGTTGCCTGTTCGTTCGTCACCCTGTGGCCTGCCGAGGGCGCACGCTGATGCGCTGGCCCGGATTCGCCCTTGCTGCCCATGCCAGCACCCCGCGCACGGAAGTGCTGGCCGGTGCCACCACGTTCCTGACGATGGCCTACATCGTCTTCGTCAACCCCGACATCCTGGCCACCACCGGCATGGACCACGGCGCGGTGTTCGTGGCGACCTGCCTGGCCGCCGCACTGGGCTCGCTGCTGATGGGCGTGCTGGCCAACTACCCCATCGGCATGGCGCCGGGCATGGGCTTGAATGCGTTCTTCGCCTTCACCGTGGTGGGCACGCTGGGCTACAGCTGGCAACAGACGCTGGGACTGGTATTTGTCTCAGGTTGCGTGTTCCTGCTGCTCACCGTCACTGGCGCGCGGCGTTGGCTGGTGGATGGCATCCCGGCGACCTTGCGCAGCGCGATCGCCGCCGGCATCGGCCTGTTTCTGGCATTGATCGGCCTGCAGAAGGCCGGGCTGGTGGTGGCGCATCCGCAGACGCTGGTGACCCTGGGCGACCTGCACCGGCCCGAACCGCTGCTGGCGCTGTCAGGGCTGCTGCTGATCGGGGTGCTGGACGTCCGCCGTGTGCGGGGTGCGATGCTGCTCGGCATCCTGGCGGTCACCGCCGCGGCACTGGCCCTGGGCCTGGTGCACTACCAGGGCGTGCTGTCGCTGCCGCCCAGCCTGGCGCCGACCTTGCTGCAGCTGGATATCGCCGGTGCGCTGCACGGCCATGGTGGCAGCGGCGCGCTCACCGCCGTGCTGCATGTGGTGCTGGTGTTCGTGCTGGTGGAAATGTTCGATGCCACCGGCACCTTGATGGGCGTGGCGCAGCGCGCCGGCCTGCTGCGTACCGAGGCCCAACGCCGCCAGTTCGACCGCGCCCTGCTGGCCGACAGCACTGCCATCCTGGCCGGCTCGCTCCTCGGCACCTCCAGCACCACCGCCTACGTGGAAAGCGCTGCCGGCGTGCAGGTGGGCGGGCGCACCGGCCTGACCGCACTGGTGGTCGCGGCATTGTTTCTGCTCGCGTTGCTGTTCTCGCCGCTGGCCGCCATGGTGCCGGCCTACGCCACCGCACCGGCGCTGATCTATCTGGCTTCGGTGATGCTGCGCGAATGCACGCAGATCCCGTGGGACGACGTCAGCGAAGCGTTGCCGGCCGCCATCTGCATGCTCGCCATGCCGCTCACCTACTCCATCGCCACCGGCCTGGCCCTTGGGTTTATCACCTATGCGGTGCTCAAGCTCGGCAGCGGCCGCTGGCGCGCCGTGCATCCGGCCACCTGGGCGATCGCTGGCTTGTTCGTGCTGCGCCATGCGCTGGAATGAGGCCGCTGCCGCACCGCGTGTACCGCCATTTTTCTGGCCACGCGAGATGCGGTGCGGCACGTTGCATCACGCACTGCAGCGCCATGGCGCCGCCCCCTTTTTTTCAGAGCCCACCGCATGCCCCGTCTTCATCGTTATCTACTCCTGTCCTTATGCGCGGTGCTGCCGAACGTAGCGCTCGCACGCCCTGCGCAAACGCCGGCGCAACAACGCCAGACGCAGGTGGCACAGCTGTTCCAGGCCGCTGTCTCGCAACCTGCGCAGCTGCGCGCGTTGTTGCAGGCCATGCCCAAGGGCGGCGATCTGCACAATCATTTGTCCGGCTCTGTCTATGCCGAGGACTACCTGCAATGGGCCAGTGACGATGGTGCCTGCGTGCAGCTGGACGACCTGAGCCTGCGGGCCCCGCCGTGCGGCAAGGGGCAGCAGCCGGCCAGCGGCCTGGCCGCACGCGATGCTGCGTTGTACGGGCGGGTGGTCGATGCGCTGTCGATGCGCAAGTTCGTCCCCAGCCCCGCGCAACCCACCGGGCATGGCCAGTTCTTCGGCACCTTCGGCAAGTTCGACGCGGTGGTACGCGCGCACGTGGCCGACACCGTGGCCGCGGTGCTCGACCAGGCCGCCCGCGACCGTGTGCCGTACGTGGAGATCATCGCCAACCCGCCGCAGATGGACCAGGCCGCCAAGCGCATGCAGGCGCTGCCCTGGAACGGCGATGACGATGCCGCGAACCTGCGCGCCCTGCAGGATGCCTTGCCGGCACTGGTGCAGGCCGCGCAACGCGAGCTGGCCGCCACCGACACGCAGGTCCGCCGCGTGCTGCGCTGCGACCAGGCCGATGCCCGTCCCGGCTGCAGGGTCGCCTACCGCTACGTGCCGTATGTGTTGCGCGTGCTGCCGCAGCCGATGGTGTTCGGGCAGATGGCACTGGCCCATGCGCTGATCACCGCCGGTGGCAGTCGCGCGGTTGCAGTGAACATCGTCGCGCCCGAAGACAACCCGGTGGCAGTGGCCGATTACACCCGGCACATGGCGATGTTCCGCTTCTTTGCCACGCGCTACCCGGGCGTGCCGCTATCCCTGCATGCCGGTGAACTGACGCTGGGGCTGGTGCCGCCTGCGCACTTGCGCACGCACATCCGCCAGGCGGTGGATGTTGGCGCGCGCCGGATCGGGCACGGCGTGGATCTGCCCTACGAAGACGATGCCCAGGCGCTGCTGCAACAGATGCGCAGCAAGCAGGTGGCGGTGGAGATCAACCTCACCAGCAACGATGTGATTCTTGGCATCAAGGGCGCCGCGCACCCGTTGTCGATGTATCTGCGCGCCGGCGTCCCGGTGGTGCTGTCCACCGACGATGGCGGCGTCTCGCGCGCAGACATGACCCATGAATACCAACGCGCCATGCAGGAGCAAGGCATCGACTACCCAACGCTCAAGCAGCTGGCACGCAATGGCCTGACCTACAGCTTCCTGCCCGGCGCCAGCCTGTGGAATGCGGATGGTGCAGCTGCCCCGGCCTGCGCCTCTGCCTTGCAGAGCGAAACCGACGACGCCGCGTGCCAGGCATTTCGCCAGGGCAGCGAGAAGGCACGGCTGCAATGGCAGCTGGACGCCGACCTGGCACAGTACGAGCGCACGCTGTTGGGGCAACAACACGCTGGCACATGACAGGTAGGAGCGCGCTCGCGCGCGATGAAGCGTTGCCGGCAACGCCATCCGCGCGCAAGCGCGCTCCTACACAGGCGACTTCCTGCTCCCTCTCCACTGCAATGCACTCAACCCACACGACCACGCGCAATGACTTCCCCACACACCGCCCCATCCAAACGCCGCGTCATTCTCGAAGACGATATCGACGGCTTCACGCCCGCGCAGCTGCTGTTGCTGCAATCGCCCGAGGTCGAGGTGCTGGGCATCAGCGCCGTGAGCGGCAATATCTGGCGCGATGAAGTGCTGGCGCACACCTGCCGGCTGCTGGAACTGGCCGGCCATCCGCAGATTCCGGTGCTGCCCGGCCCGGTGCATCCGCTGCTCAATAGCGAGCTGGCCACCGAACGCTGGGAAGCGCTGTACGGCAAGCTGGTGTGGAAAGGTGCGTGGACCAAGCACTGGGTAGAGGGCGACACCGTGCAAAGTGCACCGCGCTATCACGCGCACGACGTGGTGCCGGACCTGCCGCTGGGCAATCCCGGCGTGGTGCGCCCCAGCGACGAGCCGGCAGCAGTGTTCATGCTGCGCATGGTGCGCCAGTACCCGGGCGAAGTGAGCATCATTGCCACCGGCCCGTTGACCAATCTGGCGCTTGCCCAATCGCTGGACCCCGCGTTTGCCACGCTCGCACGCGAGCTGGTGTACATGGGCGGCAGCCTCAATCCGCGGCAGCAGCGCAACAGTGTCAGTGCACGGCAGTTCGCGCGCGAATTCGTCAACTCGCCCCGCCGTGAATTCAATATCCGCTGGGACCCGGAGGCCGCCAGCATCGTCATGCGCGCACCGTGGCGCCAGATCACCATGGTGCCGGTCGACCCCTCCACCGCCACCGAACTCACGCCTGAGCTGCTGGCGCGCATGAGCGCGGCCGACACCACCATTGGCCATGCGCTGCGCCGGCGCGAGCAGGGCTTTCCGATGTGGGACGAACTGGCCACGGCAGTGTGGTTGCAGCCGGCGTTGGCCACGCAGGTGGAGACGCTGTATGTGGACACCAACACCGCCTTCGATGCCGGATATGGCGACATCCTGTCGTGGGCACCGGGCTACCAGCCGGGCCTGGGCGAGCAGGCGCAACGCGTGGTGCATGCGGTGGATGTGCAGGCATTCGAGCAGTTGTTGGTCGACCGCCTCACTGCGCCGCAGCCGCCAGCAGTCGGGTTGCCATTACCCCTTCTCCCACCGGGAGAAGCTGCCCGAAGGGCGGATGAGGGGACGCCAGCCGAGAAAAATGCGACGCCAGTCGAGTACGAAAACGAGCCGGCTAAATGAGCCGCCGACACACCTCCAACTCATGGGGCGCCCTCACCCCAACCCCGCTCCGCGCGCCAGTGGCGCGCAGGTCGTGCCTTCTCGCCCCGGCGGGAGCGGGGCCAGACCAGCACCCGCACCACTCCAGCAACCCAAGGTGACCCATGCAACTCCCAGCGCAGTGGCAGGCCGGCGTCGATCGCAATACCGAAGTGCTGCGCGGCCATGCGCAGCTGCTGGCCACCTTCAACGCGCCCACTACTGCAGCGCGTGACGGCAGCGGCCCACGCGGCCAGATCGCCTCCATCGTCAGCAGCACACGCAGCCAGCCCACACTGGCCGCGCGGCTGGCAACGCAGACGCTGACGCGCATCAACCAGGTCAACGACAGCCTGTGCGCGATTACCCGCCTGCTGCCGGCGCGCGCCGCCGCCGATGCCGCGCGCGTGCAAGCCGCGCTGGCGGGGGGCAGCGACGGCGGCGCATTGGCTGGCGTGCCGTTCGTGGTCAAGGATCTGTTCGATGTCGCCGGGCAGGTCACCACCGCCGGTGCCGCGGTTCGCGCGCACTACCCGCCTGCTGCCCGCGATGCAGCAGTTGTGCAGCGGCTCAGCGATGCCGGCGCGGTGCTGATCGGCACGGCCAACATGGACGAATTCGCCTACGGCTTTGCCACCGTCAACGCGCACTACGGCACCACCGCCAACCCGCATGACCACCAGCATCTGGCCGGCGGCTCATCGGGCGGCTCGGCTGCGGCAGTGGCCGCCGGGCTGGTGCCGTTCGCGCTCGGCTCGGACACCAATGGCTCCATCCGCGTGCCGGCCGCGCTCTGCGGTGTCTACGGCCTGCGCCCGACACATGGTGCGCTGCCGCTGGATGGCGTGTTTCCGTTTGTTGATGCATTGGATGTGGTCGGCCCGTTCGCCACCTCGGTGGCCGATCTGCGTGGTGTTTATGAGGTGATGCGCGGGCATGCGCTGCCCCCGGCCACTACCGGCAAGCTGCGCATCGCACGCCTGGGCGGCTGGTTTCAACGCAATCTGGATCCAGACCTTGATGCCGCGCTGGCGGCAGTGCTGGCCGCCTGCAACAGCACCGCCGCGATCGAACTGCCGGAGGCCGAACGCGCGCGCGCAGCCGCGTTCGTCCTCACCGCTGCCGAAGGCGGACACCGGCACCGCAGCGCACTGGCCACGCACGCCGCGCAGTTCGACCCCGCCACGCGCGATCGCCTGCTGGCCGGCCTGCAGCTTCCCGCCAGCGCCGTGGCCGACGCGCACCGCTTCGCCCGCTGGTTTGCCGGCGCCATGCACGCGCTATGGGACGATGTGGATGTGCTCATCGCGCCGACCACGCCGTGCGTGGCACCGCGCATCGACCAGGACACCATCCAGATCGACGGCCTGCCGGTATCGGCACGCGCCAATCTGGGCATCTTCACCCAACCGCTGGGGCTGGCCGCCTGCCCGGTGCTGGCCGCACCGTTGCCGCGTCCCGGGCGGCTGCCGCTCGGCGTACAGCTGATTGCCGCGCCCGGCCGCGAAGACCGCCTGTTCGCGCTCGCCGCGCAGCTTGAACGCGATGGCCTGCTCGCCTTCAGCCCGCCGCCGGAGACACGCTGATGCTGCACACCCTGCGCGCGCGCCGCGGCATGGTGGTGGCCCCGCACCACCTCGCGGCGCAGGCCGGGCGCGATGTGTTGCGCGACGGCGGCAATGCCATCGAAGCCGCCGTGGCCACCGCCGCCTGCCTGGCGGTGGTGTACCCGCACATGACCGGCATCGGCGGCGATGGCTTCTGGCTGATCCACGAACCCGATGGCCGCGTGCACGCCATCGACGCCTGCGGCCGCGCCGCACAGGCGGCAACGCTGGATTTCTACCGGGGCTACAGCAGCATCCCGTGGCGCGGCCCCGGCGCGGCCAATACCGTGGCCGGCACCGTCTCCGGCTGGGCGCTGGCCCTGCACCACGCGGGCGGCACCTTGCCGCTGCAACGCCTGTTGCAGGAGGCCATCCACCACGCCAGCGACGGCGTACCGGTGACCCTGGGCGGTGCCCAGATCGCCGCCGGCAAGAGCGCCGAACTGCGCGTGCAACCCGGTGCCTACGCCAGCATCTTCGAACCGCACGGCGCGCCCCTGCAGGAAGGCGCGCTGCTGCAGCAACCGCAGCTCGCCCGCACCTTGCGGCGGTTGGCCGACCACGGCCTGGAGAGTTTCTATCGCGGCGCACTCGCCGACGACATCGCCGCCGACCTGCAGACACTCGGCAGCCCGCTACGCGCGCACGACCTGGCACAGCATCAGGCCGACCCCAGCGTGCCGCTCTCGGTCGCCATCCACGGCGCGCGCCTCTACAACCACGCACCGCCAACGCAAGGCCTGGCCTCGCTGCTGATCCTTGCCTTGTTCGACCGCCTGCATGCCGAACACCCCGACAGCTACGCGCATCTGCACGGCCTGATCGAAGCCACCAAACAGGCCTTCCTGATCCGCGACGCGCATGTCGGCGACCCCGCCTGGATGACACTGAACGCACAAGCCCTGCTCGACGATAGCGACGCACTCCATGCCCTCGCCGCGCGCATCGACATGACCACTGCATTGCCCTGGCCGCACCCCTCGCAAGCCGGCGACACCGTGTGGTTCGGTGCCATCGACGCAGACGGCCGCGCGGTCAGCTGCATCCAGTCCACCTATTTCGAATTCGGCTCCGGCCTGGTACTGCCGCGCACCGGCATCACCTGGCAAAACCGCGGCTGCAGCTTCCGTCTGGCACCGGGCGGCTGGAATGCCCTGGCCCCCGGCCGCAAACCCTTCCACACCCTCAATCCGGCGTTGGCCACTTTCGACGATGGCCGCATCATGGCCTACGGCACCATGGGCGGCGAAGGCCAGCCACAAACGCAGGCCGCCGTGTTCTCGCGCTACGCCCGCTACGGCATGCCGCTGCAACAGGCCATCACCGCACCGCGCTGGCTGCTCGGCCGCACCTGGGGCGAAGCCAGCACCTCGCTGAAGCTGGAAGACCGCTTCGATCCGGCAGTGGTGCAAGCACTCCGCGACGCCGGGCATGCGGTGGAGCTGTTGCCCGCCTATACCTCGGTCATGGGACATGCCGGCGCGCTGGTGCGCGAGGTCGATGGCGTACTCAGTGGGGCAAGTGATCCGCGCTCCGATGGTGCGGTATCGGCATGGTGACCACCACGGTCGTATCCCGACTGCAGTGGCGACTCGCCTCGCCCGAGCGATGGCGCGCACATCAGGATAAAAGCGTTCACACGTCGCAAGACCGTCTGTTCGGAAAGGCCCCAGCGAACCCAACTGCGGCAACTTCGGTACGGCGTATGCCATGCTTGCGCACGCCATGCAGGACATCCGCCTCTGCGCTTGTCTGATGCGTCGTTGAATCCAACCAGGGAGAGAGCCACATGACAGACCAAGAGCAACATCAACCCAGCCTGGAAGACGTCAAGCTGGCGTTCGACGGCCAGAGCGTGGACTGGTATCTGCAGAAGCTGGTCGGTATTGCCAACTCCTCGGATGCGCAGTTCGGCATTACACTGTTTGTCGATGGCATCATCGTGTCCGGCCAGTTGGTCAGCGGGAAGCAGTATTTCGAGGCATTTGCTCAGGAGTTTTCTGCCGCCTACCCCGGCGATGCCGAAGAAAGGGAAGAGATCCGCCGCGCGTTTGCCAGCCACGCCAGCATCTACGACAGCGAGGACGATGCGCAGCAGAGCAGCGCACCGCCGCAGTTCGTCCACCTGATCGATGCGCGCTGCTTTTCACCCGCCGGCCAGCCGCTGCCGAGCAACCGTGGCGTGCTCTGGCGTGGCAAGGTCAACGCTGTGTCCGGCTTCACCCTGGGATCGCTTTCTGCGGACTAGCGCTGGCTGACGCTGGCGCCATGATGCCTCGCTCGTCCTGGACTTGCAGGATCGCCGGGCTGCGCCGTCGCAGCGCCACGTCCAGGGTGCGTCCATGCGCCGACGTCATCGTCACTACGTGGCCGGTGCGGCGTTGCGACCTGCCGCCATGTCTTGCGTCGCAGGCATGGCGACAGGTTGAGTCCGACCGACAGCGTGAAGTGCGACGCGCGACGACCATCTCTGTGCATCCCCCGACGCACTGCTGATCCTTTCTGAGCGAGCAAAATCGCGGCAATTTGTGCGCAACGTCGCGTGGCAACGGAACCTTGAGCGCTAGGCTTGCGACTGTGCCGTCAACGGCGACGTGCGAAGGGGAAGGGACACCGTGGCGACATTCACCGTGGCAATCGATGTACTGGACACGCCACCGGCCCCGGCATCGGCAAGTGGCGTCGGCATCTGCCTTTCCGGTGGCGGCAGCCGTGCCCTGTCGTGTGCGCTGGGGCAGCTGCGGGGGCTGCGCTACCTGGGGCTGCTCGACAAGGTCAGCGCGATTTCATCGGTCTCCGGCGGGACCTGGGCCAATGTGTTGTACAGCTACCTGCCGAAGGCCATCAGCGACGATGAATTCCTGGGCCCGGTGGTGCTGGATCCTTCGCAACTGGGCTTGGACGTGCTGGCGCAGATGGCGCCAAACAATCTCGGCCAGGTGCCGTATCGGCTTGGCACGCTGCCGATCCTCAATGAACTGGCCGAGTACCGGCTGAGCAAACGCTATGTCCCATCGGATATGTGGCAAGCGGTCATCGGCAAGCTGGTGCTGGAGGACTACGGTTTGTGGAAGCCCGATGCCACCGGCATCGATCCGCATTATTTCACCGGCACGGCGACGTACCTGGCGCAAGGCCCGCTGCAGCGCAATCCCCAGTTGACCGCGGACAACTTCTACACCTTGCGAGACGGGCGGCCGCTGCCGATCTTCAACACCGCCGTCTTCATCAACGACGGCGTGAGCGCGGATCTGCTGCCGTTCGAAGCCAACTGGTTGCTCGGCATCCGCGGCTTCTTCGACCAGCCTGACCAACTCGGCGTCATGGGTGGTGGTCTCATCGAGTCGTTTGCGATGGGCAGCGACTACACCGCCGACGACGGTACCGGCATGGTCACCGCCCGCGTGCCCCAGCGCGCCTTCAGCCTCAACGACATCGCCGGGTGCAGCAGCATGGCGCCGGCCGAAGACTTCGAAGAGAGGTTTCCCGAGATCAACGGGCTGGTGCCGCGTTACCCGTACTGGCCCGTCGGTGATCGTGAGCAATCGACGGAGAGTTACCGCTTCGCCGACGGCGGCAACCTGGAAAACCTGGGCATCATGCCGCTGCTCGCACGTGGCTTCACGCGCCTGCTGGTGTTCGTCAACTCGGACCAAGGGGTGAACATCGATCCGGAATCGGGCGAAACCGTGGTTGCCGACGACCTGCCGCCGCTGTTCGGGCTGCAGCCGTTCTGCGAGAAAAGCCGCAGCTACCTGGCGTATGCCAACGAGCAATTGTGCGACGACGCCAACGGCATGTTCCGGCACAACCAGGTCTTCGATACCACCGCATTCGATGCATTGAAGCAGGGCCTGCTGGCAGCCAAAAAATCCGGCGGCGCGTTACTGGTGCGGCAGCGCTTGCGCGTGCTGGAGAACGACTGGTTCAACGTGCCTGCGCAGCAGTCTGTCGAGATACTGTGGGTGTACAACGATCTGGTGCGTGCATGGTGGAAACAATTGCCGGATGAAACCCAGATCGAGCTGGATCTGCAAAGCGTGGACGATTTCCCCCTCTATGGCACGGTCACCCAGCTGCATCTGTCCTATCCGCTGGTCAACGCGCTGGCGCATCTGAGTTGCTGGAACGTTGCCTCCGACAGCACGGTGGGCAACCCCGATGGGCAAAGCAACGCCGACGTGGTGCGTGGCATGTTTGCGTGATGCAGGCACGGCGGCGTGGCGGACAATGCCGCCACTCACAAGACGGAGCAGGAGCGCGCTTTACCAGGCAGGATCTGCCTGCAAAGAACGCTCCAACTCCGCGTTGATGCCAACGCCCGTCTCACATAAGACGCGGCTTCAGCACACCACTTACTGCGCCCGCTTGCTGCCCGCATCGCGCGGCGGTGCGTTCTTTACGTAGCGATCGAACCACTCCAGCATCTCGGCCACCACGTCTTCGTTGGATTCGCGGGCGGTGTACCAATGCGGTTCGAATGGCAGCAGCACCAGCCGTGCGGTGCCGCCGTTGCCGCGGATCGCCTGGAACAGGCGGGGTGCCTGGGTGGTTTCGGTCCCGGGGTTGGCGTCGTCCATGCCATGCACGATCAACAGCGGTTCGTTGATCTTGTCGGCGTGGAAAAACGCCGATGCCTGCGCATAGATTTCCGGCGCGGCCCAGAACGAACGGCGCTCGTTCTGGAAACCGAACGGTGTCAGCGTCTTGTTGTAACTGCCGCTGGTGGCGGCGCCGGCGCGGAACAGGTCGGTATGGGCCAACAGGTTGGCCGTCATCAGCGCACCGTGGCTATGCCCGGTGACGCCGATGCGCTGGCGATCGACCACGCCCAGCTCCACTGCCTTGTCCACTGCAGCGGTGGCGTTGTCCACCAGCTGCTGCAGATAGGTGTCGTACGCAGTCTTGGGGTCGCCGACGATGGGGAAGGCGGCATCGTCGATGATCGCGTAGCCGGCCAGCAACAGCAGTTGGTAGTTGCTGAGGCGGGTGAAGTCGCGCTCGCTGGCGCCGCTGACCTGGCCGGCCTTGGAGGGGTCGGCATAGTCGAGCGGGTAGGCGTACAGGATCGCCGGCACGCGCGTGCCTTCGGTGTAGCCGGGCGGCGTGTACAGGGTGAACGACAACTCCACGCCATCCTTGCGCTTGTAAGTCACCAGGCGCTTGCCGATCTTCCGCACCAGCGGGGTCGGATCCGGAAAATGCGTGACCGGCGTGGCGGTGGATGCAACCACCGCTTCGCCAGCGGCCGTGGTCGGCAGTGGCTGGCCCAGCGTGCGCAGATACACGTTGGGTGGGTCGGTCGGCGACTGGTGCCAGGTCAACAGGCGCGACACATCGTCGCCGGCAAACCCGAAGAACAGCTCGTCCACATTGGCATCGCTGCGGAACAGCCGCTGGGTCTTGCCGGTGGCCACCTCATAGCGATCCAGAAACGGCCGGTCGCCCACCGGCGAGGCACCCTGCCCGCTGAGGAACAACGCGCCCTGCGCCTCGCGCAGCACGGCCTGGCCGTTGGCCAGCACGCGCGTCTCCGGCAGGCC
Organism: Xanthomonas sp. WHRI 6106; assembly: GCF_040202405.1. NCBI lineage: Bacteria > Pseudomonadati > Pseudomonadota > Gammaproteobacteria > Lysobacterales > Lysobacteraceae > Xanthomonas > Xanthomonas sp. WHRI 6106. The sequence goes on along the minus strand of NZ_JBEGFC010000007.1, from coordinate 189,435 downwards.
TGGATCGGCATAGAGATCGTCGGTGGAAAGATCGAACAACACCCGTCCGGCAACGCCGGGGCGGTCCGCGTCCAGCAACGTGGTGCGCCGCCAGTGGCGGTTTTCGTCGTAGTCGTCCAGCAGCGCCTGGCCGCCCTCGGCAAACCAGGTCAGGCCAGCATAGCGCTGCTGCACGCGGGTCAGTTCATGTGGCCTGGCGGTGAACGGTGCGGCAAGCGTCATCAACTTGTCGCGCGCCGGCACAGTGGTTTTCCAGTCGCCACCATCCAGCGCCTCGGCCCAGACCAGGGTGGCCGGTTGGTTGGCACGCCAGGAATACGCGCGCGGGCCGGTCGGCACGCCTTGCACCGGCACCCGGTCGGCGACCGGCAGATCGGCCAGGACGCGCTCCTTGCCGTTGGCCAGGTCCAGCACCGCCACATCGTGGGCGAAGCGCGCATAGGTGGTGACATACGAATACGGCTGCTTCAGCCGTTGCACCAGCACGTGGCGGCCATCGGGCGCGCCGTCCACGTTGCTGTAAACCGCCGGCGTCCCGAGCTTGCGCTGGCTGCCGTTGGCCGCATCCACCGTGAGCAACTGGGAGGTGGCGTAGTAGGTGAACAAGGCCTCGTCTTCGGGGCTGGCGAGCGTGTCGCGGGCCTCGTAGGTGCTGCTTTCGCCCTTGCCCTGGATGGTTTCCTTGACCTCCGGGCCCGGCGGCACGGCGGCCTTGCGCGGCGCAACGCCCAGGTCCTGCGGCACCGTCTTCAGCAGCAGGGTGTCGCTGCCGCCAAGCCACTGGATCTCGCCGCCCAGGACCGGGTTGAGTTGCACACCGTCGATCCTGCGCACACTGCCGGTGGCCACCTCGCCCACCCAGAGCTCGACGCGGTCGGCGGCGGTGTTGTTGAAGGCGAAGCGGCGCCCGTCCGGCGACCACACCGGCGCTGCCGGGCAGGCGTCGGCCGGCAGGCGCACCGCGGTCTGCTTGCCACTGGCAATATCGACCAGGCTGAAGCCTTGCAGGCACGAACGGATGCCGTAGCCATTGGACATGTCGTGGCGGCCATGCGTCCGCGGCTCCACCCGCACCCCGGCCAGCTTCAGGTACGGCTCGGCCACACGCGCAATCGGCGGGTACTGGGTGCGCTGCACCAGCAACAGGGTCTTGCCGGTTGGGTCCGGCCGCGGCGACGGATTGAGCGGCGCGCGCATCACGCTCAACAACGGCTCCGGCGGCTGCCGGTAACCGCCATCGGGCGTGCCTGCAATGGCGCACACCGGCAAAAGGCTGGCCAGCGCCAGCAAGCCGCTCCATCGGTACCCGGTGAGCATCTTGGTCGTTTCCTGAGCGATGGTGCGGCAACGTAGCACGCACAGTCACCGCCATCTCTGCGCTTTCACGCAGCGCTGTCGCCAGGCCCGCAGTGCTGTGGCGACAATGAGGCACGACATGCCTGGCAATAGGCGCGGTTGGCTCACGCCAATACGCCTGCCACGGGCCCTACCGTGCGTCGCATGGTCTGCGCATCACCGCAGTACCTCGACGCGCATGGCATCCCGCGGCATCCGGACGCGTTGCCGCAGCATGCAACCATCTCGATCTCCGCGGCCGAGCGCCCGGCACCGTGGCTGTTTTGCGTGGACGGGCACGCCCACCTGGTCGATGCCGACTCGCGACTCAGCGTCAACGCCTGCAATGGCGCCATCGCTGCCGCCGTGCAGGGCTGGGGACTCACGCAGGTGCCGTCGTACCAGGTCCGCGATCATCTGCGCAGCGGCCAATTGGCCAGCGTGCTTAATGCCTTCGAAGTCGCGCCGGAGCCGGGGCATGTGGTCTACCTCGAAGGACGCCGTGGCTCCTCAAAGGTGCGAAGCTTCGTGGACGACTGCGTGGACGCGTTGCGGCAGGAGCTGGCGCCGTCGAACGATGCCTGATGACGCGCCCGCGCCGTCAGATCTGAAGACGGTCGCCCGTACCCGCCATCAGCGACAGCCCAGCAACACGCGGGCACCAGTTGCGGGTGGGGCCGATCGAGGGATCGGCCTGGCAACATGCCGCCCGGTGCCTGGCTGCATGCCGGGGCGCTGATCGCGACCACCATCGCGGCGCACGACGTCCTGGCCCATCCGCGATGCAGCGGCTGTGCCTGGGCGGGCCCTGCCTGAAGACGAGGGCGCGCATTGGCCCCGCCTTCGAGCCACCGCGGCCGCGCCGGCCACTGCCGGCGACTTCGCGCGATGGGGCCGGCTGCTCACCAACCGCACCCACGCCTGCTGGCGACAGCATCGCCGCGTTGCATTTTTTGCAGCGCGAACCAGCGAAAAAACTCTTTGATGGCGACAGCAGCGGCTCCCTATAGTCGAAGCGTCACCCCTGCCCGCTTCCGGATCGCCGCGCGCGTCCCGCAGCTCCCTCTCGGTCCTGTCGATGCTTGCTGCCGTTCCCACCGCCCCGCCCGCCACAGACCCCGCCCGCCCCGGCGGCGCGCGTGCGGTTGCGCGTTGCGACCAGCTGGGTGGTGCGCCCTACAGCGATACGCCCGATGGCCTGTTCCGTGCCTGGCTCAGCCCGGCGCACCGCGCCGCCGTCACCCAGGTCAGCACGTGGATGCGCGAGGCGGGCATGCAGGTGCGTGTGGACGCGGCGGCCAACCTGGTCGGACGTTACGAGGCCGCGCGTCCCGAGGCACCTGCCCTGCTGATCGGCAGCCATCTGGACAGCGTGCGCGATGCCGGCCGCTACGACGGCCCGCTGGGTATCCTGCTCGGCATCGAATGCGTCGCCGCCCTGCACGCACAGGCGCGCCGCCTGCCGTTCGCCGTCGAGGTGATCGCGTTCGGCGACGAAGAAGGCTCGCGCTTTCCCGCCTCCATGTTCTGCAGCCGCGCGGTGGCCGGCACGCTGGACCCCGCCGCGCTGGCGGTCAGCGATGCCAGCGGCATCGACGTGGCCGCCGCGCTGGCCGACTGGGGCCTGGATATCGCGCAGATCCGCCATGCCGCCCGTCCGCCGGGCAGCGTGCTGGCGTATCTGGAAACCCACATCGAACAAGGCCCGGTGCTGGAAGCCGAAGCGCTGCCGGTAGGCATCGTCACCGCCATCGCCGCGCAGCGTCGCTTCGCGCTGCGTTTCGATGGCCGCGCCGGGCATGCCGGCACCACCACCATGGCCTTGCGTCGCGATGCCTTGAGCGCGGCGGCCGACGCCTTGCTGGCGATCGAGCGCATCGCGCGCGCCGGCAGCAGCGATCTGGTCGCCACCGTCGGCAAACTGCAGCTCGCCCCCGGCGCCATCAACGTGGTGCCGGGCCGGGTGGACTGCACGCTGGACGTGCGCGCCGGCAGCGATGCCACCCGCGACGCGGCCGTGCGCGAAATCGAACACGCGCTCGCGCAGATCGGCACGCAGCGCGGCATCGCCATCGCCATCGAGCCGCTACAGACACTGGCCGCCAGCCCCTGCGACCCCGCGTTGATGCTCCGGTTGGAACACGCCGTCGCCGCGCAGGGCATCGTTCCACGCCGACTGGTCTCCGGTGCCGGCCATGACGCGATGACGATGGCCGCGCTGTGCCCCACCGCGATGCTGTTCGTGCGCTGCGCCGGCGGCATCAGCCATCATCCGGACGAACACGTCGACCCGGCCGATGCCGACCTCGCCCTGGCGGTTATGCGCCATTTCATCGAACACCTGGGAGACCCCCTTGTCACCTGATCTGCGCCACCTGCACACCTTCGGCGAACTCGATCCCCCGCAGCGGCTATTGATGGGCCCCGGCCCGGTCAATGCGCATCCGCGCGTGCTGCGCGCGATGGCGGCCGATCTGCTGGGCCAGTTCGATCCGGAAATGACCACCTACATGAACGAGGTGATGGCGCTGTACCGGCCATTGTTCGGCACCGAGAATCGCTGGACCTTCCTGATCGATGGCACCGCGCGTGCCGGTATCGAGGCGGCGCTGGTGTCGCTGGTCAGTGCGGGCGACCGCGTGCTGGTGATCAACTTCGGCCGCTTCGGTTTGCTGCTCACCGAAATCCTGCAGCGCCTCGGTGCCGACGTACACAGCGTGCATGCGCCCTGGGGCGAGGTGGTGCCGCTGGACGCCATTGCCGAGGCAATCGCACGGGTAGCACCCAAGCTGGTGGCCACCGTGCACGGCGACACCTCCACTACCATGGCGCAGCCGCTCGACGGGCTGGGCGCACTGTGCCGGGCGGCCGGCGCACTGAGTTACGTGGATGCCACGGCCACCCTCGGCGGCATGCACATCGCCAGCGACCGCTGGGGCGTGGACGTGGTCACCGGCGGCCTGCAGAAATGCCTGGGCGGGCCCTCGGGCTCGGCGCCGATCACCGTGTCCGAGCGTGCCGCCGAGGCCATCTTTGCGCGCCGCCATGTGGAGCGCGGCATTGCGCGCGATGACATCGTCAACGGCAATGGCCCGCGCATCGCCTCCAATTATTTCGACCTGGCCATGATCATGGATTACTGGTCGGACAAGCGCCTCAACCACCACACCGAAGCCACCACCATGCTGTACGGCGCGCGCGAATGTGCACGCGTGGCCCTGCAGGAAGGCCTGCCCGCACGCTTCGCGCGCCACGCTGCCGCCGGCCGCGCGGTGAGCGCCGGCGTGCGTGCGATGGGCCTTGCGGTCTTCGGCGACGATGCGCACCACATGACCAACGTCACCGGCGTGGTGATCCCGCCCGGCATCGACAACGACGCGGTGCGCCGGCGCATGCGCGAGGATTTCGAGATCGAGATCGGCACCGCGTTCGGCCCGTTGCAAGGCAAGATCTGGCGCGTCGGCGCAATGGGCTACAACGCGATGAAGCACAAGGTGCTGATCACCCTGGCCGCATTGGAAGCGGTGCTGCGCGCCGAAGGCTATGCCTGCACCCCCGGCCTGGCCGTGGACGCCGCATTGGCGGCCTGGCATGCGGAGCCGGCGGCGTGAACGCCGCGCGTGCGCTGGTCGGCTATGGCGCCACACCGCCGGCGGCGCAGTGGCCCGGTGGCGCACGCGTCGCCGTGCAGTTCGTCATCAATTACGAGGAGGGCGCAGAAAACTGCGTGCTCAACGGCGACGCCGGCTCCGAGGCGTTTTTGTCGGAAATGGTAGGCGCGCAGTCGCAGCCGGGCGCACGCGCCATGGCCATGGAAAGCCTGTACGAATATGGCAGCCGCGCCGGCTTCTGGCGGCTGCAGCGGCTGTTCACCGCGCGCGGCGTACCGGTCACGGTGTTTGGCGTGGCCAACGCGTTGGCGAGCAATCCCGCGGCGGTGGCGGCGATGCAGGCCGCAGACTGGGAAATCGCCAGCCACGGCCTGCGCTGGATCGACTACCAGCATGTGGACGAGGCCACCGAACGGGCGCATATCGCGCAGGCCATCGCGCTGCACACGCAGGTGACCGGCAGCCGCCCGCTGGGCTGGTACCAGGGCCGCACCAGCCCCAACACCGCGCGCCTGATCGCCGAAGAAGGTGGCTTTGTCTATGACGCCGACAGCTACGCGGACGATGTGCCCTACTACGACGCACGCCATGGCCGCACGCAGTTGATCGTGCCGTACACGCTGGATGCCAACGACATGAAATTCGTCGCCTACAACGGCTTTGCCGATGGCGAGCCGTTCTTCCGCTATCTGCGTGATGGCTTCGAGCAGCTGCGCAGCGAAGGCGGGCGCATGCTCTCGGTCGGCCTGCACGGCCGCATCGTCGGCAAGCCGGCGCGCGCGGCAGCCCTGGCGCGCTTTGTCGATCACGTACTGGCCAGTGGCGACGCCTGGGTGGCGCGCCGCATCGATATCGCGCGCCACTGGTTGCAGGTGCACCCGGCATGAGCATTGCCCTGTCCGAGATCGATCTGCCCGAGGTGATCGCGCAAGTGACCGCGGCCTTCCACGCCTACGAGGACGCACTGATGCGCGACGACATCGCCGCGATGGATGCGCTGTTCCATGCAGCGCCCAGTACAGTGCGCTACGGGGTGGGCGAGGTGTTGTACGGCATCGAGGCGATCCGCGCGTTCCGCATCGGCCGTGGTGGCTCGCCGCAGCGCCAGCTCGTGCATGTGCAGGTACACGGCTTCGGCCACGACTTCGCCACCACGCATGCAGAATTCATCCGTGAAGGCAGCAGTGCACGCGGGCGGCAAAGCCAGAGCTGGGTGCGCTTTGCCGATGGCTGGAAGGTGGTGGCCGCGCATGTCTCGCTGCAGGGCACGCACGCATGAGCGTGGTGGACGATGGCGTGCTGGACGATGCCGCCTTCGTGGCGCGCTACCGCGAGTTGTTCGAGCATTCGCCCTGGGTGGTCGAACGCGCCGCACGGCGGCGTCCGTTCGCCGATGTGTATCGCGGGCTGATGCAGGTAGTGCTGGATGCGTCGCCGGAGGACCAGCTGGCGCTGATTCGCGCGCACCCCGAACTGGCCGGCAAGGCAGCGATCGACCGTACGCTCACTGCCGCATCGGCCGCAGAGCAGGCCGCGGCCGGGCTGGACCGTCTCAGCGAAGACGAGTTCAAGCGCTTCCACGCGCTCAATCAGGCCTATCGCCACCGCTTCGGTTTCCCGTTCGTGATCTGCGTGCGGCTGCACGACAAGGCCGGCATCCTGGCTGCGCTGGAGCGGCGCCTGGACGCGCCGCGCAACGCAGAGATCGCCACCGCCATTGCCGAGATCGGCAAGATCGTGCACCTGCGCCTGGAGGCATTGCCATGAGTCTGGCCCAACTCGAACGCGAGCTCGCCCGTGACCTGCAGCGCCTTGCCCACGGCGGCGACGCCTGGGTGGCGCCGCGCGTGCATCCGGCCGGGCATGTGTTTGATGTGGTGATCGTCGGCGCCGGCCAGAGCGGCCTGGGCGCGGCGTTCGCGTTGCAACGCGAGCGCGTGCACAACGTGCTGGTGATCGACGAAAACCCGGCGGGGCAGGAAGGCCCGTGGGTGACCTACGCGCGCATGCAAACCCTGCGCACGCCCAAGCACATCACCTCGATCGACCTGGGCGTGCCATCGCTGACCTTCCGCGCCTGGTGGGAGGCGCAGCACGGCAGTGCTGCATGGGACGCGCTGGACAAGATTCCACGCGGCCGCTGGATGGACTATCTGCGCTGGTACCGCGCGGTGCTACGCCTGCCGGTGCGCAATGCCACGCAACTGGCGCGTGTCGAACCGGACGTCGCCTCCGGCATCCATCGCCTGCATCTGGCGATGGGCGCGCCGCTGCTGACGCGCAAGCTGATCCTGGCCACCGGCATCCAGGGCGGCGGCCAATGGATGGTGCCGGACTGGATCAGCCGCGCCCTGCCCGCGCACCGCTACGCGCACACCTCCGGCCACATCGATTTTGCCGCGCTGGCCGGCAAGCGCGTGGGCATCCTGGGTGGCGGTGCCTCGGCCTTCGACAATGCGTGCTTTGCGCTGGATCACGGCGTCGCCAGCGCCGAGGTATTCGTGCGCCGCAGCGAATTGCCGCGCATCAATCCGTTCCGCCACATGGAACAGGCAGGCATCATCCCGCGCTTTCTGACGCTGCCGGACGCGGACAAGTACCGCATGATGGCCAGCTTCTTCGCGCACAACCAACCACCGACCAACGACACCTTCCAGCGCGCCTGCGCGCACGCCGGCTTCGCACTGCATCTGGGTGCGCCGTGGCTGGAGGTGGCCGAGCGCGATGGCGAGAGTGTGGTGCGCACGCCGCAGGGCGAACACCGCTTCGATTTTCTGGCGGTGGCCACCGGCTTGGTCACCGACCCGCAGCTGCGCCCCGAGCTGGCCGCGTTGTCCGGGCGCATCGCCTGCTGGGGCGACCGCTATCAGCCACCGCCGGGCCAGGCCAACCCGGTGCTGGACGCGCACCCCTACCTGGGGCCCGGCTTCGAACTGCTGCCACGCACGCCCGACGACGCCGCGCTGCTGCACGGGCTGTTCGCCTTCAACTATTCGGCGCTGATCAACCACGGCCCCTCGGCCGCGGCATTGTCCGGGCTCAAGGTCGCCCTGCCGCGGCTGGCCCGCGCGGTGGCCGACCAGCTGTTTCTGGACGACCGCCAGGCCATCGTCGAGACCTATCTGGCCTACGACCAGCCCGAGTTCGTCGGCCAATGGCCGCAACCGACCCAGGCGGTGGCATGAGCACGCTGTCCACGCATGTGCTGGATACCGCCACCGGCCGCCCCGCTTCCGGCGTGCCGCTACGCCTGTTCGCAGGCGATACCTTGCACTTCGACGGTGTCACCAACCAGGACGGGCGCTGCCCGGAACTGGCCGCACTCACGCTTCCGCGCGGACGCTATCGGCTGGAATTCGAGGTCGCCATATACTGGCGTGCGGCCGGCGTCGCCCTGACCGACCCGCCGTTCCTGGAGCAGGTACCCATCGCCTTCGGCATTGCCAACGACGGCCACTACCACGTGCCGCTGCTGCTCTCGCCGTACGGATATTCCACTTACCGCGGCAGCTGAAAGCCGCTGGCGCGAGAGCTGGGGCGACTGCCACAGCGACCCAGGCTCACCGGTCCCGGCGACGGCCTCATCCCGGCGCAGAACAACAGGCCGCCCCGCGCCGCAGCCTGCCTGGTACGCGCACGCTGCCTCAGGCACCGTGGATCACTACAGAGCATTCGACTGCCACTGCGCGATCTATGCAGCCGCCTGACACCTGCCTGCAACATCTTGGCAGCCTAGGCGGCACCGGCGTCGCAACCGTTCGGCGCGACACACGCCCCGTTCCGCCATGGCCCCGTAGAATGATGCCTTTCCGGCGACAGGCCGGGGCACCGGAACGGTCATGATCCACAACGATGTACTGCGCAGCATCCGCTACATGCTCGACCTCAGCGACGACAAGGTGGTGGAGATCACCCACCTGGCCGACCCCGGGTTCGCGCTCGACAAGCCGCAGGTACAGGCCTGGCTGAAGAAAGAAGACGAGCCCGGTTTCGAGCCCTGCAGCGATGCGATGCTGGCACGCTTTCTCGACGGCCTGGTGCTGCGCTTCCGCGGCCGCGACGAGACCCAACCGGCACGCCCGCTGGAAGCCCGCGTCGGCAACAACCTGGTGTTGAAGAAGCTGCGCGTGGCCTTCGAACTGAAGGACGTCGACATGCACGCCATCTTCGCCAGCGCCGGCTTCCCGCTGTCCAAGCCGGAACTCTCCGCACTGTTCCGCCAGCCCGGCCACAAGAATTTCCGCCCCTGCGGCGACCAGCTATTGCGCGCCTTCCTCAAGGGCCTGACCGCCCGGGTCCGCGAAGCCGGTTGAACGTCACCACCGCCCCAAAGCGCCGCTCCTCGTAGGAGCGCGCTAGCGCGCGAGGCGTCCGCTGAAACGTTCCATCGCGCAGGCGTGCGCTCACGATGGCAATGACCCGCCGGTGTCCGCCGACTGCGCAGACACCACACCGGCCTGTGCCGCACTTGGGAATCTGTGCAGGGCCTGCTTGGCGAGGTCAGTCCGGGCCTTCGGTTCGAAGCAGATAGGGTGGCGCGCTTGAGACAGGCGCCCTGGAGATGCCTGCACGCGACGCGAGCGCGATCAACCGCCGCACACGTGCTTCAGCAGGCGCCAGGCCGGAAGGTGCAGATGCGCCCGGCCCCCCCGGCGCGGCAAGCACCCGTGCGAGCTGGCCAGCATGCACGGCTACGATTCCGAGTCGGCTTCTATGCAGCCGCCGCCAGACGCGGCTTGTGGGCATCCAGACGGAACACAGAGACCGCTTCGCTCAGCTCCACCGCCTGCTCTTCCATCGCCCGCGCGGCGGCCGAAGCTTCTTCCACCAGCGCGGCATTGCGCTGGGTGGTTTCGTCCATGTCATTGACGGTGCGCGCCACCTGTTCGATGCCGGCGGACTGTTCGCGCGATGCGGCGGAGATCTCGGCAATGAGCGTGGTGACCTGCTGCACCGATTGCACGATGTCCTGCATCGTTCGCCCGGCCTGACTTACGCGTGCGCTGCCACGCTCGACGCTGTCCACCGATGCATCGATCAGCTGCTTGACCTCCTTGGCGGCGCCGGCTGAACGCTGTGCCAGCGCGCGCACCTCGGATGCAACCACCGCAAAGCCGCGTCCCTGCTCGCCGGCACGCGCCGCTTCCACCGCAGCGTTCAAGGCCAGAATATTGGTCTGGAAGGCGATGCCGTCGATGACACTGATGATGTCGGCAATCTTCCTGGACGACCCTTCGATTTCGCCCATGGTGCCGACCACGCTGGCCACCATGTCTCCGCCGCGGCTGGCAATCTCGGCAGCCGCCTGCGCACCGCGGCTGGCCTGCTGCGCCGTGTCGGCATTCTGCCGCACGGTGGAGGTGAGCTCTTCCATCGATGCAGCGGTTTCTTCCAGATTGGCCGCCTGCTGTTCGGTACGCTGCGCCAGATCGTTGTTGCCGGCGGCGATTTCGGCGGACGCGGTGCGAATGGTCTGTGCGGCCAGCGTGATATCCCCGACGATATCGGTCAGGCGCTGCACGGTGGCGTTGGCATCGTCACGCATGCGCGCAAAGACGCCTTGCTGGTTGCCGTGCATGCGCGCAGTCAGGTCGCCATCGGCAATTGCCTTGAGCAGCTGCGACAGCTCGGCCAGATTCTGGTCCACGTTCTGCATCAGGCCATTGAGGCCCTCGACCATGCCGCGGAACTCGAATTGATAGGCGCCGGTGTTGCCACGGGTGGCAAAGTCGCCGGCCGCCGCCGCACTGACCAGGCCACGGATTTCGCCGTTGATCGCGGCCAGGTTGCGTTTGGTGGTGTCCATCGCCTCGGTGATCTGCGCCTTTTCGCCCGGCAGGCGCGGCATGTCCACCGACATGTCACCCACCGCGTAATGCTGCATCACCTGCAGCATGGTGCCGATCAACCCCACCTGCGCGCCGATCAGTCCGTTGGTGTCGTCCACCATGCGGCCATACGCGCCAGGAAATGCCTGCGCGTCCATGCGGTAACTCATTTGCCCGGCTTCATGACGCTGGGCCATGTCCGCCTGTGCGCTTGAGACATCGATGAGCGTGGTGACCACCTGCCCCATTGCCTGTCCCAGCAACCCGATCTCGTCACGATTGCCGACCGCCGCGCGTGCCGACAGGTCGCCGGCCGCCACCAGGCGTGCCGCGTGCGCAACCGTTTCGATCGGGCGAACGATCGAGCGCCGTATCCACCAGCCCAATACCGCCACCAGACACAGCGCGGCGCCCACCGTGGCGACTGCCGAATAGACCAGCTTGTGCTGTGCCGATTGCGAGCTGGCCAGCACCGCGGCGTCGGCCAGGGTCTTGCTGCGATTGACCAGCGCTTCGAGCGTCTGGCTGGGCGCGCGGTCCTGGCCCTTGACCAACTGGTCGCCTACCTGGGTGTCGTAGCCGGCTTCGGCAAACCTGCCCAGCGCTGCTTCGTAGTGGCGCTGCAGGCCCAGATGCGCCTGGGCAAAGTCCTGCGCCAGCGTACGCACCTGCGGGTCCCGGGTTGCCTTGGCCAGCGCCTCGGTGCCTGCCTGCACTTTCCTGCCCTGCTCGCGGAAGGCATCCAGGTGCTTGTCCAGCTGCGCCGGGTCGCGCCCGCGGATCAGGACATTCTTCCACTCCTGCACCTGCAGGCGGAAATCGCGGGTGATCTCCTCGCTGGTGGAGGCCTGCGCCACCTCGGGCGGCACCTTGCCCGACAGGCTCAGCCACGCCGTGCCCAAACCACCGAGGGCACACAGCAGGATGATCGACAGACCCAGCGCGAGCGCGCCGAGCAGCTTGCTTTGCAGGCTGACGAATTTCGGGGTGGCAACAGACATGCGGCATCCAGACTGGGGATTGCTCCGGTTATCGACAGATGTACGACCGGTCTGAAGCAGCGCCCGGCACCAGAATCTGCCTTGAATGCCCAAAGAGGTGAGCACTTCCGGATTCCCCGACAGGCTTCACCCGTCCGCCCGACCATCGCGGCATCTGTGGCGGCCCCGTATCCTTCCCGCGCATGACCGACCCCGCCTTTCCGATCTCTCCATTGTTGCCGCAGATTCGCGACAGCCTCGCCGCCCATCCACGGCTGGTCCTGGAAGCGCCGCCCGGCGCCGGCAAGACCACCCAGGTACCGCTGGCGCTGCTGGACGCGCCATGGCTAGCCGGGCGTACCATCGTGATGCTGGAACCGCGCCGCGTGGCGGCGCGCAGCGCGGCGCAGTTCATGGCGCGCCAGCTCGGCGAGCCGGTCGGCGAGACCGTGGGCTACCGCATCCGCTTCGAGAACAAGACCTCCGCGCGTACCCGTATTGAAGTGGTCACCGAGGGCATCCTGACCCGGATGATCCAGGACGACCCCATGCTGGAACACGTGGGCGCACTGCTGTTCGACGAGTTCCACGAGCGCCATCTGGCCGGCGACCTGGGTCTGGCGCTGGCGCTGGATGTCCAGGCGCAGCTGCGCGACGACCTGCGCATCGTGGCGATGTCGGCCACGCTGGATGGCGAGCGGCTGGCCGGCTTTCTGGAGGCCCCGCGGCTGAGCAGCGCCGGGCGCAGTTTTCCGGTGGACATTGCGCATTTCCCTGCGCGACGCGACGAAGCGCTGGAACCGCAGACCCGGCGCGCGGTGGAGCATGCACTGGCCTCCCATCCCGGCGATGTGCTGGTGTTCCTGCCCGGCCAGCGCGAAATCACGCGTGTGCACGGCGCCTTGCAGGAAGCGCTGGACCCGGCCGTGCAGGTGCTGCCGTTGCACGGCGAATTGTCGGTGGAGGCGCAGACGCAGGTCCTGCAATCCGACCCGCAGGGGCGCCGGCGCGTGGTGCTGGCCACCAACGTGGCCGAGTCATCGGTGACGCTGCCGGGCGTGCGCGTGGTGATCGACAGCGGCCAGGCGCGCGAGCCGCACTACGACCCCAACAGCGGGTTCTCGCGGCTGGACGTGGCCACTATTTCGCAGGCCTCGGCCGACCAGCGCGCCGGGCGTGCCGGACGCGTGGCCAGCGGCTGGGCCTACCGGCTGTGGCCGCAGTCGCAGCGGCTGGAACCGCAGCGCCGCGCCGAGATCACCCAGGTGGAGCTGGCCGGCCTGGCGCTGGAGCTGGCCGCCTGGGGCAGCGATGCGCTGCGCTTTGTCGATGCCCCGCCCACCGGCGCGCTGGCCGCCGCGCGCGAACTGCTGCAACGGCTGGGCGCGCTCGGCGACTCCGGTGGCGTGACCGCCCTGGGCCGGCGCATGCTCGCGCTGGGCACGCATCCGCGGCTGGCTGCGATGCTGGCGCAGGCCGATGATGCGCGCCGCCTGGCCCTGGCCTGCGATCTGGCCGCGCTGCTGGAGGCGCGCGACCCGCTGCGTCAGGGCGGCGATGGATTGGCAGCGCGCTGGCGTGCCCTGGCCGCGTTTCGTCAGGGCCGTACCGGGTCCGACGCCAATCGCGGTGGCCTGGCTGCCATCGACAGCGCCGCCAAACAATGGCGACGCCGGCTGCGCTGCGACAGCGCCCCGCCATCCAGCGTGGAGGCGCACGCACTCGGCGATCTGCTCTCCCATGCCTTCCCGGACCGCATCGCCGCGCGCCACCCCGCCGACCCGCTGCGCTACCTGCTGGCCAACGGCCGCAGCGCGCGCCTGTTCGACCACAGCGATCTGCGCGGCGAACCGTGGCTGGTCGCCAGCGAGCTGCGCTACGAAGCCAAGGACGCCCTGTTGCTGCGTGCCGCGCCGGTGGACGAAGGCTATCTGCGCCGCAGCCTGCCCGAGCGCTTCGTGCAGCAGGACGTGGTGCAGTGGGACGCCGACAAACGCGCCTTGGTCGCGCGCCGCCAATCCAGTTTCGACCGCATCGTGCTCGACAGCCGCCCGGCCGGCCGCGTCGACCCGGCACAGGCAGCCGGCGCGCTCACCGACGCGGTACGTCAACTCGGTCTGGACGCATTGCCATGGACTGACAACCTGCAGCAGTGGCGCGCACGCGTGCAGTCGCTGCGCGTCTGGATGCCGGAGCTCGCCTTGCCCGATCTGTCTGACACCACGTTGCTGGACACGCTGGACACCTGGCTACGCCCGGCGTTTGTCGGGAAAACCAGGCTCGACGCGCTGGACGAGGCCAGCCTGGGCGAAGCACTCAAGGCCGCACTGCCGTGGGAGCGCCGCCAGGGTATCGACCGTCACGCCCCTACCCGCATCAGCGTGCCATCGGGCATGGAGCGGCAGATCAGCTACAGCCTCGACCACGCCCAGCAGCCATTGCCGCCGGTGCTGGCGGTCAAGCTGCAGGAACTGTTCGGCCTGGCCGAAACCCCGCGCATCGCCGACGGCCGTATCCCGCTGACCCTGCACCTGCTCTCGCCCGGCGGCCGCCCACTGCAGGTGACCCAGGACCTGAAGAGCTTCTGGGCCAACACCTACCCGGACGTCAAGAAAGAGATGAAAGGGCGGTATCCGCGGCATCCTTGGCCGGACGACCCCTGGACCGCCGCTGCAACACACAGAGCAAAACCACGTGGCACCTGAGCCCCTCTCCCGTCGGGAGAAGGGTTGGGGTGAGGGTACGGGGCGACGCCCCTCACTCATCCAAACCCCCAGGCTTCGCCCCTACCCTTAGCCCCCTTCGGCGCACCTTCTCCCCATCGAGGAAGACAGTGTCCCGAGGGGAGAAGGGACGTTCATCGTCGACACCGGTCAAGTTCAGACCTTCGTCGCTTCCGGGATGAGCATCAGTCGCAGCGGCGCGTCGCGCCCTTCCTAACCGCGAGCCAAACAACGCCCGATCCCGCTAACGCTGTCTATACGGACCAGCCCACACACTGCGGCCACGTACTCAGAAAGGAAACGCCTCCAATGAGCAAGCTGACCGTGATCACCGAACGCGCCCTGGAGCGTGCCCTGGAACTGGCAGGCAACGCGGGCGACCACCTGCGTCACGCCGCCTCCAATGCCGGCGACCAGGCCCGCCATGCCGGCAGCAGCCTGCGTCATTTCGGCCCGGGCGCCAGCGAATGGCTGAAGACCGGCGCGGCACTGGGCGCCGTGCGCACCGGTGGCAAGGTCGCCACCAAGCTGGTCAAGCGCAACCCCGCCGTTACCGTCGCGGCTGCCGTCGCCGGCCTGGGCCTGATCGGCTATGCGGTGTACCGCAAGCGCCAGCGCGACCAGCAGGTGTTGGGTGGCAACGTGCATCGCCTCGATCGCGAACATGCCAGCAACGCCAATGCACGCCGCGCTGCCTACCAGCGCCGCGCTGCCGTGACCCCGAGCGACGGCATCGAATAAGCCATCGTCTCGCCGATCCGGCGATGACCCATGCAGTGCCCGACGCCACGGCTTGCCGCCGTGGCGTCGTCATTTGTGGCGTGTTCCCGCGCTGGCTCGCTGCGGGATCTGGGCGTTCCCGCTGCCTCATCCACCGCATCGATGCGCTTCACGATCGCGATGGCAAACGGGGTAGCCGATGGGACCGATGCCTGCCGTCACGGCCGTGCCCTTGTCTGACCCGACGCAATGCCATCAGCGCGCGTTGCGACGCGGCCGTGCCGGTGACGCGTCTTCCACCCGCCATTGTCCGGGCGCCAGTGTGTCCAGGGTCCACTGCCCGATCGCCACCCGCACCAGACGCAGGGTCGGCAACCCGACCGCTGCGGTCATGCGGCGCACCTGACGGTTGCGGCCTTCGCTGATCTGCAGCTCCAACCATGCATCGGGCACCGTCTTGCGCACGCGTACCGGCGGATCGCGCGGCCAAAGGACAGGTGCGGGGTCGAGCCGGCGAACCTGCGCTGGCCGGGTCGGGCCATCGTTGAGCAGCACCCCTTCGCGCAGTGCCTGCAATTGCGCCTGCTGCGGCTCGCCTTCCACCTGCACCCAATAGGTCTTGGGCTGTTTGTGGCGCGGGTCGGTGAGCCGATGCGCCAGCGCGCCATCGTCGGTGAGCAGCAACAGTCCTTCGCTGTCGTGATCCAGTCGACCTGCCGCATACACGTCTGCCGGCAATCCGAACTCGGCCAGCGTGCGCTTGGGTGGCTGCGAACGGTCGCTGAATTGCGACAACACGCCATAGGGTTTGTTCAACAGCACCAACATGGACAGACCTGTTGCGGAAGGAACGCTGCACACGGCCATCGCCGGGCACGCCATGGTGCGTGATCAGGCTGGGCGTCGCCACCGCGATCGCTGAACTGCGGCACAGAAAGCAGGAAATCCCATCGGGCGCAATGCGCATGCAACGGTCAGCGGCTTCGCTTGGCCAGCGCTCGCCGCCGGTCTTGAACGCTGGCGTCGGAGGCATTGCCTGCGTGCAGAAGACGACAGGCACACCGAAACACCAGGCACGTCGCCGCGGCAGAGGCGGCAAACGCTGCATGCCGGCCGCACCGGGCGCCGGCATGCAGGCACGCGCTACTGCTTGACGAACTTCAGCGTCATGCGGTCGCTCTCGCCGATCGCCTTGTACTTGGCGTCGTCGGCCGCGTCGTGGTTGTTGCTTGGCGGCAGCGTCCACACGCCGCCCGGATAATCCTTGGTGTCGCGCGGATTGGCGTTGAGCTCGCTCTTGCCGGCCAGCTTGAAGCCGGCCGCTTCGGCCATCGCGATCACCTGCGCCTGTCCCACGTAGCCGCTCTTGTCGTCGGCCGGCACGTCGGTCTTGGCGCGATGCTCGACCACGCCGAGCACGCCACCGGGCTTGAGCACCTTGTAGAAGCCGGCAAACATCGCCTCGGCATTGCCGGCCATGCGCCAGTTATGCACGTTGCGGAAGGTCAGTACCAGATCGGCCGAGTTGTCCACGCCGAACGAAGGCGACTTCGGCACATACGACACGAACGACGGCTTGCCGTACAGGTCGGGCTTGGCCTGGAACTTCTTTTCCAGCTCGTCGCGCGCACGCTGGGCGTAGTCGCGTGCGCGGCCTTCGGCAGCAGAGGCCGGGTCGACCACCGCTGCCACGTACTTGCCCTTCTCGCGCAGGTAGGGCGCCAGGATCTCCGAATACCAGCCGCCACCGGGGGTGATCTCGATGACAGTCTGGGTGGGCTTGATGCCGAAGAACGCCAGGGTCTGGCCCGGATGGCGGTATTGATCGCGCTGCACATAAACGCGGTCGCGCCAGTTGCCATTGATGGCCGCCTGCAACGCGGCATCGGGCGCAGGCAGGCTCGCGCTGTCGGCCGGCTTCATTGCCAGCGCCAGCGGCGCGCTCATCGCCACCAGGACACTCATCACACATGCACAGGCCAGCTTGTTGCGGATCATTGCAGCGCCCTCTTCCGGGTAAAAAGTAGCGCGAGCCTAGCATGCGGCCCGGAGCCTGCCATCCGCCCGTCTCGCCACGCGCAGCAGCGGTTCGCAGCGCAGGCCGTGAGCGACTTGTTCACATCCTGTGAGTCGATGGACGCGACCGACGGAACGCTGAATCCACGTTGGTGTCACACGCACGATCGGTGTGCATGACTATCCTGTGGGGAGTTCGAATCAGGAGCCTCCACGATGACTCACCCCCGCGCACTGGGCCGCTCCGGCCTGCAGGTTCAACCCATCGTCTTCGGCGGCAACGTCTTTGGCTGGAGCGCCGATGAAGCGACTTCGTTTGCGTTGCTGGACGCCTTTGTCGATGCCGGTTTCAATCTGATCGATACCGCCGATGCGTACTCGGGCTGGGTGCCGGGCAATCGTGGCGGCGAATCGGAAACCATCATCGGTCGCTGGCTTGCACGCAGTGGCAAGCGTGACAAGGTGCTGATCGCCACCAAGGTGGCCAAGTGGAGCGAGCATCCCGGCCTGTCGCCGGACAACATCGCCGCCGCCGTGGAAGACTCGCTCACGCGCCTGCAGACCGATGTGATCGATCTGTACCAGGCCCACGAAGACGACGAATCGATTCCGCTGGAAGCCACGCTGGCCGCGTTCGGCCGCTTGATCGAACAAGGCAAGGTGCGCGCGATCGGCGCGTCCAATTACACCGCCGCGCGTCTGCGCGATGCGCTGGATATCTCCGAGCAATACACGCTGCCGCGCTATGAAAGCCTGCAACCCGAATACAACCTCTACGACCGCGCCGGCTATGAAGCCGAACTGGAGCCGCTGGCGCGCGAACGCGAACTGGGCGTAATCAGTTACTACTCACTGGCCAGCGGCTTTCTCACCGGCAAGTACCGCAGCACCGAGGACGCCGGCAAGAGCAGCGCGCGCGGCGCCTCGGTAGTCAAGCAGTACGTCAATCCACGCGGGCTGCGCATCCTGCAGGCCCTGGACGACCTGGCAGTCACCCACAATGCCACCCCGGCGCAGATCGCGCTGGCCTGGTTGATTGCGCGCCCGGGCTTGACCGCGCCAATCGTCAGCGCCACCAGCGTGACCCAGCTGCACGATGTACTGGCCGCAGCACAGCTGTCGTTGAGTGCCGACCAGATTGCGCAGCTGGACAGTGCAAGCGCGCCGGAACCGGCTGTGTCCTGACCCCGCGCACCAGCGCACGCCTGCTCATTCCCTCGCGCAGCCGCCCGTGCGGCTGTGCTCCTTTGGCCGCGCACCTGCGGCCCCGCTGCGAGGATTTCCCGCATGACATCGATCACCAACCGCCGCATCGTGCTGGCCTCGCGCCCGCACGGCGAACCCACGGCCGACAACTTCCGCATCGAAGAGGCCAGTCTGCCGCCCACCGGGCACGACCAGATCCTGGTGCGCAACCGCTTCCTGTCGCTGGACCCTTACATGCGCGGCCGCATGGATGAAGGCCCCTCGTACGCCGCACCCGTTGCGATCGATGCGGTGATGGAAGGCGGCACCATCGGCGAAGTCATCGAGTCGCACCATGCCGACTATCACCCCGGCGACCTGCTCGTGCTCGGCGGCGGCTGGCAGACCCATAGCCTGCTCACCCCGACCACGCCCTTGCGCAAGCTGCCCAAGGACGACAGCCTGCCGCTGAGCACCGCACTCGGTGTCTACGGCATGCCCGGCTTTACCGCCTACGCCGGCCTGCATGAAATCGGCAAGCCGCAGGCCGGCGAGACCCTGGTGGTGGCAGCGGCCAGTGGCCCGGTCGGCGCCACGGTAGCGCAGCTGGCGCGCCTGCAGGGGCTACGTGTAGTGGCCATTGCCGGCGGCGAAGAAAAGGTGCGTTACCTGCGCGAGTCGCTGAAGGTGGATGTGGCGCTGGACCATCGCGCCGACGACTTTGCAGAGCAATTGCGTGCCGCCACACCTGACGGCATCGACATCTATTTCGAGAACGTCGGCGGCAAGGTCTTCGACGCGGTGCTGCCGCAGCTCAACGACTTTGCGCGCGTCCCGGTCTGCGGCGTGATTGCCACCTACAACAGCCGTGGGCAAGCGCTGCCTGGCCCGGATCGCCTGCCCGAGTTCATGGGCCAGGTGCTGCGCAAGCGCCTCACGGTGCGCGGCTTCATCCAGCACGACTTCATCCGCCTGATGCCGGCCTTCCTGCGCGAAATGGGCCAGTGGCTGCGCGAAGACCGCATCCAGTACCGCGAGCACGTCCTGCACGGCCTGGACAGCGCTCCGCAAGGCCTGATCGACGTCTTGCGCGGCAAGAATTTCGGAAAAGCCGTCGTCGCCCTCGATTAAGCAACTCGCAGCGCCGCGCAGAACTCACGCTTTTGCGATCCCCCATTCCCCATCCCCAAAGGAACACAATGACTGTCCCCGCATTCGGCCTCGGCACCTTCCGTCTCAAGGACCAAGTTGTCATCGACTCGGTGCGCAATGCGCTTGAGTTGGGATACCGCGCGGTCGATACCGCACAGATCTACGACAACGAAGCACAGGTGGGCGAGGCGATCGCCGCATCCGGCATCGCGCGCGATCAGCTGTATCTGACCACCAAGATCTGGGTCGACAAGTTCGACCGCGGCGCACTGGTGCCAAGCCTGCAGGAAAGCCTGCGCAAGCTGGGCACCGACCATGTCGACCTTACCCTGATCCACTGGCCCTCGCCCAAGGGCCAGGTGCCGATGCGCGAGTACCTGGAAGCATTGGCGCAGGCCAAGGCGCAGGGCCTGACGCGGGCGATCGGCGTCTCCAACTTCACCATCGCGCTGGTCAAGCAGGCAATCGAGATCCTGGGCGCCGAGGCGATCGCCACCAACCAGATCGAGGTACACCCGTACCTGCAGAATCGCGCGTTGACCACCTTCCTGCGCGAACAGGGCATCCACGTCACCTCCTACATGACGCTGGCCGTGGGCGAGGTACTGAAGGATCCGGTGATCCAGGCAATTGCCGACCGCCACGGCGCCACCCCGGCACAGGTAACCCTGGCCTGGGCGTTGCAGCAGGGATACTCGGTGATTCCCTCGTCGACCAAGCGGGCGAACCTGGAGAGCAATCTCAAGGCGCAGGCGCTGCGTTTGAGCGAGCAGGACATGGGCGAGATTGCCGCACTCGACCGTGGCCAGCGCTTGGCCAACCCGCACGCCATTGCGCCGGACTGGGACTGATCCGGCAGTGCGTATCCGCCTTGGCTGATGCGGTGCGGGTGCAGCGCGCGACGTTCGCTCGTCGTCGCGCGCTGGTGGGCTTGCGACGCACTGCTACGGTTCGGCGACAGGGGAGCAGTCTCGCTGACCGAGCCCTGCCCATGCCTGCCGCATCCGTTCTGACCCGCACTCCTGCCGACGTGACGCGGAGATCGCGTACTGGCGCGATCTCCATGCCAACGGGTATCTGGGTGGTTACGCGTTTGACGACGATGCCCGCGCACCGACGCGGGGTGACGCCATCTATCTGGCCTATCCGCAGGCATCCGAAGCGCAGTTGTATCGCGTGTTGCAGGATGCGGACTACCGCTCCCAATCGACGCTATCGGTGCCGTGGTATCGACTGTGCGCGATGCCTGGCGGCACCTGCAACGTGCTGGCACGAAGCACTAGAGATGACTGCAGTCGTAGGAGCGCGCTTGCGCGCGATGGGCGTTACACGGTCCTGCCCGTCGCCATCTGGCGCGCTCCTACAACGGCGGTGCGGTGCTGCGCGATTGAATGGGAGTCGGTCGGTAATGCACTGGCGCTCGGGGGCGCCTACGAGGCAGGCGGCAGGCGACGTCCTTGCTCGAGGCTGATACTTGGGCGTGTACATCCGCGCCCGCTGCCACCCATGAGACGGTGGCGTGGCCGTTGCCTAGTTCAACTGACCCATTGCCATGGCCTGACGATCGATCCGGTGCTTCTCGGCCAATGCCTGCATGCCTTGCAGTGTCGAGGCGATCAGGCTGGCGTAGCGCAGCCGCCACAGGTTGGCACGGTCGTTGTCGTCCTGGGTGCTGCCCAGGCCGTCCAGTACCTGCGGCAGACGGCGGTCAGCCAAGGCCGACGCCGCCAGGTAGGGCTTTGCCGGCGCAATCACGTCCACCGGAGCGCGCCAGTCGTTGGCGACATGGCGGGCGATGCCGGCCAGGTGCGACAGCTGGTGCATGCCGATCAGCGTCTCGTGCAGCATCTCCCGGCACGCCCATTGCCACAGCGCCACCTTTTCCGATGGGTCCTGGGCGATCTCGGTCAACGCCAGGTCAACCTTTTCGATACGTGAGTCGAGCATTGCGGGGCTCCGATGCTGCTGTGCAACATAATTCACACCATCCGCCGTGAGAATCAAGTGATCCTGCCGTTGGAAAACCGTCAGCGCGCCGATGCTCGACCCGGTTCACGCTTTCCAACGACCACCAGCCGGTGTACCGGCACCCCCTGACTTCCTGCCCATGCAGCCTGCGTGGCGCTGCGTAATGCTGCAGTCCCCTACCGCGGCCATCCTCATGCGCCTTGCCCTCCTGCCCATCCTGCTGCTGGCGAGCTGCGCTGTGCGGGCCGAGACGGCCGGGCCGGCCCTGTCCTCGCGGCAATGCGAGGTCGGCACCTCCTACGACGTGCTCGCCGATGGCGGCGGGATCTGGCTGCGCCGCAAACAGGGCGCCCCGCGCGAAATCTTCTTCCACGGTGGCGAGCTCAACGTGGACCGCCAGCCGGCGCCGGTCAGTGCAGCGGATGCGCAGCACTTGCGCGAACTCGAACAACACACCCGCGCGCTGATGCCGGCGGTGACGGGCATTGCCCATTCGGTGGTCGACATCACCTTCGATGCGCTGGGCGGTGTGGTGCATGTGCTGTCCGGTAGCGCGCGCCAGCAGCGCAAGGTCGAGCAGCTGCGCAGCGGCGCGCTGGCCCAGGTCGATGGCAGCCTGGGACGTGGGCGTTGGGAGCAGCAGCTGTTCGATGCGCGCTTCCAGGCCAGCGTCGACGCTGCGGCCGAAGATCTGGCCGGTAGCCTCACCCGCAGCGTGCTGTGGACGGTGATGACCGGCCGCGCAGGACAGCTGGAACGCCGTGGCGCGGCGCTGGATGCGCAGCTGGAGCGGACCATGCAGCAGCGCAGTCAGGCATTGGAGGCACAGGCGCAAGCGGTCTGCGTGCAGGCACAGGCGCTATACGCCATCCAGCAGGCGCTGGAGTACCGCATCGACGGGCAACGCCTGCAGATGCTCGAGCTCAACACCCGTCCGCAGGACGAAGACGCCGCCGTATCCGGCAGCGTGGTGGCGACGCTCGTGCGCTGAAGTGTCAGGTCGGCAAAAGGCGGTGTTCCGAGCGCCGATCATATTGCTGCCGGGGTGCCGCAGCGCCCATGTCACATGTGGCTTGCGCAGGGCACAGTCCGCAGGTGCCGGCTGAGCGATTGGGGCGCGCTGCACGCAGCAGCTAGCGCGCCAGCCAGTTCCGCAGCGCCTGCGACACCGCCTGCGGTTGTTCCAGTGGCGACAGATGCCCGCACGTGGGCAGCCGCACCAGCTGTGCCTGTGGAGCGAGTGCGGCCATCTCTTCGTGCAGGGCTGGCGGGGTGATCGCATCGTCTTCCCCGCACATCACCAGCACCGGCCCAGGGTAGGCGCGCAACAGGTCGCGTCCGTCCTGCCGCTCCAGGCGGTTCTGTCGCACGAACACATCCACGCCCAACCGCCCGGTCATGCCGCGCACGCGCGCGAGCAGCGCCTGGTCGTGCCAGCGCGAGGGATGCACGTAGTGGCGCAGCAAACGCTCGCCAAAGCCATGAAAGCTCTTGCCACCAAGCACGCTGGCTTCCTGCGCGCGTCGCTGCGCAAGGCGTTCGGGCGTGTCGGCGCGTGCGGAGGTATCCAGCAAGGCCAGACGCTCCACCCGCTCGGGCGCCACGCGCAGCAATTCCTGCGCCACGTAGCCACCCAGCGAAAAACCCGCCACCGCGCAACGCGGCGGCAACTGCGCGAGCAATTGCAGTGCCAGCGCGCGCATGCTGTCGGCGCCGGTGAGATCGCCGACCACGCAATCGGCGACGTCGGCCAGTGCCTCGCGTTGCGCATGCCACAGCTCGGCATCGTTGAGCAGACCTGGCAGCAGCAACAGTGTGAGGCGATCGACGCTCATGCGCCGACGCTGCCGGCCGAAGCCGGGGGGGAGATGCAGTGTCATTGCTGCAGTGTGCCGTGTGCCAAGCCCTGGCAACACCCGGCCCCGTCAATGCATCGGCCCGACGCATGCGCCGGGCCGATGCTGACATCGCCATGCGTCTGCCGCACGGCGTCGGCCGATCTCAGGCCAGGGTCAGGGTGACGTCGATGTTGCCGCGGGTGGCGTTGGAGTAAGGGCAGACCTGATGGGCCTTGTCGACCAGCGTCTGCAGCTCGGCCTTGTCCATGCCCGGCACGGCCACGCGCAGTTCGACGGCGATACCGAAGCCGCCCGGGATCTGGCCGATGCCGACGCTGCTGTCGATGCTCACTTCACCCGGCAGCTTGAGCTTGTCCTGCGCGGCCACGGCCTTCATCGCGCCGATGAAGCAGGCGGCGTAGCCGGCGGCGAACAGCTGTTCCGGGTTGGTACCGTCGCCGCCGGCGCCGCCGAGCTCACGCGGGGTGGACAGCTTGGCGTCGAGCGCGCTGTCCGAGGACACCGCACGGCCTTCGCGACCGCCGGTTGCGGTGGCGTGGGCGGTGTAGAGGATCTTTTCGGGTGAGGCCATGGTGGTTCTCCTGATGAGCGCAATGCGCGGTGAGTGAATCGGTAACTATTTAATAGGGTGCGATGTATCAGACGGTAGCAGGGCGCGACGACCCGCCTTATCCCACGCCCAGGCTGGCGCGTAGCTTTTCCAGATCCTGCTTGAGCTGGACCAGTTCATCCAACGAGCAGGACGACGCACACAACACCTGCTCTGGCACGCCACCGGCCTTGCTGCGCAGCGCGCGGCCGGCATCGGTCAGCGCAATGATGACCTGGCGCTCGTCGACGGCAGCGCGCGTGCGCGTCACCAGACCGGCGGCCTGCAGCCGCTTGAGCAGCGGCGTCAGCGTGGCCGAATCCAGGTGCAGGCGCTCGCCGATCTCCGACATGCTGCGGCTGTCGGTCTGCCACAGCACCAGCATCACCAGGTACTGCGGATAGGTCAGGTCCAGCCCCTTCAGCAGCCCGCGGTAGAGCTTGTGCATCGCCAGATTGGCCGAATACAGCGCAAAGCACAGCTGGTTGTCGAGCTGCAGCAGTGCGTTTGTCCGGGCGGTGGCGGTGTCCATGGGCTGCACTTTACATAGCGCGCTACTCAATAGCAAGCGACTTTGCGTGGGCGATCAGCACAGCCACGATTTACCGCAGTCCCGCAGCGCAGCCCTGAGCGATAAATAAATCGGGAGCGCATCGCCGGCCATTGGCTGCGCGACCTTACCGCTGCCCTAAGAGCGCTTCACTTGAAGGGAGGCATCGTCCCTGGTGTAAGACCTGCCGGCCGTGACGCCGGCAGCGGCAAGAGCCTGGCAGCGACGCAATCGGCGCGATGCTCCTGTGGCCTGCGCTTGTCACACCATCAACTCACGCCCGATGCGCCGTTGCCAGGTAGTCCGCGCTCTGCATCTCGATCAGGCGCGAAGCGGTGCGCTCGAATGCGCCGGCCAGGCGCTGGCCGCTGTACAGGTCTGGCGGCGCGTCCTGCGCGGTGCAGACCAGATTGACGTGGCGGTCGTACAACTCGTCGATCAGGTTGACGAAGCGACGCGCGGCGTCTTCATTGATGCGGTCGAAGTGCGGGATGCCGCCAAGCAACACGGTGGTGAATTCGCGCGCGATCTCGATGTAGTCGCTGGGTCCGCGCGGGCCTTCGCACAGCGCGGCAAAGTCGAACCAGGCGATGCTCTTGCCGCGCGCGCGCACCGGGATCTTGCGCGACTCGATTTCGATATTGCCCGCGCGCGCCTCGGCATTGCCGCTCAACTCGCCCCAACGTTGCGCAAGCCAGTCGTCGGCCTGCGCGTCCAGCGGCGCGCGGTACACCGGCGAGCGCGTCAATGCGCGCATGCGGTAATCCTCGGTGCCTTCTGCATAGAGCTCTACGCAGAACTTCTGCAGCAACCCGATCGCCGGCATGAAGCTGTCGCGCTGCAATCCGTTGGCATAGAGGTTTTCCGGCGCGGTGTTGGAGGTGGTCACCAGCGTCACGCCTTCGGCGAACAGGCGCTCGAGCAGGCGTGCCAGCAACATCGCATCGCCGATGTCGGTGACGAAGAATTCGTCCAGCACCAGCACGCGCAGGTTTTCGCGCCATTGCTGGGCAATCTTGGCCAGTGGATCGCTTTGCCCGGCGTGCTCGCGCAGCTGCTCGTGCACGCCGCGCATGAAGCGGTGGAAATGGGTACGGTACTTCTGCTTGATCGGCAGGCCGTCGTAGAACAGATCGACCAGAAACGTCTTGCCGCGGCCGACTCCGCCCCAGAAATACAGGCCGCGCACCGGCTCGGGTTTCTTCCAGAAGGCCGAAAGCCGGTCCAGCCAACCATCCTGCGCGCTGTCCACCAGCGCCTCGTGGATACGGTCCAGTTCCGCCAGGGCCGCCTGCTGGGCAGGGTCGGCGCGCCAGTCGCCACGTTGTACGCCGGCGGCGTAGCGCTGCGACGGGGTCATCTCACTCATTGCGTTCTCCGCGGACCGGCTGCTGCCCTGCCCGCTCAACGGCGCATCGCCAGGCGATACGCGTGGTCCATGCCGCGGTCAGACGGCGGCCGGCAGCCAGCGCCGGACACCATGCTGGATCGCACCGCGCAGGTCGATCAATTTGCGGTGGAAGAAGTGGCTGGTGTCGGGCATGCGCACCAGCTCGGGCTGCTGCTCCAGCGTGTCCAGCCAGTCGTACACCGCCTGCGGGTCGACGATTTCGTCGGCATCGCCCTGGATCACCAGCCACTGCGCCGGCGGCTGCATGTCACTGAAATCCCAGCGCCCCGCCGGCGGTGCGATCGAGATCAACGCCTGCGGCGCCAGCGCTCCGGCGGCGCGCAACGACACATACGCGCCGAAGCTGAAACCGGCCAGCCACAGCGTGTCGTCCGGCCGCTGCGCGCGTACCCACTCGGCCACTGCGCGCAGGTCGTCCTGCTCGCCATCGCCATGATCGAACACACCGGCTGAAGTACCGACGCTGCGGAAATTGAAACGCACCACGGTGATGCCGAGCTCGCGCAGCGCGCGTGCGGCCATGGTGACGACCTTGTTGTGCATGCTGCCGCCCTCGGTGGAGAGCGGGTGGCAGACGATGGCGGTGACCGGTTGCACGGCCACGTCCGCGTCGGGCAGATCCACCGCGACATCGAGCGGACCGACAGGCCCGCTCAGCGTCAGCGCTGCGGATTCGGTGGGGAATGGGGGATTGGACATGGCCTCATAATAGCCGCCCCGCTGGCCGCGTTCATCGCCCTGCCTGCACACTTCGTTGCGTTGCCCATGCATTTTCTGTTGTTTGCCGTCATTTGCAGTGTCCTGGTGTCGGTGTTGTTGAAGCTCGCACCGCGTCGCGACATCGACGTCTTTCAGGCCATCACCTGGAACTACGCCACCGCCAGCGTGCTGGCCGTGGGACTGCTCGAACCGTCGTTTGCCAGCCTGCATGCACCCGGCACGCCATGGCTCGCGCTGCTAGGGCTGGCAGTCGCGTTACCAGGCATTTTCCTGGTGTTGGCGCGCTCGGTGCGGGTGGCCGGAATCGTGCGTACCGATGTGGCCCAGCGGCTGTCGTTGCTGCTGTCGCTTGCAGCCGCATTCACGGTATTCGGCGAGCACGCCGGGGTCTGGAAACTGGCAGGCCTGGGCATCGGCGTGTTGGCCATCGTCGGCATCGTGCAGCGCCCGCGCGCAGCGCCTGCGGTCGAGCCTGTGTCGGAACCGCTGGTGCAGGCACGCGCGTGGCCGTGGCTACTGGGCGTTTGGGCCGGTTTTGCGCTGATCGATGTGTTGCTCAAGACCATCGCGCTGTCGGGCACGCCCTCGCTCACTGCATTGACGCTGTGCTTTGCCCTCGCCTTTGCGCTGCTGCTATGCGCGCAGGTGTTGCGGGTGCGACGTGGTCATCGCCTGCACCTGCCCAGCATCGCCGCCGGCTTGCTGCTGGGCGTGCTCAACTTCGGCAACATCCTGTTCTACGTGCGTGCGCATCAACACCTGGCGCATAGCCCTGCCACGGTGTTTGCAGCGATGAACATCGGTGTGGTGGTGCTCGGCGCGCTGGTCGGCATGCTGGTCTTTGGCGAACGCACCACACGCTGGACCCGCGTGGGCCTGGCATTGGCGGTGGTGGCGATCGCAGTGATCGCGTGGGGATCACGCTGACGCAGCGCGTCGTGGCGTGATGACGTGCACGATGGCCGTGCGCGTCATGCGCCAGCACGCCGGGCTTAGCGCTCCCAGTGCGGGAACGGGTCATCCAGCAGCTGCCAGTGTGCCGGACCTTGTCGCAGTTCCTGGTCGCTGAGCAGGCAGGCATCCAGCGCCGCGCGGGTGCGCGGTGCATCCATGTCCACGCCGATCACCGCCAGCTCCTGGCGGCGATCGCCCCACAGCGGGTGCCAGAGCCGCTGCATGGCGGCATATTCGTTGGGGTCCCCCACTTCGTGCAGCTGCGGCAGCGGCGCGCTCCAGCAGTGCGTCTGTTGCCGCTGCCAGCCGATATCGGTGTAGGGCAGCGGGGTGATGCTGGTTTGCTGTGGCTGGCCGATCGCCTGCGCATCCACGCGATGGCGTGCGGCAAACCAGAAGCCAGCCGCACTGGTCTGGGTGGCGCCACCAACGCTGGACAATTCGCCCACCCAGTCCATACGGCTGGCCAGCCAGAAGAATCCCTTGCTGCGAATCACCTGCGGCAGACCGCTGCCCACCATGCACGCGAAGCGCTGCGGGTGGAATGGCCGACGTGCGCGATACACGAAACTGCTGATGCCGTACTGCTCGGTTTCCGGCGTGTGCTGGCCGCGCAGTTCCTGCATCCACCCCGGCGCCAGTTGCGCACGGGTGAAGTCGAAGCGCCGGGTATCGAGCAGCTGCTGCAAGGGCACATTGCCATGGGCCGCATCCACGATCGCCGCCTCACGATTGAGCGCACGCAGCACCGCGCGCAGGCGCTGCAGCTGCACCGGGTCGATGCGGTCGCACTTGCTGATCACCAGCACGTCGGCGAACTCCACCTGCTCGCCGAGCAATTGCACCAGTCCGCGCGTGTCGTCCGGGCCGGCCTGCTGCCCCAGTTCGGCCAGGGTCGCGGCCGAGCCGAAGTCCTGCAGAAAACGGCAGCCATCCACCACGGTCACCATGGTGTCCAGACGGGCGATATCCGACAGGCTGAAGCCATCGGCATCGCGTACGGCGAAGGTGGCCGCCACCGGCATCGGCTCGGCAATGCCGGTCGATTCGATCAGCAGGTAGTCGTAGCCGCCGTGTGCGGCCAACCGCCGCACTTCCTGAAGCAGATCATCGCGCAGGGTGCAGCAGATGCAGCCATTGCTGAATTCCACCAGTGTCTCTTCGGTGCGCCGCAGGGCCGCACCGCCCTCGCGCACCAGCTGCGCATCGATGTTGATCTCGCTCATGTCGTTGACGATCACCGCCACGCGCAGGCCCTCGCGGTTATGCAGGATGCGATTGAGCAAGGTGGTCTTGCCGGCGCCCAGAAAGCCGGACAACACGGTAACGGGCAGACGCGAATCACGCTTGGGGGACAGGGACATCCTGACGGCCTGGCTGGAGTGAAGTGTTACTATATAACACTTTGCCGACAGGACACCGTAGATGCGCGCCACCGCTTCCCTGCTGGACAGCTCGGCCATCGCCTTGTCCGGGCTGTGCCTGCTGCATTGCCTTGCCCTGCCGCTGTTGGCCGCCGCGCTGCCACTGCTGGGCGCCTGGAGCCGGGCCGAATGGGTGCATGTGGTGTTTGCCACGGCGGCGGTACCGCTCAGCGGCTACGCGTTGTGGAGCACCCACCGCCGGCACGCGCTGCCGCCACCGGTCTGGGTGTTGGCGATCTGCGGACTGACCGGGCTGGTGCTCGGCGCGAGCGGTCTGGCCGGCGGCGCGTGGGAAACACCGATCACCGTCGTCGGCAGCCTGCTGCTGGCAAGCACCCACCTGATGAATCTGCGGCTGCGGCGCCGACACGGAAACTGCACGCGCTAGCGGCAGGAGCGATCACCGCGCCACCTCGATCCCCGGCCTGCGCTACAGCGAGAAGCCCAGCAATACCGGGTCGTGATCGGAGCTGCGCCACGGGCCGGGCAGATTGCGCTTGGCATAGCCGGCCTCGTCCATCGCATCGGCATTGATATGCCATTCAATCGCGCCGCGCAGCTGCTTGGCCATGGCCGGGCTGAGCAGCGCGTGGTCCAGGCGTCCGCTCATGCCGTCGTAGACGTAGCTGTAAGGCTGTTTCACCCCGGCTACCGCAAACGCGTCCTGCCAACCGCTGGCGCGCAGGCTGCGCATCGGCGTTTCCATCGCGTAGGCATTGAAGTCGCCCAGCAGCACGGCCAGCCTGGTCTGCGCGCCGGTGGGGTCGGTCTGCAGCCATTGATGCAGGCGTTTGGCCGATTCGGTGCGGGTGGCGTTCCAGCAGGCCTGGCCGTCCCGCTGGTCGGCATCGGCGCCGCTGGCGGAGCCGCAGCCCTTGGATTTGAAGTGATTGGCGACCACCACGAAGGTCGCCCCGCGCGTGCTGCGGAACGCCTGCGCCAGCGGCACGCGGCTTTGGTTCTCGAACGGCCCGCCGGTCAGCGTGGCCGGCTTGCCCACCGGGGTCACCTGCGAGCTGCGATACACGATGCCGACCCGGATCGCGTCATCGCCCGGGCCGCTGCCGGTATCGACGAACTGCCAGTCCTTGTCCTTGCCGGCGGCGTTGAGCGCAGCCACCAGTTGCGCCACCGCCGTATCGGCGCCGCTGCCGTCGTTTTCCAGCTCCATCAGCGCGGCCACGTCGGCGCGCAAGGGCACGATGGTGGCGACCAGCTTGGCCAACTGCGCCTGGAACTGTTCGTGCGTGCGCGCGCCGCGCTTGGTCGGAAAGCCGCCACCGCGGCCATTGCCGTTGAAGAAATTCTCCAGGTTGAACGAGGCGATGCGCAGGTCGCCACCCACCTGTGGCGCCACTGCGGTGGGCATGGCCGGCACGGCCAGCGGCGTGAGCACCTGGATGCGGTACCGGCCGTCGTAGCGCTGGTCGACGATGCCATCGACCGATTTGAGCAGGCTGCCGCTGCGCAACGCCGCATCGGCCGGCAGGTAGGACACCTGCTTGGGGCTGCGCCCGTTGCGTGCATCGTCCAGCAACACGCGGCGACGCGCGTTATCGGCCTCCACCTGGGCGAAGGCCGGGGTGCCGGCCGCCGCCACTTCGCTCGGCTGCCACAGCCGCCCACCGAACGCGGCAACCAGCTCGCCGTCGGCGTCCAGGCGATCGCTGCCGTTGAGCGTCAGCGCGGTGATGCGCACGTGCTCACCTTCCAGCGCTTCCCAGTTGGCCGGCGGCCCGCTGAGCATGCGCACCGGCACCGGCTGGCCGCTGGCAAGCGGCTCGATACTGCTGGCCTCCAGCGTGGTCAGACTCGCTTCGCCACCTGCCGAGACCTCGCGCACCGTGCCGACGATGCGCACGCGGTCGCCCACCGCCACCTCGGCATTGCCGGCACCGGTGACGAACAGCCCGTGCGAGCGCCGCGGCTCGACGCCCGGCTGCTGCACGAACAGGCCGGCCAGGCCCGCCCGCGTGTCGGCCGTGACGATGCCTTCCACCTCGACCGCCCGGCCATCGTACGGGCTGCGGGTGTCCTCGCCCTGCACGTCGGCAATCGAGAGCCGCTGCGCGGCACCGTCGGCAGCGCTGCAAAGCAGTGGCGCCAATAGACCGACCAGACCGAGCACAAGCAGCGGGCGATGCGACATCGAACGACTCCAAAGGGGATGGATCAAACGCAAGCGCCGCCCGGAAGGCGGCGCGAGAGGGTGAAGCGCGTGAACAGGCTAACAAACCGCAGTGACGTGCCGCCAGGCGTGTTCTTTACGGGACACGCGATGCGACCAGTGCGCTGCATCGACACTCCGCTGCGCTTGCCCGCACCAGGGTCAGGCGACGCATCCGATCAAGCAACCGACAACGCTGGCGATTGGCGGTGCAGGAGCGCCAACGGCACACCACGCTCCGCGATGCCCCACAGCGACCTTACTTCAGATTGCCCAGCATCCAGTCCACCGTTGCACGCACCTGTTCTTCGGTCAGCGCCGGGTTGCCGCCCTTGGGCGGCATGATGCCGCCATCCGGGCCGGTGTAGCCCTCGATCGCGTGCTTGTACAAGGTGTCCTTGCCCTGGGCGATACGCGCATCCCAGTGCGAGTGGTCCAGCGTCGGCGCCTTGCCCACGCCGGTGGTGTGGCAGGCGGTGCACAGGTTGTCGAAGATGGTCTTGCCGTCGGTGGTGCCACCGTAGGCCGACTGCGATGAGGCCTTGGCCAGCGCTGCCGCCTGGGCGGCTGCCTGCGCCGCTGCACCGGTGGTGCCGGCATAGACCGCGCCGGCAGGCGCGATGCGCTGCTGCACACGCTTGGCGGCAGTCGGCGAGACCTCGTCGGGAATGGCGCGTTGCAAATACGCTGCCAGGGCGATCAGGCCCAGGGTGATCACTACCAGTAATCCGATCACCATCGAGAATTTTTTCAGGAACTCGAGGTCGTAATTCCGCACGCGCTCACCCCTGGCTGTTGGTCGAAGACCTCTGCTAGCGCCGGAGTATAGAGCACAGTTCCTGCCAGTCTGACCAGCGTGCGTGACAGTGATTGCAGCCAATGTGCAGCCTGCCCCACCTGGAGATGGTTCCTGCGCACGGGCACGCTCGCGCCTGCCGGCAAATTGCCGCAATGCCGCATGGCGCGTTGGCCTGGCCCGACGGAATTGCGTATCATTCCCATCAATCCACGGGGACGCGCCTGCCGCCTCGCCCGGTCCGTTACCAGGAGTCGCCCCGATGAAATCCTTCCTGCTGTCCTGCCTGGCCCTGGCCAGCCTCAGTCTGTCCGCCCAGGCCCACGAAATCTGGATCGAACGCGATGGCAGCGGCCCGGTGCGCATCTTCTTCGGCGAGCCGGCGCAGGAAACGCTCGATCACGGCCAGGACGAGATCAAGCGCGTGGTCAAGCCGACCGTGTTTGGCGCTGCCGGCAAGGCCGGTGCACTGCAACGCGGCAGCGAGTTCCTGACTGCACCTCTGTCTGGCGCGGGCGATGCCTGGTTGAGCGACGACAGTGTGTTCGAGCCGTGGAAGGGTGAGGCCGGCGGCTTCGAGACGGTGAGCTATTACGCCCGTGCCGGCCGCGCGACCCCGTCGGCCAAGCTGGATCTGGAACTGGTGCCCACCACCGCCAACGGCAGCACGCTCACGGTGCTGTATCGCAACAAGCCGCTGCCCAAGGCCGAGGTCACCGTGATCGACCCGCAGAAGTGGCAGAAGACGCTGACCTCCGACGCCAAGGGCCAAGTCACCCTGCCCAAGCTGCGCCCCGGTCGCCACATCCTGGTGGTGAACAACAAGGAGCCGGTCAAGCGCGAGATCGCCGGCAAGCAAGTGACGCTGGTGCACCACATCAGCACGCTGACCTTCGTCGCCGAATAAACCGGCCACCTCCAACGCTTGCCTGATGTCCAGCACCCCGCCCCTGTCGCTTCCCTGGTTCAGGCGCCCGTGGCTGGGCGTGCTGGCGCGGACGTTGGCCGCGATTGTTGGCGGTTATGCGCTGGCCAGCGCCACCAACCTGTTGCTGGCCCTGGTCCTGCCGCTGCCGCGCAGTGAAGCGGTGTTGACCAGCATGCTGGTCGGCATCGTGGTATGCGCCTGCGCGCCGCTGTGGGCATTTGCCACCGCCAGCGTGTGGCGGGCTTGGGCGGGAATCGCAGTTCCGGCGGCGCTGATGTTCGCGCTGGCGGCCTGGCTGCAGCGGGGAGCGGCATGAAGCAGGGGTTTCGCCAGTCGATGGCATGGCTGCATACCTGGACCGGCCTGCTGGTCGGCTGGGTGCTGCTGCTGATCTTCATGGGCGGCACCGCCAGTTACTACCGCGATGAAATCAGCCGCTGGATGCGCCCGGAGCTGCCCACTACCACGGTGAGCAGCGAGGCCGCCGTCCGCAGCGCCGAGCAGTACCTGCAGACGCATGCAGCAGACGCAGTGAGCTGGAACATCACCTTGCCGGACGCGCGGACGCCGGTGGTCAGCATGTACTGGCAGAACCCCGCACCGGCCGACGGCAAACCGGCCAGCCGCCGCGAGATGTATGGCAACGCCATCATCGACCCGGCCACCGGCAAGGAGATCGCCGCGCGCGACACGCTGGGCGGCGACTTCTTCTACCGGCTGCACTTCGACCTGCATTACCTGCCGGTGGTGTGGGCTCGCTACATCGTCGGGTTCTGCGCGATGTTCATGCTGGTGGCCATCATCAGCGGCGTGATCACGCACAAGAAGATCTTCAAGGACTTTTTCACGTTCCGCCCGGGCAAGGGCCTGCGCTCGTGGCTGGACTTCCATAACGTCAGCGCAGTGACCGCGCTGCCATACCACGCGATGATCACCTATACCGGCATCGTGACCTTGATGTTCATGTACCTGCCCTGGGGCATCAAGGCACGCTATGCCAGCGACGAGATGCGCTTTTACGACGAGTCGGCCAACCGCGTGGCCGACACCCGGCAGGCGGCCGGCACGCCGGCGCACATGCTGCCGCTGGAACAGTTTGTGGTGCGCGCCCGCAGCGACCTGCGCGGGGGCGAGATCGGCAACGTGGCGGTGTCGCTACCCAACGATGCGCATGCGGCAGTCGGCGTCAGCCAACTGGCCGCGCAGCTGTCCAGCACCGCGCCCTCCATCCTGTACGACGGCCTCACCGGCGCGCGCCTGCAGCGCAGCGGCGTGCCCGGCGGCGCGAGCGAAACGCGCGGGGTGATGGTGGGGCTGCACATCGCGCACTTTGCCGGTCCATGGCTGCGGGTGCTGTTTTTTGCTTCCGGCCTGCTTGGCTGCCTGATGGTGGCCAGCGGCGTGGTGATGTGGGCGGTGAAGGAACGCCCCAAGCACCTGAAGGCCGGACGCATCGGGTTTGGATTGCGCCTGGTGGACGCGCTCAACATCGGCACCGTGGCCGGGCTGCCGATCGCCTTTGCCAGCTTCTTCTGGGCAAACCGGCTGTTGCCGGTGGCGCTGGAAGCGCGCGCAGCGATGGAAGCGAACCTGTTCTTTGCCGCCTGGGCCAGCG
Source organism: Xanthomonas sp. WHRI 6106 (assembly GCF_040202405.1). Lineage (NCBI taxonomy): Bacteria > Pseudomonadati > Pseudomonadota > Gammaproteobacteria > Lysobacterales > Lysobacteraceae > Xanthomonas > Xanthomonas sp. WHRI 6106. The sequence continues at coordinate 154,904 of NZ_JBEGFC010000007.1, read as the reverse complement.
CGTTGTTGGCTGCGTTCGTCTGGCCGCGCCGCGCGATGTGGAGCTGGCAGCTGTACCTGGGCGGCGCGTTGTTTGCGCTGGTGCCGCTGCTCAACGCGATCACCACCGATGTGCATCTGGGCGTGACGCTGCCGGCCGGCCAATGGATGCTGGCCGGCGTCGATCTGGTCTGCCTGGGCCTGGGTATCTGCCTGGGCATTGCCGGCTGGCGCTTGCAGCACTGGAAGGCGCCGCAACCCGCGGCTGCCCGACGTGCGCGTGCCACGGTCGCCGCCCCGGCGCAAAACAGCGTGCCGATGCAGGAAAGTGCATGAGCGTGATGCTGTTGCTGGCGTTGAATTTTTCCGGCTTCGCGGCGCTGTGCCTGGCGATGGAAAAACACCAGTACGAGCTGCGTGGCCGCAGCCTGGGCGCTGCGCGCACGCGGCAGTTGCGCAGCATCGGCTGGCTGTTGCTGCTGCTCACCTTTGGCCTGGCGGTCCGCGCGCAGGGGTGGGGCATCGGCCCGGTGCTGTGGCTGGGAACGCTGACTGCCGCCGCGGCAGTGCTGGCACTGTGGCTGCTGCCCTATCGGCGTGGCGCGGTGCTGCCGGCCGCCATCGCCGTGCCGGTGTTGGCTGGCGCTGCGCACCTGCTGATGGGCTGAGACCGCGGCCGATTATGGCGGCGGATCGCCCCAGCTGCGCCCATCGCGTGGCAGCCGGCCATCGTCGTGCACCCGCAGCACCTGCTCGGGCTGCAGCATGTCCAGGAACAGCACCACGTTGACCCCGTCCGGCGCTGCCAGGCTGGGAAAGATCACCCCGGGAATCTGCGCCTCACGCAGCAGGTCGCCGAGCACCCAACTCACCGGCTCGACCTTGGTGACCAGGGCCTTGCGCCAGTCGTCGGTCCAGTCGGCCCAGAGCGCGTCCCAGCTGGCATCGAGCAGGCGCAGATCGGCCAGCGCCGGCAGCTCGGCTGCGTAGCTGACCAGCGTGAACGGCGGCAGGAACGGGGCGGCCTGTGCGTATTCGGCCGCCGCCGTGTCCAGTTGCAAAGACAGGTACAGCGCCGGCTGACCGAAACGATTGAAGCGCCCGCCCGAGCGCGCCGCACCGGCACCACTCAGGGGTTCGGCGGCCCAGCGCGGGGTGAAGGCGCGATACAGCGTGCAGTGCGCCGGAGCGCTCAGCTTCAACCGGCGGCCCCCGAGGCGACGGTCCGCAGGTAGGTCAACGCATCGTCGGTGCGGCCCTGCTTGACCACCTCCAGCAGGGTGGCGAACTCGAAGACGGGGATCGGGGTGTTTTTCAGATGGAACACCACCTGGTGTTCGTCCGGCTGGATCTGCGCCATCGCCACCAGCAGCCGCGAGAGATTGCGCAACACCTCCTGCACGCGCGGGCTTTCCGGATGCACGCGCAGGCTGTTGCGATGCACGCCGGCCAGCTCGGCCAGCTCCTGCTGCGACAGCTCCAGCAGGCCGGCCATGGCTGCCGGCGACAGAATGGTGCGGTCGGGCGCGCGCAACCGCTCGGTCAGGGAGAGGGGATTGAGGACGGCGACCATGGGTGTGCTCGGGTAGGTGACGTGCACAGTATATGCACAGCAATCAGCATCCATCCAGCACGGCGGGATGCACGGTCAGCGCAGTGTCAGACCTGCCTCGCCCCCACCGCACGCAGGCAAAAGCCGCTGATCGCTTCGACCAACTGTTCGCCTTGCTGCGGGTCGCCGCGACTGGGCGCGATCGGCCCGACCAGGGCCTCGGTGAAGGCGCCCACGATGCAGGCTGCTGCGGCATCCAGTGACTGTTCGGGAAATTCTCCGGCGGCCACGCCTTCGGCCAACAACTGCCGGAACACCTCGCCGAACAGGCGACGGCCGCGGATGCGCTCGGCATCCACTTCGCCTTCCACCGGCTCGGCGATGAAGGCGTATGCCAGCGCCGGACCGGCCAGCGCGCGTCGTACGAAGGTGGCAATGGCGGTGCGCAGGCGCTCGGCCGCACTGGCATCGGTGGTCGCGATGGCACGCAGGATGGTCATCTCACGCTGCACCGCCGCGTTTAAAACTTCCACGAAAAGCTCGGCTTTGGACGGGAAATGCCGATAAATCTGTCCGGTTGACACGCCAGCGGCTGCCGCCACCGCGGTGATCGGGGCATTGCGGTAGCCGCCCTCGGCGATCAGCGCGCGGGTCGCGTGCAGGATGCGTTCGCGGTTGCCGGCCAGGCGTTCTTCCATCAGGGCGGAGCGTCGATAAGCCATGGTGTGATTCTGGGTTCAATAGTTGAATTTTAGTTCACTTTTTTGCCGGGGACGGCTAGGCTGCCTGCTTACGCCGCGCGGCCCGCCCGCCCCCACCCGGCACGTCCCGATCCCTGTGGAGTTGCTCCATGCATGTGCCGTCCTTGAATTTCGAGCTTGGCGAAGAGATCGATCTGCTGCGCGAAAGCGTTGCGACGTTGGCCAGCCACCATATCGCCCCGCTCGCCGCGGCGGCCGATCACGACAATGTCTTTCCGTCGCAACTGTGGCGCCTGTTCGGTGAGCAAGGCCTGCTGGGGCTGACCGTGGAAGAAGAATACGGCGGCAGCGGCATGGGCTACCTGGCGCATGTGGTGGCGATGGAAGAAATCTCCCGCGCCGGGGGCGCCATCGGGCTCTCGTACGGGGCGCATTCCAACCTGTGCCTCAACCAGCTGCGCAAGAACGCAACGCCCGGGCAGAAGCAGCGTTACCTGCCCAAGCTGTGCACGGGCGAGCATGTGGGCGCGCTGGCGATGAGCGAGGCCGGCTCCGGCTCGGACGTGGTGTCGATGAAGCTGCGAGCGGACGCGCGCGGCGACCGCTACGTGCTCAACGGCAACAAGATGTGGATCACCAACGGCCCCGACGCCGACGTGCTGGTGGTCTACGCCAAGACCGACCCGGACGCCGGCGCGCGCGGCATCACCGCCTTCATTGTCGAAAAAGGCATGCCGGGATTTTCCACCGCGCAGAAGCTCGACAAGCTGGGCATGCGCGGCTCCAACACCTGCGAGCTGGTGTTCACCGATTGCGAAGTGCCGGCCGAGAACGTGCTCGGCACCCTCAACGGTGGCGTGCGCGTGCTGATGTCCGGGCTGGATTTCGAACGCGTGGTGCTGGCCGGCGGGCCACTGGGGCTGATGGCCGCAGCCATGGACGTGGTGCTGCCCTACGTGCACGAGCGCAAGCAGTTTGGCGAGCCGATCGGCACCTTCCAGTTGATGCAGGCCAAGCTGGCCGACATGTATGTGGGACTCAATGCCTGCCGCGCGTACGTCTATGCGGTGGCACGTGCCTGCGATGCCGGGCGCACCACGCGCCAGGACGCGGCTGGCGCCATCCTGTATGCCGCCGAGAAGGCCACCTGGCTGACCGGCCAGGCGATCCAGGTGCTGGGCGGCAATGGCTACATCAACGACTACCCCACCGGTCGCTTGTGGCGCGATGCCAAGTTGTACGAGATTGGCGCGGGGACCTCGGAGATCCGGCGCATGCTGATCGGCCGCGAACTGTTCGAACGTACCGCCTGACGGAGCCCTCATGAGCGTGATCACCAGCCAGCTGCAGATGAGCGGCGAGAGTTTCCAGGCCAACGCGGCGGCAATGCGCGTGGTGGTCGATGATTTGCGCCGCACCCTGGCGCAGACCGCGCTTGGCGGCAACGAGGCGGCGCGGGCAAAGCACACCGCACGGGGCAAGCTGCTGGTACGCGACCGGATCGATGCGCTGCTGGATCCGGGCAGCGCCCTGCTGGAGATCGCACCGCTCGCCGCGCACGGCATGTACGACGACCAGGTGCCGTGTGCCGGTGTGGTGGCCGGTATCGGCCGCGTGTCTGGCGTTGAATGCGTGATCGTGGCCAACGATGCCACCGTCAAGGGCGGCACCTACTACCCGATGACGGTGAAGAAGCATCTGCGCGCGCAGGACATCGCGCAGCAGAACCGCTTGCCATGCATCTATCTGGTCGATTCCGGCGGCGCGTTCTTGCCGCTGCAGGATGAAGTATTCCCCGATCGCGACCACTTCGGGCGCATCTTCTACAACCAGGCCAACCTGTCGGCCAACGGCATTCCGCAGATCGCCTGCGTGATGGGCTCCTGCACGGCCGGCGGTGCGTACGTGCCGGCAATGAGCGATGAGACGGTGATCGTGCGCGAGCAGGGCACGATCTTTCTCGGCGGCCCGCCGTTGGTGAAAGCAGCCACCGGCGAAGAAGTCACTGCCGAAGCGCTTGGCGGTGCCGATGTACATACACGCATCTCCGGGGTGGCCGATCATTTTGCCGACAACGATCTGCAGGCACTGGCACGCGTCCGCGCCATCATCGCGCAGCTCAACTGGCGCAAACCGCCTGCATCCCTGGCACTGCAAACGCCGGTGCCGCCGCGGCATGCCGCCGACGAGCTGTATGGCGTGATTCCTGCCGACACGCGCAAGCCGTTCGACGTGCGCGAAGTGATCGCGCGCATCGTCGACGACTCACGCCTGGACGAATTCAAGCCGCGCTACGGCAGCACCCTGGTGACCGGCTTTGCGCATCTGCATGGCTACCCGGTCGGCATCATCGCCAACAACGGCATCCTGTTTTCCGAGTCCGCGCTCAAGGGCGCGCACTTCATCGAGCTGTGCACACAACGCGGCATTCCGCTGGTGTTCCTGCAGAACATCACCGGCTTCATGGTCGGGCGCAAGTACGAACACGGCGGCATCGCCAAGGACGGCGCCAAGCTGGTGATGGCGGTGGCCTGCGCCAAGGTACCCAAGTTCACCGTGGTGATCGGCGGCTCGTTCGGTGCCGGCAACTACGGCATGTGCGGCCGCGCGTATTCGCCGAACTTTCTGTGGATGTGGCCAAACGCGCGCATTGGCGTCATGGGCGGCGAGCAGGCCGCCAGCGTGTTGGCGACGGTGCGCCGCGACGGCATCGAGGCCAAGGGCGGGGCATGGTCGGGCGAAGAAGAAGACGCGTTCAAGGCGCCGATCCGCGCGCAGTTCGAACAGCAAGGCCACCCCTACTACGCCAGCGCCCGCCTGTGGGACGACGGCATCATCGACCCGGCCGATACCCGGCGCGTACTGGGCCTGGGCTTGTCGGCGGCGTTGAATGCGCCGATCGAACCGACGCGCTTTGGCGTGTTCCGGATGTGAGCACGACCGTTGGCCAGCGTTGCATGTGCCGGCGCATGCGTCTACGTGCGCTGCGGTCAGACACAGCACAACCCGTGCCGGCAGCATGGAACACAGACATCGCAATGGCTGAGCGCAGCACGACATCCACCCGCGCTCATGCGCGCGACCACCGCCACGATGGCGATGTGCAGAGACCGACCCGATGACACAGCACGACCCCGTCGCCACCGCAGCGCAACGCCCCTTCGACAAGATCCTGATCGCCAATCGCGGCGAGATCGCCTGCCGGGTGATCGCCACCTGTCGCACGCTCGGCATCGCCACGGTGGCCGTGTATTCGGATGCCGATCGTGATGCGCGGCATGTGCGCCTGGCCGATGAAGCGATGCATCTGGGTCCGGCGCCTGCACAGCAGAGTTATCTGCGTGGCGAGGCGATCCTGGAGGCAGCGCGCCTCACTGGTGCGCAGGCGATCCACCCGGGCTACGGATTCCTTTCGGAAAACGCGGTCTTTGCCGACGCCTGCGCGCAGGCCGGCATCGTGTTCATCGGGCCCCCGGCCGCTGCAATCCGCGCGATGGGCGACAAGAGTGCGGCCAAGGCATTGATGCAACGCGCCGGCGTGCCGCTGACGCCGGGCTACCACGGCGACGAACAGGCACCGGCGTTCCTGCGTGCGCAGGCCGATGCGATTGGCTACCCGGTGCTGATCAAGGCCAGCGCCGGTGGTGGTGGCAAGGGCATGCGCCGGGTCGATGCCAGCGCCGCGTTCGAGGATGCATTGGCCAGCTGCCAGCGCGAAGCGCAGTCGGCGTTCGGCAATGCCCATGTGCTGGTGGAAAAATATGTCGAGCGCCCGCGCCATATCGAGATCCAGGTCTTCGGCGATACCCGTGGCGAGGTGGTGTATCTGTTCGAGCGCGACTGCTCGGTACAGCGCCGCCATCAAAAGGTATTGGAGGAAGCGCCCGCGCCCGGCATGACCGAGGAGCGCCGCGCAGCGATGGGCAAGGCAGCGGTCGATGCCGCACGCGCGGTGGGTTACGTGGGCGCGGGAACGGTGGAATTCATCGCCGGGCCGGAGGGCGATTTCTATTTCATGGAAATGAACACCCGGCTGCAGGTGGAGCACCCGGTGACCGAATTGATCACCGGCACCGATCTTGTCGAGTGGCAACTGCAGGTTGCCGCAGGCGCACCGCTGCCGCGCCGCCAGCACGAGTTGCGCATCCACGGGCATGCGCTGGAAGCTCGCCTGTATGCCGAAGATGCCGAGCGCGGCTTCCTGCCTTCCACGGGCACCTTGCGCCAGCTGCAGTTGCCTGCCGCCAGCGCACACGTGCGCATCGATGCGGGCGTGGAGCAAGGCGACAGCATCAGCCCCTACTACGACCCGATGATCGCCAAGCTCATCGTCTGGGATGTCGATCGCCCTGCGGCACTGGCACGCATGCACGCTGCGCTGGCACAGGTTCATGCGGTCGGCGTCACCACCAATAGCGCATTTCTGGCACGCCTGATCCGCACCCACGCGTTCGCATCGGCAGATCTGGATACCGGGCTGATCGAGCGCGAACACGCTGCGCTGTTTGCCGACGCCGCCGTCCCCGAGAATGCCTGGTGGTGCCTGGCTGCGGTCACGATTGCCGAAGCAGCGCTGCAGCCTGCGCCGGATCCTGCCGATCCGTTCTCGCCATGGCAGACCGCCGACGGCTGGCGGATCGGCGCACATGCGGCGCGCAGCGTGCAGCTGGAGGCAGCGGGCGAACATCGCACGCTGGGCGTGCGTCGGCTCACCGATGGCTGGCAGGTCACCCATGCCGGCCAGACGCATCACCTGCGCCACCACTGCCACGGCCATGACGTACGCGTGGACATGGATGGCCGGCAGTGGCGTGCGCAGCGTCTGCGCGACGGCAATACGGTGACCGTGATCGGCTCCACGCAGTGCGCGATGTTCCGCCACCACGATGCGCTGGAGAACGCGGACCAGCCCGCGCACGAGGCCGGCGGCCTGACGGCGCCGATGCCCGGGCGCATCGTGTCGCTGGCGGCGGCGGTGGGCCAGCCGGTCACCCGCGGGCAGGCGCTGGTAGTGCTGGAAGCGATGAAGATGGAGCATACCCTGCACGCGCCCGGCGACGGCATGGTCAAGGCCTACCTGGTGGCCGAGGGCGATCTGGTGGCCGACGGTGTCGCCCTGGTGGAATTTGTGTCCGCATCTGCGTAGTGCCGCATGGGCGCGTGACCAACGGCACGTCCGCTGGCGCAGGCGCGGCCCCTAGCGTGGGCACTCGGCCGGACTGGCCGTCTACCCACCGGAGGCTTCATGCAACGTTTGCTCCTTGCTTCCAGCATGCTGCTGGCGCTGTCTGCCTGCAGCGACAAGACCGCTCCTGCACCCGACAAGGCCACACCGCCAGCATCCGCCGCAGCGGCGGCGCCCACGGCGCCCCCTGAACTGATCACCCGCGAGGCGCTGTTCGGCAATCCCGAGCGCGCCAATGTCAGCATCAGCCCGGACGGCAAGTATCTCAGTTGGGTCGCACCGCTGGATGGCGTACTCAATGTCTGGGTGGCGCCAGTGGATGCACCGGACCAGGCGCGCGCCATCACCAAGGACACTGCGCGCGGCATCCGCTCCTATTTCTGGACCTACCAATCCAACACGCTGCTGTATCTGCGCGACACCGGCGGCGATGAAGACTTCCATCTGTTCGCGGTCGACCTGACCGATGGCAGCAGCAAGGACCTGACCCCGTTCAAGAAGACCAATGCCGAGGTGTACCGCGTCAGCGCGCAGCATCCAGACACCATCATGGTCGGCATGAACGACCGCGACGCCAAGTGGCACGACCTGTACCGGGTGGAGCTGGCCTCGGGCAAGCGCACCCTGGTGCAGAAGAACACCGACAGCCTGGACTCCTATCTGCTGGATGGAAACTTCCAGCTGCGTTACGCCACGCGTGCCACCGACGACGCCGGCCGGGAACTGCTGGTGCCCCATGGCAGGGGCTGGAAGCCTGTGGACCGCATTCCATTCGAAGATGTCACCAACACCTTGCCCGACGGGCTGACCGACGACGGCAAGACGCTCTACATGCAGGATTCGCGCAATCGCGATACCGCCGCCCTGTACGCCATCGACACCGCCAGCAATGCACGCACGCTGTTGTTCGAAAGCCCGCGCGCCGACGTTGGCGCCACCTTGAACGACCCCAAGACCGGCGTGGTGCAGGCGGTATCGACCAACTACCTGCGCGAAGAGTGGAAGGCGTTGGATACCGGCGTTGCCACGGATCTGCAAAAACTCAAATCGCTGGGCGCAGGCGATGCCAGCGTTGCCGCACGTACGCTCGACGACCGCATCTGGATCGTGGGCTATTCGGCAGCAGAAACGCCACTGACTTACTACCGCTACGATCGCGCCGATGGCGGCAAGCTGACCAAGCTGTTCTCCGCACGACCTGCGCTGGAGGGCAAGCCGCTGGTACCGATGTGGCCGCAGGAACTGACTGCACGCGATGGCCTCAAGTTGGTCAGCTACCTCACCCTGCCCGCTGAAGCCGACGCCAATCACGACGGCAAGGCCGACAAGCCGGTACCGCTGGTGCTGTTCGTGCATGGTGGCCCGTGGGCACGCGACAGCTACCGCTACGGCCCCTACGAGCAATGGCTGGCCAACCGCGGCTATGCGGTGCTGTCGGTGAACTTCCGCGGCTCCACCGGCTTCGGCAAGGCATTCACCAATGCCGGCAACGGCGAGTGGGCCGGCAAGATGCACGACGACCTGCTCGATTCAGTGCAATGGGCGGTCAAGCAAGGCGTCACCAAGCCCGAGGATGTCGCCATCATGGGCGGCAGCTACGGCGGCTACGCCACGCTGGTGGGCATGACCTTTACCCCGGACGCCTTCAAATGCGGCGTGGATATCGTCGGCCCGGCCAATCTCAACACCTTGCTCGGCACCGTACCGCCGTATTGGGCCAGCTTCTACAAGCAGCTGACCCGTCGCATGGGCGACCCGGCCACGGAGGCCGGCAAGCAGTGGCTGACCGAACGCTCCCCGCTCACCCACGTCGACAAGATCAGCAAACCGCTGTTGATCGGCCAGGGCGCCAACGACCCGCGCGTCAAGCAGGCCGAAAGCGACCAGATCGTCAACGCGATGAAGGCCAAGAACATCCCGGTCACCTACGTGCTGTTCCCGGACGAAGGCCACGGCTTCCGTCGTCCCGAGAACAGCAAGGCCTTCAACGCAGTGACCGAAGGCTTCCTCAGCCAGTGCCTGGGCGGCCGCGCGCAACCGATCGGTGCAGACTTCGACGGCTCCAGCATCACCGTCCCTGAGGGCGCAGACAAGATCAACGGCCTGCCCGATGCGTTGAAGACACATACGCAGGCGATTCGGCAGTAGGGCGCGGCGATATAGAAGTGCAGCACACCTACGCTGCACTGACATCCGATCCGAAGGAGGTCGGCAAGGAGTGCGCCGGCCTTCTTCGTAACAGTTACCAATTAGGAGACGCCGTATGTCTTTACAACGTCGCTCTTGCAGCCTTGCGCATTGGCATCAGACGTCATCGTGCAAGACTATCACTGCATCATTTGAGAAGTCAGTAGCGCACCCGTAGTCACCGGGCAGAGGATGGCTCCCAAAGGCTCTCTTCTTCGATGGAAAAGCCGACCGAAGCCGCCGCATCTTCGTCAATTGTCTTGGTAGCGTTGAGCTCCCTCCGGAAGTCGCCATATCACGCCTTCCGGATCCAGCTCGGCGGTTTCCATCCGCTTTCCACGCAGGCCAAAACCACAAATGGCCATTACGCCTTGTACGGTGGGATCCAGCGAAAAAGCCCGTTCCAAATGCTTCTCGTTGATAGCACCAGTGATGAAGGCGCCCAAGCCGAGATCTGTTGCGGCAAGATAGAGCGTCTGAGAGAGATGCCCAGCCTCCATTGCTACCACCCGGTATCCCTTTGCATGCTGACGGTACTTCCAGAAGGTGCGATCGAAGCGGGGGACGAGGGCGATCAGTACATGCGCGTCGGCAAACCAATGTTGCTGACCAATACATTCCATCACGAAGTCCCGTGTAAGTTTTTTTGCATCAGGAACCGCGGCCAACGCGTGTGTGTCTGATCGATAGTGATAGAGCCCAGGATCGACGCCCTCGACATGCTGGACGATAACGTAGGCATCAATTGGATGCAGGCCTCCGCCTGAAGGCACATTTTTCTTGAGAAAAACCAGATCAGCGCCGACGCGCATTTGGGCCTGGGCTGCGAACACGCGCTGCATCACATGCGAAAACTGCTCCAGGGTCAGGGCCTGGGCAGTATCAAAGTTTCGACACGTCACACGACGGCTCAGCAAAACATCAAACTCCGTAGCGCTGGAGTGTGGCAGCTCAAAAAGCTGCACATCCTCGGCCAAAGCCGTGAACTCCGGCGGGGGTATACCGAGCACCTCCCGCATCTGCAGTGCTGTTTCGGTACCGGAATCGCGCATATTTTTTACAGCATCCACGCCATCCCAGCGGGTGAAGGCATGCAGAATGGCACCAAGTGGATGCCAGTGCGCGGCACGTAAGCGTGCATCACGCAGAGCAGATGGACTCGTTTCGTCGACACGCTCCAACGCCAAACCCGCCTTCAACAGACTTTGGATGACTGAAACGTCCACATCGAGCGATGCGCTGTCGACCCATTCGGTTGGGCTAAGCACGCCCAGCAATTTCAATTCACACGGTGTGACCTTCACCGCCTCATCCAGATGGGGGGCTAAGGCGAACCACACCATCTGGCGACGCAATCCATTGCCACCTGTGAGAAGCGCTCGCAGTTCGAATTCCACAACCTCGCGAGGCTCCAGCATCACCACGCTACAGCGCCTTACCTGCATCCGCCCTTTCTCCTGCTCACGTATACCTCGCGTGTCTGTACGCAAGACACTATCGTCGGTTTTAGGTACAACTTAAGTTTTTTCATCATTGGCGCTAAAGCCCGCGCGAGCTCGGCCGATAGCCGATTTCATTCTTCGGATCTTCAAGCGTCATGCCAATGTTGAAATTAGAGCCAGCTGTCGCCAACGCCCTGGTCCAGCTGCTGTCTCAGGACGATGCGTTCAGAGAACTATTTGTAAAGGACCCTGTTGCAGCCCTGGCGCGGGCGGGGCATATCGCAGAAGATCCCGATGACCTGAAGAATTTCGTCAACGATTGCGGCGCAGTTGAACTGGCAGACAAGCGGACCATTGCCGGTGCACGCGACGAAATCAACGCAATGCTGACCAGTGGCACAAGTCAAACCGTTCCGATGCTCGAAGCCGGTTTCGGTGGCACCAGGACACTCAGATAATTTGATCCAGTACCTGCTTGACAATGGAATCGGTACATAGGCAATAAGCGCTGGCATCCAAGCACGGATTAAAGCAGCGTGGTGTCAAGGCTGGCCCTCGCTTGGTCAGCTCTAAAGCGAATCGTGGCACGGATGCTACAGCGTGGACGTCGGGCACCCGCAAGCGCGGCAGCATTGCTCCGGCAGGTTATTTCCAGGTCTCATCGCCCTCACGACACCACCCAAGTCACCACGCACCTCAATGTTCGGGCACGCATTGATCGTTTCCGTGTATCTGTCATGACCCATCAAACTGATCCGTAGCCGCATCGACAGCGACCACGTTCAGTGGCTGTAGACAATAGCCGCACTCAGCTTCCGCATAAGCCATCCCGCGGCGAGCGCGTAGCCACGATGCGTGCTCGCGCGACATTGATTGATTTCCAGCGTCCGCTGCAGCTCGCATCGCAGCGGCACGGGTCTGAATGCGCGATTGTGTATCGAGGAAGGGTTCAAGCAGCAACAAAGCCTCGAGGGGTTTGCCAGTCACACGTCGCCTTTCTGCGCGCACGATCGCCTCCAGTTCGTTGATGAGACGATTGTCCTTGGCTGGGCCACCTGTCTCCAAACGCTTCAGCGTCATTGTCGCCACCGTTTGATCCCCTGCCTGCTGCGCGACCAAGGCGGCTGCAAGTGCAATCGCCATATCGTCAATCGCATCGGCAGCGCTCTCCTGGTCTAACGCGTCCAGTGCCCCTTTAGCGCCCTGGCGTGCATAAGAGATTGCCGCAGCCGCGTTTCCACTCATCAGTTTTGCTGTTGCAGCCGGTACATAGTAGATCCGTTGGTCTGCACCCGATTGAGCGGGGCCGTTCCTAAGGCCTGACTCTGACCGCACAACGGCAGCGAAGACATCATTGGAATCGAGGGCGACCGATGTGCGCTCGATGTCCGCGTGATAGTTACTCTCCGGGACGCGAGCGAGTAGTTGTTTTGCCTTGGCAAAGTCTTTCTTTGCAGCAGCAACCGATGCTTGGCGTCGCAATGCTCCGCTCCATCCGGATTTGACTGCCCTACCGAGCACGTAGTCGGCAGTTTCAAAATCTCCAAGCGCCAACAAGATCCGGCCATACTGGTCCAGACCGATACTCGTAAGATCCACCTTGCTGTCTGCGACTCGCTTGGCGTACGGCAAGGCTTCACTGAAGCGATTGGCCGCATAAAGTCCTATCGCCGCATTGTGCGAAGCCGGAGCGTAGTCAGGGTACAGCTCTGCCATCCTGATCCACCCATCGGTAGCTGCAGGCGGGTTGACTATCTGAGTGTCCCAATTTTCCACATACATCGCTTCTCTGGCCGGAAGTCTGGCAATCAGCACCTTCGCACGGGCCAAGACCGCCAATGCATTAGCGTAATCAACTTTGGCGAAGTACGCCCGGGTCTGACCAAGCCAAGCCAACGCAAAGTGTGGATCGATATCGGTTGCCTTGCGATAAAAACCTAACGCATTTTCATAATCCCCTCGAGCATATCGTCTTTGTCCGAGAGCGTAGGCGCGTAGCGCATCCAGGCTGGACGTCGTCACTTCAGGAAGCGGATGGCTTTGTTGCTGGATGCTTTTCGCATCTTCGCCCAAGCGATCACGCAAGTCCTGAGCCACCTGATCGACGGCAGCCAGTACGCTCGATCCCGAGCCGAAGGCCGTGCTGACTGCCAATGTTTGCTGGCTCTGAGGCTCTACAACCTCGACCGCAAAGCGTGTCCGCCCCCCGACTGACGCGATGGATGGCAGCAGTACCGCTTTGATTCCCAGACGAACTGCAACTTCTGATGCGGTTGCACGATCCAGGCGATTTATCGTTGGATCTTTACGCATCATTTCCAGAGCTTTCAGCACACGATCGTCGCCAAGCACGTTCACGTAACGGGATTGCTCAAGACTGATGCGAAATGCTTGATCCAACGAGCCATCCATCAGCCCGTCGCCGGTCAGGTTGGTCAAATCACCCACCACCACCCAGTCGCGTTTCGCAAACGCAATGGCCGGTTGTGGGCGAACGAAAAACCACACCGCGATTCCTACTGCCAGTACAACGCCGACTTCTGCCACCAACGCCGCCGGCCGACGCCACAGCGGGACATCGCGCCAAGCTTTGGTGGAGTTCTTCGGGGCGCGTAACGGGGTCAGGCCGATTTCGCCGACTTCGTAGATTTCCATCGGCGTGGGGACGCCTTTGAAGCGCCAGCGGCCATGGGATTTCCACAGGATGCGTTCGACGCGGTCGCCCAGTTCGCGCGCAGCGCGGTGGGTGAGCGATTCGGCGACTGCCGAGACCAGGATCTGCCCCGGGCGTGCCATCGACATCAGGCGTGCGGCGGTCGGTTTGGCCAGGCCTTCGACCTCCAGCGGTTTGGCGCCGATGCTCACCGCCTCGTCGCTGTTGCGCCAGGTCAGCACCTCGCCCACGTGCAGCCCTTGCCGCGCTCGCAGCGGCTGGGCATGGGCATCGCTCATGGCCTTGAGCCCGCGCGCGTAATCCAGCGCGAAGCCCAGGCCGTCGATAGGGCGATCGAACAACAACAACAGCCCGTCGGAACGATCGATCAGGCGGCCGCGCCAGTGCTGCTGCAGCTTGACCACCAGGCGGTCGTGTTCGCGGAACAGGGCGGCGGCGGCGTTGTCGCCGATGCGTTCGACCAGCGCGGTCGAGTCACAGAGGTCGGTCAACAGCAAGGTGCGCAGACGTGGTGCCTGGATAGCCTCCGACGACGCGTCCTTGCGTGCGTTGCGGGCGCTCATGACTTAACGATGGCCCGAATCGGGCGTGGTACCGGGCGGCGGCGAGATCGCCGATGCGATCGCATCGTGCATGGCCAGCACGTTGCCGCCCTGCCGTTTGGCTTCGTACAGGGCGCTGTCGGCAAGGGTGTACCAATCGTTCCAGGCCGCATCCGCATCGATCATGCACAAGCCGACGCTGACCGAGCAGCCTTGCTCGCTCGGTCCGTTGCACAGCCGCGCTTCCACCGCGCGCACGATGCATTCGCCGATGTGGTGCACCAACTCGCGCGTGCCTTGCGCCACCAGCACGCAGAATTCGTCGCCGCCGAGCCGGCAGGCCAGATCGCCTTCGGCGATGACCGACCGCAATGCGTGCGCCACGTTCTGCAACACGCGGTCGCCGGCCAGATGCCCGAATTCGTCGTTGATGCGCTTGAAGCGGTCGCAATCGATCAGGATCAGGCCAACGCCGGGCACGTTGCCGGCGCGGCGGCATTCCTGCAGATACAGCGCCAGGCCGCGGCGATTGTGCAACCCGGTCAGCTCGTCGGTGCGGCTGAGCTCTTCGGTATGGTTGAGCTGGTGCGAGGTGACGTAGAGGTTGTCCAGCGCCGCTTCCAGGTCATGGTTGCGGCGGCGCAGCTGGCGGATCAGCAATTGCTCGTTATTGACCACACGCACGATGGAACGGCGCAGGAAATGCGCCACCATCGACGGGTCGTGGTCGACCAGGCGCTGGAAATCGGCGTGTGCCAGTTCGATCAGGCGGCTGTCCATCGACGCACTGGCGCCCGCGCTACGCGCATGGTCGCCTATCAGCAGGCCGAGCTCGCCAAAAAACTCGCCCGGGCCCAGATGCTTGAGCATCAGGTCTTCGCCGAAATCCAAGTCGATCTGGCCACTGACCACGATGAACATCTGCGTGCCGATCGCGCCGCGCTCGAACAGCGCCTGGCCCGCGGCAAGGTCGCGCAGCCGGCCAAAACGCGCAAAAAATGCAAGTTCCTCGGCAGTCATCGACGCGTGCAGCCCGTCCGAAAGCGTTTTGGCAACGCTTCCCGTCGGCTCGACTGCGCCTGTGGAGTTGTGGCAAGTCATCCAGTTTCCTTAGGCCGGCCTACAACGTTAGCCCATGGACAAATCCTACAGGACCCCCTTGTTCAGTACCAGGTCACACTCTTTCTCACAGGCGAAGAGACGAAATGACGGGTATTGCTGTCAAAAAAGGGGCCCGGTTTTCCGGCCCCTCCCCCTCCCGGGGTGGCGAACGTCTGGCCGCCCGCTGCAGCTAGGCGGCCTTGTCGCCGTGAAACTGCTCTTCTTCGGTAGAGCCGCGCAGCGCGGTGGTGGACGACTGGCCCTGCTGAATCGCCTGCGTCACTGCGTCGAAATAACCCGTGCCGACTTCGCGCTGATGCTTGACCGCGGTGAAGCCTCGATCGGCCGCTTCGAATTCGGCCTGCTGCAAGTCGACAAACGCACTCATCTGCCTGCGGGCGTAACCGTGCGCCAGCTGGAACATGCTGTGGTTCAACGCATGGAACCCGGCGAGGGTGATGAACTGGAACTTGTAGCCGTAGCTGGCCAGCTCGGTCTGGAATCTGGCGATGGTGGCATCGTCCAGGTGCTTCTTCCAATTGAAACTGGGCGAGCAGTTGTAGGCCAGCAACTTGCCCGGATACTTGGCATGGATGGCTTGCGCAAAGGCGCGCGCAAACGCCAGGTCCGGCTTGCCGGTTTCGCACCAGATCAAATCGGCATAGGGCGCGTAGGCCAGGCCACGGCTGATCGCCTGGTCCAGGCCGTTGCGGGTCTTGAAGAAACCTTCGACCGTGCGCTGCCCGGTGGTGAACGGCTGATCGTTGGCATCCACATCGCTGGTGAGCAGGTCGGCTGCTTCGGCATCGGTGCGCGCGATCAGCAGCGTCGGTACGCCCAGCACGTCGGCGGCCAGGCGCGCGGCGTTCAACTTTTCGATCGCCTCACGCGTGGGCACCAGCACCTTGCCGCCCATGTGGCCACACTTCTTGACCGAGGCCAGCTGGTCTTCGAAGTGCACGCCAGCGGCGCCGGCTTCGATCATCGCCTTCATCAGTTCGAAGGCATTGAGCACGCCGCCGAAACCGGCTTCGGCATCGGCCACGATCGGCTGCAGGAAGTCGATGTCATCGTTGCCTTCGGCGTGATGCAGCTGATCTGCGCGCAGCAAGGTGTTGTTGATGCGCTTGACCACCGCCGGCACCGAATCGGCCGGGTACAGCGACTGATCCGGATACATCTGCCCGGCCAGGTTGGCATCGGCCGCCACCTGCCAACCGCTCAGGTAGATCGCCTTCAGGCCCGCCTTGACCTGCTGCATCGCCTGATTGCCGGTCAAGGCGCCCAGCGCGTTGACGAACGGGGTGGCATGCAGGGACGTCCATAGTTTTTCGGCGCCCAGCCGCGCCAGCGAGTGCTCGACATGCACGGTGCCGCGCAGGCGCACCACGTCGGCGGCGGTGTAGTTGCGGGTGATGCCTGTCCAGCGCGGATTGCTGGCCCAGTCCTGCTGCAGTTGTTCGGCGCTTTGCAGAGTGGTGCTCATCTTGCGTTCTCCTGAGAGGGACGACGGATGGAACGGGGAGCGGCGTGCCCGACGGCGCACGCGGCAAGGCAAGGCCATCGTTGCGCGGTGGCGCGCAACGGGCGGTGTGCTGCGGTGGGGCGGGAGCTGCGGCGATACGCGGTGGCGGTGCCGCGGCAGCGATCAATCGATCAGGCGGTATGCCGGCACGGTGAGGAAGTCGGCCAGTGCATCGGCAACGCTCAGCTCCTGCAGCAAGGCGATCGCCTCATCGATGCGGGCGGCGCCGGGCAACGTGGTGGTGGCGCCCAACCGGGCCGGCAACGCACGCAAGGTGGCCTGCAGCAGGTGCTGATCGATGGCGGTGCCATCATCCAGATGCTGGCCGTGATGCAGCCACTGCCACAGTTGCGCGCGGCTGATTTCGGCGGTGGCCGCGTCCTCCATCAGGTTGTGGATCGGCACACAGCCATTGCCGTCCAGCCAGGCAGCCAGATAACGCACGCAGACTTCGACATTGCCGTCGAAGCCGGCGCGGGTGATGGTGCCCTGCGACGGGGCGATCAACATGTCGCGCGTCACCTGCACGTCGTTGCGCAGCACATGCTGCTGATGCGCGGTGGGCATGTGCTCGTCGAACAGTTTCATCGCCACCGGGATCAGCGCCGGGTGTGCCACCCAGGTGCCATCGTGGCCGGCGCTGACTTCGCGCAGCTTGTCGGCACGCACACGCGCCATCGCCTGTTCGTTGGCGGCTTCGTCGTGATTGATCGGGATCTGCGCGGCCATGCCGCCCATCGCATGCGCGCCGCGGCGATGGCAGGTCTTGATCAGTAGTTCCGAATACGCCTTCAGGAAGGGCTGGGTCATGGTGACCTGGCCGCGCTCGGGCAGGACGCGGTCGCGGTGCGCACGGAAGGTTTTCAGATACGAAAAAATGTAATCCCAGCGCCCGCAATTCAGGCCCACGATGCGCTCGCGCAGTGCGTGCAGAATCTCGTCCATCTCGAAGACCGCCGGCAGCGTTTCGATCAGCACGGTCACCTTGATCTGCCCATGCGGCAGGCCCAGCATCGCTTCGATATGCGACAGCGCCGTTTCCCACAGTGCGGCTTCTTCCATGCTCTGCAGCTTGGGCAGATACAGATACGGGCCGCGGTCCCTGGCCAGCAGCGCGCGGCCGTTGTGGAAGGCGAACAGGGCCGCATCGAACAGGCCGCCGGCCAGCGGCTGCCCGTCGATGTGGACATGCTTTTCGTCCAGGTGCCAGCCGCGCGGGCGCACGATCAGCACCGCGCGCTCGGCTTCCGGGCGCAGTGCGTAGTGCTTGCCGTTGGGCGCATCGAAGCTGAGATCGCCGCGCACGGCGGCCGCCAGGGTGCGCTGGCCGGCGAGCAGGTTGCGCCAGGTCGGTGCGGTGGAGTCCTCGAAGTCGGCCATGAACACCTTGGCGCCGGAGTTGAGCGCGTTGATGACCATCTTCGGGTCGGTGGGGCCGGTGATCTCGACGCGGCGGTCCTGCAATGCCGCCGGCAAGGGCGCAACGCGCCAGTCACTCTCGCGGATGGCCCGGGTGTCGGCGCGGAAGTCCGGCAGCTGGCCGGCGTCGAAGGCGGCCTGGCGGGCGCGCCGCTGGGCCAGACGGTGCTGACGGCCGGGCTCGATCGCGCGGTGCAGCGAGACCAGCAGCGCCAGCGCCGCTGGCGGCAGCAGTTCTGCCTGCCCGGCGACCTGGGTGGTCAGCGACAGACCTGGCGTGGCGCGGTCGGTAGGACGTGGAGCAAAAGCGGTGGCAGACATGGGGAGTTCCTTGTGCGTCCGGACCTGCACCGTGCGCGCCAACGGACTATTTGACAAAGCAGTTTTATCAATGCTGTAAATAAGCTGCACTTATATCAAGCAATGATCGCCCATCGGTATGGCGCCAACCCCGCGATTTTCCTACAAATCTGATCGGCTCAAGCCGCTGCGGGCGTTCTGTCAGACCGTGCGACTGGGCTCGGTCTCACGGGCTGCTGAGGCGCTGTACGTCAGTCAGCCGGCGGTGACCCTGCAACTGCAGGCACTGGAACGCGACCTGGGGGTGCCCTTGTTCGAGCGCTCCGGGCGGCGGCTGGCGCCCAGCCGCGAGGGACAGCTGCTGTACGACATGGCGCTGCCGCTGGTGGAAAGCCTGGATGGGCTGGAGGCGAGCTTCCGCGAGAAGGTGCGCGGGCTGGATGCGGGCGAGCTGACCATTGCCGCCAACAGTTCCACCATCCTGTACCTGCTGCCGCGCATCGTGGAAAACTTCCGCGCGCGCCATCCGGATGTGCGGCTGACCTTGCACAACGCGATCAGCGCCGACGGCACCGACCTGCTGCGCGAGGATGCGGTGGATCTGGCGGTCGGTTCGATGCTGGACGTGCCAGCCGACCTCAACTACGCACCGGTGTACCGCTTCGAGCAACTGTTGATCACCCCGCCCGACCATCCCCTGGCGCACAAGCCCACGGTGTCGTTGCAGGATCTGTCGCCGTATCCGTTGATCCTGCCGCCGCGGCGGCAGGTGACCTACCGCCTGGTCGACCTGATCTTTCAACAGGCCCGGGTGCCCTACACCGTGGCGCTGGAAGTGGGCGGCTGGGAGGTGATCAAGCAGTACGTGGCGATGGGCATGGGCATTTCCATCGTGACCGCCATCTGCGTCACCGATGCCGATCGCGACAAACTGGCCACACGCTCGCTCAAGGACTTTTTTCCTACCCGCAGCTACGGCGTGGTGGTGCGCAAGGGCAAGTATCTGTCGCCGCAGGCACGCGCCTTCATCGAACTGATCCAGCCGGATCTGTTTACGCCGCGCGGCTATGACGAGAGCGGCGACTCGGAGCGCTAAGCCGTCAGGTGATCGACGCCACGCGATCACCTGAATTTGCTGGCGCGCCCCGCTACGTGAGTGTGCGTCGCGGCCGAGGTTGCCACGTGCCATGTGTCGATTGCGCAGGCGCCGTGTGCTGTGCAACAAATCCAGCAAACGCGACAGGACGGCGATGCACGGTGTGTGGCTCCTACACGCCGTTCGAGGCGACATTGCGCGCGATGCGTGATCGCGCTATGCACGACGCAATGACGTCCGCATACACTCGGCGACTACGCTGGAGCATGAGCGCACGAGCGCGTGGTCTGTCCAGGGGACGACGGACCGCATACAGCGCGCTCGACCCGCACGTCGAGCCGACTCAACCAATGGAACGTTGACGCAATGAATCCGACCACGTTGTTGCTGGTGCAGTTGGCAGTGATTCTGGGGGCGGCGCGCCTGTGTGGTGCGCTATTGCAACGGGTCGGGCAGCCGCCTGTCATCGGTGAAATGGCGGCCGGCCTGTTGCTGGGCCCGATCGCCTTCGGCGCGTGGCTACCGGAGCTGCATGGCGCGCTGTTCGCCGCCAAGAGCCTGCCACCGTTGTCGGGGCTGGCCAATCTGGGGGTGGTGCTTTTCATGTTCGTCGTCGGCGTGGAGCTGCGTGCACCGGAAGGCACCAAGGCACAGGTGCGCGCGTCGGTGCTGGTTGGTGTGTCGGGCTTCGTGTTGCCGCTGGCACTGGGCCTGGCCGCTGCGCCGTGGCTGTTTCCGCGCTTTGCGCCGCACGGCGTCGGCTTCTGGCCGTTTGCGCTGTTCATTGCGGCAGCCATGTCGGTCACTGCATTTCCGGTGCTGGCGCGCATCCTCAAGGATCGCAACATGACCCGCACGCCGGCCGGCCGTCTGGCGCTGGGCGCGGCGGTCATCGACGACGCCACGGTATGGATCTTCCTGGCAATCGTGCTCACGCTCACCGGCAACACTGCGCACGGCGGCGTGGCATTTACTGCGGCCGGTGCGCTGGTCTTGATCGCGCTGGTGTTCGGTGTGCTCAAGCCGGCGTATGCGCGACTGCTGCGGCCGCGAGCGAGCGATGGCGGCTATGCCTCCACTGCGCTGGTGTGGGTGTTGATCGGCCTGCTGGGCTGCGCGGCGGTGGCCGAATGGATCGGTTTGCATGCGATCTTCGGTGCATTCGTGTTCGGCATCTGCCTGCCGCGCGACGACCGTTTGCTGGAGCATCTGGCCGGACGCATCGAACCGTTGGCGATCAGCTTGCTGATGCCGGTGCTGTTTGCCGTCGCCGGCCAGGCCACCAGCCCCAGTGCGTTTGCCGGCGCCGGCATCGCCGGTTTCGTGCTGGTGATCGGCGTGGCGGTG
Source organism: Xanthomonas sp. WHRI 6106 (assembly GCF_040202405.1). NCBI lineage: Bacteria > Pseudomonadati > Pseudomonadota > Gammaproteobacteria > Lysobacterales > Lysobacteraceae > Xanthomonas > Xanthomonas sp. WHRI 6106. Next base: position 133,855 of record NZ_JBEGFC010000007.1, on the reverse strand, counting down.
ACCGGCAAACTGGCCGGCTGCACGCTGGGCGCGCGGCTGAGCGGGCACGATTGGCGCGATAGTCTCACCGTCGGCTCGCTGATGAATGCACGTGGCCTGATGGAACTGGTGGTGATCAAGATCGGCCTGGACAGCGGCGTGATCGGCCCGGACCTGTTCACGCTTTTGTTCGGCATGACGCTGGTGACCACGGTGATGACCTCGCCGATGGTGGCCTGGTTTCATGGCCGGCGCCATGCGGCCTCGGCCGACGGCATGCAAGCGGACCGTTCGGGTCACTGACGTGTTGTCTGCCGCTGCACTTGCCGACGTTGCATCAGCGCGCACAGGCAGTCATGCGAGCTACGCGTCGACACCGCACTGCTCGCGCGCGATCGCACCGGCAGGACGTGAAGCACCCTTGCCACCACCGGTAACGCGGGTGGCAAGGAGGATTGCGCTGCGCGATTGCCGCATCGGCGGCATCCGCTTCACAGCACAGTTCTTCCGCCAGGCGCGTTGACGGGTTGTGCCACAGACTGCCGCCATGTCCTCAGAAACCCGGTCCCGCTATACGCAGCTCCCACCTCCGCCCGAGTTGCGCACCCAGCTGCGTTGCAGCTGGCGCCATCGGCAAGGTGCCGCCAATGCGCCGGTGCGGGTGTTACCGGACGGCTGCGTCGACCTGATCTGGGATGGCGCTGCACTGTTCGTCGCCGGCCCTGACCATGTCGCGACCATGGCCTGCGTAGCCGCCGGCACCGTGCTCACCGGCGTGCGATTGACTGCAGGCGCGGCTGCCGGTGTGCTGGGCATTCCGCTGCACCATATTGCCGACCAGCGCGTGGCACTGGATGCGCTGTGGGGCCGCGATGCAGGCGATTGGCAACAGAAGCTGTGCGATGGCAGCGACGTGCTGCAGACGTTGCATGCGCTGTGTCGTCACCGCGCGGTGGCCGTGGACCAACAGATGGCCTTCACCTTCGCCCAGCTGGCCGGGCCTGCAGCGCCGCGCCTGCCGGCGTTGTGCGCAAGCCTGGAGATCAGCGAGCGGCAGCTGCGGCGGCGCTGTCACGCAGCATTCGGCTATGGCCCCAAGATGCTGGAGCGGATCTTGCGGCTGCAGCGTTTCCTGCGGCTGGCAGCCAGCCAGCCCACGCTGACCGCCGCCGCGCTGGAGGCCGGGTATGGCGATGCACCGCATTTGGTGCGCGATGCGCGCCTGCTTGCCCAGCTGAGTCCACGTGAGCTGGTGCAGCAACACGCACGGTGATGGCCGTTTTCGCCAAGCCGCCAGGTCGCTGCGCAGGGCACGCTGTGCAGCCACCGACCGCGAGGACATCGCCATGCAACACAGCGCACAGCATCACCGTATCGACTATCTGGAATTTGCCGTGGCCTCTATCGCCACCGCCAAGGCCTTCTACGCTGCAGCGTTCGACTGGACGTTTCAGGACTACGGACCGGACTATTGCGAATTCCGCGATGGCCGCCTGAGCGGCGGCTTCTTCCATGGAACCGCGCAGCCGGGTGGCGCACTGGTGGTTCTGGCCTCCGACGATCTGGCGGCCTCGCAGGCACGCATCGAAGCCGCTGGCGGCACCATCACCCGCCCGGTGTTCGCATTCCCGGGCGGGCGGCGTTTCCACTTCACCGACCCTGACGGGTACGCGCTGGCGGTGTGGACGCAGGAGCTGGCCGAGGCGTGACTGGCCTGCCTGGCATGCTCCGGCCCAGGCCACGTGGTGCGGCGAAGGCTTCTGCATCCGGCCGCCGTGAGCCGGCAACCTGCGCTGCAGCGTTGCCGGCCCAATGCCCGTCAATAGCCAGCGCCGGTTCGCCCCCGGCCGCTCATTCGCGCCCGTAAAGCCCCAGAAACATCTCCACCGACGATTCGACGACCTGCACCTGCTGCCCGGGCGTCAGCGGCGGCTGCCCCAGCGCAAGCTGCGGCCAGAACGCAAATCCCTTGACCAGCGCCTGCAATTGCTGCGAGGCGAAGTCCGGGTCCACCGGCGCCAGGCGGCCATCGGCCAGTGCGGCGCGCAGCCAGGTGGTGGTGCCCTCTTCCTTGCTGCCCAGTTGGGCCAGCAGCGCGCGTGCGCGCTCGGGCGAGTGGATACCTTCGGCTATCGCCACGCGCGACAGATCGATAAATGCCGCGTCGTCGAGCAGGCGTAATTTCTGCTGCAGCAACTGCGTCAATTGCGTGCGCAATGCTTGGTCGGGGCGGTAGGCCAGGCTCACCGCCTCGGCGCTGCGTTGCCACAAGCCGCGCAGGATCTCCCCAAACAACACGTCCTTGCTGGGGAAGTGGTTATAGACGGTGCGCTTGGACACGCCTGCGGAGGCGGCCACGCGATCCATGCTGGTGGCTTCGAAACCATGCTGGCGGAACTCGACACTGGCCGCTTCCAAGATGGCGTGACGCTTGCGGTCGGTGAGCCGCTGCGGCGCCGGCGCCGAATCGGATGAACTGGACATGGCGCAATGTTACACCGGGCGGTTTACATTCCCCAGAATAAAACTACACTGTGTAGTGTAATTTGTGTTTCCAATATCTCGATACACCACCTCTACGCCGGATACCGTCGTGCCTACCCAATCCCTGCCACTGCCATACGCCTCTTCGCCGCAGTTTCGTCATGGGCGGTTCCGCAACGCGCTACCCACCACCTTGAGTACTCCCGGCGTGTTGGCAGGCCTGCGGCTACTGTGGCAGGTGCTGTTCAACAAGCCGGCGCGCACGGTGCCGTCGCAGGCATTGCCGATTGTGCCGTTGACCGCCACGGACCTGCACAACGCGCCGGACCGCAGCCTGTTCCGGCTCGGTCACTCCACGGTGTTGATGAAACTGGGGAGCGGCCTGTGGCTGACCGACCCGGTGTTCTCCCGGCGCGCCTCGCCATTTGCGTTTGCCGGCCCAAAGCGCTTCCATGCCCCACCGATTGCGCTGGATGACCTGCCGCCCCTGGCCGGCGTGATCCTGTCGCACAACCATTACGACCATCTGGACCGGGCCACCATTGCCGCGCTAGCCGAGCGCGTCGGCGCGTTCGTCGCGCCGCTGGGCGTGGGCGACCTGCTGGTGCGCTGGGGCGTGGATCCGGCCAAGGTGCGCCAGCTGGACTGGTGGCAGTCGGTGCAGATCGACGGCATTACGCTCACTGCCACGCCGTCGCGGCACTTTTCCGGGCGCGGCCTGTTCGACCGCGATCGCACGCTGTGGTGCTCGTGGGCGATCCAGCAGGACGACCTGCGCGTGTTCTTCAGCGGCGACGGCGGCTACGGCCCGCACTTCAAGGCAATCGGCGAGCGGCTGGGGCCGTTCGATGTGGCGCTGATCGAAAACGGCGCCTACGACCACATGTGGCCGGACGTGCACATGCAACCGGAGCAGAGCCTGCAGGCGTTTCTGGACGTGGGCGGCCGCACCTTGTTGCCGATCCATAACGGCACCTTTGATCTGGCCCTGCACGTGTGGACCGAGCCGTTCGAACGCATCGTCGCCCTGGCGGCGGACGCGCAGGTACCGCTGGCCACCCCGCACATGGGCGAGCGCGTGGACCTGCGCCGCCCGGCCACCGGCGAACGCTGGTGGCGCGCGCTGCCCGACACCCTGGCGGTGGCGCGGTGAGCCGCTGGACGCTGGCCAACCTGCCCCCGCAGCGGGCGCGGGTGGCCGTGATTACCGGTGCCAGCCCAGGTGGGCTGGGCTATGAAACTGCGCTGGCCCTGGCCGGTGCCGGCGCCAGCCTGGTGCTGACCGCGCGCAATGCCGCCAAGGGCGAGGCCGCGCGGCAGGCACTGCTGGCCGCGCATCCCGCCGCCACGGTGCGCGTTGAAACCCTGGACCTTGCACAACTGGCATCGGTGCGCGCGTTTGCCGATCGGCTTGCCGCGCACCAGCAACGGGTGGATCTGTTGATCAACAACGCCGGGGTGATGGCCCCGCCGCAGCGGCAGACCACCGCCGACGGTATGGAGTTGCAGTTCGGCAGTAATTATCTCGGGCACTTCGCGCTCACTGCGCAGCTGCTGCCGCTGTTGCGTGCGGCCGTGGCGCCACGCGTGGTCAACCTGTCGAGTCTGGCCCACCGTCAGGCCCGCATCGATTTCGACGACCTGCAGACCGAGCGTCCGTATCGCCCCTGGAAGGCTTATGGCCAGTCCAAACTGGCGATGCTGATGTTCAGCATGGAACTGCAGCGGCGCAGCGACGCGCAGGGCTGGGGGCTGCACTCAGTCGCCGCACATCCCGGCGTTGCACGGACCGCATTGATCGCCAACGGGCCGGCCGCCGGTGGCCGCCGTACGGCGCTTGGCGCGGCAACCGCCTTGCTGGGGCCTTACCTCAGCCACTCGGCCGCGGCCGGCGCCCTCCCCACGTTATATGCCGCCACCGCGCCACAGGCACAGGGCGGTGGGTATTACGGCCCGGACGGCCTGTTCGAGCTCAAAGGCGACCCGGCCCCGGCAAAGATCGCCCGCCAGGCCCACGACCGCCACGTGGCTGCGCGCCTGTGGGAGACCTCCTGCACGCTGGCGGGTGTGGCGTTCTGAGCTCAGGCGGAGCCGTGGTCTGCGCCGCCGGTAAGCGTGCCTGCTTGCATGCAGCGCCGGGGAGCAATCGCGCGCCGCTTACAGCAGGATCCACTCCAGCCCGTCGCCGCGCCGGTAATACACCGCCACCGCCTTGCCATACACCGCCGCCGCATCGACAAAGCCGAAATAGCGCCCATCCAGGCTGTTGCCACGATGGTCGCCCATCACCAGCAGCTTGCCGGCCGGCACCTGTACCGCGTGCAGGTCCGGGCCGCCACCGGCATCCAGGTCGAGCTGCGCCACACGCGCACCAAAACGTTCGTGCGCACCGTCGCCATCGCTCTGCAACGGCTGTCCGTTGATCGACAGATGGCCATCGCGCAGGTCGACACGGTCGCCAGCCACCGCCACCACGCGCTTGATCAGGCGCGTGCCATCGCGCGGCGAATCGAACACCACCACCTCGCCGCGCTGCGGTTGCTCGCCATCGACAACGATGCGGTTGCTCAGCGGCACGCGCCAGCCATAGGCGTGCATGTCCACCACCACCCGGTCGCCCGGCTGCAAGGTGGGCTGCATCGAGCCGGTGGGCACCTGGTAGTGATTGGCGAACGAGGAGCGCGCGGCGGTCAACAGCACCAGCATGACGAGCAGCGGCAACAATTCCTTGCGCGACCAGTGTGCGGCGCGCTGCACACGGGAGCGTGCGAGAGGTGATGGGTTCATGGCAGACCTGTCCGATCAGGGGGAGCCGCGTTGGCTCTCCCCGACAATGCGCGTGGGTGGCGGGCGCACGGAAGTGACGAAAGGCATGGCCCCGTTGATCTGCTTGCTCAGCCGCAACTGCGATGTGCTGCGGCCCGCGCAAACGAAAACGGGATGGCACATGGCCATCCCGTTTCGATGCTGGCTGCACATCACCCGTGCAACCACCTGTTTCGATCACTCACTCGGTCAAGCCACGGTTTTCCAGCAGCGCCTTGACGCTGGGATCCTTGCCGCGGAAATCGCGGTACAGCGTGGCCAGATCGACGGTATTGCCGCGCGAAAGGATCTTGGCGCGGAAGGTGTCGCCGTTCTTGCGGGTCAGGCCACCGTTTTCCTTGAACCATTCGAACGCATCGTCATCGAGCACTTCCGACCAGAAGTAGGCGTAGTAACCGGCCGAATAACCGCCGCCCCAGATGTGGTCGAAGTACGTGCTGCGGTAACGCGGCGGCACTTCGGCCAGGTCCACCTTGAAGCGCTTGAGCGCATCGGCCTCGAACTTGCTCACGTCCTGCAGCGGCGCATCGGCCGGCTGGGTGTGCCAGGCTAGGTCCAGCAGCGCAGCCGACAGGTACTCGGTGGTGGCATAGCCGCTGTTGAAGGTCTTGGCTTTCTTGATCTTCTCCACCAGCTCGGCCGGCATCGCCGCGCCGGTCTGGTAGTGCTTGGCGTAGTTGGCGAAGACCTTGGGATCGGAGGCCCAGTGTTCGTTGAACTGCGAGGGGAATTCCACAAAATCGCGCGAGGTGCTGGTGCCGGCGATCGAGGGGTACTTCACCTTGGAGAACATGCCATGCAGCGCGTGGCCGAACTCATGGAACAGCGTGGTCACATCGTCGAAGCTCAACAAGGCCGGCTGGCCCGCGGCTGGCTTGGTGAAGTTGCACACGTTGTAGACCACCGGCTTGGCGCCGGTGAGGCCGTCCTGTTCGACCAGCACGTCCATCCATGCGCCACCGGACTTGCTGTCGCGCTTGAAGTAGTCGGTATAGAACAGCGCCATCGAGGTGCCATCGGCATCGAAGACTTCATACACCTTCATGTCGGCGTGGTAGGTCGGGATATCGGTGCGCTGCTTGAAGGTGATGCCGTACAACTGCGTAGCGGCATAAAACACGCCGTTCTGCAGCACGTTGTCCAGCTCGAAGTACGGCTTGATCTGCGACTCGTCCAGGTCGTACTTGGCCTTGCGCACCTGCTCGGCGTAGAAGTCCCAATCGGAGGCGGCGAGCTTGAAGCCGCCCTTCTGAGAATCGATCACCTTCTGCATCTCGCCCACTTCGCGCCGCGCCTTGGCGGTGGCAGCCGGCACGGTGTCGGTCAGCAATTTCAGCGCGGCGGCCGGGGTCTTGGCCATCTGGTCGCCAAGACTGTAGGCCGCATAGCTGTCGAACCCGAGCAGCTTGGCCTTTTGCGCTCGCAGCTGCGCCAGGCGCTGGATGGTCTGGCGGGTGTCGTTGGCATCGCCCTTTTCCGCGCGCGTTTCAGACGCCTTCAACACTTCGGCGCGCAGCTCGCGGCTCTTCAGCGACGCCAGCACCGGTTGCTGGGTGGTGTTCTGCAGGGTGAGCAGATACTTGCCATCGAGCTTGCGCGCCTTGGCCGCTTCGGCGGCGGCGGCAATGTCGCCTTCGCTCAGTCCATCGAGCCTGGCCTTGTCGTCCACCACCACCGCAGCGGCAGCCGAGGCGGCCACCAGGCGGGTATGGAACTGGGTGGAGAGCGTGGTTTCTTCCACATTGAGCTTGCGCAGGCTGTCCTTGTCGGCATCCGAGAGCTGCGCACCGGCGCGTACCAGGTTTTCGTAGTCGCGCTCGACCAGGCGCTTTTGTTCCGGATCCAGGTTCAGCGTGTCGCGTTGGTCGTAGATGGTCTTGACGCGCGCAAACAGCTTGGGATCGAGGTTGATCTCGTCTTCGTGCGCGGCCAGCTTGGGCGCGATCTCTTCCTGGATCTTCTGGCGTGCATCGCTGGTATCGGCCTGCACCAGGCCAAAGAAGATGCGCGACACACGCGTCAGCGTCTCGCCGCTGCGCTCCAGTGCTTCGATGGTGTTGTCGAAGGTGGGCGGCTCGCTGTTGTCGGCAATCTTGCGCACCTCGGCCAGATGCAGGCGCATGCCTTCTTCGAAGGCCGGCAGATAATCGCTGTCCTTGATCTTGTCGAATGGCGGCGCCTGGAACGGCAGCGTGCTGGCGGTCAGCAACGGGTTCGGTGCAGCGTCCGCAGCCGGGGCGGTGGCGGTCTTCTCGGGCACGGTGGTGGACTCCTTACCGGATGGCTCTTTTCCAGAACAAGCGGCCAGCGCCAGGGTGATGGCAGCGGCCAGAACGACGGTACGCGACATGGCGTGTGATTCCTGAGTGGGTAGTGCAGCCGGCCACGCTAGCGGGTTTGGGCGGCGCCGGCATGTGCCGTTGGCTGGGGGATTGATGAATGGCGATGTGCGGACAGAGGCGGCCGAGGGTGCGTGCCCTCATCCGCCCTTCGGGCACCTTCTCCCGCGTGCGGGAGAAGGACGAGGCGGCGAGCCAGGCAAGCGGCGGTGGTATGCGGCGACAGGAGCGAAAGCTGGCCATCGGTACCGTTCCGACGGTGGTAGCGCTGCGGGACAGCCAACGCACCGTGCCGGCGCGCGGTGCTCCCTCAAAGCGTCTCGTCCTTGAAGATCGCCACATGCGGGGTGCCGTCGGCGCCGATCCAGCCGCGGTACATACCTTCGGTATTGAACGGAAACGCGATGTTGCCCTGCGCGTCCAGCGCAATGGCGCCGCCGTCGCCACCGGCGGCGGGGATCTGCTGATCGATCACCGTCTCGGCCGCCTGTTGCAACGACTGGCCGGCGTATTTCATGCGTGCGCAGATGTCATAGGCGGCCACGGCGCGGATATAGAACTCGCCCCAGCCGGTACCCGACACCGCGCATTGGCTGTTGGCATAGGTGCCGGCGCCGATGATGGGCGCATCGCCCACGCGGCCATAGCGCTTGTTGGTCATCCCGCCAGTGGAGGTGCCGGCGGCCAGATGGCCGTCGCGATCCAGCGCCAGTGCACCGACCGTGCCGAAGTGCTTGGCGGTTTCCAGCTCCAGCGCGGCCTGGGCCTGGCGGTCGCCGGCTTCGGCCTTGAGCGCTTTTTGCAGTTGCTGCCAGCGTTTGTCGGTGCGGAAGTAGCTCGGGTCCACCAGGGTGATGCCCTGCTCGCGCGCAAACTGTTCGGCGCCCTCGCCGACCAGCATCACGTGCCTGGAGCGGTCCATGACGCTGCGCGCCAGCTGGATCGGATTCTTGACCGCGTGCACGCCGGCGATCGCACCGGCCTTGCCGCTGGCCCCGTCCATGATCGCCGCATCCAGCTCGTTCTTGCCGTCGTGGGTGAACACCGCACCGCGACCGGCGTTGAACTGCGGCGCATCCTCCAGCACGGTGATGGTGGCGGCCACCGCATCCACCGCGCTGCCGCCACCATTCAACACCGCATGCCCGGCGCGCAGCGCGCGCTGCATCGCCTCACGGGCCTGGGTTTGTTCGTCGGGTGAAAGGCTGGATTTCTCCACGCCCGCGCCGCCGTGGATGACCAGCATGGGTGTGGCCGCCAGTGCGGGGCCGGCACATAGCAGCAACGACAGGAATAAGGCGCGAGCGAACAGAGCGATCATGGTGCTTCCTCACTGCAACTCTTGACTGGACCGGCGGTGCCGGACGATAGGGCAAGCGCGCTCACGAAGGCAGCCTGGACATGCGTATCAGTACCGATACGCCACATCGGCTACACGCATGCCACCGTAGCACTCTGATCGCCCGCAAAATGCATCAAACCAAATAAGCGCGGTCGCGTCTTCAGCTCATGGATCGAGCGCGCTCAGGTCGAATGAAGTGCCAGTGCTGTCTGCACTATGGACGTAGAGCTTCTCCTTGGCCGGGCGAACGTCCAGGAAGTAGCCGGTGTTGCAACCTTTACAGAATGCAAGATGCTCCTCATCGCTTCCGCGCTGGTCTTCCAGTGCATTGGCGATGACGGGATGAAAGCAGGTGAAGCAGCAGAACGCTACGTGGTGACCGTTGGCATCCGCCTCGATTAAATCGCCGTTGAAATCCATGACGAGGAAGTTGGTGAGCTGCATGCGTGCCTCTTCTCGCGCGTAGGGTGGCGCCGGTCAGCTGCTGGAAGGCGCATACGCACCTCCCAACTGCCCTCACAACGTATCGCGATGCTTGCCGCGCCACGGCCGGTACCAGGTGCGAATCGCGGCGATGTCGGCGGCCATGTCGTTGCCGGTCCAGAACGGCTCGCCGATGCCCACGGTCTTGCTGGGGTAATCGAAGTACACCGGCAGGATCGGTACCTTGGCATCGGAGGCGATTTTCCAGAAACCGGCCTTCCAGTGTTCGACGCGCTTGCGCGTACCTTCGGGGGTGATCACGTACCACATCTGTTCGGAGTTTCGGATCAGCCGCACCGCCTGGCCGATGGTGCCCTGCGGCGAGCTGCGGTCCAGCGGGATGCCGCCGAGCTTGCGCAGCAGCGGGCCCAGCGGCCACCAGAACAGCTGCGCCTTGCCCAGCACGCGCACCTCGAAGCCGAGCGCGAACTTGGCGGCAAAGCCCAGGAAGCCGTCCCAGTTGGAGGAGTGCGGCGCCACGATCATCACCAGCTTGGGCTCGTCGGGCAGTCGCCCGAGCAGGCGCCAGCCGGTCAGGCGCAGGGCGGTACGGCCCAGCCAGCGGCCGAAACGGCCGTGCGCACGCGGCATTCTGGGCGGGGATGGCTGCAGCAGGATGTTGGCCTGTGTTACCGGTGGCAACGACGGGTCGGGTTGACTCACGCTTACTCCCAGTGGGACGCAGAGCGTCCACGCTTGATCTGACTGCGCTCACGCTTGGCATCCAGCCGCCGCAGCTTGGCACCGTGACTCGGTTTGGTGGCGACCCGGCGCTTGGGCACCGACAGGCACGCGCTGATGATCTCGACCAGCCGCTCGCGCGCATCGTCGCGGTTGCGGTCCTGGGTGCGGAAGCGCTGCGCATCGATCACCAGCACGCCCTCGGCGGTCATGCGGCGGTCGCGCCGCGACAGCAGCCGCGCCCGCAACGGCTCGGGCAGCGAGGGCGACCCGGCCACGTCGAACCGCAGCTCCACCGCAGTGGACACCTTGTTGACGTTCTGCCCGCCTGCGCCGCTGGCACGCACGAAGCGTTCGACGAGTTCGCTGGGCGGAATCGTCAGGCTGGGGGTGATCTGGATCGGGTCGCTGGCCATTGCGCCGATTGTATCGGCAGCAGCGTGGACGCGCGCGCGAACGCCGGCTCCCGTATGCTGCCGCCGGTTCCCCGCTTGCAGGATGCTCCGATGACACCTTCTTTTTCGCTTGCTGCCGCACGCGGCCTTGCCCGCCGGCTGCTGCTGCTCGGCCTGCTGGCCGTGGCGGCCCCTTCCGCGCTGGCGCAGGCGCCCAGCGATGCCGACGTCAACCGTCTGCTGGCCGCCTCGCGCGCGCAGACCATGCTGGACACCATGCTGCCGCAGATCGAAGCGATGCAGCAGCAGCAGTTCGCCCAGCTCACCGCGCAGCGCCAGCTCAGCGGCGACCAGCAGGCGCAGCTGCAACGCATCCAGGAGCGCACCCGCCAGACCGTGCGCAAGGCCCTGTCGTGGTCGGAGCTGCGCCCGATGTATGTGGATATCTACAAGCGCTCGTTCTCGCGCGAGGACGTGCTGGCGATGGCCGAGTTCTACGAGAGCTCGGCCGGCCAGAGCCTGCTCGACAAGACCCCGGCCCTGACCCAGAACCTGATGGGCGCCATCCAGCAGAAGATGCTGCCGCTGTTTGCCGATCTGCAGAAGGATCTGGAGAAGATCGTCAACGAGCCGGCACCGGCGAAGAGGCCCTGAGGGGCGGGGATTCGGGAGTGGGGATTGGGGATTCGTAAGAGCGCAGCTCTCGCCCCTCTCCGTGCGGGGCCAGAAGGCAGCGCTTGCGCGCCATTGGCGCGCGTGCCTTGGAGCGCCCGTGCTGCTTGCGCGGGCCGGGGCGCGCAGCGGGGGTTGGGGTGAGGGTACGGCTCCCCGGACGCCTTGCCGATCGCCACTGCGGCATCGACAGACCGCTGGGCACCCCCGCATCACTGTGCGAGTGGCATCGCCTGCAATTGCGCCACGTCCCAGCCGAACAACGCACACGCCTTGGTGAATTCCGCATCCAGCGGCGCGGTGATGCTGATGCGCCTGCCGTCGGCCGGATGCGGAAATTCAAGCCGTTCGGCGTGCAGCAACATGCGGTGGATGCCGAGCATGCGAAAGCTGCGGTTGTGCCGACCATCGCCATGGCTGGTGTCGCCGATCATGTGATGCGACAGGTGCTTCATGTGCCGGCGGATCTGCCGGAACCGGCCGGTCTGCGGCTGGCAGCGCAACAACGCATAGCGTGAGGTGGTGAAACCGGTGGACGGGATCTCCAGCTCGCCGGTGGCCAGACGCTGGAAATGCGTCACCGCCGGCTTCTTGACCGGTTTGCCGGGGCCGCCATCCAGATCGTGATCGACGCTGAAGCGCTCCTCGGCCGGCCAGCCGCGGCAGACGGTCAGATAATTTTTATCCACCTCGCCCGCCATCAGGGCCTTGCCCAGCGCACTGGCGCTGTCGCGGTCGAATGCCAGCAGCAGGCAGCCGCTGGTGGCGCGATCGAGCCGGTGCACCAGAAAAATCGGCTTGCCCAACTGCTCGCGCAGGCGGTCGGCCAGGAAGTCGTCCTCCCCGCGCGCCAGCTTGCTGTCGTGGACCATCAGGCCCGCGGGTTTGTCGACGACGGCCAGGACAGGGTCCTGGTAGAGAATCTGCAGATGCTTGGGGGATGTGCTCACCGGCGGATTATCCGCGCCGTGGCCGCGGCATGCCATCGCAGTGCCACGCCGCGCCGCCATTGACCGCATCCGGCACCGGTAGAGCCTGTGGCGCGCGCCAGTCGCGCACCTCCAGGCGTGAGGCCTAGCAGGCCGGCGGTGTGTGCTCAGGCCGCGCCGCACACCGCCAGCAATTCGCCGTTGCCCACTGGCACCACGCTGCAGGTGATCGCCGGATCGGCAGCCAGCAGCGCGGTGAACGGCGCCAGTTCGTCGGCGTGCGACAGCGCATTGTCGACCACCAGCAGGCCACCATGGCGCAGCACGCGGCGCAGTGCCGGCCACCAGCGCACATACGCGTCGCGCGCCGAATCCAGGAAGACCAGATCGACGCTGGCGCTGGCTGCCTGCGTCAGCCACGCGCCGCCGTCGCCGTGCACCACATCCACCGACGCCGCCAAGCCACTGCGTGCGAGTGTGGCCTGCGCCAGGGCCACCTTGTCGGCGGCAAGCTCCACGGTGGTGACATGCCCACCGATCGCCGCAGCCGCCTCGGCCAGCCACACCGTCGAATAGCCGTTGGAGGTGCCGATTTCGAGAACGCGGCGCGCGCCGGTGGCACGCACCAGCACGGTCAGCAAGGCACCGGTGTCCGGGGTGATGTTGAGCATGCGCCGGTCGCGCGCGGACTCGCGCGCGTCGTTGGCGCTGCCAAAGCGCGCCAACTCGTCCTTCAATGCCTGCAGATCGCTCGCCACGCCCTTACTCCTTGCCCGCTGCCGGTGTGGCGGCAAGACCGCCGCACACCTGGCACACCGCCGCCGCACCGCCGACATCCGACGGATGAGCGCCCTGGCACAGCCCCTTGCCTAACGGCGCAGCCACGCCACCAGCAGGGCGGCCGAGCCGGCGCCGCCGCTGATCCAGCTCCACACCGGCACCGTGCCCAGGTACCAGCCATCCGGGTGCAGGCCGTACAGCACCGCGGCGACCACCAGCAGCCCGCTACCGGTGATGGCGGTGACCACGCGGGTCTGCAGCTTGCGCAGGCTCGCATCCAGCGCGCGCAGCTCGGCCGAGCGGATCTCCAGTTGATGCCGCCCTTCCACCTGCTGCTTCAACCAGCTATGTACCAGGCGCGGCATGTCCGGTGCGTGCGTCATGATTTCCGGCAGGCGCTTGCTCAACTCACCCAGCACCCGGCGCGGGCTGTAGCGCTCGCGCAGGATGCGCTCCAGCACCGGCCGTGCCACGGCCCAGATATCCAGCTTGGGGTCGAGCTGGCGGCCGACGCCTTCGATGTTGAGCAAGGTCTTCTGCAGCAGGATCAGCTGCGGCTGCAGCGTCAGTTCGTAGCGCTGGGCGACGCGGAACAGCTTGATCAGCACCTGCGCCAGCGAAATCTCCGACAGCGGCCGGGTGAAGTAGGGCTCGCACACCGAGCGCGCGGCCGCTTCCAGTTCGTCGATGCGCACGTTGTCGGGCATCCAGCCCGCCTCGACGTGCAACTCGGCCATGCGGCGGTAATCCTTGTGGAAGATCGCCATGAAGTTCTCGGCCAGGTAGTACTGATCTTCCTGCGAGAGCTGGCCCATGATGCCGAAATCCAGCGCGATGAAGCGTGGGTTGAGGCGGCGCTCCGGGTCCGAATCGACCCAGATGTTGCCGGCGTGCGCATCGGCATGGAAGAAGTTGTCGCGGAACACCTGCGTGTAGAACACCCGCACGCCCTTGGCCGCAAGCGCCTTGCGGTCGATGCCGGCGGCATCGAGCTTGACGATGTCATCGGAGGGAATGCCGTACACGCGCTCAAGCGTGAGCGCGCGTTCGGCGGTATGCGACCAGATCACTTCCGGCACGTAAAGATCGTCCGAGCCTTCCCAGAACCGGCGCAGCACGCTGGCATTGGCGCCTTCGCGCTGCAGGTCGAGTTCGGCCGACAGGGTGCCTTCGATCTCGGCCACCACTTCGCGCGGGCGGATCTTGTCGGCGCGCGGATGGGTGCGTTCGACCAGCGTAGCCAGCGAATGCAGCAGCGCGATGTCGGCATCGATCTGGCGCTCGATGTCCGGGCGCAGCACCTTGACCACCACTTCGCGGCGCACACCATTGGCATCGGGCGGCAACGTGGCCGCATGCACCTGCGCGATCGAGGCCGAGGCCAGCGGCACGGTGTCGAAGGAGGCGAACGCCACGCTGACCGGCAGGCCGAGCGCGCCTTCCACGATCAGGCGTGCGGCCTCGCCGTCGAACGGCTTGACCCGGTCCTGCAGCAGGGTGAGTTCTTCGGCCACATCGGCCGGAATCAGGTCGCGCCGGGTCGACAGGATCTGCCCGAACTTGACGAAGATCGGGCCCAGCTCCTGCAACGCCAGCCGCAGCCGCGCACCGCGCGATTGCGCGGCGATCTCGGCACTGGCACGCGGCACGAACGGCTTGGCCAGGCGCAGCCAGCGCTCGGCGGGGCTGCCCTGCAGCAGGTCGTCCAGGCGGTAGCGCAGGATCACCCGGCCGATGCGGCTTGCCCGCAACAGCGCCTTCATGCGGCACCTCCGGCCGCGCGCAGCCGTGCCACGCGTGCGGCCAGCCGTTCGACGCCGTCGCGCAGCTCGTCCACGTCGTCGTAGAAGGCATCGAGCTCGGCACGCGGCACCACGTCGCGCGATTCCTCGGTGACGAATTCGGCCGCGCTATGGGCCAGGTCCGATGCGCTGCGGCGCGCCTGCTGCAGCGCTGCACGCACTGCGCCGGCGATCTGCACGCCCAGGATCTGCCCGAACACCGCCACGAAGGGCAGTTGCCAGTCCGGATCGAAGCGCCCGGCCAGCTGCTGCAGCTGGCGCGCCAGCTCGGCGTCGCCGGAGACCTTGAGCCGGCCGGCCGGCGGGCCGCTGCGCCGTGCATTGGCCAGCAGCGGCAATTGCCCGAGCAAGCCGGCCAGGCTGCTGCGCACCGCCAGATCCGGCTCCTGCGCCTGGTCGACCGGGCCGACCAGCAACCGGCGCTCGTGCACACGGATCTGCAGGGCCAGCGCCGGCGCATCCAGGGTCAGCGCAATGCGCTGGCCTTCCAGCGGCAACAGGGCGTCGCGGGTATCCGGGTCCAGCGCCAGCGCGCGATTGAGCGCGGCCTGCAGGGCCTGGCCGGCGAGCGGCTTGAGGGAATTGATGAGTGATCCGGGCATGCCCGCATTCTACCGTCCCTGCATGTCGCAGCTGGCTGACGATGTTGGGGTGCTGCGCACCGGAGGCCGCCGCGGTGGCCATGGCACGCGCCTGCTTGGCGGTGGAGCGATCGATGCAGCGGTCGCTGCCTGGAGGGCCTGGCCTGCCGGCACTGTGCGGTAGCGCGTGGGCAGGCTGCGCTGTGCGGGCGGCCCATTGCGACCATCGCGCCCTGCGGCGAGCAGTGCAGCGTCCGTGCGGATTAGCTGGCCGCACCGATCTGCGACTTCCTTCGGCCGGCCGGTCACGGGCATGCTGGCGCCCTTCTCGAACAGTTGGCAGGAGCAGGCAATGCGCAAGATCCGGGTCGGTCTCATCTTCGGCGGCAAATCGGCCGAGCACGAGGTCTCGCTGCAGTCGGCGCGCAACGTCCTGGAGGCGCTGGACCCGCATCGCTTCGAGCCGGTGCTGATCGGTATCGACAAGCAGGGCCAGTGGCATCTGAGTGCGAAGGATGGCTTTCTGCGCGATGCAGACGATCCGAGCCGGATCGCCTTGCACCGCAGCGGTCACGCAGTGGCGGTGCTGCCCGGCGCCGAGCAGGCGCAGCTGCGCCCGGTGGAGTCGGAGCAGGCGCTGGCGCAGATCGATGTGGTGTTTCCGATCGTGCACGGCACCCTGGGCGAAGACGGCTCGCTGCAGGGATTGTTGCGCATGGCCAACCTGCCCTTCGTCGGCTCCGGCGTGCTGGGCTCGGCGCTGGCAATGGACAAGGACATGGCCAAGCGCGTGCTGCGCGATGCCGGCCTGGAGGTGGCGCCGTTCGTGTGCTTCAACCGCCACACAGCCGCGCACGCCGATGTGGATGCGCTGATTGCGCAGTTCGGGCTGCCGTTGTTCGTCAAACCGGCCAACCAGGGTTCTTCGGTCGGCGTCAGCCGGGTGCGCAGCGCAGCGGACTTCGCCGACGCGCTTGCCCTGGCGTTGGCATACGACCACAAGGTGCTGGTGGAAGCGGCCATTGCCGGACGCGAAATCGAATGCGCCGTGCTCGGCAATGCCACCCCGCAAGCCAGTGTCTGCGGCGAGGTGGTGGTGCACGACGCGTTCTATTCGTACCAGACCAAATACATCAGCGCCCATGGCGCCGACATCGTGATCCCCGCCGCGATTGACGCACGGACGCAACAGCGCATCCAGCAGATCGCCGTGCAGGCCTATCAGGCACTGGACTGTTCCGGCATGGCACGGGTGGATGTCTTTCTGGACGCGGAAGGGCGCATCGTGATCAACGAGATCAACACGCTGCCCGGATTCACCCGCATCAGCATGTATCCCAAACTCTGGCAGGCAAGTGGGCTGGACTACACAAGCCTGATCACGCAATTGATCGACCTGGCGTTGCAGCGACATGCCGACGACCAGTTGCTGCGCAGCGCGCTACACACGCGCCAATGACCGCCGCTCCCCTGCGCGCGCTACAACCGTGCGACGCACCGGCATTGCTTGCGCTCAACAATGCACATGCCACCGAGTTGTCGTTGCTCGATACCGACGGGCTGACTGCGCTGTTGCGCAGAGCCTGGCATGCGCGCGTCGTTGCGCCAGCCGATGGCTTGTTGATTGCGCTGGATCAGGATGCTGCCTATGCCAACGCCAACTTCGCGTGGCTGGCCGAGCGCTTTGCGCGCTTCGTCTATGTCGACCGCATCGTGATCGCCGCACATGCCCGGCGGCGCGGCCTTGCCATGCAGCTGTATGGCGACCTCATCCGCAAGGCGCGCGCCGCAGCGCACCTGCGATTGGTGTGCGAGGTGAATATCGAGCCGCCCAATCCGGCCTCGCTGGCACTGCATGAGCAGCTGGGGTTCGTGTCGATCGGCGAGGCGGTACTGGCCAGCGGCAAACAGGTGCGCTACCTGGAAAAGCGGCTGTAATGCAGCGCACTGCATCGCGCAACCCAAAACGCACATGGCCCGCCTCCTTGCGGAAGCGGGCCATGTGAGCGCCGGTCGGCAGCGCCGCTGCCGTGACGTATCGCGTTTAGGCGTTATACCTTGCCGCGACGGAACATCGAGATCACTGCCAGGATCAGGAACACCACGAACAGGATCCAGGCGATGTTGGTCGCTGCACCGGCGATACCACTGAAGCCCAGGACGGCAGCGATGATGGCGATGACGAAGAAGATGATGGCGTAATGCAGCATGGCAATAGTTCCAAAAGTTGTCGTGCCGAATCGGCGCAGACGTATCTTGTGGATGTGCCGGTCTTTATCGGGTGATGGCGATGTCGTTGGAAGATGAGGATCGCAGCCGATTGAGCCCTTCTTCGATGCTGATGCGCGGCACATAGCCGAAATCGCGGCGCGCCGGTTCCATGCTGTACCAGTGCGGCGTGCACAGCTGCTCCACCAGAAAGCGCGTCAACGGCACCTCGCCTGGCAGACGCAACAGTGGCCATAGCGTTTCACACACCGCGCCAATCCGGTACGCGGTCTTGAACGACAGCGAGCGCGTCACTACCGGTGCACCGACCGCCGCCAGCAGGCGATTGAGCAACTCGCGCATCGGCAAGGGTTCGCCGTTTGAGATGAAGTAGGCCTTGCCTGCGCAGGCAGCGTCCGGCGCGAGGTGATCGAACGCATCGAAATGCGCCTGCGCAGCGTTGTCGATGTACGTGCTGTCCACCAGGTTGCTGCCATCGCCCACCATGCGCAGGCGGCCGGCGCGTGCGCGCGCTGCCAGGCGCGGCAGCAAGTGATTGTCGCCCGGCCCCCAGATCAGCCGCGGACGCAAGGCGACGGTTGCCAGTTGCGCATCGTTGGCCGCCAGCACCGCACGCTCGGCAATCGCCTTGGTCGCCGCATATGCGGCACGCAGGTCTTCGCCATACGGCACTTCGTCGGCGCCGAGACCTTCCACCGGATTGGTGGCGCGATGGGTCACGCTGGGTGTGGAGGTGTAGATCAGACGCGGCACGCCGTTGGCGCGACACGCATCGAGCACGTTCTGCGTGCCCACCACGTTGGCCTGGTGATAGCTGTCGTAGCTCCCCCACGCGCCGGCCTTGGCGGCGTTATGGAACACCGCATCGATGCCGGCGAAGGCATGCCGCACCGCCTGCGGGTCGGCCAGGTCGCCGCGGATCTGGCCCACGCCCAGCGTCTGCAGCACGGGGTAATCGCCGCGCTGGAAGCTCACCACGTCGTGCCCACGCGCACGCAACCCGCGGCACAAGGCCTGACCGAGAAAACCGCCACCACCGGTCACCAGAATCCGCACGCACCACCTCCATTGCAAGAACGTAAAGAAGAACAACTACCCGCGCGCGTGGCGACACACGCCGACGCAGCGGTGTCACGCAGCAGCCGATGACGCACGCTGCTGCGCCGCCCAGACTGCCAACGTTTCGCGGCCGATCTTGGCGTTGTGGCGGATGTCCACCGGAAAGCCGGAATGGCGCAGGAAACGCGCGATGCCCGCAGTATGCGGGTGCGCCGCGCCTAGCGCGCGCAAGTCGGTTTGCACCTGCGCAAATGCCGACGCCGGTACGCCCGGCTGTAATTCGACGCACAGCACCGGCTGTTGTTGCCCGGGTGTGCCCACACCGACCAACGCGGTCCGCCGCACCTGCGGATGCACGTTGAAGACCGGCTCCACCTGTTCGGTGTACAGCGGGCCGGTGGCCGTTTCCACGCGGTGGGTCTTGCGCCCGCAGAACCACAAGCGGCCGTCGGCATCGAAATAGCCGACATCGCCCATGCGGTGAACGATGCGCTCGCTGCCATCACTGCGGCGCTCGCGGATCTTGGCGATGCGTGTGGCCGCATCGCGATTGAAATAGGTGTCGGTGGTGGTGGGGCCGGCGACAGTGATTTCACCGACCTCGCCCGTGGCCAGCACGCGCGCACCACTCCACTCGGCAATGGCCGCATCGTCGATGGCGATGATGCGCACCTCGTTGGGTGCGACCACCTGGCCCACGCAGGTGCCGGCGCCGGCCTCGGTGGCCGCGCGTGTGGCATCCAGCGTACGTCCTTCGATCGCGGCCACCGGCAGGCATTCGGTGGCGCCGTACGGGGTCCAGAACTGCGCATCGGCTGGTAGCAGCGCACGGATCCTGGCCACCACATCCGGCGGCACCGGCGCACCGGCCGAGGTGGCCAGGCGTACGTTGGGCAGCGGCTGCCCATAGTCCGCCAACACCCGCATCAGCGCAGGCGAACCGAACAACTGGGTAACACCGAAGCGCGCGATGGCATCGTGCAGCTTGCGCGGGTCGGCGGTGGCCGGGCGCGTCGGGTCCATGTCCGGGATCACCGAGGTCAGCCCCAGGGCCGGGTCGAACAGGGCGAACGGCGGAAACGTCGGCAGATCCACACCGCCGGGCTGCATGCCGAACGCGTTGCGCAGCAATTCGATCTGCCCGACAAAATGCCGGTGCCGGTACACCACGCCCTTGGGCACGCCGGTCGAGCCGCTGGTGAACAGGATCGCGGCCACGTCGTCCGGCGCAGTGTCGGCCAGCTGACTTCCGGCGCCGGCGCCATCGCGCTCCACGCGCGCCAATGTCACCCCACCCCAACCGTAACGGCCGCCGACGCTGACGATCCGTTTCGCCGAGCGCGCCCACCGCAACAGACGACGCGCCAGCTGCGCAAGCGGAATGCCGATGAATGCCTGCGGCTGCGCCTCGTCCAGGCATTGCCTGAGCGCACGCTTGTCGATGCCCGGATCCACCAGCACCGGCACCGCACCGGCCTTGAACAAGGCAAACATCAGCAGGAAGAATTCCGGCGACGGCCGCACCATCACCACCGCACGCACCCCACGGCCGATGCCGTGCAAGGCCAGGCCAGCGGCAATCGCATCGCTGCGCGTGTCCAGCTCGGCATAGCTCAAGGTCACATCATAGGCAGCAAATCCGTTGGCGGCACGGCGACCCGGGCAACGGATGGCGATCTGGTCGGGGCGCTCGCGCGCCAGCTGCGGCAGGGTAGCGGCGATATTGCAAAGAGTCGTCATTGCCGCATTATCACCCATGCGCCGATGGTGCCGGCCGCTTGATTGCGTGCATGTCACTGTCCTGGGGCGTGCCCGCAGCGCGGCTGCGCCTGGTGAGGTGACTGCGCGTCGCCTGGGCGCAGCGATGCCACGCAATGTTCGCGCGAGCCGCTCCGCATTGCGCACACACGCGCCAGTTCGAGCTACGCAGATGAATCGCTAACCGGCGCGGGGCCGCGCCCCTTGTATCGCGGCGTGGTTCGGTCAGAATGCCGCGCTCTCCACGTGATTTCGCCGCGCCAGGCCCGGCTTCCATGGCACACCCCTGCCTTACCTGCGGCGCCTGCTGCGCCTTTTTCCGCGTCAGTTTCCACTGGAGCGAAGCCGATCCCGCGTTGGGCGGCAGGGTGCCGATTGAGCTGACCGACGCATTGCGCACGCACGAGCGGGTGATGCGCGGCACATCGCAATCGCAACCACGCTGCATCGCCCTGGACGCCGACATCGGCCGGTACAGCCGTTGCAGTATCCACGACCGGCGCCCGTCGTCCTGCGCCGCCGTCCCGGCCTCGCTGGAATTCGGGCAGCGCAGTGCGCAGTGCGATAAATCGCGCCTGGCGCATGGCCTGCATGCGTTGACCGAGGCCGACTGGGCTGGCGTGGACGATGCGCAACGCAACCCGTTGCCGACGCTGTAACGCGCAGCGCAACACGCACGCAGTGCCTCCCTGAAGACGGCCGACGCATCGCCTGCACCACCGGTCGGCTGCATCGCCTCGCATTTGCCTGGTACCGCTCGCAGCTGTCGAGCACGGGCGATCCAATGCCGGCGGCAAGGCGTTACAACGGATTACGCTCCAGAAACGCGCGGATCGCCGGGACCAGCACCTCGTGCTTGTCTTCCAGCACGTAGTGGTTGGCATCCTCGAATGCAGTCACCTCGGCGTTCGGCAACGCCTTGCGAAAGCCGGCAAGGAAGTGCTTGTCGAAGCAGATGTCGCGCAAGCCCCAGGCGATGAAGACCGGGCGATCGGCGAACGAGGGCAACGCCTGCGCCGAGCGCTCCAGCAACGACCAGCCCTTGTCGGCCGGCGACAGCGGAATGTCCTGCATGAAGCGGATGGTGGAGATGCGGTTGCGCCAGTTGTTGTACGGCGCGACATAGGCACGCCGCACGGCGGCCGGCATGCGGCGCGACACCCCAAACCAGGATGCGCCGGACGAAAACGCATTGAAGGTGCGGATGAACCATTCGCCCGGCCGCCAATGGCGACCCATCGCAATCTGCCAGGGCATCGGCTTTTCCGGCGGCAACGGGAATGCTGCGGTGTTGGTGATCACCAGCCGTTTGACCTGCGCGTGGTGCGACAGCGCCCAGCCGAAGCCGATCATGCCGCCCCAATCGTGCACCGCCAACGTGACCGGACCGGTGATGCCCAGATGCCGCAACAGCGTGTCCAGATCGTCCACGCGCGATTGCAGCGTGTACGCGTAACGCGGCTGCGCGTCGGGCGCATCATCGGGCTTGTCGGACAGCCCCATGCCGATGTGGTCGGGCACGATGCAGCGGTAGCGATCGGACAAGCCACTCACCAGGTTGCGCCAGAGATAACTCCACGACGGGTTGCCGTGCAGCATGATCACAACCTCGCCATCGCGCGGACCTTCGTCCAGGTACGACATCGCAATGCCGGGACGCACCTCAAGGCGCTTGGGGGTGAAGGAATAGCCTGGGTAGTTCATGCCGAAGGGATCCGGTGTGTTTCGAGAAGCGCGAAAGGGGCAGGCGTACGCCTGGGCGATGCAGAACGGACTCAAGCAGTGATGACATGCCGGGCCATATCAGGCGGCGGCACCGATGCCTGCAATTGCAGAAGTCATAGATGTCATGACATTGCCCGCGGACCTGTCCGATAAGGTGGCAGTTGATGACCGTCAGCGGAGAGCAATTGCAGGAATGCCGGATGCAGGAACAGCTTTTCCTTGCCCAAGCGCTGTTCCTTGAGCACACCAATCGCCACCAGCTCCTTTAGATGACGCGCGGCGGTCTGGCGCGTGACCCCCACCATGTCCACGACATTTTGAATGCGGCAATACGGCTGATTGAAGATCACATCGACAAGCTCGCGGCTATACGCCTTGGGTGCGAGGCTGCGGACATGATCGCGCGCCTGCGCCTCAAGGCCGCGGATCGCCTGGATTTTTGCGGTTGTCCACGCAGCAGTCTCTGCAACGGCAGCAAGCATGTAATGAATCCATTCGGCCCAGTGCCCATGCCGGGTCACGTCCAGCAGCAGGCGGTAATAATCGCTGCGATGGCGAATGATGTAGCGCGACAGGTACAGCACCGGCACATCGAGCAATCCCTGTTCGATCAACATCAGCAGATTCAGCACCCGCCCGGTGCGACCGTTGCCATCGGTAAACGGGTGGATCGCTTCGAACTGGTAATGCGCAACCGCCATCCGAATCAACGGATCGACATCGGTGTGTTCGTGGATGAAATGCTCCCAGTTCGCGAGTTTGTCGCGCAGCAGCGTTTCGCCCACCGGCGGGGTATAGATGATCTGCTGAATCTGGTCGTTGGCCAACGCGGTACCCGGCACCCGACGGATCTGCATCTGCGCCGCTTTGATGCGGCTGCACACCACGACGGCAGTATCGGTACACAGCGGCCGCTGCTGGAGCGATTGAAATCCCTCGTACAACGCACTGCGGTAACGCAGCGCTTCTTTGGTCGCGGGATTCTGGGCACGCTCCTGATCGTCTGCGTAACGAAATAAATCGTCAGTGGTCGTGACGATGTTTTCGATCTCCGAGCTGGCCTGCGCCTCCAGGATCGGAATCGTATTGATCAGCACAGCCGGGTTGGGCAATAGCGCGGTGGCCTGTTTCAACTCGGCCAGGGCGGTGCGGGCAACGATGCACGCCTTGAGCAGACTCCGTGTTTCGATATCTCCCGCCGGCGGCAGCGGCGCAAGCGCGTTGTGAGGCTTGGTCGGGTCGAAGGCGGGCGTGTCGTCCATGTCACGTGCTCATGTCGCGAGAACGAACATGATGCAGGGACGCGTTCTAAAAATCCATTTTTTTTAACGCGTCCCCGCCAGGGTGCTCACCAGACCACTTCCGCCATCGAGCAGTTCAACCCTGAGCCAATGCCCATCAGCGCGATGCGGTCGCCCTTCTTGAGGCGGCCGAGCTCCTTGAGCTTGCTCAGCACGATCGGCACCGAGGCCGGACCGATGTTGCCGTGCTCGCCGAAGATGGTCATGACCTTGGCCGGATCGATACCAAACGACTTCACGAATGAAGCGGTGTGCGGGCGGCTGACCTGGTGGATGACGAACTGGTCCACTTCGTCCACCGCCCAACCCAGCACCTGCTTGGCAGCCAGGAAAGTCTTCTGCGCCAGCTTGATGCCTTCGATCAGCAGCAGGCGGGTATCGGTGACCATCCGGTCCAGGTTGCCCCGGCACAGCTTGTTCCATTCTGTGGCCGAGCGGGTCACGCCGCCCTTGTAGCGCGGGGCGTCCGGTACCAGCTCGCTGCGCGCCATCACCATGGCAGCGGCACCGCAGCCCAGGGTCAGGGCAGCCAGTTCGTTGCGGAACTCCTCTTCGGTGACATCCGGCGAGGTCATCCGCTCCAGGGTCTTTTCATAGACCAGGTTGGCGGTTTCGCCATCGACGACCAGCGCGTAGTCGATCTCGCCGCGCTCGAGCATGCGCGCGGCGATGTCCATGCCGTTGATGAAGGCAAGACAGGCATTGGCCACGTCGAAGGTGACGCAGTGGTCGCCCACGCCCAGGTTGCCGGACACGATGGAGGCGGTGGACGGCTCCAGGTAGTCGCGGCTCACCGAGGTGTTGACCAGCAGGCCGATCTTCTCGATGCCGATCCCGGCATCGACCAGCGCCTTGCGCGCGGCCTGGGTGGCGGCATCGGAGGCCTGCACATCCTGGTCCCACAAGCGCCGTGCGTGGATACCGGCAACGTCGCCCAACACATCGGTCTTGATCCCGAGGCGGTCGTAGGTCGGTTGCAGGCGCTCGTTGATTTCCTTGGAAGTCAGCGTATGCGGCGCATCAATATGCGCCAGTCCCGCGATGGAGACATTCTGGAAGAGCATCGAAGTAGCGCCATGGCGTCAGGCGAGGGGGCGTTAGTCTAGCTGCTGGCTGGTTTTACCGCATCTTTACATTTGAATGGACGGCGCCCCAGCCCAACGGTTCAGCGCGGCGGGCAGCGGAAGGCGCTGAAACGCTGGCTTCCCTCGGCCGGCTGGCCCTGCGCCTGCACCGCGTTGGCGTTGGCGCCCGGTGCCTCGTTGCGCGCCAGGGTTTCCAGCTCCTCCTGCACCCGCAACGGGTTGCGGTTGTAGAAGCCGACCTTGCTCTTGACCGTCACCACCACCTCGCCCTGCTGCTGACAGCCAGCGGGCACAGGGCCTGCGGGCAGGACCTGCACGCTCTTGCCGCTTTGTTCAATCGGTACCCAGGTGCACGCCGCCGTGGTGGTGGCAACCAGAACAGACAGCATCAGCACGCGCATACGTCATCACACCTGTGGGCAAAGCCGGATTGTGCCGCAGTTGGCCGGCGGCTTCGTGCGCGCCGCGCACCCAGCACACGCCCCCATTCAGCGCACCCGACCGTGGCGAGACGACCGCGTTCCCGCTGACGCAGCGCCATCCGCTGCCCACCGTTGCGTCCGGGTGTCCGGACACGGACACCTGCGGCTGCAAAAAACACCATGAAAAACAATGAGTCCCGGGTGGCACGCGGCTTGCTCAGCTACATGCACACCCAGATGCCGGATTTTAAGCTGACTTTTAGCTGAACATTTAGCCGGGCGACGAAAAAATCCTTGCGCGTACTGAAACGGTGTACTACCTTACTACCACACCACTGATTAACCACACCAAGAGACCTCGCCATGAAGACCCAGACCCTGCGCATCGCCTTCTCCGCCGCCCTGTTTGCCGGCGCCAGCCTGGCCGGTGCCGCCCAAGCGGCCAAGCTGACCACCCTGGACACCGTCCAGGTCCGCCCGGCCGCCGACCAGATTGCCCAGCAGGCCCTGGAACGCAGCAGCGACATCCGCACCCTGAGCGCCGTACAGGTACGCCCGTCGGCCGAGCAGCTGGCTGCACTGGCTGCCGGACAGGCTGGCCCGCGCATCGTCACCCTGGCCGCGGTGCAGGTCCGCCCCTCGGCTGACCAGCGCGCCGAGCTGGTGGTCCGCAGCGCCACCGCCACCACCCAGACCGGCGTTGGCCAGGCGGCTGCGGCCGTCGGTGCGTTGATGGGCCAGGTCATCGTCAACCTGCCGGTGCCGCAGCTGCAGCCCTCGCCCGCCGAACTGGAAGCGCTGGTCAGCGCCACCGTCGGCCTTTGAGCACGCGCGCAGCTACACTTGCGCGCATGCCAGCACCCGTCCTCGATGTCATCCTGTTTCAACCGGAAATTCCGCCCAACACGGGCAATGTGATTCGCTTGTGCGCCAACACCGG
Source organism: Xanthomonas sp. WHRI 6106 (assembly GCF_040202405.1). Classification (NCBI taxonomy): domain Bacteria; kingdom Pseudomonadati; phylum Pseudomonadota; class Gammaproteobacteria; order Lysobacterales; family Lysobacteraceae; genus Xanthomonas; species Xanthomonas sp. WHRI 6106. The sequence continues at coordinate 108,043 of NZ_JBEGFC010000007.1, read as the reverse complement.
CGCGCGCCTGCACCTGATCGAGCCGCTGGGCTTCGACCTCAGTGACAAGCAGCTCAAGCGCGCCGGCCTGGACTATCACGAATACGCACCGTTGCAGGTGCATGCCGATCTGCCAGCCGCTTTGGCGGCCATCGGTCCCAAGCGTGTCTTCGCGCTGAGTACCCGCAGCACGGTGCGCTATGACACTCCGCAGTTCGCCGATGGCGATGCTTTTCTGTTCGGCCCGGAAACGCGCGGTCTGCCGGCCGAGGTGCTGGAGTCGATCCCGCCGCAGCACCGGCTCCGCCTGCCGATGCGCCCGGACAACCGCAGCCTCAATCTGTCCAACACCGTTGCGGTGATGGTGTTCGAAGCCTGGCGGCAGTGGAATTTCGCTGGCGGCCAGTAGCCGCAGATTGCGCGCAACCATACGCGCCGACGCACCCGCGGCCCATGCGCCGGGCCACGTGCACGGCGGGATCTTCAGTGACGCGCATGGATCTCCAACGAAGACTCGCCAACCGTGTTGGCTGTTCGGTCGACGGCGAGAGGCATCCATCGACCGGCCCTGGCGGGAACGATGAGGCATGCCACGTCAGCTGCACGCCCGCGGCGCGTCCTGAGACGACAAGACGCGGTTCCGGTCAAACCACACCTGGCCATCCTCGCCAGCGCAGTGCAGTAACCAAAGCGCAAGCTGCATGGCTGTCGGTCAATCGGCGCGTCCTTGCGCGCATGCCGCGCCGATCACAACACGGTCTGCGCCTGCACCGACGTCGCCGTCTGCAACATGCCTCGGCAACCGGCCCACAACGCCACGGCCAGCAACGCGATCGCGCCCAACGCCAGAAACGCGATGCGGTAGCCGAAGGCATGCGCCAGCCAACCACCGAACGCCGGGCTCAGCGCCGCGCCCACGCCCTGCACCGTCATCACCGCACCCTGGCCGACATTCACGCGCCCGGTGCCTTGCAACAACCGCGCCACCAGCGCCGGCACCACCACGCTTTGCAGGCCGGCGCCCAGCCCATCCAGGATCTGCACCGGGAACACGCCCCAACCATGGATCACCGAGGCCGCCACCAGCGCGCGCAATGGCAACGCCATGAAGGCCACCAGCAGCACCCACCAGTGTCCATGTATCCGAATCCAGCGCATCGCCAACAGTGCAACGACGATCATCGTGGCCTGAGCCACCACGATGGTGGTGGCGGTCAGCGCACTCGGGTCGCCGGCATGCGCCGCCACGATCGCCATGCCGTACAACGGCAGCATCGCCGCATTGCCCAGATGGAACAGCCCCAGCGTGACCGCCAGCAGCGCCAGCGGGCGGCAGGTCAGCAACACGCGCCAGCCACTGAGCGCATCGCCGCCATCGCTGGATGCCAGACCGCGTGCTGCGCGGTGGTCCATCGCCGCGGCTGGAATCGCCAGCACCGCTACCAACGCCAGAACGCCGAAGACCGCAGTCAGCAGGAACACCGCAGCAAAGCCGTAGCGCCAGCCCAACCAGCCGGCCAATACCGCCGCCAGCATGTTGCCGGCATGGTTGGCCACCTGGTTGCGCGCCAGCTGATGGTCGAAGCCGCGCGCCTGTACCAGACCCAGCGTGATACCGGTCAGTGCCGGGCCGATGCCGGCCGCCGCCAAGGCCGAGGCGATCTGCGCGGCAGCCACGCCCGTCGAGGTCGGGCGCAGCCAGATGAGCGCGGTGGCAAGCAGGATCGCCAGACAGCCGATGACCACCACTGCGCGCTTGCGCCGGGTCGCATCCACCAGCGCACCGGCCGGCGTGGTGGCGAGCATGCCGGCCATGCCGCCCATGCTCATCACCGTGCCGATCGCCGCCACCGACCAGCCCTTGGACTGCAGGAACACGCTAAGGAAGGGTCCCAGCCCGTCCTGCACATCGGCCACGCTGAAGTGCAGTGCTTCCAGCGCACGTGTGCCGCGCGGCCTGGCCCTGGTCATCGGCATGGCAGTGCTCCGCTGCCGGATGCACTGCCAGCGCATGCACAGACATGCAGGGCAGACCGCAGGACACGCATCTCAACCGCACGCGGTGGCTGCATGTCCGGCTCCTAGTGTTTGGGTTTGGGCTTGGGCTTGGGTTTATGCGCAGGGCCGTGCGGTGGATGCGCGATCTGCTTCAGCGTCGCCGCCTTGCCACCCAGGGCATGGGCATGGATCAGCACACCATGCGGCGTGGCCTTGGTCTCGCCTTCGGCCAGCAGCGGCTTGCCGACCACCAGCTGCCTGGCGAAGTCGGCACCGGCATGCGGTGGAAACCGCACCGTGACCGCATCGTCCAGCAGCACGCCGTGCACCTGCCCGTGCGGGCCGTGCAGCAGCCGGGTGATGGTGCCGCTGTGCCGGCTGACCTCCGGCTTGGGCGGCTTGCCGGGCGGTTTGGGCTTGGGTTTGGCATGCGGCGCATGTGGGCCTTCGTCGAGGATGCGTTTGCCGCCATCCGGATCGATCGCCAGCGCCACCAGCATGTCCACGTCGCGCGGCTTGAGGCCACGCACGGTGAGCGTGCTGCCCGGCTTGAGCGCCTTCAGCAGCGCGGCCGACAGATGCGGCGGCGTGTGCACCTCGGTGCCGTCGGTGAGCAGCAGGCCGTCGATATCGGCCTTGGGATTGAGCAGGAAACGCGCCAGGGTGCCGTGGGTGGCGGGCAGGAAATCAGGGTCGACCCAATGCATGGAATACTCCGAAGAAGAAACCGGCAACGCCGGTTCAGCCGTTGGCCACGCGCTCGGCGTGGCCAACGGAGGGACAACGCACACGAAACGTGCAGTCCGGCTCAACGGCCGGCCGGCGGAACCGGGGCGCCCGGCGGCGGTGGCGGCAGCGGGCCGTCCGGACGCGGCGCGCTGAACAGCGCACGCAGCGAGGCGCGGTCGCGCCCCACCTGGGTGGCCTCGATCGCACGACCGTCCGGGGTGGCCACACCGAATCCGTTGGCGCTCAGTGGTGCGCCCAGGCGCAGCAGGTCGGTGAACTGCAGCGCCAGATGCGGCGGCATCCGCACTACCGTGCCATCGCTGGCCAGCGCCCCATGGACCTCGCCGGCCGGCCCATAGACCAGGCGCTGGATCGTGCCGTCGGACTGCAGCGGGGTGAGCTGGCCCGGGGTCGGCGGCGGCGGTGGCGGAGCGCCGAAGGCGGGTGGGCGGTCGACCACCTCGCGGCCGCTCCGGCCGGAGCGGATCGAGCTGGCCCGCAGCACGGGCAGATTTCCCAGGCGGAAGCCCTGCACGACCACGTTGTCGCCGCTACGCACAGCCGCCTTCACCGCGGTGGACAGATGCGGTGGAAACCCGACCTGGGTGCCGTCGCGCAACCACAGGCCGTCGACATCGCCATTGGGATTGAGCAGAAAGCGCTCCACGCTCCCGCTCACGCGCACCGGCGTGGCGGCGACGGGGGTCGGCGGGGCCGGCGGGGCCGGCGGGCTGCCGACCGGGCCATTGGGGGCGGGCGGCGGTGGCGGGGCGGCAACCTGGGCGGCAGCGGCGCCGATGGTGCAGGCCAGGGCAATTGCAAGAACGGTCTGACGCATCATGGGAATGTCTCCAGCGCGGGGGAAAGGAGCCGCGTGCCGACAAGCAAAGCAGCAATCATGCCAACCTTTAAATTCCTGTTTTTACAGGACTTTTTCAATCAGATTGCGCAGCGGAGACGTCTGCATTTCATCCACCCTGTCCGCTTCGGGGACACCTGCCGGCTATCTGCGATCACTCCGCGCATGCGTTACAGACCGTATTCCTCCAGCTTGCGATAGAGCAATTGCCGGTGGATTCCAAGCCGCCGCGCGGCCTCGGCACGATTGCCCCGGCTCTGCGCCAGGGCGGACTGGATCATCTGTTTCTCCAGCCGTGCGACGGCCTCCGGCAGGGTTCCGATCGGCTCCGGCGCACTGGCGGGCGGCGGCTCGCTGACCTCGGCCAGTGCCTCGTCCAGATCGGCCGCGTCGATGCTGGCTCCGCGCACCAGCACCTGGCTGCGTTGCATGACATTGCGCAATTCGCGCACGTTGCCGGGCCAGCTGTGCGCGAGCAGGCGCTCTTGCGCGGCAGGCGACAGGCGCTGCGCGCGCGCTGCGCTGGCGCCCAGGAAGTGTCTGGCCAGCAGCAGGATGTCCTGGCCACGCTCGCGCAACGGCGGCAGCTCGATCGGCACCACGTTGAGCCGGTAACGCAGATCGCTGCGAAAGCGTCCATCGGCCACGCAGGCCGCCAGGTCGCGATGGGTGGCGGCCAGCACGCGCACATCCACGTTCTGCGGGCCGCTGCCACCCAACGGCGTCACCTCGCTTTCCTGCAGGAACCGCAGCAGCTTGGCCTGCATCGGCAGTGGCATGTCGCCAATCTCGTCCAAGAACAGCGTGCCGCCGTCGGCCTCACGAATCAGCCCCAGACGGTCGCTGCCGGCGCCGGAAAACGCACCCTTGCGATGGCCGAACAACTCGCTCTCCATCAGCTCCAGCGGAATGGCTGCGCAGTTGACCGCAACGAACGGCGCGTTGGCACGTGGGCTGGCGCGATGCAGGGCGCGTGCGGCCAGCTCCTTGCCGGTACCGGTTTCCCCGGTGATCAACACCGACAACTCGGACGCCGCCGCCAGCCCGATGCGCTTGTGCACCGTGCGCATCGCCGGGCTGTGTCCCACCAGCGCGTCGTCGTCCTCGTCTGGCGCGCGTGGCGTTTGCGTTGCTGCAGCCTGCGCGTCGGCGCGACTGAGCAGCGCACGTTGCACCACCTCGACGATGTCGGCGCGGCCCACCGGCTTGACCAGATGATCGAAAGCGCCCAGCGTCATCGCCTCGATGGTATTGCCGCTGGACACATGGGCGGTGAGCATCACCAGCGGCACCTGACGCGCCTGCGCATCGTCCTGACGCGCACGCAGCACCGCGATGCCGTCCATGCCCGGCATGCGGAAATCCACGAACGCCATGTCGATCCCGCCTTCGCTCAGCCGGGCCAGCCCGTCCGGCCCGTTCTCGGCGCTGACCACCGTGTGCCCGAGCGAGCGCAAGGTGGCCTGCAGGGTCATGCGAAACGCGGCATCGTCGTCGATGATCAGGATGCGCGCCATGGCAACTCCAGGATGAAATGGGTCAGCCCGTCGGCATGCGCGTAGCGCGCCTGCCCGCCATGCGCGCGCGCGATCTCGCGCACCAGCGCCAGCCCCAGGCCATTGCCGTCGCTACGGCCACTGACGAATGGTTCGAACAACTGCGCGGCGATCGGTTCGGCGATTGCAGCGCCGTGGTTGGAGACCTGCAGCTGCAGCGTGCCTTCCACCGCTGCCGCCCGCAGCGTGATCGCACTGCCCGGATCGGCGTGCTGCCCGGCATTGCGCAGCAGGTTGTGCACCGCGCGCCCCAGCTGCTGCGGGTCCAGGGTCCAGTGCAGCGGCGCAGCCGGCAGCAGCAAGCGGGGCGGCGGCGTGCCCGGCGGCAACGGACTCGGCTCCAGCAGCGTGGCCAGCCAGTCCTGCACCACCACCGTCTCCAGGTGCAGGCGGATCGGCTGCACCATGCCGAGCAGGCTCTCGACCACCCCGTCCAGGCGCCGGATCTGCGCCAACATCACCTCCGCATGGGCCGCCGAGTCGGGGGTGGCCTCGCGCTGGGCGATTTCGTTCTCCACCGCCAGCCGCATGGTGGCGATGGGGTTGCGAATCTCGTGCGCCACCGTGGCGGTCATCCGGCCCAGCGCGGCCAGGCGTTCGTGCCGCGACAGTTCGTCGGCCAACCTGCGCGTCTGCACCAGCGCCTGCGCCGTGCGTTGCGCATAGTCATTGACCGCCGCGCCCAGCCGATCCAGTTCCGGCGTACCGGTTGGCGGGATCTGCGGCGTCTCGGTGTCGGCGGCCAGCGCCTGCTCGATGCGCTGCAGGCGCTGGCGCCAGCGCCGCACCACCACGCCCAGCGCAATGGCCGACACCGCCACCATCGCGAAGATCAACAGCATGCCGACGACCAGCGGCCGCCACGCGTCGGCCTTGCTGGCCGGCACCCGCGTCATCGTCCATGCCGCACTGTGCGATGCCAACGGACAGGCGCTGATCAACAGGACCTCGCGGCTGCCGTCGCGGCGGTAGTGCACCGGCGTGTCCTCGCTCACGCTCTGCCGCGCGGTGTTGACGATGGTGGTCCATTCCGCAGCAGGAATGTCGGTCTTGTGGTCGCTCCCGTCGTAAGTGGGGTACGCGTAGGCAACGAAGCCCTTGTGCAGGTCCCACACGCCACCTTCCACACCTGGCGCATCGGCCAGCACCAGGTGCACCACCACCGCAGCCAGGCCCACGCCATCGTCGCCGGTACGCGCCGCCTCGCTCGCCCCGACATAGCGCTGCACGATGCGCGCGCATTGCCCGCTTAATTGCTGCCGCGCTTCCTCCAGCCGCACTCCTTCGGTCTGCCGGTACAAGCCGTACAGCATCGTGGCCACGCCCAGACAGGCGGCCACGACCACCACCCAGATCAGCAACAGTTGCCTTAGCAGCGAACGGGGCATGGACGAAGCGGCCTGAAGAGGGCGGCCAGTGTGCGCGAGTGCAACTGAATTAACGCAGGTTGGTCTTGACCAGTTCGATCACCTCATCGCCACGCCCGCTCATCACCGCCTTGAGCAGGTACAGCCCCATGCCCTTGGCCTGTTCGAGCTTGATTGCGGGCGGCACCGCCAGTTCCTGGGTGGCGATGCGCACATCCACCAGCGCCGGACCAGAATGCGCAAAGGCCTGTCGCAATGCACGTTCCAGTTGCGCCGATTCATCGACACGAATGCCGAGGATGCCCATCGCATTGCTCATCGCGGCAAAGTCCGGATTACGCAGCTCGGTGCCGGTATCCAGATACCCGGCCGCCTTCATCTCCATCGCCACAAATCCCAGCGACGCGTTGTTGAACACGACGATCTTCACCGGCAGATTCAACTGCGCCAACGAAATGAAGTCGCCCATCAGCATCGCAAAGCCGCCATCGCCGGACAGTGAGATCACCTGGCGCCCCGGGAATGCCGCCTGTGCGCCCAGCGCCTGCGGCATCGCGTTGGCCATCGAGCCGTGGTTGAAGGAGCCCAGCAGGCGCCGCTTGCCGTTCATGCGCAGGTAGCGTGCAGCCCACACCGTCGGCGTGCCGACATCGCAGGTGAACACCGCATCCTGATCGGCAATCTGGCTGATCAGCCGGGTCACGAACTGCGGGTGCAGCGGCTCGCCCGGGTCGGCCGGCACCGCCAGATCGTCCAGACCTTCGCGCGCCTTGCGGTAGTGCGCAAGTGATTTTTCAAGGAACCCGCGCTCTTCGCGGCGCTGCAGCTGCGGCAGCAACGCGGCGATGGTTTCACCGACATCCGCGGCAATGCCCAGCTGCAACGGCGTACGCCGCCCGAGCGCGCTCGGGTCGCGGTCCACCTGCACGATGGTGGCGTCCTTCGGATAGAACTGCCGGTACGGAAAGTCCGTGCCCAGCATGAGCAAGGTGTCGCAATTGAGCATTGCGTGGTAGCCGGAACTGAAGCCGATCAAGCCGGTCATGCCCACATCGAAGGGGTTGTCCCATTCCACGTATTCCTTGCCGCGCAGCGCGTGCACAATGGGCGCGCCTAGCGTATCGGCCAGTGCCACCACCGCATCGTGCGCACCGGCACAGCCGCTGCCGCACAACAAGGTGACCGCCTTGCTCTGCTGCAGCAACTCGGCCAGCTGTTGCACGTCTTGCGCGGCGGGCAGCACGCGTGGCGCACGCAGCGCCGGCCATGCGCTGGACAGGTGTTTGTCCACTTCCAGCAGGGCGATATCGCCGGGAATCACCACCACGGCAACGCCTTGCTGCAGGATGGCCGAGCGCATCGCCCGGTGCAGCACCTCCGGCAACTGCGCCGGGTTGGTCACCAGTTCCACGAAGTGGCTGCACTCGCGAAACAGCTCCTGCGGATGGGTTTCCTGAAAATAGTTCAGGCCGATCTCCGAGGACGGAATGTGCGCGGCGATCGCCAGCACCGGCTGGCGGCTGCGGTGACAATCGAACAAGCCATTGATCAAATGCAGGTTGCCCGGCCCGCAGCTTCCCGCGCATACCGCCAGTTCGCCGGTGACCGCCGCTTCGGCGCCTGCGGCAAATGCGGCAACTTCTTCATGGCGCACGTGCATCCACTCGATGGTCTGCATCTCGCGCAGCGCGTCGGTCAGGCCGTTGAGGCTGTCGCCGGTCACACCCCAGATCCGCTCCACCCCCGCGCTCTGCAGTGTCTCGGCCAGAAACCGCGCCAACGTCTTCTTCTTCGCCACGATGTAGCTCCGCACTCATCCAGGAACGTGCAATGCTCCCAGCGGCGATGTCAGTACAATGTGCTGACATGCGGAAGCAGCGGGAATCGCGGGGACTTTGCATTTCTCCACACGCATCTCACATTTGCGCCGCATAACCTTCATGCCGTCACGCTTTACGCGTGCGCTACGCGCATCGCCTGAGCGCTACAAGAAAGCGCAGCTGAATCTGGCGCGATGATTCATTCACTGGTCAGTCCTGAATTCATGTCGCGTTCCATCGAATAACGGAGAATTTACATCTCGGCAGCGAACGGCATCCGCCTCAGCGCCGGCCCAAACCATAAGTACAGGTATCGATCATGAAGAACTCACTGCTGGCCCTCGGCCTCCTCGCAGCCCTGCCGTTTGCGGCCTCCGCTGCTGAAAATCTCTCCTACAACTTCGTCGAAGGCGACTACGTGCGTACGCCGACCGAAGGTCGCGACGCCGACGGTTGGGGCCTGAAGGCGTCCTACGCCGTTGCTCCGAACTTCCACGTGTTTGGCGACTACAGCAAGCAGAACGCTGACGACAACGACAACGTATTCGAAAGCTCGAACTCCGACTTCCAGCAGTGGGGCGTGGGCGTGGGTTACAACCACGAGATCGCCACCAGCACCGACTTCGTTGCGCGCGTTGCCTACCGCAAGCTGGACCTGGACACCCCGAACATCAGCTTCGACGGCTACAGCGTGGAAGCCGGTCTGCGTAACGCCTTTGGCGAGCACTTCGAAGTTTATGCCCTGGCTGGCTACGAAGACTTCTCCAAGAAGCGCGGCATCGACATCGGTGACAATTTCTACGGCCGCCTCGGCGCCCAGGTGAAGTTGAACCAGAACTGGGGCATCAACGGCGACATCCGTATGGATGGCGACGGCAACAAGGAATGGTCGGTCGGCCCGCGCTTCAGCTGGTAAGCCGCACGTTTGACTGCAGCGCGACTCTCTCCCGCGCTGCATCGGAAGCCCGGTCCCCCGACCGGGCTTCTTTCTTTTGTGCGATCGGTGAAGCCAGCAGCAGTTGGCGTCAGATGCCGCATTCGGCGTGGCGTTCGGGCAACGCACCGCGTGCGCATCGTGATCGCAGCGCCATCGGCCCTCGTCGGTTACAGCAAAAAGCCCGGCGGTGCCGGGCTTTTGCATTCTGCGCAGCGCACGCGGCGCGCTGGCTCCACTCAGGTAAACAAGGTGTGCGGGTACTCGGGCTTGCGCTCGCGTGCCAGCAGGCCTTTCAAACCGGCCTCCGGCGTGATTTCGCCGTGCAGGACGGCGCGCACGGCATTGGAGATCGGCAGTTCGATACCATGCTGCTCGGCTTGCCGCATCACCTCGTCGGCGGTCTGCACCGACTCGACCACCTGGCCGATCTCGCGGATTGCATCGGTCAAGCTCTGCCCACGTCCCAACGCCAATCCGAGCCGCCGGTTGCGCGATAGATCGCCGGTGCAGGTGAGCACCAGATCGCCCAGGCCAGCCAAACCCATCAAGGTCTCCGGACGTGCGCCGATCGCCGCAGCCAACCGCAACATCTCGTTCAAGCCGCGGGTGATCAGGCCGGCACGCGCATTGAGGCCGAGCTGCATGCCATCGGCCACACCGGTCGCCACGGCGAGCACGTTCTTCATTGCGCCGCCAAGCTCGGCGCCCACCATGTCATCGCCGGTATAGGCGCGGAAGGTGGGGCCATGCATGGCATCGGCCACGACCTGTGCAAACGCGGCATCGTCGCCGTGCACGGTGATGGCGGTCGGCAGGCCGAGCGTGACTTCCTTGGCGAAGGACGGCCCGGTCACCACGGCCAGCGGAACGGCCGGGCCGAGCTGATCGCGCGCCACTTCATGCAGAAACCGCCCGGACCCAGGCTCGAAGCCCTTGGTTGCCCACGCCACGCCGGCGTTGGCCGGACGCAGCGGTGCAATCAGCCGGATGGTCTCGGTGAAGGCATGCGAAGGCACCACCACCAGGATCCAGGCGGCATCGGCAATCGCTGCCTGCAGGTCGGTGGTGGCACGCAGGCTGTCGGGCAGTGGAATGCCCGGCAGGTAACGCGCGTTCTCGTGGGTGCGGTCGATGGTGTCCACCATCGCCGCATCGCGTCCCCACAGCACGGTCGGATGACCGTGCCTGGCGAGCAGCGCAGCCAACGCCGTGCCCCAGGAGCCGGCGCCGAGCACGGCGATTTTCCGGGTCGACTCGCTCATCGGCGCAGACAGTGCTTAGGCGTTGCCGGCCGGCTCGGAATCGGCCAGCGAGGTGCCTTCGCCCTGACGCTGACGCAGGGTTTCTGCGTACAGCGCTTCGAAGTTGATCGGCTGCAGGTAGAACGGCGGGAAGCCGCCGGCCTGGATCAGGTCGCTGACCAGGGTGCGCACGTACGGGAACAGGATGTTCGGGCACTGCGTGCCGAGCAGCACGTCGATCGCCTGCGGCTCCAGGCCGACCAGGCCGAACACGCCGGCCTGCTGCACTTCGGCCACGTAGGCGGTCTTGCCACCGGCGGTGCAGGTCAGGGTCACGGCCAGCACGACTTCGAAGGCGTTGTCGTTGAGGCGCTGCACCTTCTGGTTGAGGTTCAGCTGCAGCTCGGGCTGGTTGGCATCATTGAAGACAGCCGGTGCATTGGGCGATTCGAAGGACACGTCCTTGACGTAAATCTTTTCGATGGTGAAGGCAGGGCCAGCAGCGGCGTCGGCCGGCGCAGCGGCGCCGTTGAGGATTTCGTCGGACATTCCTAACTCCAGAAACGGTTCGGTGGATGCAGCGTTGAGTGATGCAGACGTGAAAGTGCAAGTCTCTCATGCCAGCAATGGGGGCTTGCGGGGGACCGCACAAGGCGGGTCAGCGGCCCTTGATCAGTGGCAGCTCGGCCATCTGCCAGGCAGCAATGCCACCTTCGAGCCAGTACACCTTCTCGAAGCCGGCTTTCTTCAGCGTCTTGGCCGCACCTGCAGAGGTGTTGCCGCTGCGGCAGACCACCACCACGGGAGACGCCTTGGCATTGGCATTGGCCAGCAGCTTGCTGGCCGGGTCGAACTTGGCCAGCGCCACGTTGCGGCTGCCGGCGATATGGCCCTTTTCGAAATCGGCGGTGGGCGACAGGTCGATCACCAGCGCGTCTTCGCTGTTGATCAGGCGGGTCAGCTCGGCCGGCTTGAGTGCGCGGTACCCACGGAACAGGCGCGCGACCTCGGTGACGATCAGGGCGATGGTCAGGCCCACCAGGGCCAGCGACAACATGGGGTTGCGGCCGACAAAGGCCTGCAGCTCTTCGAAATTCACGGGGTCAGGGTCAGTCAAGCGGGCGGGAATTGTCGCACAGCTGGCGCACGCGACGGCCAGCGCGCGCAGGGCCGGGCTACTGGCCCTTCCACAGGTCGGGCAGGCCGTTGGCCAGCCACCAGCGTTTGTGCTCGGCGTCCCAGCGCCACAGCTCGATGCTGCGCACCAGCCGCTCGGCCTGGGTATTGCGGTTGATCACGCGCAGTTCGACCTCGCGGCGCAGGTCGCCATTGGCGTCTTCGCCCACGCGCAGCTCGCGGTAACCGGAAATCTGCACCTGCTCGTAGCGCGAACGTTCCAGGTCGCTGAGCGGATGCGCCTGCGCATAGGTTGGTTCGACAAAACCCTGCGCAGCATCGAAATCGCTCCAGCGCACTGCCGCCGTGTAGGCGGCCTGGGTGGTTTCCAGCGCGCGCGCCTGGGCGCGGCTGCCCGCGCTGGCCACCCCGCTCAGCATCGCCAGCCCCAGCAGGACGAGTGCTCCAATGACTGCACGCATGCGTAATCCCCCTTCCATCCAGCCCGCATCCTACCGTTTTGGAAACGCCACGAAGCGCCCGCTCAACGTGGCCGCTGCCGCGCCGGACCCCAGCGCGATCTGCGCGCGCATGCCGATACGCGCCTTGCCGCGCTGCCGGAAGGTGGACAGAAACGCATCCCAACCGCCCAGCTCGGCCGGCGCGGCGTCGGCCACGAGTTCTTCATAGACGGGCGCGACGTAGCGCAGCTGGCTGTCGGCGACATACACGTCGGCTTCGTGCCCGGCCAGTTGCAGTTGCAGCGTCAGCCACCCCCAGCTAGCCAAGGTCATCAGCGAGGCCAGGCTGCCGCCGAACGCGTTGGCCTTGTCGTTGACGTTGGCCCGCAGCGGCGCGCGCAGGCGCAGCGCGCCGTCGTGCAGCCCGTCGACGGCAATGCCCATCGACAGCACCGGCGGCATGGCGATGAACTGCTGCTGCAGCGACTGCAGGGCGGAGACGAGCGTGCACGAAGGAGTCATCGGAAAGGCAGGAAGACGGCGAAGGGCGGCATCATGCCGCAATGTCCGGCAAGCGTCTTGTGCTGTTCGATGACATGCGGTACCGCATGGTGAACGCGTGCAGCATTGCGGTGCGCGTCGTGTCCGCCGATGCCACATCGAACAGGAGCGCTTGCCCGCGCCAATCGCCGGTCGGACACCACTCCTGCACGCGCAGATGCGGCCCGCATGCGCGCTCCGTGCACATGCGCGACGGCTCCGCCATCGGCAATGCGCACGCGTGCTGCAGCGGCGTTTCAAGGTGCGAACCCCACCTTGCGATAGCCCTGCGCCACGCGCAACAGGGCCGTCGCCTTGGCCTTCCAATGCGCGCTGCGTTGCTTCTGCGCCTGGGTCAGCGGTGCGTCGATGGTGCTGGTGAACACGATCTGCTCCGGCGCTGCGTGGAAGAACTTGTCCTGGATGCAGGCCGCCGGCGACAGCTGGTAGGTGGATAGCTGCTGCGCCACCGGCGATTCGTTCCAGCCGAACAGGAAGATGTCGGCCATGGTGTGCCAGCGCGTCTGCGCCGCCAGCAGCAGGCGCGCCGCATCGCGGCTGATGATCAACGCACCGGCGCACACCGGCCAGCAATGCTGGTGAGGCGATGGACGCACCAAGCGCAGCTGGCGCCCGGCCACGTCGGCGACCTTGGCATCGAGCTTGATCCGGTTGTAGGACGGCTCCAGCCGCACGATGCTGTTGCCTGGCGGGAGCCAGTCGGTGCTGCGCAACAGCACCGGCAGCGCATCGGACAGATGCATGTCGTCTTCGAAGATGGCGGTGTAGGCATCGTCGGACTCGGCCGCGATACGCCACGCGGCGTGGTGGCTCAAAAAGCAGCCGATATTGGAGGCGGTCCATCTCCGGGGGCCGGCGCTGTAGGCATCGCCGGATCCCTCGAGCGGGCGCTCACGCACGAAATCGGCGATCTGCTCCGGGCTCAAGGTGGCGCCATCGACGGCCGGAAGACGCTCAAACGGCAAGCCAAGCGCCTGGAACCGCGCCGACATCGCCTGCAGACGGTCGCCGCTGCGCTGCATGTTGATGAGGTAGGACTTGATCACGCGCCGCTCCAGCTCGATTGTCGTGGCGGATCGTGGCGCGATTGCGCGTATTTGCAAGAGGGGTGGAAATGCGCGTCAAGTCTCGGAGTGATCCGGGCCAGGCTGGGCCCGGGTACGTCCTGGAATGACAGGCCAGGGCGAACAAATCGCCGAGCGCGACATCGCCGTCGCGCTGCACCCGCACAGCGGCCAGGCAGCTCTCGCATAATCGCCCCATGACCCGCCCTGTCCCTGCCACCGCTGCCTGGACCCTGATCTCGCTGCGGCCCAGCGGTGAACACGGCCCGCTGCGACGTGCCGCCGCGCGCCATGGCGCCCGCGTCCTTGCCCTGTCGCCGTGGCGGCTGACACCGAATGACACCGACCAGTCACGCACTGCCCTGCACCAGGCGCTGCGGGCACCGATCGTGGTGTTCACCAGCCCGGCCGCAGTCCAGGTAGCACATCGGCTTGCGCCCTTGCAGCGACCGCCGCAGGCACAGTGGGTCAGCGTGGGCGACGGCACCGCGCGCGCCCTGCATGCCTGCGGTATCGACGAGGTGGTGCGCCCGTCCCGCATGGACAGCGAAGGCCTGCTCGCCCTGCCGCTGTTCCAGCCGCCACTGTCATCGGTGGGGCTGGTCACCGCACCGGGCGGGCGCGGCATGCTTGCCCCCGCGCTGGAACAGCGTGGCGCGCGCATCCTGCGCGCCGATGTCTACCAACGCCTCGCGCTGCCCTTGCGCGCCGGGCAAGTAAAGGCACTGGCCGCCGCAATGCCGCGCAGCGTCCTGGCCCTGAGCAGTGCCGAGGCGCTGGCATTGGTGCTGCAGCAACTTCCGCATGCGTTGGTCCAGGCATGGTGGCAACAGCCAGTGGTGGCGTCCAGCGATCGCATGCTCGCGTCAGCGCAGGCCGCCGGTTTCACCCACGTGGCGCGTGCAGAGGGCCCACTGCCGGTGCAGTTGGCCGCTGCGGCAGCTGCCGTCGTGACATTGTCGCGACCTTGCTGAACTGCGAACTCAAGCACAGCTTGCGGGCGTCTGCCGGCGCACGCCATGCTGTGTGGGATGACTGCGGCGCCTGCGCCCGTTGTGACCGCCCGAGGATGTCCGAATGACCGAAGTCCCCGCTTCCCCGCGACGCTTTCCGCTGGCCTGGCTGCTGCTTGCAGTGGCGGTGGTCGCCGTGGGCGTGGCGCTGTTTCTGGGCTGGCGCGCATGGCAGAGCTATCAAACAGCGCAGCTGCAGGCGGCGCAGGCACAGCAGCAGCGCTGGGATGGCACGCAGCAGTTGCTGGAAACGCTGCGACGCGATCAACGCCTGGCCAACGAGCGGCTGCAGGATGCGGCAGCGACCAACCGCGTGCTGCGCGACGAAATGCTGGGCCTGAGCCAGCGTAGCGCCTTGCTCGAAGACACCGTGCAGAAGCTGGCCGACCCCAATCGTCACGGCGCACAGGCATTGCGGCTGGATGAAGTGGAGCTGCTGCTGCGGCTCGGCCAGCAACGGCTCAGCATCGCCGGCGATGCCGATGGCGCACGCCGCGCCTACGCGCTGGCCAATGGCGCGCTCAATGGCATCGACGATCCGGGCTATCTCAACCTGCGCCAGGCCCTGGTGCAGGAGCGCGATGCCCTGGACCGCCTCGGCGCCGGCCCGCAGGCGCAGGCGGGGCAGACGCTGGACCGCATCGCCGCCGATCTGCAGCACCTGCCCGAACAGTCCGCACAGGCCAGCGACGCGGCCAGACCGTGGTGGCAGAAGGTGCTCGCACCGCTGGTGGATATCCGGCCCAACCGCGGCGATGCGCCGCTGACCCACAGCGACCGCCATGCCGCCGGCGATGCGCTGCAGATCGAACTCAGCCTGGCCCGCGCGGCCGCAGAACGCGGCGATGCGGACGGCTTTGCACACGCGCTGCGCCGCGTGGACACCTGGACCACCCGGCTGTGGCCGGAGTCGCCGCAACGTGCGCAGGTGCTTGCACGCCTGCGCACCTTGCAACAAGCGCCACTGCGTCCGCGCCTGCCGGAACTGGGCACCACCCTGCTGCAACTGCAGGCCATGCGTGAAGGGAGATCCACCCAATGAAAGTGTTGCGTACCGTCTTGATCCTGCTGGTGGCCGTGGCACTGGGCGTGCTCGGTGCGCAGTGGCTGTCGCACCAGAACAGTTACGACCTGGGCAATGTCGTGGTCAGCGTCGGTGGCAACGACTACCGCGCCGCGATGCCGCAGGCGGTGTTGATCCTGATCATCGCGCTGCTGGTGCTGTGGCTGTTGTGGACGTTGATCAGCCTGCCGTTCCGGGTGTGGGGCAAGTACCGCCGCAAGAAAGGCCGCGCACGCCTGATCGAAGGCCTGCGCGCCGCCGACCACGGCCAGTGGCAACGCGCCGAACGTTTGCTGGTCACTGCCAGCGAAGACGATGAAGTCAGCGGGATTGCGCTGGCGAGCGCAGTACGTGTGGCCGATGCACGCGGTGACGAGGCCTCGGCCAATGCGCTTGCGCAGCAGTTGGCCGAGCGCGACCCCACCGCGCATGCGCTGTTGCAGGGCGAACGACATCTGGCGCGGCAACGCCCGGTGGAAGCGATCAATGCACTCGATGCCGCCAATGCGCAGCCGCTGCCGGCGCGCGGGCTGTTGCTGCGCACGCATGCGCTGACCAAGATCGGCCGTGCCGATGAGGCCTACGGCCAGCTCGGCGCCCTGCGTCAGCAAGCGGTGCTGGCACCGGAGGCCTACGGCGCACTGGAAGCCACGCTGGCCGAACAGACCCTGTTGCAGGCCGGCGATGCCAATGCGCTGGCCGAGCGCTGGGAAGCCTTGCCCAAGCCGCTGCGCACCTATCCCGCCGTGGTCGGGGCCTATGCGCAACGGGCAGCGGTGCTGCACTGGGATGACGCCGCCGTGCATAGCCTGGAACAGGCACTGGATGCGCAGTGGGACGAGTCGCTGGTGCGCCTGTACGGCGTGCTGCCGCTGGAAAAATACGATTCGCGCCGGGCCAGTGCACAGCGCTGGCTCACCCAGTACCCGGACAGCCCGGGCTTGCTGTTGACGCTGGCACGCCTGGCACGCCATCAGCAGCAGTGGTCGCAGGCCGAAGAATTCCTGCACCGTGCCATCGCCACCGGCGCCGGCGCCGATGCGTGGGAGGAGCTCGGGCATGGCTTTGCGGCTGCCGGCGACCTGCTCTCCGCCCAGCATTGCTACGCCAATGCCTTGCGCGCCGCACGCGGCGAGCCGGTGCAGCAAGGCATGCCGCAGCAGTCATTGCGCGGTCCGATCGTGTCGGTGGGGCCAACGCCTGCGGCCGACCCGTTTGCGCCCCCACCGGACGACCGGATTCTGTGACACGGGCTCAGGCCGTGGATATGACGGCGCTGGGCCGTCGCGGCAGATAGACAGCGCTGCGCAGTGTCAGCGTCCGCGCGACACCCACGGCGGCGGTGGCAGATCGTCCAGGAATGCATCGCAGGCGCCGAGATAGCGCGCCTGCGTGTGACCGACCCGTGTCGGCGACAACACGCGCGACCCCAGGCGAGCGACAAGCAACATCACGGCCATCACGCCGGCGCCGATCAGCCAGCGGGACGGGCTATCCAGCGATAGCCCGCACACCAGCAGCGCCAGCACGGAGGCCACCGCCATCGCGACATAACGGACGCGGCGACGCTCGTGTTGCTCGCACAGGATGAGCACGTGGGCGCTGCGCTTGCGCAGCGCGATCGCCAGGATCAGATACGGCAGCACGCCGAGCAACAGCGCGGCGTAGATCACCGGGTGATGCCAGTGAAAGATGTAGCGGCGCGGCGGTATATCAGCCGGCGCATTGCACTTGACGCACCGCGGCGGCAGCGTCGCGCCCGGCGTGCAGACCAGCACATCGCCCTCGCGCCAGACATCGCCGTCTACCGGCGGCAGGTACAGGCTGGGCGACGGGCGCGTTGCATCGTTCAACATCCTTGCATCCTTGCAGGTTGGGGATTCGGGATTCGGGATTCGTAAGAGCGGGTTTCGCCTTTGCGAATCCCCAATCCCGAATGCGCAATCCCGCGCTGCGCAGCAGCGTCAGCGCTCGACGATCGCCACCACGCCCATGCCGCCGGCAGTGCAGATCGAGATCAGCGCGCGTCCACCGCCGCGCTCTTCCAGTTGCTTGGCGGCGGTAGCCACCACCCGTGCGCCAGTGGCGGCGAACGGGTGGCCGGTGGCCAGCGACGAGCCCAGCGGATTGATCTTGTCGGGGTCGATGCGGCCCAGCGGCGCATCCAGGCCCAGCCGGTTGCGGCAGTAATCCTCGCTCTCCCAGGCGCGCAACGTGCACAGCACCTGCGCGGCGAAGGCTTCGTGGATTTCGTAGATATCGAAGTCCTGCAAGGTCAGGCCCTGGCGCGCCAGCATCTGCGGCACCGCGATGGTGGGCGCCATCAGCAGGCCTTCGCCGTGCACGAAATCCACCGCCGCCACCTGCGCGTCGCGCAGGTAGGCCATCGGCGTGTGGCCATGGGCCAACGCCCAGGCTTCGCTGGACAGCAGCACGGCGGCCGCACCATCGGTGAGCGGAGTGGAATTGGCCGCGGTGAGCGTGCCGCGGCCGGAAGTCTTGTCGAAGGCCGGGCGTAGGGTGGCGAGTTTTTCCAGCGAGGTGTCGGCGCGCAGGATGTTGTCGCGCGAGACGCCGCGGAACGGAGCAATCAGCGAATCGAAGAAACCGCGCTCATACGCTGCGGCCAGCTTGTGGTGCGAGGCCACCGCCCACTCGTCCTGCGAATCGCGCGAGATATTCCATTCCTTGGCCATGTCTTCGCAGTGGTCGCCCATGCTCTTGCCGGTACGCGGCTCGGCCACGCCGGGAAACTCGGGCTTGAGCTCGCTCAGCTTGAACCCGCGCAGCAGCGCCTTGAGCTTGTCGCCGGTGGCCTTGGCACGGTTGGCGGCAAGCAGCCGCGCGCGCAGCTTCTTGCCGTAGACGATCGGCACTTCCGAGGTGGTGTCCGAGCCGCCGCCGATGCCCGAATCGATCTGGCCCAGCGCAATCTTGTTGGCGATGGTGATCACCGAATCCAGGCTGGTGCCGCAGGCGCGCTGCAGGGTGATGCCCGGCGTCAGCGGCGACAGGCCCGACGACAGCGCGGCCTCGCGGGCCAGGTTCCAGTCCGAGGAGTGCTTGATCACCGCCCCCATCGCCACTTCGCCCAATTGCTGCCCGTGCAGCCCGAAGCGCTCGACCAGCGCGCCCAGCGTGCGCACCGACATGCCCAGGTTGCCCACGTCCGCATAAGCGGTGTTCTGACGACAGAACGGGATACGAACGCCGCCCAGAATGGCGACGGGACGGGCTGCGGGCATCGGTTGACCTGGCATGGAGGACTCGGGGACATGGCCTGCACAGGGCCGGCAGGCATAATGGCCGCAGTGTAGCTTCGACCCCGTGATGGGCCAACCGCGAATCATGAGCAAGACCGAACACAGCATGACCGCCATGGGTGTGATGGCGCTGGAATTGACCGGCGGCACCGCCCCCGAGCGCGGCGCCCTGCCGCCCGAACAAGCCGGCATGCTGGCCGAGCGCATTGGCCGCGACCTGGCGCAATGGATCCCTGAAATCCGCGATCTGGAACTGAGCGTGGCGATGGCGCATTTCGACCCGGCCGAGGTCCTGCGGCCCGGCTGGCCGTTGCATCGCCGCCTGGAAGAACTGCATGCGCGCGCCCCCGGGCGCGATCAGGGCCCGCGAGTGCTGGCCTTCGGCGCCGATGCACAGGGCGAGATTCCGCTGCCGTTCCAGGCCGATGCGCAGCTCACCGGTGGCGGCCTGCGTGTGTTGCCGTTCCTGCTCTCCGGCGATCCGCAGATCGTGGCGACGGTGGCCGATGCGATGGAAGAAGTGCTGCTGGCCCAGGGCATGGCGCAGGCAGATACTGCGTTACTGGCGCAGGAGAGCTTCGGTGCGCGCATCGAACACGCGCGCTACCTCACCGCGCACGACCTGGCGGCGATGATTTCGATGCAGTACGACAACCAGGGCCTGGCGCCGCTGTGGCCGCTGATCGAAGCCGCCCTGCTTGCACCCACCAGCGAAGAATGGCTGGAGCAGGCGCCGGAGCCGGTACTGCGCTATGTCGGCGGCGAAGTGCGCATTGCGCTGTTCGATCCGGCCGGCTGGTGCGATTACTACGCACACGACCGCGAGCATTGCGAACGCCTGCGCGGCGTCTACGAGCAATTCCTCTCGCGCCAGCGGCAAATGGCGGCCGTGCTGGAAGCGCATGGGTTGCCGGTGCTGTACGTGCATGTCGAGCCGGGCCAGGATCCGCGCCAGGCGCTGGCCAGCTAGCGCTTCTTGATCACTCCCGCGGATTACTTGCAGTTCAAGGACGAGTAACTATGAAGCGCAACCCGTATTCCTCGCGACTTGGAGCGTTAGTCATCACCGGGATCTGCGCATGCGGCGTAGTCCATGCAGCTGAGCCCACTCCCATCTCGTCTAACTGCACCGTCGACGCTGATTCGATAGCTGCTTCGCCTGCCGCGCTGGACTCGTACAATTTGCACCTCGATTACGAGATGACAATAGATGTGCTGGCAACCATTGATAAAGACGAGAAAGTAGCAGACACATCCGTTGCCAAATCATCTCGCAACAGACTGGTTGATCGTGCAGCAATGACTGCCGCGAAACGGTGGCGTTACCATTGTCAGGCCACTCCCGGAACGGCATTGCTCACTGTTCGAATTCCTGCGCCGCACTGCAAGCTTGACATGGAGTCGTGGCGAGAACACCGCCCTGTTTATCCTGAGCAGCTAAGACACAATCACGCGAAAGGATCTGTCGATCTCAGCCTACGCCCCGGCGGCATCGCCAATGGCACTGCAGAGGTCAGTCTGAAAACAAGTAGCGGCTATACCGACGCTGACAATGCGGTACTCGACGCCGCGCGCAAATGGCGCTTCTCGTGCGACTCACCTTCCTCGCCAAGGCAAACCGCATTTACGACAGAACAATTCAACTTTTCAGACCGCCCAAGTCAAGAAGAGCTGGAAAAGCTAGAAAGAGCAGAAAGAGCGAAGCGAAAAATTCCACCTTTTAATTCGGATCTCAAGACGACCGTTCGCGACACCCTTCCCATGGAGTACGTGCACGCAAAACCGTTTTTCGAGAGTGTGCCGAAGCAAAATGACGTGGAATTAAGCAAAGATCAGCAGGACACACCCGGGCTGAAGGTCTACACAACCAGTCTCAAGAAGGTCATGGAGCAAATCCTCGCATCCGACCAACTTGAACAGCCAAAGGTGACAACGTGGCTAATGTTTATGCCCCCGCACCCATGGGCCCCGGCGGTAATCAGGACGCGCAGCGAGACAATCACCGACGAGGCGAGTATCCAGCGACGCCCGATTACGCGCGTTAACTATGTTTGTGATTCAAGCCCTGCAAATTGCGCGCAAATCGAAAGTCGCATTAGTCACATGGTCGAGCCAGTGTCAGCCACGCATTGAGCTTCCTCGACGGCGCTCAATCGCCGCCGAGGAAATTGGAATTTAACGTGTCGCCGCCTGCGCGTTATCGGTGGTGATCACGCCGCAGGCCAGGCGGCCGCCGGCGTTGCCGGTAGGCTGGGTTTTGTAGTCGTCGGCATCGGCATGCACGATCACGGCGTGTCCGGCGATGTCGAACTGGTCCGCCTTACCGAGATTGACGTTGCTCGAGACCGGGCCGTCGATGCTGGCATTACCCTGCGCGTCGGCTTTGATGTTGGGCATGTCGCCGCCGTGGTGCGGGTCGGCACTGACGTTGCCGTGGTCGGACTGGGCAGGGTTGAAATGGCCACCGGCGCTGCTGCCGTCCGGGGCGCTGCAGTCGCCCTTTTCGTGGATGTGGAAGCCGTGCTCGGTGTTGGGCTTGAGGCCGCTCAGCTGGCCGGTGACGCGCAGCGCGCCGTCGACCGTCTTGAAGGTCACCGTGCCTTTGACGTCATTGCCCTTGGTCGGCTTGAGCTCGGCGGTGGCCGTCGTGGTGGCCGCCGCTTCGGTGACCATGGAGGCGGCATGCTCGCCACCATGCGCCGCTTCAGCCGGCGTGCCGGCCTGCGGTGCGGGGGCGGGATCGGCCGGCGCGGGCTCCTCGCGCTTGCATGCGGTCAGTGCCAGGGCGGTTGCCAGAAATAGCGTGGTGGGAAGGATGCGCATGGAAAACTCCTGTAGGGGCCGCGCAGGCGGCCATGGATGCCCCAACTCAGGGCTGCGAAGGGGGTGTGCGCCATTGGGTGACGCGAATGACGCCGCAGGCCAGACGTGCGCCGGCGTTGCCGCTGGGCTGGCTGCGATAGTCGTCGGGATCGGCATGCACGATGAGTGACTTGCCGACCACATCGCTGGGCGCGGCATCGCCCAGGGTGATGCCGGAAACGATCATGTCCAGGTGCGCAACGCCTTCGGCATCGGCGCGCAGGTTGTCCATGTCGCCGGCGTGGTGGGGATTGCTGCCAGCGCGCCCGTGTGGCGCACCCGCCGGATTGAAATGTGCGCCCGCGCTGCTGGCATCGGCGGCGCTGCAATCGCCACGTTCGTGCACATGGAAGCCGGCCACGCCACCGGGGCGCAGGCCACCGACAGTCCCGGTCACGCGAATGCCCTGCAATGCAGGCACCAGCACGACGCGACCGCTGACCAGGCTGCCCGAGGCCGATGCCAGCACCGCTTCGGCCTGCTGGACCGGGCGGACAGGGACGACCCGCGCCGCCGGGGGTGGAGGTGGCGGAGGCGGTGGCGTGCTGCTGCAGGCGGCAAGCGCCAGCGCGGTGAGGGCAACGATCGTGGGCGACCGGTAACGCATCGAGCTGTTCTCCTGATCAGGCTGGAAACCTATGCGGGCGCATGTTCACGTGTCATGAAATGCGCTTAGGCAGCCCGGGAGTTTACGGGGGCTAGTGTCGCGAGCCGGGATATGTGCAAAAAGCGCCCCTCACCCCAACCCCTCTCCCGCAGGCGGGAGAGGGGCTCGACTGCGCAGTTTTGCCCGCTTTGCCCGCCTGCCTTGCCCTTGCCCGCCTGCCTGCCTTGTCCGCCTGCTTTGCCCGTGCCTGCCTGCCCTGCCTGCCTTGCCTTCTCCCGCGTGCGGGGGAAGGTGCCCGAAGGGCGGATGGGGGGCGTGTGCGCCGCCAGCTAATCGAGACAGTGGCGCGTGCGAGCAAACCGGCGAGCGCATGCACGCTTGCCGCCGTGATGCGCGTCAAGCTCGCCTGGTTCGCTGCCTGGCTCAAACACCTGCGCACGCAGTACGGCTTTTCGCAGGTGCCCCTCACCCCACCCCCTCTCCCGCAGGCGGGAGAGGGGCTCGACGCCGCATGCGGGCTGATCAGCGGCGCTTGCGCCCCGGCCCGAGCTTGCGGGTTACGGTGTTGCGGCCCAGACCCAGGCGGGCGGCGGCTTCGGCGCGACGGCCCTGGGTGAGTTGCAGGGCGGCTTCCAGCAAGGTCTTGTCCAGGCGTTCGCGGGCTTCGGCATGCAGGCCCTGGGCACCTTCGCTCAGGCGTTGCGCGGCCCAGCTGGACAGCATGTCGTCCCATTGGCCATCGCTGCGGCCGGCCCGCTGACGGCCGCGCGACAGGGCGGCGTCCACGTCGACCACGTCGATGATGTCGGCGGTAGCCAGGGCAGCCAGGCGCCAGCACACGTTTTCCAGTTCGCGTACGTTGCCGGGCCAGTCGTACTGGCGCAGGTCCTCCAGCGCGGCCGACGACAAGCGCTTGGGCAGCATGTCGAGCTTGCGTCCGGCCATGGCCAGGAAGTTTTCCGCCAGTTGCGCGATGTCGCCGCGACGCTCGCGCAGGGGCGGCAGCTGCAGGCGCACCACATCCAGCCGGTGCAGCAGGTCGGCACGGAAGCGGCCCTGTTCGACCAGCGCCTCCAGATCCTGGTGGGTGGCGGCGATCACCCGCACGTCCACGCGGATCAACTCGCGCCCGCCGACGCGGAAGAATTCGTTCTCTGCCAGCACGCGCAGCAGGCGCGTCTGCAGCGGCAGCGGCATGTCGCCGATTTCGTCCAGGAACAAGGTGCCGCCATCGGCTTGTTCGAAGCGGCCGATGTGGCGCTTGGTGGCACCGGTAAAGGCGCCGGTTTCGTGGCCGAACAACTCGCTTTCCAGAAGTTCGGCGGGAATGGCGGCGGTGTTGAGCGCCACGAACGGTTTGCGCGCGCGCGGCGATTCGTTGTGCAGCGCGCGTGCGACCAACTCCTTGCCGGTGCCGGTTTCGCCGTTGATCAGCACCGACAACGGGGCTTGCGCCAGCCGGCCGATGGCGCGGAACAGCGCGCGCATGGCCGGGGTGTCGCCGATCAATGCGGCCGAGCCCTCGGCCAGCGGCGTGCCGATGATCTCGTCGACACCGGCATCGGCGTCGGGCAAGGCGCGTGCGGCCAGCGCGACGGCGTCGTCCAGGTCGAACGGCTTGGACAGGAATTCATGCGCCCCGCCGCGGAAGGCACCGGCGGTGCTGGCGACATCGGTGTAGGCCGACATCACGATCACCGGCAGCTGCGGGTGCTTGGCCTTGAGCTTGTCCAGCAGGGTCAGGCCGTCCTCGCCGGGCATGCGCACGTCGGTGAACAACAGGTCCGGGGTGGGCCGCATCGCCAGCGCCTGCAATGCAGCGGCAGCGCTGTCGAAGCCATCCACGGCATAGCCGGCATCGCGCAGCGCGGTGGACAGCACGAATCGGACCGAACGGTCGTCGTCGACTACCCAGATATGGTGGGATGCGGCGGCGGCCTCAGCCATGCAGGTGCTCCTTGTCGTGATCGCCGGCCAGCTCGGGCAGCAGCAGGGTGAAAACGGTATGGCCCGGACGCGAGCGGTAGGTCAGCGTGCCGTGGTGTTCGCGCGAGACCTGCTGGGCCAGCGCCAGGCCCAGCCCGCTGCCTTCGGCACGGCCGCTGACCAGCGGCAGGAACAGGTGCTCGGCCAGCTCTTCGGGCACGCCGCCGCCGTCGTCGATGATTTCCAGCCGCAGCGACATCGCATGCACGCGGTCGCGGATGCGCTGGCCGTGTTCGACGCGGGTGCGCAGGGTCACCCGGGTGGCGCCGGCCTGGAAGGCATTGCGCACCAGGTTCCACACCGCCTGGGTCAGGCGGTCCACGTCGCCGAGGATGTCCGGAATGCTGGGGTCGTAGTCGCGCTGCACCTGCACCGACCAGCCGCCTTCGGCCTCGGCCAGGCGCAGCACGCGCTCGAGCACCACATGGATGTTGAGGCCCTCGTGCGGGCGCAGCGGCGAGGGTGAGAGCAGGCGCTCGAGCAAGGTGTTGAGGCGTTCGATCTCGGTGCCGATCAACTCGATCAGCTCGCGCTCGTCCTCGTCGCGGCCGGCCGAGCGGCGGGCCAGCAGCTGCGCTGCGCCCTTCAGGCCCGCCAGCGGGTTGCGCAGTTCGTGCGCCAGCCCCTTGAGCGCGGCGCTCAAGGCGTTGGGCAAGGCATGCGTGGGGTCTAGCGCGGGGAATTCGTCGACCGGATGGGTTTCCAGCAGCCAGCCGCCGTCATCCAGCCGCGACAGCCAGCCTTCGGCAAAGCGTGGCGCGTCGTTGGGCAGGCCCAGGGCCAGGCGATGCAGGCGCAGCACGTCGCGCTCGTCGTTGAGCAGGAAGCGCGCCAGCGCATCGCCCTGCACTTCCAGCGCGGCCAGCGGTTGGTCGACCAGGCGCCGGGCGCTGACGCCGAGCCAGCGCGCAAAGGCCGGGTTGACGCCCAGCACGCGGCCCTCGCGGTCGGCCCAGGCCACCGGCGTGCCCAGGCTGTCGAGCGACGGTGTGGGGGTCGTCATCAGCATTGCACCAATTTAGTGCAAGCAGCGCCGGCGTGCGCGTGTGGCGCGCCGAACGAAGCATGCATCAGGACATCCGGGGTCCGACGGTGGTGGCGTGCACCGACCCGACGCGCATCCGCGCCGACAGTGACGGGCGGGGGGCTGGTCATGCAGGCACCTCGGTAGTGGATCCGCGCCAGCACGGGCCGCGGGAAAAACCGTCCCCGGCACGGCAGCGCCGGCCGGGTCGTTGCGCCACCCGCGGCCAGGGAGCCGCGGGTGGCCATGCTCAGGACTCGTAGGCGGCTTCGCCGTGCGAGGTGATGTCCAACCCCTCGCGCTCGGCTTCTTCGGTGACGCGCAGGCCGAACACCAGCTTGGCGACCACAAAGCCCACCACCGACACCACGCCGATCCACACCACGGTGATGCCCACGCCCAGGGCCTGGATGCCGACCTGATGCACGATGTCGTAATCGCCGCCCTTCTGGCCGCCCAGCGAGGCCGCCGAGAACACGCCGGTCAGGATCGCGCCGATGATGCCGCCCAGGCCATGCACGCCGAACACGTCCAGGCTGTCGTCGGCGCCGAGCAGGCGCTTCAGACCGGTGACGCCCCACACGCACAGCACGCCCGCCGCCAGGCCAATGACGATGGCGCCGAACGGACCCACGGTGCCGCAGGCCGGGGTGATGCCGACCAGGCCGGCCACCATGCCCGACGCCACACCCAGGGCGGAGGACTTGCCCTTGATGATCTTCTCGGTCAACGACCAGCCCAGGATGGCCGCGGCAGTGGCCAGCAAGGTGTTGAGGAAGGCCAGCGCCGCACCGGCATTGGCCTCCAGGTTGGAGCCGGCGTTGAAGCCGAACCAGCCCACCCACAGCAGCGAGGCACCGACGAAGGTCAGGGTCACGTTGTGCGGCTTGATCGCCTCACGCCCCAACCCGGCACGCTTGCCGACGAAGTAGGCGCCGACCAGGCCGGCGATACCGGCATTGATGTGCACCACGGTGCCGCCGGCAAAATCCAGCGCGCCCAGGCCAAACAGATACCCACCGGTGGCCCAGACCATGTGCGCCAGCGGCAGGTAGCCGAAGGTGAACCAGATCACCGAGAACAGCAGCACCGCGGCGAACTTGGCGCGTTCGGCAAAGGCGCCGACGATCAGCGCACCGGTGATGCCGGCGAAGGTGGCCTGGAAGGCGACGAACACGTATTCCGGCAGGCTCACGCCCTTGGTGAAGGTGGCCGACAGGGTCTCGATGGTGACGCCCTTAAGCAGCGCCTTGTCCAGGTTGCCGATCCACGCGCCTTCACCGGAGAACGCCAGGCTGTAGCCGTAGATCACCCACAGGATGGTCAGCAGCGAGAACACCGTGGCCACCTGGATCAACACCGAGAGCACGTTCTTTGCCCGCACCATGCCGCCATAGAACAGCGCCAGGCCCGGCACCACCATCAGCAGCACCAGCAGGGTGGACGTCAGCATCCAGGCGACATCGCCCTTGTCCACCACCGGCGCGGCCTCGGCGACGGCCACCGGCGCGGCGGCCGGCTGCGCGGACGGCAGCGGCTCGGTGGTGACCGGCTCGGTCGGCAACGGGGTGACCTGCGGGGTGGACTGCGCCTGCGCGCTGCCCATGCCGCCCACCACCAGCGCGCTGAGCAGCATCAGCATGCACACGCTGTAGAACCGGGCTTTCCACCCGGCAAAAAGAGCTGTCTTCATACGAACTCCGGAGGTGGTGGACTCAGAGGGCATCGGCGCCGATTTCGCCGGTGCGGATACGCACCACCTGCTCGATCGCGGTGACGAAGATCTTGCCGTCGCCGATCTTGCCGGTGCCGGCCGCGTTCTGGATCGCTTCGACCACGGCATCGAGCCGGTCGTCGGTCACCACCGTCTCGATCTTGATCTTGGGCAGGAAGTCCACGACGTACTCGGCGCCGCGATACAGCTCGGTGTGGCCTTTCTGGCGACCGAAGCCCTTGACCTCGGTAACGGTGATACCCGACACGCCAGCGGCGGACAGGGCCTCGCGGACCTCGTCGAGCTTGAACGGCCGGATGATGGCGGTGATCAATTTCATGCGCATACCCCGAAAGGTGGAAGGAACCGGCCGGCATTGCGCCGCCCGGCGGTGTCAGTCACCTGGATGCCAACCCCGGCATCCAATCGTTCGCAGATCGCGCAGACCCCGGCCGATGCGATGCATCTGCCGCGTGGGAGAGGTCAGGCCCGCGCGCCGCGAACTGTGTGCTCTCTCGTTCCCCTCACTCCACGGCCGGTGCCGTGGAGCGTCAAACATGTGCGGCGATGGCGGAGGTGGGAGGGGGGGCCTCCGCCATCACCGCGGTGGAACTCAGTTACCGTAGTACAGCTGGTATTCCAGCGGATGCGTTGCCGCACGGAACTTGGTCACTTCCTGCATCTTCAGCGCGATGTAGCCGTCGATGAAGTCGTCGCTCATCACGCCGCCGGCCTTGAGGAACTCGCGGTCCTTGTCCAGCGCTTCCAGGGCCTGATCCAGGCTGGAGCACACCTGCGGGATCAGCTTCTCTTCTTCCGGCGGCAGGTCATACAGGTCCTTGTCGCTCGGTGCACCCGGGTCGATCTGGTTCTTGATGCCGTCCAGGCCGGCCATCATCAGCGCGGTGAAGGTCAGGTAGCCGGACTGCAACGGATCGGGGAAGCGCATTTCGATGCGGCGCGCCTTGGGGTTGGTGACCCACGGAATGCGGCAGGAGGCCGAACGGTTACGCGCCGAATAGGCCAGCATCACCGGCGCTTCGAAGCCCGGTACCAGACGCTTGTAGCTGTTGGTGCCGGAGTTGGAGAACGCATTGATGGCGCGGGCGTGCTTGAAGATGCCGCCGATGTACCACAGCGCCATCTGCGACAGGCCGCCGTAGCCGTCGCCGGCGAACAGGTTGGTGCCGCCCTTGGTCAACGACTGGTGCACGTGCATGCCCGAGCCGTTGTCGCCGACGATCGGCTTGGGCATGAAGGTCGCGGTCTTGCCGTTGCGGTAGGCGACGTTCTTGATGATGTACTTCATGGTCAGCAGTTCGTCGGCCTTCTGCACCAGCGAGCTGAACTTGGTGCCGATCTCGCACTGGCCGGCGGTCGCCACCTCGTGGTGGTGCACTTCGGTCTCGATGCCGACCTGTTCCAGCGTCTTGATCATTTCCGCGCGCAGGTCGTGCAGGGTGTCGGTCGGCGGTACCGGGAAGTAGCCGCCCTTTACGCCCGGGCGGTAGCCGCTGTTGCCGCCATCGTACTTGGCGCCGGTGTTCCAGGCGGCCTCTTCCGAGCCCACCTGGAAGAAGGTGTGGCCCATGTCGTTGGCAAAGCGCACCGAATCGAAGATGAAGAATTCCGGTTCCGGGCCGAAGAACGCCTGGTCGGCGGTGCCGGAGGACTTGAGGTAGGCCTCGGCGCGCTTGGCGATGCCGCGCGGGTCGCGCTCATAGCTCTGCATGGTGGCCGGGTCGAGGATGTCGCAGGTCAGCACGATGGTCGGATCGGCGAAGAACGGATCCAGATACGCGGTGCCGGCGTCGGGCAGCAACACCATGTCCGACTCGTTGATGCCCTTCCAACCCGCGATCGAACTGCCGTCGAACATCTTGCCTTCTTCAAACAGCGCCGGCTCGATGATGTTGGCCGGAAAGGTGATGTGCTGCTGTACACCACGCATATCGACGAAGCGCAGGTCGACAAACTCGACCTTGTTGTCCTTGATCAGCTTTTCAACGTTTTCCACGGACATCGGAAGAAACCTCGGATTGGAGTGAAGTGGCTCGTGGACGGAAATACAGCAGGGACCATGCCAAATCGCGGAGTTTCACAAGTCGTTGATTTTGCTTGCATCACTTGAAACCGCCACAGCGGCGCTAGCACCAGTAAGGTGCTGGCGGGATCCATGCTGCACCAATATGGTGCATGCCGCAATGCACTATCCTGACGCCTCCCCCAACCCTCCCTCCAGTCCGATGTCCGATCTGATTTCCGCCCTGCTGTTGGGCATTCTCGAAGGCCTCACCGAATTTCTGCCGATCTCCAGCACCGGCCACCTGTTGATCGCCGAACAATGGCTCGGACGCCGTTCTGACTTCTTCAATATCGTCATCCAGGCCGGCGCCATCCTGGCCATCTGCCTGGCGCTGCGACAGAAGCTGTGGACCCTGGCCACCGGCCTGGGCGAGCGCGCCAACCGCGACTACGTGCTCAAGATCGGCGTGGCCTTCCTGGTCACGGCGGTGGTGGGGCTGATCGTGCGCAAGGCCGGCTGGCAGCTGCCGGAAACCGTGCACCCGGTGGCCTGGGCGTTGTTGATCGGCGGTGTCTGGATGCTGGTGGCCGAGCACTTTGCCGGCAAGTTGCCCGAGCGCGACGTGGTGACCTGGAAGGTGGCGATTGCCGTCGGCCTGGCGCAGGTGGTGGCCGGCGTGTTTCCCGGCACCTCGCGCTCGGCCTCGGCGATCTTCCTGGCGATGTTGCTGGGCCTGAGCAAGCGCTCGGCGGCGGCGGATTTCGTGTTCATGGTGGGCATCCCGACCATGTTCGCGGCCAGCGGCTATGCACTGCTGGAGATGTACAAGGAAGGCGGCGTCGGCAGCGAAAACTGGACCGATGTGGCAGTGGCCTTCGTGGCGGCCACCCTCACCGGCTTTGTGGTGGTGAAGTGGCTGCTGGGCTACATCAAGAAGCACCGCTTCACGGTGTTTGCGGTGTACCGCATCGTGCTCGGCGCCGCCCTGCTGCTGTGGTTGCCGGTCGCGGCCTGACCCGCCACGGCCGTGGCCCTGCCTGTCGCTGCTTGAGCAGCGAGGCAGGGCAACTGCACGGGCAGTGACGCCGGTCATTGCCCTGGCGCCACGCCGGCGGTATCACTGAGGCCTTGCCCACCGGGAGCCGCCCATGCGTGCCGTGTTCTTCGCCCCAGCCCTGCTGGCGGCGGGCGTGACGGCCTGCGGTTCGGGTGCGCTGCCCGATGCGCAGGATCCTGGTGGTACCGGGCCTGGCGGTACCGGGTCCGGCGCGACCGCCGCCGCTGCGCCGTTGGCCGATAACGCCCCCTTGCGCGCGGCATTGCAGGCCAGGCACTGGCAACTGCTGCAGGCCAGCGATGCCCATGGCACCGCGTTACGCAGCCTGTTCGTTGCCGGTAGCGCACCGCTGCAACTGGACTTCAGCGACCAGCGCATCCACGTCAGCCAGACCTGCAATGCCCTGGGCGCCAGCTACAGCGTGGCTGGGACGCAGCTGCAGATCGGCCGGGTGGTCTCGAGCAAACGCCTGTGCGCGCAACCGCGCAAGATGGCGCAGGAACGTGCTGCCAGCGACCTGTTGTCCGGCCGTTTTGCGGTGACGATGGACAGTGCGCAGACCACGCCGCAGCTGGCCCTGACCCGCAGCGATGGCACCCGCCTGCTGTTCGGCAGCACGCCCACGGCCGCCACCCGCTACGGCGGACCCGGACAGACACTGTTGCTCGAGGTGGCCGCCGACACCGTGCCCTGCCCCGCAAACCCGTCGCACGCATGTCTGCAGCTGCGCGAGCAGACGGCGGACGGCCAGCCCGCGACCGCCCCCTGGCGCCCCTTCGATGGCCGGATCGAGGGCTTCGACCACGAAGCGGGCATCCGCACCTTGCTGCGCGTCACCCGGTATCCCGGCGCGGATGGTGCCCCGGTGTATGTGCTGGATCAGATGATCGAGGCCAGTGGGTAGGTTCGGGATTCGGGATTCGGGATTCGGGATTCGGGATTCGGGGGTCGGGGTCTATGGTTGGGCCGCGACGCTCGAATTCATTGCCGAGCGTTATGTGGCCGGCAATGCGGTCGGCGGCCTGCGCAGGCGATGCCGATCCGGCACAAGCGGGAGACTGCAACCGGGATCAATGGTCGTTCCGCTGACTGACCAGGCAAGCAGAAACAAACCGGAACCAACGCGGCCGCGATGGCCTCCTGATTGCGAATGCCATGCAGGGATTGAGCGTGCGGCGTGTCGGTGCGCCGGTCGGTCACGGTGACCGATCCAGCCAGCCGTTGCGCGTACCCCGCGCGCTTGGTCGTGCGGGGTGCGTGAGCCGGTCTCTCAGCGCAGGGCAGGATTCAGTGTGTAGGTGCCATGCAGCGCGGCTTCGGCAAGTACGTGGCCCTGGATCGCCGACAGCACATCGGCGGCCGTGAAGGGCTCGGGCAGGCCGAGCTTGGCCACGTCCAGCGCGAACACGCGGAAGAAATAGCGGTGCACGCGCAGGTCGTTGAACGGCGGGTACGGTCCGTCGTAGCCCAGATAATTGCCGGCCATGTCGGGATTGCCGGCAAACCACTGCGTGTACGAATTCAGGCCCTGGCGCGCACCGGCCGGGCCGGCCGGCTGCTGCTTGCCCTTGGCCACGAAACCGTCGCTGCAACTGCCTGCCGCAATTTCATGCACGTCGGCGGGGATATCGGCCATGGCCCAATGCACAAAATCGGTGCGTGGCTGTTCCACCGGGATTTGGATATCGTCGCGGCCGACGGTCTCCGGCACGGTGGGCACATCCGGGTCCAGGCACAGCAGCGCGAACGACTGCGTGCCGGCCGGCACCTCGCTCCAGGCAAGCTGCGGGTTACGGTTGGGTGCAAAGCCGTCCGGAGTGCCGGCGGCGAATTCCACCGCGATAGGCTTGCCGTTTTCGATGCTGGTGCTGGTCAGACGCATGAAGGGTCTCCGTGGATCCAAGCACCCAGCCTGCCTGGATTGGCACCGCAACGGAAGCCGTCGCAGTGGAACCTTGTGTGGCACAGCAGGCGCGTTTGGTGCGCGTGTCGTCAGCCAATTCAGCGTGCGGCAGAGCGCAGCGAGAGTGGAGCGCGCGATGCGCCAACCAAGGCGAACAACACGCGAAACAGCAAGCTGCACTATCCCCGAGCACGGATCGCAGGCATCGTTGAACGCCGTCGGTGTCCACGCGTGCCGCATCGCCGGGGTCTCTGGATCTCCGTAGGAGCGGACCTGGCCGCGACTGGCTTCACCGGTATCGGTAACGCCTCGTCGCGGCCGGGTCCGCTCCTACAACAGCCTTGCGCATCGGGGATCTCCGGGCATGGATTGCAGGCACCGTGAACGCCATCGGCGTCCACGCGTGCCGCGTCGTCCGGGTCTCCGGATCTCCGTAGGAGCGGACCTGGCCGCGACGGGCTTCACCGGTACCGGTAACGCCTTGTCGCGACCGGGTCCGCTCCTACGACGGCGTCGCGCTTGCGGGATATGCGGCAGGCCGCGCGTCAGTCCTGCGGATACCCGAAGCGCACCGCGATCAGGGTGAGCTGGTCGAACTGGGCACTGAGCACGCTGCGGTAGTTGCGCCAGCGGCCGGAGGCCAGGCGGGCGGGGCCGCGTGGTTCGACCAGCGGGAAGCGCAGCCCGAAGGCCTGCTCCAGCGCGTCGGAAATCCCCTGCGGGTCGCTTTCGATGCCGTCGAGCCGGATGATCCGGTGCGGGTAGAGATCGCGCTCGTGTAACACCGCCAGTTGTTCCAGCGCGGCCAGCAACCAGTCGGTGGCCTGCTGCGGCGACTGCAGCGCCAGCGGTGCCGGCGCGCCGGCCGAGAGCCAGTCCAGCAGCATGTCGCGCGGGTCGCGCAGCGCGATCGCCAGCCGGCCCTCGGGCAGGTGCGGGCGCAGCGCAGTGAGCAGGGTGTTGTCCCACCACAGCAGCCAGTCGATGACGTTGCCGTCGTCGATGCCGCGACGCGGCAGCTGCGCTTTCCAGCCTTCCACCAGCGCCATCGGCGCCAGCTCGTCGGACGCCAGTTGCTCGACCGTGCGGTAGCTCTGCAGCGCATCGGACGGTGGAGTGGTGCCGTAGCGATCGCCGCGCACCAGCGGAGTGGCAGCGTCCATCACCGCGATCAGGCGTTCGACATGCGAGCCGGGCGTGCCCCACACGAACAGCGGGCGCGCGGTGACGCTGTCCGGAATGCTGCCCAGCGCCGGCCATTGCATCGGCTGCCTGGCGGCCTGCGGCGGCAACGGCAGCCGGTGCTGGGCCTGTTCGCGATGGAACTGCATCCAGGTGGCCAGCGCGGCGTCGGGCTGACCGGCGCGGTCCTGCACATTGCCCAGCCACGGCCGCAGCACGGTCTGCTGTGGCGGCGGCAACGACTCGATCAGCGATTCGACGCAGGCGATCGCCGCTGGCGGGTCGCGTTCCAGCAAAGCCTCGACAATGCGCTGCTCGCCGCTGATGCGGCCCGGTTCCACCGCCACGATCTGGCGCGCCACCATTTCCGCTTCGTCGGCATGACCCTGCATGTCGTGCACGCGCATCAGCGCTTCCAGTGCCGGCAGGTGCTCGGGCATGGCCAGCAGCCAGCGCTCGATCACCGCCTGCGCCTGCGGCCCGCCGACCGGCTCCACCGCCAGGCGCGCCAGCCACAGATCGTGCGCCGTGGCCGAGGTGGCCAGCGCCGCGTCCAGCGTGTCGCGCGCATCGTCCGTCGCGCCCAGCCGTTCCCAGGCGGTGAGCAGCGCGTGCAAGGTGCGGCGGTCGGCCGGCCAGTGGGCCAGCGCCAGGCGCAGGTGCGCCACGGCGTGGTCGGGGCGGCCGGCCTGCAATTCCATCTCGCCCGCCAGCCGGCGCATGGCCGGCAGGTCGCCATCGGGTTGCGCCAGCACGGCCTGCATCGCGGTCAGCGCATCGTCCAGACGACCCTGGCGCTGGGCCAGCTGGGCGATGAAGGCGCGCAGCGCGGTGCCAGGGGGATTGAGTTCGACCACGCGCTCGAAGGCGCGCTCGGCAAATGCAAAATGCTCCTTCTGCAGATATGCAAAGCCCAGCGCGAACATCACCCGCGGGTCGTCCGGCAGTTGCTCGG
Organism: Xanthomonas sp. WHRI 6106; assembly: GCF_040202405.1. Lineage (NCBI taxonomy): Bacteria > Pseudomonadati > Pseudomonadota > Gammaproteobacteria > Lysobacterales > Lysobacteraceae > Xanthomonas > Xanthomonas sp. WHRI 6106. The sequence continues at coordinate 73,700 of NZ_JBEGFC010000007.1, read as the reverse complement.
CGGCGCGGGTCAGCAGCGCCAGCGCGCGGTCGCTCTGGCCGCGGCGCATCTCCACCACGCCATCGACCGCGAGCAGCTGCGGATGCTCCGGCGCCAATCGCGCGGCAGTGCGGCTGAGCCGCTCGGCCTCGTCCAGATCGTCGCGTGCCACGGCCAGGTGCGCCTGCATCACGTAAGCGTTGAACTGGTTCGGGTCCAGCGCGGTGCTGCGCGACAAGGCGGCGTCGGCGGCGGACAGGTCGCGTGCCGCCAGCAGCAGGCCGGCGCGCAGCAGGTGCAGGTCGGCGTCTTCCGGTGTGAGGGCCAACGCGGTGTCGATGCTGGTCAGCGCCAGTGCCGACTGCCCCTGCTGCTGCAGGGCCAGCCCGAGCCAGCGGTGTGCGGCGGCGCTGTCGGGCGCGCTGATCGCCCACTCGCGGGCCAGCGCCACCGCATCGTCGGCCGCATTGCGGCGCAGGGCTTGAAGAATGGCGTCTTGCATGGCGGCGGGGTGTCCAGGACAAACCGCTATTGTAACGATGCGCGCTGTGACGCCGACCTACCTGGCAGCGGCCAGCCGCTCGGCCACCCAGCGTTCGGCGAAGCCGTCGCCGCGGGCATTTTCCAGAAACCCGCAATGCCCACCCCAGCGCGCGATTTCCAGGTGCGCATGCTCGGGCAACTGCCAGCCGGCGAAATCCTCGAACGGAATCACCGGGTCGTCTTCGGCCATCAGGATGTCCGAGGGCACCTGCAGGCCGGCCAGGCGCGCGCCGGCAATCGAATAGCTGTTGAAATACGCTTCCAGCGACCCGTGGCCGGTGTGCTGCACGGCCAGCCAGGCCATCAGCTCGCGCATGTCCAATGCCAGGGTGGCATCGTCGTAGCCGTGCTGGTCCGGAAACAGCTTGCGCTTGCGTAGCAGCGATTCGCGCCATTTGCGGCGGAAATACCAGTCGTAGAACTGCGGGCCCTTTTCCAGCTGGGTCATGGTGGCCGCCGGGTCCAGCAACGGGCACACCGCCGCCACGCGTGCCAGCGGCAGGCCGGCGGCCGGTGCGCGCAAGGCCAGCCGCAGCGCGAAATTGCCGCCCAGCGAATACCCGGCCGCCAGCAGCTGCGGCGCAGGAAAGCGCCGCCACAGATCGCCCGCAGCGTTGACCACCTCGTCGATGCGATCGGAGTGGAACAGGTCCACGTTGAGGTGATGGGTGCCGCCGTGGTCGCGGAAATTCAGCCGGAACACCTGGTAGCCCAGGCCGAGCAAACGCGCGGCGGTCAGCCGCATGTAATTGGAATCGGCGCTGCCTTCCCAGCCGTGCAGCAGCAGCACGGTGCCGCGCACCGGCGCATCGCCGGGCGGCACGCTCATCCAGCCCTGCAGGCGCACGCCGTCGCCGCCATCGAGAATATGTTCGCGGGTGACTGCGCCGCTGGCGCTGAGCAACTGACGGCTGCGCAGGCGACGCAAGGCGCTACTGCCCAGCACCGACTGCACGTGCGGGTTACGCAGCCAGCGCGGCGGCTGGAAGTCGGAGGCGTTCATGCGCGCAGCGGGCCCGGCAGCAGGACGCTGGCCGCAAGGAAGATACGCCCGTGCATGGTCGGCTCAGGACTCCATCGCGGCGATGATGCGTTGCCGCGAGGTATCGGCCAGGCGACGACGTCCTTCGAGATCGAATGCGGCGATCGGCTCAAGGAAATGCACCTCGGCCAGCCGCGGCGGCTCGCCGAGCAGGCGCACGATATTGGCGAAGAAACTCTCGCGCTCACCGAAGGCCACCACCGCCTGCGCGCTGCCGCGCACGCCGTAGCGCAGCGCCACCGGCTGCACCGGCACGCCGGCCTCCACCGCTGCCTGAAAGATGCGCGCATGGAACGGGCCGACTTCGGTGCCGCCGCGGGTGCGCCCTTCCGGGAACACGCCCACCGGCTTGCCGCTGCGCAGGCGCTGCAGCATTTCCAGCAGCACCCCGCCCAGCGATTCGGTATTGCCGCGCTGATGGAAGATGGTCTGGCCCTTGGTCGCCAGCCAGCCCACCAGCGGCCAGCCGGCGATTTCGCGCTTGGCTACAAAGCCCATCACGCGCTGGCTGTGCAGCATCGAGATGTCGACCCAGCTGACGTGGTTGGCCACGAACAGGGTCGCGCCGGACAGCGGCGTGCCGAAGCGGCGCAGCCGGAAGCCGAAGATGCGCATCAGGTTGCCCTGCCACCAGCGGATCATCCGCTCGTCCAGGGTGTCTGCAGGGCCGGTGCGGATGCGCGCCAGCGGCGGGGCCACCACGCACAGCATGGTGATCGGCAGGCCGATGCACAGGTGCAGCAGCAGCAACGGCACCCGATACAGGTACCGGAACCAACGCGACGCGCCGCCAGCCTCGCGCGTGGCGTCCAGGGATGACTCGCTCATTCGACCAACGGGACCGGTGACAGGGAAAGGGAGCACGACGATTGTGACAGCAGCCTGGGCGCGGCGCAGCGCCGGCAGCGGATGGCGCTGTTCCACCCATGCCGTTGCCGGGCGTGCTCAGCCATTGCTGCGTGCCACCACGGCCAGGGTCAGGCGCGACACGCAGACCCGCTTGCCGGCCGGGTTCTCGATGACGATGTCCCAGACCTGGGTGCTGCGCCCCACATGCACTGCGCGCGCGGTGCCGATAACCAGGCCCTCGGTGGCCGCGCGCAGATGGTTGGCGTTGATTTCCAGCCCCACGCACATCTGCGTGGTCATATCCACGCACAGATTGCCGGCGCTGCTGCCCAGGGTTTCGGCCAGCACCACCGATGCGCCGCCGTGCAGCAGGCCGTAGGGCTGCCTGGTGCGCGTGTCCACCGGCATGGTGGCGCGCAACCAATCGTCACCGGCCTCGGTGAACACGATGCCGAGATGGTCGATCAGGGTGTTTTTGCTGGAGGCGTTGAGGGCAACGAGGTCGACGGGAGCGCGGAAGGTCATGGGCAGGGAATCGGGAATCGGGAATCGGGAATCGGGAATCGGGAATCGGGACAGCATCGGCGGCGCTGGGGTCTGATGCAACTGCCTTTCGGCTATCTGCAGGCCGAATTGCGCCAGCGACTCTCAGCAGGTTGGCGGCGCGCCGCGGCCAATTTTCGCGCAACATGCCATTGCAGAGGCGCAACACGGCACTCCGCCACGCGCCGTCTGCGCGCCGGCCCAGGCCAGCACGCCGCAGCGATCAGAGAATCGGCACCAGGCCTGCACCGAACGCGGTCAGCATGCGTACCAGCAGCCATTTCGGCCCGACGTTGACCTCGGGGAAATCGCCCACCGCCACATAGCACTGCCGGAACTGCGGGTCCTGTCGCTTGAGCGGGAACGGGCAGCCCGGGCCGGGCTGGAACTCGTAATTGGTCGCATAGCGCCAGGGCCAGAAATCCAGCACCGGCAAGGCTTCCGACACCTTGCCCACGCTGTAGTTCAATCCACTGAACAGCGGCGGTTTTTCGCGCGGAGCCACCGTCCAGGCATTCTCCGGGCTCATGTCGCGCTCGATGCTGGCCGCCAGCGCCTGCGCAAAGCGCACATCGTCGATGACGACCGCGGCCTCGGTGTTGTAGTTCTCGCTGCGCGGATCGAAGTTGTGCGTCCCGATCACCCCGATGCGGCGGTCCACCACCAGCGATTTGGCGTGCAGCCCCATGCGCGCACCGGCGCGGGTCACCGGCAGCGGTTTGTTGACCGCGCGCGTGCCCAGGAACGAAGGCCGCGTTTCAGTGCGGAGCACGCGGCGATCGACTTCGCTGCCGCCGGGTGCACGGCCGCCGCCACTGCTGCCGCGAATCACGCTTCCGGCACTTGTGCGCCCGTCCCCGCCGCTGCTGCCCCGCATCGCATTGCCGGCCGCGCTGCCGCCGATCAACCGGTTGTCGCGGCTGTCCTCGTTGACCTCGGAAGCGGGGTTGAGCGGATCCGGCACCAGGTTGGCGTAGTCCACCGGCGCATCCAGCGGGAACGGCTTAAACTCGTATACGTTGAAGCCCAGCTCGCGCAGGTTGCGCCGTTTGAACTTGTACGAGAGCGCGTACACGATGGGGTTGTCGGTGGCGGCCAGGCTATTGCTCGACACCACGACGCGCGGCGGCTGCGGGCGTTTGCGCAGATCGCGGAAGATGGCCTGGGCCTCGTCGGACAACACCAGGTACGGCGTCTGCAGCAGTACTTCCTGCTGCGCATTGGCGATCAGGCCATCGAGTTCCGGCGCGGTGGACACCGCCTTTGCGCCATGTTCCTTGCGGTGCTTTTGCGGCAGGTCGGCCACGTACAGCACGCGCTGCACCGGCATGGCCGGAGTCACGAAGGCGTCGCGTATGAACTGCGCGTCGCCGGCCTCGCGATCAACCCGCGCCACCCGCTCCGGGCGCCGGAACTGTGCCGGCGGCATCTGCGGGGCGCCCTGCTCCAGCAACAGCCGGCCTACATCATTCAGGCGCTCGGCCGGAATGCTGCGCCGCGCGCGCCAGAACGCATCGAAATTGGCCGCCATCGCACGCACTTCCGGCCCGGCCAGAATCACGTCGCGGTCGCGGAAGTTGTACTCGCTGTCCCAGTCGTAATAGTCGTCCTGGTAATTGCGCCCGCCGACCACGCCGAGCACGTCGTCCACCACCAGCAGCTTGTTGTGCATGCGCTGGTTGAAGCGACGGAAACAGCACAGCACGCTGCCTGCATAGTCAAAGTAGTTGAGTTTGACCTTGCCGAAGGTGGGGTTGTAGATGCGTAGTTGCAGGTTGTCGTGGCTGCTGGCGAGTGCGCCCAGGATCTGCAGATCGGCGATCGCCGACAGCTGGTCGATCAGGATGCGCACCTTGACCCCGCGGCGGGCGGCGTCAGTCAGCGCGTCCAGCACCATGCGCGCGCTGTCGTCCTTGTCGAAGATATAGGTCTGCAGGTCGATGCTGCGGGTGGCGCTGCGGATCAGGTTGAGCCGCGCCACCAGCGATTCCTCGCCGTGGTCGAGGATGGTGGCGTAATGCCGTGGCGCGGCCGGCGTGGAGGCAGTGATGGCCTGCCCACCCAGCGCGCGCAAGGGCGAAGGCTGGGCGCAACGGTTGGCCTGGGTGCAGTCCACCACCGTGCTGCGCGCGGCAGCGGCCACACCGGCCGCGCGGTTGCGTTCGGTTTGCGACAGGCCGGCGCATCCGGTGCCGAGCAACAGGGTTGCCAGCACCAGGACCCTCAACAGGAACCTCACGGGCGCCGCGCCTCCTGCAGCCGCCCACGCAGAATGAACGTCACCCTGTCGCCCAGGGCCATCTGCCACGCATTCATTCCGTAACGTCCACGCAGGACCGTACCTCGGCTGATCACGTCGCAATCATAGCCCGGCCGTGCGCATTCAGCTGGCGCCACATGCAGGGTCTCGATGTGGGTGATTCCGCGAATGGTCAGGTTGCCGGTGATGTCGCCGCCCCCCTTGACCACCTCTTCGGCGTAAGGCAACGACTCGAATTCCACCACCGGGTAACGCGCCACGTTGAAGAAATCTTCGCCGCGCATCCAGCTGGTGTAGCGGTCCTTGCCGGGAATCTCCACCTGGGTGGCGTCCAGCCGGAAGCGCACTTGCATGCGCCGGTCCGGCAATTCCACCAGCTCACCGCGAAAACGCGGGAAGAACCCCTCCATCTTCATCCCGAAGCGGGTCTTGATCTCGAACCCAAAGCGCGACTGCGCCGGGTCGATGGTGTGCACCTTCTGCTGTGCGAGGCAGGGCAGCGCGACCCAGAGCGCGAGCCAGGCGAACCAGCGCAGCGACGATGTCACGGATCAAGGCCACCAGAAGGCGGTCAGGCGGGCGATGCCCGGCTCGATGGTGGCATCCAGCGGCAGGGCCAGCAGGGCGATCGAGGCGGTCGGCATGCCGCGGTAATCGCCGGTCTGCCCGCTGTGCATCAGCGCGGCCAACCGCTCCAGGCCCGGGTTGTGGCCCACCAGCAGCAGCCGCTCGGCCTCGCGATGTTCGTCCACCAGGCTGGCCAGGGTGCCGGGCGTGGCCTCGTAGATGCGTTCGTCCAGCCGTTGTTCGATATAGCCGGTGAGCTCGAGGACCGCTTCCAGGGTCTCGCGGGCACGCCGCGCCGGCGAACACAGCACCCGGTCGGGCACCAGACGCTGCTCGCGCAGCCAGCGCCCGGCCGATTCGGCCTCGGCGATGCCGTGCGGCGACAACGGGCGGTCGAAATCGGCCTGGCCGGTGTCGGCCGGTTCGGCGTGGGCGTGTCGCAACAAGATCAATTCGCGCATGGGAACTTTCCGGTTAGGACTTCTTGAGCCACTTCAACAGCGGCTCCCAGTCCTGTTGATGGTCGCGCACCTGCGCCGAGCGGTAATCGAACAAGCTGCGCCCCAGCCCGGCCATGACCACGTAGGCCTGGGTGTCGCGCAATTGGGTCACCAGCGGATAGGGCCAGGTGCCGATCATCTCGGCGGCCTGCTGCGAGGTCTGGGTCCACGGACGTGCGCGGTTGAGCACCAGGCCCACCGGCAGCTTGCGCTGGTGCACGCGCGGCACCTTGGCGAGCGTATTGAGGAAGCCCACCACCGCTTCGATGTCCAGCGCCGAGGACAGCACCGGCACCACGATGGCGTCGACATGGTCCAGGAAACCGCTCAAATCGTCGGCCATGGCGCCGGCCGGGGCATCGATGATCAGCTGGTCGGTGCCATCGGGCACCGCGGCCTGCCAGTTGCGGCGCTTGGTGGCATCGATCGGCAGCACCGCACTTTCGAGGCTGGCGCGACGCTGCGCCCAGCGGGTGGACGAGCCTTGCGGATCGGCATCTGCCAGCACGGTGCGCTGGCCCTGCAATGCCGCGTGTGCGGCCAGATTGGTGGCGATCGTGGTCTTGCCGACGCCGCCTTTGGAGGCGGCCACCAGGACTGTCTTCATGCACGCCTCGCTTCCGGGAGCAAGCCGGCAGCGTACACCGCAGTTGGGTGAGGAAGTAGTCGAAAGGCGTTAAACGTCGAACGGCGGAAGGTGTCGCAACGCAGCATGGCTTCCCCAGCACCTAGCTGCCGGAGGCATACGACAGCCGGCGGGGTTATCGGAATTACTGGATCGCTGCGCTCGGCTGCCATTGCGCAGGTGGCTGCGTTGCAAGGCCTTGACGCTGCGCCCGCGCGCGCAGCGCCGGCACTTCGCCTTGCGTCAGGAGGGTGTCCAGATCGATGGCTTGGTCGGTGGGCGTGGGCGCGCGGCGTTGGTATTGCTGCTGCAGCCACTCCAGCTCTCGCAGCCGCGCCTGCCAGCGCGTGGCGTCGGCACCACTGCTCAATGCGGCCATGCGCTTGGCCCCGACCATGGCCGTCAGCATGGTGGACTCGTCATTGGCCACGCTGTTGAACACTGCCATGCATTCGTCGCGCAATGCGGGCGTAGCGACATTGGAAGTGCAGCGGCGCACCAAATCGCCTAACGCGGGGAGTGCATGTGCAGACCAGGCGCCCATCACGAACATCGCGGCCATGCCCGCGCCAGTGGAAGGCAGGCCTTGCGCGTCGAGTTGCGCGCGCAAGCTGACCGAGGTCAGCGATGGCCATTGCACGCCGTCGTAGGTGGCACGCAGGGCGTTGCCAAGTTCCAGCGCGCCGCTGTCGAAATGATCCGCCTGCACCGCCGCCTGCCAGGCGCGTTCGGCACCCGGCTGATCGCTGCGACGCATTGCAGCGGCGTAGGCACGCAGGTGCACATCCGCATTGCCGGCATCGGCCTGCTCCAGGAAGGCAAGCGCTGCGTCTGGATCGCAGCGCAATCCAGACGCGCAGCCGGCTGCTTCCATCCGCGCCACCATCGGGTCGCGCGGCCGCGCGTCCAGGGCGCGCTGCAGCCAGACGCGCTGGATCGGCGCGTAGCCGCCCTCTGCGGCGGGCGCGGTGTCGTCGTACTCGGAACCGGCCCACAACAGACCGGCCAGATACAGCTGCCTGGGTTCACCGCTGTCCGCCATGCTGCGCAGGCGTGCCTGCATGGTCTGGCCGACCTGCTGCGCCCATTGCTCCACGACAGGGTCATTTGCCGGAGCCGATAAATTGGAGGACGGCGCCGAGGCGGCATGTGCCATGCAGACGCTACCAATCCAAAGCAGCGTACTGCCGATCACGCGATATCCGTACATGTGCTGCTCCTGTCCATGTGCTGGTGCACGTTGTCGAGGATCAGCATTTCATAAGGGTTACGGGCCATCAAGCCACCAGCTGCGCCAGCAGCCAGGCCCACGCGGGCAGCGTGAGCAACGACAGCAGGATGCTGTAGCCCACCATCGCCGCCGCCAGCCTGGGGGCCAGCCGATGCGAGATGGCCAACGCGGCGGCGGTGATCATGGTGGGCATGGCCGATTCGAGCACATTGGTCTGCAGCAGCAGGCCGCGCAGACCAAGCGCCCAGGACAACGGCAGCGCCAGGACCGGCATCACCGCCAGCTTGAACACCAGGCCGACCGCCAGCGGCTTGAGCTCGTCGGCAGGCAGACGCAACTGCAGCGAGAAGCCGACCGCCAGCATGACCAGCGGCAGCATGGCGTCGGCCAGGCTCTTGAGCCCGGAGCCAATCCAGGCCGGCGGCTGCTCGGGCATCAACGTCAGCGCGAACAGCAGTGCCCACAGCGGCGGGAACTTCAACACCCGGGTCAGGATGGTCCTGGCGGTCGGCGGGGTGTCGCCGCTGTAGCGCGCCAGCACGTACAGCCCGAAGGTGGACAGCAGCACGAAGGTGCCGAACTGGTCGTAGACCACCGCATACGGCAAGGCCCGATCGCCAAGCAATGCGCGCACCATCGGAAACCCGATGAAACTGGAGTTGGTGAACACCACGCACATCAGCAGCGCGGCGTAGTCGGCACGGCCCAGTCGCAGCAGGCGGCTGCAAGCCCACAGCAGCGGCACGATGATCGCGGTGAGCAGCCACGGCGTGGCGATCACCCCGCCCAGCGAGGCATCCAGGTGCAGGCGCGGCACGTAGGTCAGCACCGAGGCGGGCAGGCAGATGTACAACACCACGCGATTGAGCACGTCGGCGCTGTTGTCGGGCAGCACCCGCAGACGGGCAAACAGCAAGCCAAGGCCCAGCATCGCCAGGATCAACGCAAAGGCATCCACCGCCATGCGGGGTCAGGTCCATCGGAAACAGAGGCACAGGATCGCATGACGCAGCGCGGGCGTCGGCAGAACGCTGGCGTGGGTGCGCTGACGCGAGGCGCGGCATGCAATTCGGTCATCTGGTCTATCCCGATGTCGGCATCCCGCATGAGCGCTTACGTGACGTACCTGCGGCGTGTTCCGCGAGGTGGCCGGGTAAGAGAAGTGCAGCAATGCCGCAGCGTCGAGGGCGCGGTGCCCTCACCGCTCGCGGGACACGCCGCAAGTACGTCCCTGTAGGCTCGGTGGCGGCATCCATGCCGCCACACGGTCCCGCAATCGGCGAGGACACCACGCCAGACAGTTGGCTGGTGGCTTTGTTGAAGAGCAAAGACACCGCGTCGCCAGCTTGCTAGTCGCTATTGAGATCCTTGCGCACCGACCACCTCGACTGGTCCTTGCCCGCCCACCGTCGCGGGACCTTGAGCGGCATGGATGCTGCGCCAAAGCCCACATGGACGCACTCGCAGCGTGTCCTGCGATGGTGGGCGGGCAAGGGCCCTGCAGCAACTCGGCCCGGTGCACGGCCCGCTGCGCGACATTCCCGCAGCGGGGCGAAGCGCTTACGGGAACGCGGGCGGGTTGGCCTGCCATGCCGCGAAGACCTCGGCCAGGCTGGCGCGCTCTGCTTCGCGCCAGTCCGGCAGCAGACTGGCGTAGCTGGCGGTACTGCTCCAGCGATCGGGCCAGGTGCGCACGGCGGCGGCATACCACTCGGTAGCCTCCTGCTTGCGCCCGGCGCGCCATAGGGCCAGCGCCGCCGTCACGGGCAGCCACTCCGGCGTGGCCGGGCGGCCATTGGCCAGGTTGGCCCACTGCTGCAGCGCCTTGTCGGGCTTGTCGGCGCGCAGCAGGTCCCAGCCGTAATTCCAGGTAATCGTGCGGTATTGCTGGCTGCCGTTGGACACCAGTGCCAGCGCGCCCTGGTATAGCTCATCACCCAGTTGCGTGCGCCCGCCCGCATAGGCCAGCGAGGCCAGCTGGGCGCGCGGTTCGGCCGCGCGCGCGTCACGTTGCACCATCGCGGCCAGGCGGTCGACCACGGCATCGCCCTGCCCCTGCACCGCGACCACCGCCTTGGTGGTGCTGCGGTCTTCGTCGAAATAGAACTCCTTGGGCTTGGGCAGGCTCTGTGCCTGCGCCAACGACCACACGCCCCCGAGCAGGGCCAAGGCGGCCCATGCGTATTTCCTTTTCACTGTATTTTCCCCTGACAGCAAACGACCCCTTCCCGTCCCCATCCTAACCGCAGCGCGACGGCTGCGCATCCGCATGCGAACGGGCGCGTGAAGGCTGACTGTTACACTTTGCGCCGCCGTTTTGGAATCCGTCGGGCGAATCATCTGGTTTCAGATGATACGCACCGGGTCCCAGCCACCCTTTCCGGGCACGCCATGACCAGTACCGCTGCACTTTCTTCTCCCGACTCTGCCAACACGCCGGAGCTCGGCCGGGTGGATGCGGACTACACGCTGGACCACAAATACACGCGCACCGACGGGCGCATCTATCTGTCCGGCGTGCAGGCGCTGGTGCGGTTGCCGTTGCTGCAGCGCCTGCGCGACGAGGCTGCCGGCCTGGATACTGCCGGCTTCATCAGCGGCTACCGCGGCAGCCCGTTGGGCGGGCTGGACCTGGAACTGTGGCGCGCACGCAAGCATCTGGACGCGGCCCGGGTGACCTTCACCCCCGGCCTGAACGAGGACCTGGCCGCCACCATGGTGTGGGGCACCCAGCAGACCAACCTGTTCCCCGGCGCCAAGGTGCAGGGCGTCTACGGCATGTGGTACGGCAAGGGCCCGGGCGTGGACCGCAGTGGCGACGTGTTCAAGCACGGCAATGCGGCCGGGACCTCGCCCTTTGGCGGCGTGCTGGCGCTGGCCGCCGACGACCACGCCTGCCGCAGCTCGACCCTGCCGCATGGCTCGGAAGACGAATTCGTCAGCGCGATGATGCCCATCCTCAACCCGGCCGGGGTCCAGGACATCCTGGACATGGGCTTGCTGGGCTGGGCGATGAGCCGCTACACCGGGCGCTGGATCGGCTTCAAGACGATTGCCGAAACGGTGGAATCGTCCGCCTCGGTGGACGTGGACCCGTTCGCACGCACGATCGTGCTGCCGGAGGACTTTGCGCTGCCGCCGGGCGGGTTGAGCATCCGCTGGCCGGACCCGCCGGTGGACCAGGAAACGCGCCTGCACCGCTATGCGGTGGCCGCGGCGCAGGCCTTTGCGCGGGCCAATCGGATCGACCGCATCGTGCTGGATTCGCCACGCGCGCGGCTGGGTATCGTCACCACCGGCAAGAGCTACCTGGACGTGCTGCAGGCACTGGAATACCTGGGCCTGGATGCGCAGGCCTGCGCGCAGATCGGCATCCGCGTGTACAAGGTCGGCATGACCTGGCCGCTGGAGCCGGTGGGCATCAGCGCGTTTGCGCGCGGGCTCGAAGACATCGTGGTGGTGGAAGAGAAAAAGGCCTTCATTGAGCGCCAGATGAAGGAGCTGTTCTACAACTGGCCGGCCAGTGCAGGGGCGCGGCCGAGCATCGTCGGCAAATACGACGAGCAGGGCGCGTGGATCCTGCCGTCCACTGGCGAGCTGACCCCGGCCACGATTGCCGCGGTGATCGGCAGGCGCATCCAGCGGTTCGGGTTGCCATCGGGCACATTCGCCGACGCGATCGAACAGCGGCTGCGCTGGATGGAGACCAAGGAAGCGGAGATGGCCTTGCCCCGCGCGCAGTTCCCGCGCGTGCCGCATTACTGCTCCGGCTGCCCGCACAACACCTCCACGGTGGTGCCGGAAGGCTCGCGCGCGCTCGGCGGCATCGGTTGCCACTACATGGTGACGTGGATGAATCGCGCCACCGACACCTTCACCCACATGGGCGGCGAAGGCGTGACCTGGTCGGGGCAGGCGCCGTTCACCGACACCCCGCACGTGTTCCAGAACCTGGGCGATGGCACCTACTTCCACAGTGGCTCGCTGGCGATACGGCAGTCGGTGGCCACCGGCGTCAACATCACCTACAAGATCCTCTACAACGACGCGGTGGCCATGACCGGTGGCCAGCCGGTGGACGGCACGCTCACCGTGCCGGACATCGCGCATCAGCTACGCGCCGAAGGTATCCACGAGATCGCCATCGTCAGCGACGACATCGGCAAATGGACACGCCGACGCGACCTGTTTCCTGCCGAGGTCGCGTTTCACGATCGTGGCGAACTGGATGCGGTGCAGCAGCATCTGCGCACGGTCAAGGGCGTGTCGATCCTGATCTTCGACCAGACCTGCGCCACCGAAAAACGCCGCCGCCGCAAGCGCGGCAAGCTGATCGACCCGCCCAAGCGAGTCATGATCAATTCGCTGGTGTGCGAAGGCTGCGGCGATTGTGGCGAGAAGAGTTTTTGCGTGTCGGTGCTGCCGAAGGACACCGAATTTGGGCGCAAGCGCGAGATCGACCAGTCCAACTGCAACAAGGACTATTCCTGCGTGTCGGGTTTTTGCCCGAGCTTTGTCACCGTGCATGGCGGCGCGCCGCGCAAGGGCAAACAGCGCGACGCCAGTGCGCTGCTGGACAGCCTGCCCGCGCCACCACAACGCACCACGCTGGAGCGGCCCTGGAACATCCTGATCACCGGCGTAGGCGGTACCGGCGTGGTCACCATCGGCGCGCTGCTCGGCATGGCCGGGCACCTGGAGGGCAAGGGCGCCACGGTGCTGGACCAGACCGGCCTGGCGCAAAAGGGCGGCGCGGTCACCACGCATATCCGCATTGCACGCACTCCCGGCGACATCCACGCGGTGCGTATCGCTGCGGGCGAAGCCGACCTGGTGCTGGGCTGCGACATGGTGGTGGTCAACGACTATTGGGCGCTGTCCAAGGTGCGCGATGGGCGCACCCAGGTGGTGCTCAACACCTACGAAGCGATGCCGGGCAGCTTCACCACGCAGCCGGATCTGCAATTTCCGGCCGCCGAGATCATCGCCGGCGTGCGCACTGCACTTGGCGGGCAGGAGCCGTTGTTGCTGGATGCCACGCAACTGGCCACCGCACTGCTGGGCGATGCGATCGCCAGCAATCTGTTCGTGCTGGGCTACGCCTGGCAACACGGGTTGGTGCCGTTGTCGCATGCGGCGCTGATGCGCGCGATCGAGCTCAATGGCGCGGCCGTTGCGATGAATCAGCAGGCCTTTGCGTGGGGCCGGCTGGCGGCGGTGGATCTGCCGGCCGTGCGTCGTGCAGCAGGCCTGGGCACCACGGACGCACCTGCGCACCTGCACGGCGACACGCCGGCCGCACGCGCACCGGGCAGCTGGGAAGAACACGATCTCAGCGGTGCCAGCGCACCGCGTGCACTGGCGCAGACCGATGGCAGCACGCTGCATGGCGGTGCCGATGCACCGGCACATCCACTCGATGACGAACAGCTGGCGCAATCGCTGGACGAGGCCATCGCACGCCGCGTCGCATTCCTCACCGACTATCAGGACGCCGCCTATGCGCAGCGCTATCGCACGTTGGTGGAACGCGTGCGCACGCACGAAACCCAACGCGCGCCGGGCAGCAGCGCCTTGACCGAAGCGGTGGCGCGCTACGCATTCAAGCTGATGGCCTATAAGGACGAGTACGAAGTGGCGCGCCTGTACACGCGCGGCGATTTCCAGCGCCGGCTGCAACAGCAGTTCGAAGGCGACTACACGCTGCGCTTCCACCTGGCGCCGCCGTTGCTGGCCAAGAAGGATGCCAACGGCAACCTGCTCAAGCGCGAATACGGGCCGTGGATGTTCACCGCCTTCAAGCTGCTGGCGAAGCTGAAATTCCTGCGCGGGGGCAAGCTCGACGTGTTTGGCTACACCGCCGAGCGACGTGGCGAGCGTCAGCTCATCACCGATTACATCGCCACCGTCGAGCGCCTGCTGGAGCGCCTGGATACCGACAACGTAGGCCTGGCCGCGCAGATCGCCAGCATTCCCGAACACATCCGTGGCTACGGTCATATCAAGCACGCGCATCTGCAGGAAGCCAAGGCACGCGAGGCGGCGCTATTGGCGCAGTGGCGTAACCCGAAGGCGTTACACGTAGTGCAGGCGGCCTGAGGCAGCCTGCAGCAATCACTGCAGCGCGACCGCTGCGGCCACGGAGCTACAGGGATGTACTTGCAGCGTGTCCCGCAAGGGTGGGCGGGCAAGGGCCCTGCAGCAAAGGCGTAGACCATCCGCTCTGCGCCTGATCTGCCCGTAGCGAGCAACCAGGTTGAGACACCTGCAATGTGCGTATCGCGAGCGCTTGGCGATCTTCAAGCCTGGTCGAGGGCGCGGTGCCCTCACCGCTCGCGGGACACGCCGTCAACCCGTCCATGGGGGCTCGGTGGCGGCATCGATGCCGCCACACGGTCCCGCAATCGGCGAGGACACCACGCCAGACAGTTGGCCGGTGGTTTTGTTGAAACGCTTTGTTGAAAAGCAAAGACACCGCGTCCCAGCTTGCTAGTCGCTGTTGAAATCCATGCACACCGACCATCTCCACTGGTCCTTGCCCGCCCACCGTCGCGGGACCCTTGGCGGCATGGATGCCGCCGCGGAGCCTACAGGGATGTACTTGCGGCGTGTCCTGCGATGGTGGGCGGGCAAGGGCCCTGCAGCAACGGCGCAAACTATCCGCTCTTCGCTTTTGCTGCCCGGGTCAAGCAATCAGGTAGCGACGCTTGCATCGTGCGTGTCGTGATGGTTGGCTGTCTTCAAGTCTGGTCGAGGGTCCTGCAGCCAAGCTACAGATCACAGCTTTCGCCTGGATCATCCACCCTGCAGTGAACCGGCCCGAAGTGATTGCGCGTACCGCTTATCGTGCAGGCCAAACCTCAGTCGAACTGCGGCCCGCGCATCAAGCGGATCGGCCCGCGTACGGCGGGCAGCTGCACGGTTCTGCCTTGCTGGGTGACACGGACGACGCCGGCCTCTGCGGCCGCTGCAGCTACCGCGCGCACCTGCGGCATCAGGGTGCGCCACACGGACGCATCATCGCTCAGTGCGCGCGCAACCTCCGATGGGCAGATCGATTGCTCGGGCCGCCGTTGCGCGAGCAAGCGCCGAATCAGCGCGGCAATCTGTGCGTCATCGGGCGGTTGCACGCCTGCACCGCGTCATTACAGGGGACGCAGCAGGCGCAGGCCGAACCAGTCCCTGGCGTCGTTCCAGCCGTGCGTGACCTTGAGCCCTGCCGCGGCGGCCAGCTCGGCAAAGCGCGCGTCGGTGTATTTGTAGCTGTATTCGACCTGCATCGCCTCGCCCTCGGCAAACGCGATGTCCTGGCCGCCGACCTGCACGCGTTGCGCGCGTTGGCTGATCAGGAAGGTTTCGATGCGGCCGCGCTCGCGCGCGTAAACCGCGTGATGACGAAAGCCGTCCAGATCGAAGTCGCTGCCGATCTCGCGGTTGAGGCGCGCCAGCAGGTTCAAGGTGAATTCGGCGGTGACCCCGGCCGCATCGTTGTAGGCGGCTTCGATCAGGCTGGCGTCCTTGTCCAGGTCGATGCCAATCAGTGCGCAGCCGTCGCTGCCCATGGTCTGGCGCATGGCATCCATCAACGCAACTGCCGCAGTGTCGGTGAAATTGCCCAGCGTCGAGCCGGGGAAGAACACCACGTGGCGACGTGCCGGGCGCTGTGCGTCAGGCAGACGCAGCGGCTTGGTGAAGTCGGTGCAGACCGGCAGCATCTGGATCTGTGGAAACTGCTGGGCCAGCCGCGCGGTGCTGTCCAGCAGCGCGGTGCGCGAGATTTCCAGCGGCGTGTAGGCCACCACATCGCGCAGGCCCTGCAGCAGCAGTTCGGTCTTGCGCCCGCTGCCGCTGCCGTATTCCACCACATGCACACCGGGGCCGATTGCCTGCGCGATCGAGGCCATGCTGGCCTCCAGCAGGCCCAGCTCGGTGCTGGTGAGGTAATACTCCGGCTGCCGGGTGATGGCTTCGAACAGCTCCGACCCGCGGGCGTCGTAAAAATACTTCGACGGCAGCGTCTTGGGCGTCTGCGACAGACCGGCCAGGGCATCGGCAGTGATGTCGTCCGGCTGCGGGCGCAGATCGGTCAGCGCGGCATGGGCGCGTTGCATGGCATGGGCGGCGGCGTTCAAGGCAGATCCTTGGCAAGGCGCACGCCGGCAAATTGCCAGCGCGCATCGGAAGGGAAGAAGTTGCGGTAACTGGCGCGCATATGGCTGGCCGGCGTGGCACAACTGCCGCCGCGCAGCACCCACTGGGCGTTCATGAACTTGCCGTTGTATTCGCCCAGCGACCCAGGCCACGGCGCAAAACCGGGATACGGCAGATACGCGCTGCCGGTCCATTCCCAGACATCGCCGAACAGTTGTTGCAACCCGGTGTCCACGGCCTCGGCGCCCCGTGGGTGCAGCGCATCACCGTCGACGAAATTGCCCTGCACCGGCACGCCGGTGGCGGCCTGTTCCCATTCGGCTTCGGTGGGAAGGCGCGCGCCGGCCCAGCGCGCGAAGGCGTCGGCTTCGAACAGGCTCAGATGACAGACCGGCGCATGCGGGTCGCGCATGCGCCAGCCATCCAGGGTGAACTCGCGTCCGTCCGCGTCCCAGTACAGCGGGTGCTGCCAGCCTTGCGCCTGCACCATGGCCCAGCCATCGCTGAGCCAGGCGCCGGCACTGCGGTAGCCACCGGCGTCGATGAATTCCTGGAATTCGGCGTTGGTCACGACCCGATGCGCCAGCGCATGCGCGCCCACCAGCACGCGGTGACGGGGCGATTCGTTGTCGTAGGCAAAGCTGTCGCAGTGCGGCCATGCGGCAGCGCCGATCTCGACGATCTGCTCGTCGCGCGCGTGCCAGCGTAGCGCACTGGCAATGGCGGCAGGCGGCACCGGCGCATCGCGGTAGGCCGGCTGCAGCGGGTTGCTCCAGAGCGCGTGCTTGATATCGGTCAGCAGCAATTCCTGATGCTGCTGCTCGTGCTGGATGCCCAACTGCACGATGGTGCAGGCCTGCGCATCCAGCCGCCCCTCCTGCAGGCGTTGCTGCATGTGGCCGTCGACGGCCGCCCGGTAGTCGCGCACCTGCTGCAGCGACGGGCGCGACAATACGCCGCGACGCGCGCGCGCGTGCATCGGGCCCACGCTCTGGTAGTAGCTGTTGAACAGGAAATCCCATGCCGGGTCGAACACGCGATACGCCGGGTCGGCCTGCAACACGAAGCGTTCGAAGAACCAGGTGGTATGGGCCAGATGCCATTTGCTGGGGCTGGCATCGGGCATGCTCTGCACCATCGCGTCTTCGGCGCTCAACGGTGCGGCAAGGCGATCGCTCAACGCGCGAGTCTGCGCATAGCGTTCCAGCAGGGACAACTGCTGTTGCTGGCGATCGACCAGCAGGGGTGAGGTTGCAGACATCGCCGTATGCTTGGTCAGCGCCCGTGAACGCGCCGTGTCGGCGGCATGGCAGCCAGCGGTAAGCTGTTGGCATGCCAACGTCTTCGCTGTCCAGCTCGTTCCCCGCCCCCTTCGATTGGGCGCACCGCCAACAGGCATTTGCGCTGCCCGATGAGGTCATCTATCTGGACGCGGCCTCTCGCGGACCACTGCTGCGTGCAGTGCAGGGCGTTGCCCATGAGGCCGTCGCGGCGATGGCCACACCGTGGCGGTTGCCGTTCGATACGTGGGTGCGGGACATCGAGCAGCTGCGTGGGTTGGCTGCGCAGGTGTTCGATGGCGATGCCGACGCGGTGGCGATGCTGCCATCGGCCGCGCATGGGCTGGCCACGGCCGCACGCAATCTGCCGTTGCAGCGCGGCGAAGCGGTGCTGGTGCTGGAAGGGCAGTTCCCGTCCAACCTGCTGATCTGGCAGCGGCGGTGCAGCGAGGTCGGTGCGCACCTCGTGGCGGTGCCGACCGACAGCGGCGCCGACCTGAGCGAGGCGGTGCTGCAGGCCATCGAGCGCACACCGGCGCTGCGCATCGCGAGCCTGCCGCAGGCGTACTGGCTGGACGGACGGCAGCTGGACCTGGACCGCATCAGCGCGGCGCTGCATGCACGCGGTGCGGCGCTGGTGCTGGACCTCAGCCAGAGCCTGGGCGTGTTGCCGACCGATCTGCCGCGCTGGCGGCCAGCGTTCGTGGTCAGCGTCGGCCACAAGTGGCTGCTGGGGCCGATGGGTCTGGCGTGGCTGTGGGTGGCAGCACCGTGGCGCGTCGACGGGGTGCCGATCGAGGAGCACTGGATCGGCCGCGATGCCGGCAGCAGTTGGGAATTCCCCATCGCGCAGGCACCGCACTACCGCGAGGGCGCCCGTCGCTTCGATGCCGGCGGGGTGGCCGATCCGTTGAGGATCGCGATGGCCACCGCCGCCTTGCAACAAGTGCTTGCCTGGCAACCTGCGCGAATCGCCGCAGCGCTTGGCGCGCTCACCGCGCAGTGGGATGCGGCCCTGCAGGCACGCGGTCTGGGCAGCTGGTCCACGCCCGCGCATGCGCCGCACCTGACCGCCCTGCAGCCGCCGGCACACCGGCTGGAGGCCGTGGCAACGACCGTTGGCGAACGCGGGGCGATCTGCACGCGGCGTCACGGACGCCTGCGTATCGCACCGCACCTGAGTGTCACCGGTGAGGCGCTGTCAGGTCTGATCGCAGCGCTGCCAGGGGCATGAAGCCGCACGTAGGAGCGGACCCGGCCGCGACGGGCGTTACCGAACGTTGTCAGGCGTTACCGGGATAACGCCGTGCCCCGTGTAACGCCCCGTCGCGACCGGGTCCGCTCCTACGCGTCAAGCGCGCTGGCTGAAGCGCAAGCCACGCGGGGTGACCCAGCGTTCCAGCCCCTCGAACAGCGCCTGCACGATCAGCGCAAGTACCGCTGCAGGGATCGCGCCTTCCAGAATCAGGCCGATGTCGTCCAGACGGATGCCGGTGAGGATCGGCTGGCCATAGCCGCCGGCACCGATCAAGGCGCCCAGCGTGGCGGTGCCCACGTTGATCACCGCGGCGGTCTGGATGCCGGCCACGATCGTGCGGCGCGCCAGCGGCAACTCCACCCGCCACAAGCGCGTCCACGCGGGCACGCCGATCGCTTCGGCGGTCTGGCGCAGCTCGCGCGGGATCGAGGTCAGCCCGGCGTAGGTATTGCGTACGATCGGCAGCAGGCTATACAGAAACAACGCCGCAATCGCCGGTTTCGCGCCGATGCCGAACAGCGGGATCATGAACACGAACACGGCCAATGACGGCAGCGTCTGCAGCACGCCGGTCAACGACAGCACCCACTGGCCCAGACGCGGCCGCCGTGCGGCCAGCACGCCCAGCGGCAAGGCGATCAGCAGCGCCAAGCCCAGCGAAACGCCGACCAATGCCAGATGCTCGCGCGTGTGACGCAACAAGCGACTGAAACGCGAATCGGCTTGCGTGGCCGGCGCCACGCCCAGCCACTGCGCCGCAACCGCCGCCTCGCCTTGGCGCTCCAGCTTCACCTGCGCGTTGAGCCGCTGCATGGTGGCTTCGTCGATACGCCCCTGCAGCCCCTGCAACGCCTTGAGCATTGCCGGTGCGCGCTGTGCCAGATCCTTGCGATACAGAAAGACCGCCTGGTACTCCGGGAAGTAATGGCGGTCGTCGCGCAGCACCTGCAGCCGGTAATACGGAATCTCCGCATCGGTGCTGTACAGATCGGTGACCTCGATCGCTGCGCTCTGCAGCGCGCGATACGCCAGATCGTGATCCAGCCCGGTGGCGGTCTGCGGCAAGGCGTAGGCCGCACGCACGCCGGGCCAGCCGTCGGCGCGCTGCATGAATTCGTTGCTCAGGCCGATCTTCAGGGTTGGATGACGGGCCAGATCGGATAAGGTGGCGATGCCCAGCGCGCGTGCCCGCTCGCGCTGCATGCCGAATGCATAGTTGTTCTCGAAACCCAGCGATTGCGTCATCGCCAGGCCACGTGCATCCAGCGCCTCGCGCAGTTCGGCCTGGCTGGCGGTGGGCAGCTGCAGCAGTTCCTGCGCGAGTGTGCCGGTGTATTCGGCGTAGGCGTCGATCTGCCCGGTCTCCAGCGCGCGCCACAGGATGCGGGTGCCACCGAGCTGGGCGCGGTGCTGCACGTCCACCCCAGTACGCTTGCCGGCAGCGGTGGCGATCTCGCCCAGGATCACCGCCTCGGTGAAATTCTTCGAGCCCACCGTCACCCCGGCGGCCGACGCGCCGCCGCTGCAGATCAGCAGCATCACCATGGCAAGCACGCGCGCGATCATGCCGCGTCGCCGATGCTGCGCTGCGCGCTGAGAAAGCGCTGCACGAACGGCTCGGCCGGCTGCGCGAGCAAGGACTGCGCGCTGCCCTGCTGCACCACGCGGCCTGCGCGCATCAGCACCAGGGTGTCTGCCAGATACGCGGCTTCGGCAACGTCGTGGGTAACCAGCACCACGGTCTTGCCAAGCTGGGCGAACAGTTCGCGCATCTGCGCCTGCAGGTCGTACCGCACGATGGGGTCCAGCGCACCCAGCGGCTCGTCCAGCAGCAGCGCCGGCGGGTCCAGCATCAGGGCACGGATCAGGCCAACGCGCTGCCGCTGGCCACCGGAGAGTTCGGCCGGGTAGCGTGCCAGCAACGCCGGCGGCAGCTGGCAGAGCGTGCACAGACTCTCCAGCCGCGCCTGGATGCGCTCGCGCGGCCAGCCCAGGGTCCGTGCCAGCAACACCGCATTGCTGCGCGCGTCCATGTGCGGAAACAGGCCACCTTCCTGGATGACATAGCCGATGCGCTGGCGCTGCGCCTGCAGGCCGGCACGCGTCAGCGGCGTGCCATCGAAGCTGACGCTGCCGCTGTCGGGCCATTCCAGCCCGACCAGCATGCGCAGGACGGTGGACTTGCCGGCGCCGCTCGGCCCGATCAACGCCGTGGTCGCACCACGTGCAACTGTCAGCGTGACGTTGTCGAGCGCAATGGACTGGCCGTAATGCCGGCTGACCTGATCGAGAGTGAACATGCGCTCGAGCTTGCCCAAGCCGACGTCAGCCGGGCGCGAAGGTAGGCATCAGCGGGGCGGCGCCAGCAGCTCGCGTGCGCTCAGATAGCCGTCGCCATTGGCATCCTGCCGCGCAAACCGCTCGACCAGGCTGGCCCGGTGCGCCGTACGGGTAATCGGCTTGCCACGGCGGCCGGGCAACTCTTCGCCCTGCAGCACGCCGTCGTGATCGGCATCGCGCTGATCGAAGGCGTAACTCATCCAGGCCACATATTCATCGCGGCTGACCCGGCCATCGCCATCGCTGTCCATGCGCTTGAGATACTCCTGGCTGTCCTGCACCTGGGCATGCGCTGCGGGCACCCACGCCAGTACAAGGCAGGCCAGTACAACGCAGGCCATCAGCAGCGCAGGCGGCGCCAGACGATGCAACGCACGCGCACTCACGGCAGCACGCGTGCCGCCGGGCTTACGGCCCACTCAGCGCATAACCCTTGAGCCGCGCCGCGTAGGCTTGCAGCGCTGCATTGCCGCTGGCTTCGGCCTCGTGGCACCACTGCTGCAACTGCTTCAGGCGCTCGGATGCGTCGTGGCTGCGGGCCTCCAGCACCGCACTGAGCCGCGCGCGGTACTCGACCAAGGTGCGCATGCGCGGGCGTTGCGCCACCCACGCCTGCAACTGTGCGCGCGCATCCGGCTTGAGCCAGCGCCCGTCGTCGACCAGGCCCTTGCGCAGGCGTCGCGGCAACAGCTCGCGCAGCTTGGCGCCGGTGGCGGCGGCCTCGTCGCGCAACGCCGGCTTGAGCACATTGCGCTGGTAGTCGGTCATGGCCTGGAAGCGATGCGACAACAGCGCCTTGAGCGTATCGGCATCGGGCACGGCGATATTGGGGCGGATATCCAGCGACGGCGCCACGCGCAACACCTTGGCCAGACCCACGGCCTGCAATCCACGGATGGCGATCCAGCCGATGTCCAGTTCCCAGCGCCGCATCGAAAAGCGCGCCGAACTCGGGAAGGCGTGGTGGTTGTTGTGCAGTTCTTCGCCACCGATCCACAGCGCCCACGGGGTGAGGTTGGTGGAGGTGTCGGCGGATTCGAAATTGCGATAGCCCCACCAATGGCCCAGGCCATTGACCACGCCGGCGGCCCAGAACGGAATCCACGCCATCTGGATCGCCCACAGCGCGATGCCCGGCAGACCGAACAGCACCGTGTTGAGCACCAGCAAGGCGACCGGGCCGGCATTGGCATGCGGGGTATACAGGTGCCGCTCGATCCAGTCGGTGGGTGCGCCCTTGCCGTACTGCTCGATGTCGGCACGCTGCGCGCGCGCCTCGCGGTACAGCTCCACGCCACGCCAGAACACCTGCGAAATGCCCTTGGTCTGCGGGCTGTGCGGGTCTTCTTCGGTCTCCACCTTGGCGTGATGCTTGCGATGGATCGCCACCCACTCGCGGGTGATCATCGAGGTGGTGAGCCAGGTCCAGAAGCGGAAGAAATGCGCCACTACCGGATGGAAATCCACGCCGCGGTGGGCCTGGCTGCGATGCAGGTACAAGGTCACCGAGAAGATGGTGAGCTGGGTGAACGCCAGTAGCACTGCAAGCATGCCCCACACGCCCAGCCCGGCCACGCCGGCGGTCAGGAAGTCGATGATCGGGTCGGACAACATCGGCAGGTCCACGGCGGCGCATCTCGTTGGTCGATGCAGACATGATGGGGGCGATCGCGGCAAACTTCACCCTTCGCACGCGTAGGGTCGCCCCTACATTTCTAAAGCGGTTCACACGTCTGTCTTCCCACTGCCTGATGCCTCCGTATGACTGTTGTTACCGATGTTGCTGCTGTACCCGCCGATGCGCCGGCGTTGATCGAACTCGACCAGGCGAGTGTGATGCGCGGCCAGGTTCGCGTGTTGCATGCATTGCAATTGCGCATCGCGCTGGGCCAGCACACCGCCATCCTGGGCCCCAACGGCTGCGGCAAATCGTCCTTCATCAAACTCATCACCCGCGAGTTGTATCCGCTGGCACGCGGCGACGGACAGGCCTCGGTCAAGGTGCTGGGGCAGACGCGCTGGCAGGTGGACCGGTTGCGCTCGCAGCTGGGCATCGTCACCAGCGATCTGAGCGTCAACCTGGCCGACATGCCGGGGCTGGATGTGGAGAGCGCGGTGCTGTCCGGATTCTTCGCCAGCTACGTGGTACCGCCGCATCGGGAGATCGACGACGGCATGCGCGCCCGTGCCCGCGAAGCACTGGCGTTGGCGCAGGCGTTGCCGTTGCTGGACCGCCCGTTTGCCGAGCTGTCGGCCGGCGAAACCCGCCGGGTGCTGATCGCACGCGCCCTGGTCAACCGCCCGCGCGCCCTGTTGCTGGACGAGCCCTCCACCGGCCTGGATCTGGTGGCGCGCCAGCACCTGCTGGACACGATGCGTCATCTCGCCCGCCAGGGCATCACCCTGGTGCTGGTGACCCACCACATCGAAGAGATCGTGCCGGAGATCGCGCGGGTGATCCTGTTGCGCGCGGGCAAGGTAGTGGCCGATGGCGCGCGTGATGCGCTGCTCACCGATGCCAGCCTGTCGGCGGTGTTCGATGGCCCGGTGCGCGTGCATCGTGATGGCGAGCGCTATTGGGCGAGCGTTGGGGAGTGAGCGCTGCAGGGTGTTCCTGTGCGCCTGCCTGTCAGACGCGAGCGGGCACCGATGCGGATCTGCGGTGTGTGCGGTAGCCACGCACGCGCGGCGTGGATAGCCGACGCGGCTGCAATACGCGCTGTTTCCCGATGGCTACGGTGGCTTGCCTGGGTACAAGCGCGTGAACGTGTCTTGCCGCAATGTCGGTCCGTGCTGGCGCGCGGTGGTCCATGGCTCGCATCGCACCGTTGTACGCCGATGCGCGTGTGTGTGGCGCGGATGTGCTGCGTGCCCTGCGATGCACGGTGCTGCGCGTGGCACGCCCCGCCGCCGTGCCCACCTGCACCCAGCGCATGACCTTGGACACGGGACGCCGCCGCTGCGGTTGCGCTTAGACTCGCCGCACCTACAGACAGGAGGCGTCCCGATGGCCCAGTGGTATTTCCATGTTCCCGGACAGGCCGAACGCATCGGCCCGCTCGACGCTGCCAACGCCCGCGTATACGCCCAGCGCCAACCCGACGCACTGGCCTGGCGCGATGGGCTCGATGGCTGGACCCCGGCCCGTCAGCTGGCCGAACTGCAGGGCGGCGGCAGTGCGCCGCCACCGCTGACCGGCACGGCTGGCCGCGCCGATGAGATCGACTACCGCATCGTCGGCAACGACATGCAGTTCGTCGAGGTCGAGCTGGACCCGGGCGAGAGCGCCATCGCCGAGGCCGGTGCGCTGATGTACAAGGATTCGGCAGTGCAGATGGACACCGTGTTCGGCGACGGCTCGCATGCCGGCCAGAGCGGCGGTGGCGGGCTGATGGGCAAGCTGCTGTCGGCCGGCAAGCGCGTGGTCACCGGCGAGAGCATGTTCACCACCGTGTTCACCCACGCCGGCAGCGGCAAGGCCAAGGTCGCATTCGCCGCGCCCTACCCGGGCACGGTGCTGGCGCTGCGGCTGTCCGAGCATGGTGGCCAGTTGATCTGCCAGAAAGACAGCTTCCTGGCCGGCGCGCGCGGCGTGTCGCTGGGCATCGCCTTCCAGCGCAAGATCCTGACCGGCCTGTTCGGCGGCGAGGGTTTCATCATGCAGAAGCTCGAAGGCGACGGCTGGGTGTTCGTGCATGCCGGTGGCACCGTGGTGGAACGCGAGCTGGCGCCCGGCGAGCGTATCGATGTGGACACCGGCTGCGTGGTGGCCTATCACGCCGGCGTGGACATGGACGTGCGCCGCGTGGCCGGGTTGAAGAGCATGTTCTTCGGCGGCGAAGGCGTGTTCCTGGCCACCCTCACCGGCCCGGGCAAGGTCTGGCTGCAATCGCTGCCGTTCTCGCGCATGGCCGGCCGCATGCTGCAGGCCGCTCCGCAAGCCGGCGGCCAGCAACGCGGCGAAGGCTCGGTGCTGGGCGGATTGGGCCGGCTGCTGGATGGGGATAACCGGTTCTGAGTGGGCGCTGCGGCGGGTTGGCGTGGTGGTGATTTAGCGAGTGAGGGTGCGGGGCGAAGCAATCGTCGTGTCACTTCTCAAGGCGCGTGGCGACGCGTTTGTCACTCCAGGCCCTGGCAGGTGCCCGAGGCGCACCCTCATCCGCCCCTGCGGGGCACCTTCTCCCCATGACGGGGACAATGTCCCGGTGGAGAAGGGGATCAAAGCCCCTCTCCTGCGGGAGAGGGGTTGGAGTGAGGGTGCGGGGCGAAGCCATTCTTCGGAATGGATGCACGAAGCTTCGCGCGTACCCTCATCCGCCACTACGGGGCACCTTCTCCCCCATGAAGGGGGACAATGTCCCGGTGGGAGAAGGGAATGCAAGGCCTGCAGATGATGCCGTTTTGAATTAGCGCCACCCACGCCAATCACTGCAGCAGCAGTGGCAGCGCGCGTGTATTCTCCCTCGCCTTTCCCATCGACGTTTTCGCCATGACTGCGCTTCGCCGCCCCCGCTCGCTTGCCCTGTTGTCCCTGCTCGGTCTGCTCTCGGCCTGCGGTGGCGAGCCACGCCCGGCCCTGCCCGCGCCGGTGGTGCAGCCGCCGTCGGCGACGGCAGCCAAACCGGTCAAGATCGGGATCGCGCTCGGCGGCGGCGCCGTCAAGGGCTTTGCGCATATCGGCGTGATCAAGATGCTCGAAGCCAACGGGTTTGCCCCGGTGGTGGTATCCGGCACTAGCGCCGGCAGCGTGGTCGGCGCGCTGTATGCCAGCGGCATGACGGCCTTCGACATGCAGGAAAAGGCGGTGGCGCTGGACCAGACCAGCATCCGCGACGTGCGGCTGTTTTCCGGCGGCCTGGTACAGGGCCAGAAGCTGCAGGACTACGTCAACGACCAGTTGGGCGGCAAGCCGATCGAAAAGTTACGCAAGCCGTTTGCCGCCGTGGCCACGCGCCTGGAAGATGGCGAGCGCACGGTGTTCGTGCGCGGCAATGCCGGCCAGGCGGTGCGTGCGTCCAGCAGTATTCCCGGCGTGTTCGAGCCGGTGACCATCGGGCAGTCCCACTTCGTCGATGGCGGCGTGGTCAGCCCGGTGCCGGTGGATGCCGCACGCCAGCTCGGCGCGGAGTTCGTGGTGGCGGTGGATATCTCCAGCAAGGCCAGCGGCAAGAATCCGGGCGACCTGCTGGGCACGGTGAACCAGTCCATCTCGATCATGGGCCAGCGCCTGGGCGAGGCCGAACTCAAGCGCGCGGACGTGGTGGTACGCCCCAAGGTCAACGAGATCGGCTCGGCCGATTTCAACCAGCGCAGCGCTGCGATCCTGGAAGGCGAACGCGCCGCCATGGCGGTAATGCCGCAGATTCGCGCCAAGATTGCGCAGCTGCAGGCCGCGCGCAGCAGTGCCACGCGCACGGCGGCCGATCAGGCCAGGGCAGCAAGGCAGCAGGCCTACGAGCGCTGCCTGGAACAACGCTCGCGCTGGGAAAAACTACGCGGCAAGGACGAGGCCTGCGTGGCACCGTGACGCGGCCACGCCGAGCTGGATGGGTGGATCGGCCGCCGGAGGCGGCTGTTGCCAGGGCACGCGAGCGCGCCAGGAGTTTGCCGGTGATGGCCGTCGCGCGCGCTGGAGAGTCGCGTGTAGCTGCGGAATGTGCGGCCGCTGGATGTCGTGGGCGCTCGAGGGCCCAGGCGTTATCGAGACGGCATCGCGGCCAGGGCCGCTCCTGCAGCGCCTTGTCACTGCACTGCTTTGGCAGGAGCGACCCTGGTCGCGCTGCCGTCCCGATGACCGCGACGCGCATCGCACGGCAATGCGCGCCAC
The DNA here is from genome assembly GCF_040202405.1 of Xanthomonas sp. WHRI 6106. Lineage (NCBI taxonomy): Bacteria > Pseudomonadati > Pseudomonadota > Gammaproteobacteria > Lysobacterales > Lysobacteraceae > Xanthomonas > Xanthomonas sp. WHRI 6106. The sequence continues at coordinate 46,705 of NZ_JBEGFC010000007.1, read as the reverse complement.
CCAGCCCGGTGTTTCACTCAGGCTCATGCATCGCCATCGACCTCAATACCGCCAACGCAATGACACGCTGATGAACCGCGGCTCGCCGTAGTTCTGATAATCCAGATTCGCCCAGTAGGTCTTGTCGAAGGCGTTGCGCACCGCCAGCGTGGCGGTCCATTGATCGCTGATGCGGTAGTTGGCGTTGAAATGCACCAGCGCGTACGGGTTCTGCACCACCGTGACCGGCGTGGTGGCGCCGCTGCCGTCGCCGATGGGGCGCGCGATATTGAAACCGCGCACCGCGCTCTGCCAGCTGATGCCACCGCCGATGCTCAGGCGGTCCCAGGCGCCGGGCAGGCGCACCTGGGTGGATAGCTGCAGATAGTCCTCCGGCAGATTGGCGTAGATCGCATCGGTCGGCGCCCGCGTCACCTTGACGTGCGTGTAGCCACCGTTGACCGTCCAGCCCGGCAGAATCTCACCGTTTAAATCCACTTCCCAGCCACGACTCTTGGTGCCGTCCACGCCGATGAAGGCGGAAGTACCATCGGGCAATGCGCCTTCCGGTTGGGTCATGTCGCGCACCGCGAAGTTGTCCTGCTTGGCTTCGAACACGGCGGCGGTGGCCATCGCGCGGCCGTCGAGCAATTGCGCCTTGATGCCGGCTTCCAGATTGGAGCCTTCCACCGGCGCGAGCAGGTTGTTGTCCTTGTCGCGGTAGTTCTGCGGATTGAAGATCTCGGTGTAGCTGGCGTAGACCGAGACGTCGGGCACGATGTCGTAGACCAGACCCACATACGGGGTGACTTCGTCGCTCACCTTGTAGCGGCCGCTGGTGCCGGTATAGCTGCCACTGGCGCTGAAGGCCTGGGTGCGGGTCTGCCAGGTGCTCAGGCGTGCCCCGGCGATCAGCGACAGCGGCTCGGCCAGACGGAAGCGGGTGGAGGCGTACACGCCACGTTGCGTGGTGCGCGCTTCATTGCGCCGGCCGTTGCGCGCATAGGTCACCTCGGAAATGTCGCCGTTCCAGTTGCGGATGTCCGGAATGAAATAGCAGCGCTCACGCCCCCCGGTCGGGCTGATGCAGGTGGCCCAGTCATCCGGATAGGTCTGCGCGGTGGGGTACGCGGTGGACTGCAGATCCTGCCAGCTACCGCCGACGACCACATCGTGCTGGCGGCCAAACAGCGAAAACCCGCCCGATAGGTACACGTCCACGCTGTCGCGGACATCCTCGGTTTCGCCGGCCGCTGTGCGCAGGAAGATGCCGCTGCCATCGGCCGCCGGATAGCCGGTGCCGTAGACGCGCATGTTCTGCACCTGCCCCTTGGTATGGGCGTAGTTGACGCGCAGCAGCCAGTCCTCGCCAAAGCGCTGTTCCAGGTTGGCGAAGGCGGTGCTGGTTTCGCGCTGCCAGCGCGTCCACTCCGGTGCCATGTTGGTGGAGCGCGGCAGATTGGCCAACGATCCGTCGGCGGCGAAGAACGGCACCGTGCCCCAGGTCGAGCCGACCGGGCTGTTGTCCTGGCGCTGGTAGCCCACGGTGAGCGTCGTGCTGTCGGTCAGGTCGCCTTCCAGCACCGCCATGCCGGACATCTTGTTGTCGTGGTAGCGGTCGTAGTAGTAATCGCGGTCCTGCCAGGCGGCCACCACACGGCTGCGAAAACGCCCATCTTCGGTCAGCGGTGCATTGACGTCGGCCTGCATGCGGCGGAAATCCCAGGTGCCCGCGCTCACCGCAAACGACGCATCGAAGTCCTTGCCCGGGCGCTTGCGCAGCAGGTTCACCGTGGCCGAAGGAATGCCCGCGCCGGTGAGCAGGCCATTGGCGCCGCGGATCACTTCGATGCGGTCGTAGAAGACCGTGTCGTATTCCTGATTGGTCGCCCCGCTATAGGTCGGCAGGCCGTCGACCTGGAAATCGGTGATCTGGAAGCCGCGCGCAAAGTACAGCGGGCGCTGGGTGTCGTAGAACGACACGTTGACGCCAGTCACATTGCGCATCACATCGTCGATGCTGAACAGCGATTCGTCTTCCAGGCGCTGCAGCCCGATCACGCTCACCGACTGCGGCGTTTCCTGCAGGGTCAGCGGCAGGCGCGTGGTGGTGGCCGGTTGCGCGCGGCTCACCGTGCCGTTGACGTTGACCTGGTCGAGCGTCTTGGCATCGGCCAGGTCGGCTGCGTGCACCGGGGCCGGCAAGCTCAGCGCGCACAGCAGGGCGACAGACAGCGTGGTCAGGGAATGGGGCAATGCAAGCATCGGTCTCTCATCGATCGTGGGCGCACGCCGTGGCGCGGCAGCAGGGAGGCAGTCATGTGTCAGCGTCCTGCTCAGGCGATGGCTGGCTGGCCTGGCAAAGGCTGGCGGATCGACGAGAGGACATGGCCGGAGCCGGCCAGACGTTACGCAAATGTAAATCGTTATCGTTTCTACGGCAAGTGCGGCGCGGTTGGGGTCGCTTGATCGTGGCGAGCCGTCAATGGTTCGGCAACGCGCGTCGTGCATCAAGACACACGCCGCGGCGTGGCGAACACGACGGCGCATCCGGCCAGGTCACCGGCGCCGGCGGTGACAATGCGCGTGCTGGTAACGCGCTCACGCTGCCGAAAGACGCGGCCATGGGGGACACCGGTGGTGTGGATGACGACGAAGGACGGCTCCCAACCGCAGCCACGCAAGCGCGAACGTGGCCAACGCGGCGCACAGCGCGTTGGAAACAACGTGGAGGGCCCGCCAGCGACTCGCCAGCGCAGTGCGCCTGCTCAGCCCAGATGCGACAGCGGCAGCCCTTCCGGCGCCTTGACCGTGCGCAGCACGAAACTGGAATTGACGTCCGACACGCCGGTGGCATTGAGCAGGCGATCCAGCAGGAACCGCGAAAAATGCTCCAGGTCGCGTACCTGCACCTGCAGCAGATAATCCATGTCGCCGGTCAGGGCCCAGCACGCCACCACCTCGTCCCAACCGCGCACCCCATCGGCGAACCGGTCGATATCGGCCTGGCCATGCTGTTCCAGCTGCACCCGCACAAAGGCCTGCAGGCCCAGCCCCAGCGCGCGGGCATCCAGACGCGCACCGTAGCCGGCGATGATGCCGGCCGCCTCCAGTCGCTGCGTGCGGCGCAGGCAGGCCGAGGCCGACAGGTTCACCTGCATGGCGAGCTCGGCATTGCTGGTGCGCCCCTGCGTCTGCAGGAGGGCAAGCAACCGCAGATCGGTGCGGTCCAGGGCAATTGGCTGGTCCATATGTTGCGCAGCAGCAGATTCAGACGCACGAATCTTGCGCGCAACCGGTCGCGGCACGCAAGGTTCGCAAGCCTCTTGCGTCGCGATCGGGATAAGGTGAAGAGCTGCCGCCATGGGATTTCTACCGCATGAACACTGCCCCGCGCCGCGTCGAAAACCAGCTCACCGACAAGGGCTACGTGCCGGTCTACACGACCGCAGTGGTCAACCAGCCGTGGGACGGGTACAGCAGCGACGACCATGCCACCTGGGGCACGCTTTATCGCCGCCAGCGCGAGTTGCTGGTGGGCCGCGCCTGCGATGAGTTCCTGCAGGCGCAGGACGCGATGGGCATGGACGATCGGCAGATTCCACGCTTCGACGCGCTCAACGCCGTGCTGCAGGCGGCGACGGGCTGGACCCTGGTGGGGGTGGAAGGCCTACTGCCGGAGCTGGATTTCTTCGATCACCTGGCCAACAAGCGTTTTCCGGTGACGTGGTGGATCCGCCGGCCAGACCAGATCGACTACATCGCCGAACCGGATCTGTTCCATGACCTGCTCGGGCACGTGCCGCTGCTGATGAACCCGCTGTTTGCCGACTTCATGCAGGCCTATGGCCGTGGCGGGGTCAAGGCGCATGGCATCGGCGCGGACGCGCTGCAGAACCTGACGCGGCTGTACTGGTACACGGTGGAGTTCGGCCTGATCAAGACCGCGCAGGGGCTGCGGATCTACGGCGCCGGCATCGTCTCGTCCAAGGGCGAGTCGCTGTACTCGCTGGAGTCGGCTGCACCCAATCGTATTGGCTTTGATCTGCAGCGCATCATGCGCACCCGCTACCGCATCGACAGCTTCCAGAAGACCTATTTCGTCATCGACAGCTTTGCGCAATTGATGGAGGCCACAGCGCCCGACTTCACCCCGATCTACGCCGATCTCGCCCAGCAGGCACAGGTGCCGGCCGGCGATGTGCTGCCAAGCGATCTGGCGTTCCAGCGCGGCACCGGCGAGGGCTGGAGCCGCGACGGCGACGTGTGAGGCACAAGCTGAAGTCACGTGCTGCCTGCTGCGGCAGCGTAAGGCGATGCATGGTGTTGGCGCTGCGATGTGAGGCACACCGACTCGACACCGCTGCCACTGCGGACTAAGGTCAAGCCTCCCCACACCGCCTTCGCTCGATGGACCTGACGCATCTGCGTATCCGGCGCTTGGAGCTGGACGACACCCGCCTGCTGTTCACCCTGGCCAACGGCATCCGCATCGATGAGCCCATCCAGGCCCATCGCCTGTTGCTCAAGGCGACACCGCCGCAGCGTGCGCAATGGCAACTCACCGACGACGGCTTCGGGGTGAACTGGCCGGCGATCGCACCACCCACGCCGGAAGGCCTGCTCCACATGCCCGAGCTGCTGTGGCGCCGGCGCGCTGCACGCGCGCAGGCAAAACTGGCCACGCTGCGTGGACGCCTGGACGCGCTGACGCCGGGCGAACGTGAGCTGATCGCACTGGCCCGGCTGGATGCGGACATGAGCGAAAGCGGCTATGCGCGCTATTTCGACCGCTGGGATGCGGCCACCCGCAGCGATGCACTGCGCGGCCTGGCGGCCATGGGCGCAGCGCAGACGCGGCAGGCCATCGAAGGGCTGGGCGCGGTGTTCGAACGGCTGGAAGAAGACCCGGACCTGCTGAGCATCGAAGACATCCTCGACGCCATGAACGAGGCCGACCGCCAGCGCGTGCAGGGGTGGGAAGAGGTGTATTACCGCCGCCTCGGCGACCTGGCGCGCCTGGGCCTGACGCATTACGGCGTGGACAAGGCCTGAGGGCTTTGCTCTTGCTGCCTGCTGCATGCAGGTACTGCATCGCCGGCTGTGGACCTGCAGCTTGCCGATCGCCGTGGTACGCCTGGCTGGTTCAACTCACCGCTCAACGCGCGCGTGGAGTCGTCGACCGATGACGTCACCTGGTCGGCTTTACGCCGGTTATTTTTTCGGCGTCTGCGTGTAGGCCAGCAGCAGCACTAGCGGTTCCTCACCGATCTGCTGCAAGGCATGCGTGCTGCCAGGCCGCGTCAGTAGCGCATCGCCGGCGCTGACGTCGTACTGCTTGCCATCCAGCGCGTACAAGCCGCGGCCGCTGACGATGTAATAAACCTCGTCCTTGTCGTGCAGGTGCAGGCCGATGCCGGCGCCCTTGTGCAGCACGCGCTTGCGCAGCACGAACTTCAGCTCCGGCGCGTCTGCGAAGAATGGGTAGGCCGTGGTGGGGCCGGCGCCGCCGTGCGGGCCGGGTTGCTCGCGGGCGAGATCGCGTTCGTGCAGCACCAGCGAGGGATGCGCCTGTGCGGTGCGTCGGGCGGCGGTGTCGGGTGCTGCGCCGCAGTCGGCATCGCGGCGTAGTTGCGTCTTGAGCTCGGGCTGCAGTTGCATCCAGCCGTGCACGACCAGGCAGGCGATGGCGGTGGCACCGGCGCGGCTGAAGTGGGTGCCGTCGGCCTTGTGTTGTTTGGGCACGAACAGGAAATACGGTTTGGCGGCTTGTTCGCCGAGTGCGCGGATCCAGTCGCTGGAGCTGGCGTTGAGATCGATCAGGGCCACGCGTTCTTCGGCGGCCAGTTGCTGCATCGCCAGGGTGTAGCGGCCGTGCGTGTCGAGCAGCGCGCCGAAGTCGTAGAGCAGACGTGCGGCCGGGGTGATCAGGATCGGGGTGGCGCCGGTGTCGCGTGCGGTGGCGATGTAGCGGCGCAGGAACTGCACGTAGTCGGTGGTGGGATCGGTGTAGCGCGTGGGATCTTCGCGCTTGGCGTCGTTGTGGCCGAACTGGATCAGCAGGATGTCGCCGCGTTGCAATTCTTTTGCGATGGCATCCAGGCGCCCTTCGGCGATGAAACTGCGCGTGCTGCGGCCGCCCTTGGCGTGGTTATGCACCTGCCACTGCGCCGGGTCGAACCACTCCTGCAGCAGTTGGCCCCAGCCGGCTTGCGGCGCGCGCTCCGGGCCGTAGTCGGCGGCGGTGGAATCGCCGGCGATGAAGATGTGGTGGGGTGCGGTGTGGGCGATGCTTGCAAAGAGCAGCAGCGATGCGAACAGCAGCAGACGCATGGTGGGCTCCGGGGAGGTGGTAAGTGCACAGCGCTGTTCCTTCTCCCTTTGGGAGAAGGTGCCCGAAGGGCGGATGAGGGTGCGACTGCATTGGACCTATTGGACGGCGCTGCTGTCGTCCAAGCCTTCCCCGTTTGGGGTTGCTGTCTGCCGCCGTCCCCTCACCCCAGCCCCCGCTCCGCGCCCCTGCCCGCGCTAGCAGCGCGGGGGCTCCAAGGTACGCGCGCCAATGGCGCGCAAGCGGTACCTTCTCGCCCCGGCGGGAGAGGGGCTCAAGCGCGTTTGCTAGTTACGCGGCGGCAGCTGCAGCTTCGGGCTTGCCCAGTACACCGGCGACGAAGTTGCGGATTTCCGCATCCTGGGCGTTGTCGAAGAAGCACTGCTGGAAACGCTCGCCGCCGATGGCCTGCTTGATCAGCTCCGGGTCGATGGCGCGCAGGCCGTCGAGGTAGGACTTGGCGGTGGCCTGCTTGACCTGGGTCAGGATGCCGGCGTTGGCGGCCTGCGATTCGCGACGTTCGGCCGGGTAGCCCAGGCCGCGCTCGCCGCTGAAGGCCTTTTCGAAGATGTAGCGCACGTTGATTTCCGCGCCCCAGCCGTAGCCCTTGGCGAATGCCAGCGACAGCGCGTTGCCGTTGTTGACCTGCGCGAACAGGTAGGCGTCGGTCGGCTCGATGCAGTAGCCGCAGAACACGCCCGGGTGCGCGTTGAGCGACATCATGGCGCCCTGGCCGGTGCCGCAGCCGGCGACCACGAAGTCCACGGCCTTGGAATTCAGCAGGAGGCTGGCGACGATGCCCAGGTGGATGTAGGTCAGGCGGTGGTCGTTGTCGCCGTCCATGCCGACGTTGAAGACGCTATGGCCCTGCTCGCTGGCGACATCGTTGAGCTGCTGCAGGATCACCGGGTTCTTGGCGGCCTGGCTAAACTCATTCATGAGTGCGATTTTCATGGAAATGCTCCGATTGGTTGGGGAAGAGTGGTTCGGGAAAAGATGAAGGCGATGGTGCCGCCGCGAGGCGTTTTCGGTTGCGCTGCCCGTCCGGGGCGTTGGCGCTAGAGATAACCAAGACGTGACCAACACGCTGCGCGCCGTTGATTGCGGTTGCGGGCGGGGCTGCCCTCATCCGCCCTTCGGGCACCTTCTCCCGCAGGCGGGAGAAGGACACTACATCGCAGCAGCACCAGGGGCGGCGGCGCGCGCTGGACGGTGCGCGCCATCGCCGTGCGATCTGGATCAGCGTGCCAGCCAGCCGCCGTCGACCGGGATGATGGCGCCATTGACGTAATCCGAGGCGCTGCTGGCCAGGAACACGGCAGTGCCGCCAAGGTCGGACGGCTCGCCCCAGCGCGCGGCCGGGATGCGATCGAGGATGGCCTTGTTGCGATCCTGGTCGGCACGCAGCTGCGCGGTGTTGTCGGTGGCCATGTAGCCCGGCGCGATGGCATTGGTGGTCACGCCCTTGCTGGCCCATTCGTTGGCGAGCAGGCGGGTGATGCCGGCAATGCCGGACTTGCTGGCGGTGTAGGACGGCACCCGGATGCCGCCCTGGAACGACAGCATCGAGGCGATGTTGATGATCTTGCCGCGGCCCTGGGCGATGAAGTGGCGGCCGGCGGCCTGCGCCATGAAGAACGCCGACTTCAGGTTGACGTTGAGCACGTCGTCCCAATCCTGCTCGCTGAAATCGACCGCGTCGGTGCGGCGGATCAGGCCGGCGTTGTTGACCAGGATGTCCAGCCCGCCCAGCCCGGCGATGGTCTCGTCGACGATGCGCTGCACCGGTTCGATGCTGATCAGGTTGGCTTCGATGGCGAGGAAGCGGCGGCCCAGCGCCTTGACCTTCTGTTCGGTCTCGGTGGGCGCCTGGATGCCGGCGGCGGCGATGTCGGCGCCGGCCTGCGCCAGTGCCAGCGCGATGCCCTGGCCCAAACCCGTGTTGGCACCGGTGACCAGTGCGACCTTGCCTTCGAGACTGAACGGATTGCTCATTACCTTGTCGCTCCTGCTGGATGTGCCGTGATGTGGTGAGTGAACCGCGCGATGCGCGGCCGATTGCATTGTTCAAACGGGTGCAGTGCCGGCGCCTAGCGCGACCGAGGCGACGCCGTGGTGCCGGCCTTGCTGAAACGAAAACTTATTTGAGCTGGCAGATGTCCAGCACGTGCATGTCGGTGTAATCCAGGTTTTCGCCGCCCATCGCCCAGATGAAGGCGTAATTGCTGGTGCCGGCGCCCATGTGGATGGACCACGGCGGCGACACCACCGCTTCGTTGTTCTGGATCACGATGTGGCGCTGCGCGTCGGGCTCGCCCATGAAGTGGTACACGCGGTCGTTGGCGCCGAGGTCGAAATAGAAATACACCTCGCTGCGGCGGTCGTGCAGATGCGGCGGCATGGTGTTCCAGACGCTGCCCGGCTTGAGCACGGTCAGCCCCAGCAGCAGCTGCGAGGACTGGCAGGTGGCCGGCACGATGTACTGGTAGATGGTGCGCTCGTTGCTGGTTTCCAGCGCGCCGCGGTCCAGCGCCACCGCATCCTTGATCGACAGCTGCTTGGTCTCGAAGCGCGCATGCGCCGGTGTCGAGGCCAGGTAGAACTTGGCCGGGTTGGCGGCATCGTCCGAGGCGAAGCTGACATCGGTACTGCCCATCGCCACGTACAGGCCGTCCTTCGGCCCCAGCGTGTAGGCGGTGCCGTCCACGGTCACGGTGCCGGCGCCCGCGCCGACGTTGATCACGCCCAGCTCGCGGCGCTCCAGGAACGCGTGACCGGCGGCCGACGCCGGCTCGGTCTGCTTGGGCAGCTCCACTGCGGTGCCCAGGGGTGCGGCGCCACCGAGCACGAAGCGCTCGTAGTGGGTGTATTTGAGGGTCACCGCACCGTCGACGAACAGGCCGTCGAGCAGATACAGCTCGCGCAGGTCGTCGTTGCTGGCGCCCTTGATGGCGTCCGGGTGGGTGGCGTAGTGGGTCTTGCAGTACAGGGACATGCGCGATCTCCGGAGCAAGCAAGGGGAAAGAGGGCTTGCACCGGGGTAGTCTACCGGCTCTGGTTAACCGGTGTCATTGCGCAGTGCAAGATGGAGGTTGAGCCGTGCGCCGGCTTGCCCTTCTCCCGTCGGGAGAAGGTGGCGCGTAGCGCCGGATGAGGGTACGAGTCTGCGCATGGTGTTCGGGTGCGCGGTTTGGTTGGTCGGGCAGAGGCTTATGTGGACCTCCTACCAAGGCTTACGGCTTGGCTTTTTTGGATGGCTGTCTGCCGCCTTGCCCTCACCCCAACCCCTCTCCCGCCGGCGGGAGAGGGGCTTTTAACCCCTTCTCCCGTCGGGAGAAGGTGGCGCGCAGCGCCGGATGAGGGTACGAGGCTGCGCGTGGTGTTTGGGGGCGTAGCCTGGTGGTCGGGTAGAGGCTTATGTGGACCTCCTACCAAGGCTTACGGTTTGGCTTTTTTGGATGGCTGTCTGCCGCCGTACCCTCACCCCAACCCCTCTCCCGCAGGGAAAGGGGCTTTGAGCGCTCCGCAGGGAGAGGGGCTTTGTCGCAGCGATCGGCGGACTGCCTTCCCCCGCCTGCGGGGGAAGGTGCCCGAAGGGCGGATGGGGGCCGCCGTGGGCCGACCAAGGCTGCTGTTCTCACCTTGACGGGCTCCGTCCCGCAAAGTGGAGCGGAAGGCCCGTACCGCGAGGGGTCGCGGCGCAAGGCGCTCAATCTTCCGGCGGTTGGCAGGAGTCGCGCACGATCAGGTGCGGGCGCACGCTGGCGGTGGGCAGTTGCGGGGCGTTGTCCGGCTGGATCAGCATCGCGGCGGCAGTGCGGCCGGTGTCGCGGGTGTGGCGGCGCACCGAGGTCAGCGGTGGCCACAGGCGCGAGGCCAGCGAGCTGTCGTCGTAGCCGATCACCGAGAGCTGGCGCGGGATGCTGATGCCGGCGCGCAGGGCGACCTTATAGATACCGGCGGCCATTTCATCGTTACCGGTGAAGATGGCGGTGGGGCGCTTCTTGCCCAGCAGCAGCTTTTCGGCCGCGGCCACGCCGGATTCGAAGGTGTAGCCGGCTTCCACGATGCGCTCGGGCGGCAGTTCGATGCCGCGCCGGGTCAGCGCGTCGGCAAAGCCCGAGGTCCGTTCGATCGAGGAGCGGTAGGCGCTGGGGCCGGTGACCAGGGCGATGTCGCGGTGGCCGAGCGAGAGCAGGTAATCGGCCGCTTCGGCCGCACCGTCGCGGTCGTGGGTGATCACCGTCTGCGAGGTGGCGTCCAGCGCAATCGAGGCGATGCGGGTATAGCGGCAGCCGATTTCGGCCAGCATGTCGGCCAGCGCCTGGTCTTCGGAGGCGCGCGGCACCAGGATCACCCCGTGCAACTTCTGCGCCTGCGCAAAGCGGCGCACGCCCTCGATGTAGCCGGGGCTGCGGCTGTCGCAGGGGTGCACCACCAGCTCGAAGCTGGAGCCGCGCAGCGCGTCCAGCGCGCCGTACTGCATGTCCACGATGTACTGGGCCGTGGGGTTGTCGTAGACCATGCCGATCAGGAACGAGCGCCGGAACGCCAGCCCGCGCGCCAGCGGGTCCGGCGCGTAGCCGACCTCGCGCATCAGCGCCTCGACCTTCTCGCGGGTGTCCTGCCGCACCAGCGGCGAGTTGTTGATGATCCGCGACACGGTCTTCTTGGACACGCCCGACATGCGGGCGATGTCGTTGATCGTGGCTACCTTGCCCTTCGGCAGGCCGGGCATTCCCTCTTCAGGCATCTTGCGGGCGGGCATAGCGGTCAACCGTTGAAGTTGATTGGATTCTACCGGCCACAGGGCCGGCAGACCTGAGCGCAGCCTGCCGAGAGCGCAGGCCCGCCATGCAGGGCCTGTCGCGGCAGGCCTCGCCGCGGCATGCCCGACGACGCAGAACGGTCAGTCCAGGGCGCGGTAGCGGAAGTTGCGGAACTCCACCTGGCCGGGGCCTGCGGCATACAGCGCCGGTTTCAGTGCCAGGAACTTGCCGGCCACGTTGTGGTGGTAGCCGGACACCTCCATCTGCACCGGGTACTTGGTCCACGTCTTGCCGTCGGTGCTGCTGTGGATGGTGACGATGTGGCGGTTGTTGGTGACCCGCAGCCACAAAGTGCCACCGGTAGCACTGGGCGCCAGCGTGCCGGGGCGTTCCTCCCCGTAGCGGTGCATGACGAAGTTTTCGCCATTACTGCCTACGCCGGCATAGAGCTTGTCGCTGTAGAACAGCAGCGCCCCGCCCTGCCCGCCCGGCGCCACGGTCATCTGCACCTCGAACTGGTAGGCCGGGTCGGTGGCGATCACCGTCAGCGGCGAGGCATTGCGCGGGGCGGTGCCCTTGCCCTGCAGGCGCAGCACGCCATCACCCACCTGCAGGCGCTTGGCCTCGTCGGCCGCCGGATTGAAGAACGCCCACTGCGGACCCAGCGTGCTGGCACGGAAGTCGTCCGACAATGCCAGCCCGTGTTGCAGCGCCTGGCCACTGGGTTTTTTCAGCGGCGTGCCCAGGTCGCCGCCCTTGGCGACGAACCAGCCATCCGGGGTCCATTCGATCGGGTCCAGCAGCGCCTGCCGGCCCAGCGTCCAGAAGCCGTGTTCATAGCCGTGGTAGAGCATCCACCAGCGCTTGTCGGTGCCTTCCACCAGGGTGGCGTGGCCGCGCGACCACCATGGCTCGTCGGCGCTTTTGGTGCGGGTGATGGGGTTGTTGGGGGCGTTCTGCCACGGCCCATGGATGGAGCGCGAGCGCGCAGTGATCACCATGTGCCCAGTCGGCGGGCCGGCGGTGCCACCCACCGCGGTGGTCATGTAGTACCAGCCGTTGTGGCGGGTGATCTTGGGGCCTTCCTGCGCGTAGCCTTCCACGTCCCAGCTTTCCGGGTATTTCCAGCCGTCGTAGACGTGCTTGGGCGTGCCAACCACTTTCAGGCCGTCGTCGGAGAGTTGCACGTAATCGCCGCCGCTCAGGAACAGATAACGCTTGCCGTCTTCGCCCACCGCATGGCCGGGGTCGATGTACTTGCCCAGGCCGATATCGATCGGCGCGCTCCACGGTCCCTTGATGTCATCGGCCCACACCACGAAGTTGCTGCGCTCGCCCTGGTCGCCGCGACGGGCCGGAAAATAGATGTAATAGCGCTTGCCGTGCTTGATCAGATCCGGTGCCCAGATCGCGCCGACGTTCTGGGTGATGGCATGGCCCAGCGGCTGCCAGTTGACCAGATCGCGCGAATGCCAGATCGGCAGGCCCGGGTAGGCATCGAACGAGGACAGCGTGAGGTAGTAGTCCTCGCCATCCTTGAGCACGGACGGGTCGGGATGGTCGCCGGCAAGCACCGGATTGAGGAAGGTGCCGTTGCCCTGGTCGGCAATGCGCTGATGCTCGATGCCGCGCTTCCAGTCGGCCGCGGCGCTTAGCCCGGTACACAGCAACAGTCCGCCGGCCAGCAGCCAACGCAGACGGGGTGAGGTGATACGCATACGCATGCTTTCTCCTGGTCCCCGCGGTGCGGGGCGATGCGGTCGCCGGCAGGCAATGCCACCGGTTAACCAGATAAGGCGGAAACCCTCTCGCCAGCAGCGATGCCCAACCCACGCAAGGCATCGCGCGTGCTTGGCAGACGGGAGATACGCCGCTGTTGCCGTACCGATCCGCGCCTGCCAGGCACGCCGTCGCTCAGCTCCTCAGGCGCGCAAGGCGCGTGGCAACCACAGCGACAATTCGGGGAAAAACGCCACGATCAACAGTACGCACAGCGCCGCCAGCCAGAACGGCCAGATGGTGCGCATGCTTTGCGCGATGGTGATCTGGCCGATGGAGGTGCCGATGAATAGCACCGAGCCGATCGGCGGGGTGATCAGGCCGATACCGCCTGCCAGCACCATTACCAGACCGAAGTGGATCGGGTCGATGCCATAGGCCTTGACCACCGGCAGGAAGATCGGCGTGCAGATCAGGATCTTCGGCGCCAGGTCCATGAACATGCCCAGCAACAGCAGCATCACCACGATCATCAACAGCACCATGTTCTTGCTGTCGGCGATGGCCTGCAGGAACTTCACCGCAGCGGCAGGTACCTGCAGATAGGCCAGCAACCAACCGAATACGGCCGCAGTGGCGATCACGAACAGGATCACGCCGGTGGTGCGCGCGGCATGCGTGACGGCGGCGAAGAACTCGGCCCAACGTAGCTGGCGATACAGCAGCGCAGTGACGATCAGCGCGTACACCACCGCAATCGCCGCACTCTCCACCGCGGTAAAGATGCCGGCACGGATACCGATGAAGATCAGCGCCACCAGGCCCAGGCCCGGCAATGCACCGATCAGGCGCAATGCCACCGCACGCCAGCCTGGGAACGGCTCGGTGCCGTAGCCGCGATGGCGCGCCACCGCATAGCCGGTGACCATCATCGCCGCGGTCATCAACAGCGCGGGCACGATGCCGGCCGCGAACAGATCGGCAATCGACAGGCCGCCGCCGGCCGCGGCCGAAAACAGGATCAGGTTATGCGACGGCGGCACCAGCAACGCCACCAGCGCCGCGGTCATGCTTACGTTCACCGCGTAATCGCGGTCGTAACCGCGCTTGATCATCTGTGGAATCATGGTGCCGCCAACGGCCGACACGTCGGCGATGGCAGACCCGGACACGCCGCCGAAGAACAGCGACGACAGCACGCTGACCTGGCCCAGGCCGCCACGCACGCGACCCACCAGCGAAGACGCCAGCGCAATCAAGCGTTCGGAAATGCCACCACGCAACATCAACTCGCCAGCGAAGATAAACAGCGGAATCGCAATCAATGACGCCGAGCCGCTACCGGCGGAAATCTGCTGCACCAGGACCACCGTGGGCAGGTCCAGATACAGCAGCGTGGCCAATGCAGCCGCACCCAGTGCATACGCCACCGGCACGCCGATCAGCAGCAGCACCACAAAGGTTCCCAACAACATGGCGATGCCCATCAGCGCACTCCTCCGGCTTGGATCGGGCGCAGCACACGCCACAACTTGTACAAGGCAAACAGCACCATCAGCGCACCGCCGATCGACAGCGGCAGGTAGTTGATGCTCTGCGGCATCTGCGCGCCGGCCATCTTGATGTCCAGGCCATCGACCAGCAGCGCCGCGCTCCACCACGCCAGCACAGCCCCAATGGCGAGAATCATCAGCGGGCGAATCACTTCGAAGATTCTGCGTACCAGCGGCGGCACGTGTTCGCCCAGCAGATAAAAGCCAAAGTGGCGATTGGTGTGCACGCCGGCGGCAGCGCCCAGGCTCAGTGCGGTGCTCAGCAGCAGCAGCGTCACCGGTTCGGTCCAGCTGGGCGAGTCATTGAGCACGTAGCGGGTGAATACCTGCCAGCCCTGCACGACCACCAGGCCCAGCAATGCCAGCGACGCCACGCCAACGGCAATATCGGAAACGCGGTCCAGCGCGCGCTGCAACGGCGCGACCGGGACGGCAACAGTCTCGGGTTCGGTCATCGGGACACCTCTATGCAAAATCGCGAATGCGGCGGTACAGCGCTTCGATCTCCGGCTGCTTGCGATATTCGGCCAGCAGCGGCGCGGCAGCGGCGCGGAACGCCGGCATGTCGACCTGGTTGAGCTTCACGCCGTAATCGATCACCTGCTTGCGCGCCACCGTCTCCGACGCATCCCACAAGTTGCGCATCACCGGCACCGAGGCGCGCGCCAGTTCCACCACCAGACCGCGGTCGGCCGGGCTCAGTGATTCGAAGCTGGCGCGCGACATCACCAGGATGTCCGGCGCGTAGGAGTGCTCGCTCTGCGACCAGTAATGCGCGGCTTCGAAATGCCGGCTGGACTGGAAGCTGCGCATGTTGTTTTCCGCACCGTCGATCATGTGCGTTTCCATTGCCGAAAACGTCTCGCCCAGCGACATCGGGGTGGGGTTGGCGCCCAGCATGCGCATCAGCTTGAGGAAGATGTCCGACGAGGCCACACGCAGTTTCAGGCCCTTGAGATCTTCCGGGCGATGCAGCGGGTGCTTGGTGTTGTAGAAGCAACGCGCGCCCGAATCGTAGATGGCAAGACCCACCAGATCGCGCTGCTCGAAGCTGCGCAACACGCTGTCGCCGACATGGCCGTCGATGGCGCGGCGCAGATGCGGCACCGAGTCGAATACGTACGGCAGGCACAGCGCCTGGGTGAGCGGGAAAGTGTTGTTCAACGCGCCCGAATACACCCGGGTGATGTCGATGGCGCCGAAGCGCGCCATGTCGATCGCCTCGGACTCGCGGCCCAGCTGGCCGGAGTGGTACTGGCGCAGCTTGAGCCGGCCGTTGGTGCGTGCCTCGAGCTGCTTGCCGAACCAGCGCACCGCTTCCACGGTGGGGTAGTCGCCCACGTGCACATCGGTGGCGGTGAGCAACTGCCCGCCGGGAATCGGCGTGGTGGCGCCGGCGCCCAGCCACGGGGCAGCGGCGGCGGCGCCGAGCCCGGCACCGAGGAAATGTCTGCGTGTGATCATTGGCGCCCTCCCAAGCGTCTGGTCACGGGGGCCCGCACCTAGTTGGCGGACACAGCCGTACAGGAAATGTCGCCGATGCCGGCGAAGCGAATCAGGGCATGCTGTCCCACTTCGATGTCGTGGATACCGGTGGCATTGCCAGTGGCAATGAGATCACCGCGCTTGAGCGGGCGCCCGCGCTGGGCCGAACGGCTGAGCGCAAATGCGTAGGCCGCACGCAACCCGCCGGGAAGCGTGGTGGCGCCGCCGGTGCCGACCACCTGGTCGTCGATCAGGGTTTCGGCAGTCAGCGCAGTCTCTTCGCGGTCCAGCCAATCGGTCACTTCCGGCCCCAGGATCAGGCCGTTGTTATTGCCGAAGTCGGAGATCACCACCCGCGGGCCCAGCTTGTTGATGGTCGCCAGCGGGCTGCTGGCGATTTCCACGCCGATGAACAGCCGCGCCGGCACGGCGGCGGCCTCGTCGGCGGTGTAGTGCGTCTTGCCGCTGGGAGCATCGGCCTCCAGCCGCAGCACGTACTCGGCTTCCACCGCGCCGAAGCCGCCGACATAGATCGGGAACTCGGTTGTTCCACCGGTAGCATTCCAGAGCTTCTGAGAGAAGATCGGGCCCAGCAGCCGTTCGTCGCCGGAGGTATCGCGGCGCTCGGCGACGATGTAGCCCACCTTCCAGCCCACCACCTGGTCGTGCCACTGGCTGATGGCGATGTCCTGCACCTGGTATGCGGTGACCAGATCGTCCGGGATTTGCCCGGGAAAGTCCGGCAGTGAAGCCCCGGCACGGCGAGCCTCCACAAAGCGTTGGGCGATGTCGGACAACGCGGATGTGGACGTTGGCGGGGTGGCGGCGTCGTTGCTCAAGGGTGTCTCCCTGATAGGTGTTTTGTTGCACTGCCAATCGACAGCGGCACGGTGTGCTGTATATGGTAAACCGGTGTCATTGGCAATGTGCAGTGCGACATTGTGACCGCGATAACGAACCGTCCCTGGGAGAGGTGGATGCAACAGACACGTCGCAAACGTAGGGGCAGCGGGCTTTTGCACGCGTTGCGCCAAACAGTGACGGTGGCCCTGGGCGCGCTCGCCCTGGTTGCCACCCCGGCATGGTCGGCGGAGGCGGCCAGCGCCGACACCGCGGCCGAACAGGCCAGCCGCATCGGCCTGTGGCCGCGCGCGCTGGCACCGGGAGACACCGCGTTGCCGCAGCCGCAGCGCATCGTCGACCGCAGCAGCGATGCCGCCCGGCCCGACCGCTACATCCAGAACATCAGCGACCCATACCTGGTGGTCTACCGGCCCAGGCGGCCCAACGGCACCGCGCTACTGGTCACCCCCGGCGGCGGCTATCAACGCATCGTGCTGGACAACGAAGGCAGCGCGCTGGTGCCCAGCTTCGTCGACCAGGCCGGCATCACCTTGTTCGTGCTGCGCTACCGCTTGCCGGGCGAAGGCCACCCCAACGGCGCCGATGCGCCACTGGCCGACGCCCAGCGCGCGCTGCGGCTGATCCGCGCCAATGCAACGCGCTACGGCATCGACGCGCAGCGCGTGGGAGTGATGGGCTTTTCGGCCGGCGGCCACGTTGCGGCCAGTCTTGGCACGCGCTACGCCGCGCAGGTGTATCCGAAGATTGACGCCGCCGATGCGCTGAGCGCGCGGCCGGATTTCCAGGTGCTGGTCTACCCGGTCATCGACATGGACAGCGCCAACGCGCACATGGGCTCGCGCGAACGCCTGCTCGGCAAGGCCCCCAGCCAGGCGCAGGTGCGCGCCTACTCGCCGCAGTGGCAGGTGGATGCCCACACGCCACCGACCTTTCTGCTGCATGCACAGGACGACACCGTGGTGCCGGTGCGCAACAGCCTGTTGATGCACGACGCGCTGCTGCGCGCCGGCGTGCCGAGCGAGCTGCATGTCTTCCCGCAGGGCGGCCATGGCTTCGGCACCGGCCGTACCAGCGGGCTGACGCTGGCGACGTGGCCGCAACTGGCGCAGGCCTGGATTGCGTTCGTCACCAAGCCATCGGTGTCACCGGCACCGGCAGCAACAATGCAGGGCGCGGGGCGATGAGCGCCCCGCACGCGCCCGACCCGCGCCGTCGCACGCTGCTGCGGAGCGGCCTGTTTGCGAGCGCCGCTGCCGCATTGCCTGGACTTGCGACAGCTGCGGCAGCGCCGCCGCCTCGCGATGACAGCGCGCCGGTGGCACGGCTGCGCGGCGGCGCCGTCCGCGGCCTGCGCGATGCAGGCATCTGCGTGTTCAAGGGCATCGCGTATGGCAGCGATACCGGCGCGCGGCGCTTCCAGGCGCCCATGCCGGAAACGCCCTGGCAAGGCGTGCGCGATGCCACCGGCTTCGGCGCTGCGGCCCCGCAGCCCAAGGCCAGCGAGCCCACCAGCGAGGACTGCCTGTTCCTCAACGTGTGGACGCCCGGCCTGCGCGATGGCGGCAAGCGGCCGGTGCTGGTCTATCTCCACGGCGGCGGCTACACCACCGGCTCCGGCAGCGACCCGCTGTACGACGGCGTGCGCCTGTGCACGCGCGGCGATGTGGTGGTGGTCACGGTCAATCACCGGCTCAACCTGTTCGGCTACCTGTCGCTGGCGCAGCTGGGCGATGCGAGCTTCGCCGATTCGGGCAATGCCGGGCAGCTGGACCTGATCCAGGCCCTGCACTGGGTGCGCCAGCATGCGGCCGAATTCGGTGGCGATGCCGGCAATGTCACCGTGTTCGGCCAGTCCGGTGGCGGCGCCAAGATCGCCACGCTGATGGCGATGCCGGCCGCACGTGGGCTGTTCCACCGTGCCTGGACCATGAGCGGGCAGCAGGTCACCGTGGCCGGCCCGCGCGCGGCCACCCAGCGCGCGCAGCTGCTGCTGGACGCATTGAAGATTGCGCCAGGCGATCTGGCGCGGCTGCGCACTGTGCCGGTGGCGGACCTGCTGGCCGCCGCGCAGGTGCGCGACCCGTCGCGGGTGGAAAACAGCGCGCTGTATTTCGGCCCGGTCCTGGATGCGCGCAACGTGCCGGTGCATCCGTTCTGGCCCACCGCACCAGTGCAATCGGCCGGCATTCCAATGGTGATCGGCAACACCCGCGACGAGACACGCGCATTTCTCGGCAACGACGCAAAAAACTTTGCGCTGAGCTGGGATGAGTTGCCGGCCAAGCTGGAAGCGCAGCAATACGTGGACCTGTTGCCGCAGGTGGTGATTGCCGAATACCGGCGGCTGTATCCGCAGTACTCGCCTTCGCAGGTGTTCTTTGCCGCCACCACTGCCGGCCGCTCGTGGCGCGGTGCGGTCGAAGAAGCCGAAGCGCGTGCGCGTCAGGGCGCCCCCACCTGGGTCTATCAACTGGATTGGGGCTCGCCGCTGGAAGGTGGCAAGTTCGGCGCCTTCCACACGCTGGATATTCCGCTGGTGTTCGACACCATCGCCCAACCCGGCTCGCGCACCGGCAACAGCATTGATGCGCAACGCATGGCCGATCAGATGAGCGATGCGCTGATCGCGTTCGCGCGGCATGGCGACCCGAACCACCGCGGCGCACCGCACTGGAAGCCGTATTCGCTGCAACGGCGCGAAACGCTGCTGTTCGACGTGCCCAGCCGGCTGGCCAACGACCCGCGTGGCGGCGAACGACGGCTGTACCAACAGGCTCCCTTCATCCAGCGCGGTACGTTCTGACCATTTCTGTCTTGGAACAACAATGGACGTGCCCGATGGTCGTCACTCACATGAAAGTGTTCTGCGCGGAAACAAAGGAGCCTCTGATACATGCCAGTTCAGGCACCGGCCACGCCCTAGCTGCGCTGCGCAGCCACGTCTATTCAATCTTGCAGCAGTGTTGATTCAATCTTGAGGTGATGCATGCGTCATGAGTCTGTTGCTTTACCGCTGCTGCTGGCTGCACTGGCAGCTGCCTGCCTTCCGTTCGCCCATGCCGCCGCAGCGGCGTTGGTCGACACGCCGCTGGCGTCTGCGGCATCCACCACCGATCCCTCAAAAAACAACGCGCCTGCCGCGACAGCTTCGTTTGCCGCCAGCAAGATCGTGCTGGTGGGCGATTCCACCACCGCCGTGCAGGGTGGCTGGGGGCCGAGTTTTTGCGCGCAGCATGTGACCTCGTTTTTGAGCTGCCTCAATCTGGCGCGCGGCGGGCGCAGTACCTCCAACTATCGTGCGGAAGGCTCGTGGGACATCGCACTGAAGGAGTTGCGCAGCGGTGGCTACCGGCAGGTGGTGGTGCTGATCCAGTTCGGCCATAACGACCAGCCCGGCAAGCCGGGGCGCTCTACCGACCTGTCGACAGAATTCCCGGCCTACCTGCGCCGCTATGTGGCCGAGGCGCGTGCCGCGGGTGCGGTTCCGGTGCTGGTGACGCCGTTGACGCGGCGGCAGTTCGCGCGCGGCCAACTGCTGGACGACCTGGCGCCATGGGCGCAGGCCACACGTGCGGTTGCGCGCGAGTTGCAGGTGCCGGTGGTCGACCTGCACGCGCGCAGCCGCGCGTTGGTGCAGGGCATGGGGCCGGTGCTGGCGATGCGGCTTGCGCAGCGGCCAGCCGACCCGCAGCAGGTGATCGCTGCGCAAGCGGGTACCACCGTCGGCAAGACACCGGCGCAGACGCTGCCGTCGTCATCGTCATCGTCGAAAGTGCCTGAGGGCGCCAGCGTGACTACGGCCACCGCACCTGCCACGGCACAGGACAATGCCAGTGCCGAACCGATGGGCCAGGCCAAACTTGCGTTCGACTACACGCATCTGGGTCCCGAGGGCGCGGATGTCTTTGCGGCAATCGTTGCAGACGAGTTGGCAAGGCAAGTGCCGGCATTGCGGCCGTTGTTGATTCCGTGATGCGTTGACGGCAACTGCGCTTGGCACGGTCGGGAGCTTGCCAAGCGCAATGACGCTGAGGTCGTTCCCAGACGTGCAGCGCGGGGTTGGTGCAATCAACTGCTTGTCGGGGACATGGTCGCTTGTTCCGTACCTTCATCCGCCCCCTCCGGGCACCTTCTCCCCCATGAAGGAGGACAATGTCCCGGTGGGAGAAGGAAACGCAGCGTGGCTGCGCTTTGTTGGACGCATCGCACGAGCACCGACCGCGCCGGCCCGGCGACTACGCTGATGTTTGGTCAGACGCTCCAAGCGCCATCCTTCAACGTACAACAGGCACCGGCGCATCCGTCTCGATCACGCCTTCGCGCTTGAGTTCTTCCCACACCGCTGCAGGAATCGCCACCCGCATCGATGCTGCATTGGCGATTGCCTGCTCGGCCGTGCGCGCGCCAGGAATCACCGACGACACCACCTGCGGCGCCGCGGCAAATTGCAACGCCACGGTGCGCAGATCCACGCCATGCCGCTCGCAAACGGCCAGCGCTTTCTGACGCTTGGCCGGTGCCCATTCCGGCACCGTGCCGTCGTACAGATAACGCTCGCGGCCGGCCAGATACCCGGCCAGCAATGGCGCACCCACCACCACTGAGGCGCCGTGCTTGGCGATCTTCGGGAAGGTGTCATGCAAGGCCTGCGCATGATCGAGCAGCGAGTACTGGCAGGCCAGCAGGAAGATATCCGGGTCGGCCTCTTCGATTGCGCGCAATGCAGGCTCCGGGCGATTGACGCCAAACCCCCAGGCCTTGATCAGGCCCTCCTTGCGCATCCTGGTCAGCTCCGGCATCGCGCCCTTCACCGCTTCGGCAAAACGCTGCTCCCACGGCATGCCCAGGTCTTTTTCGTTCTCCGGCGACAGGTCGTGGATATAGGCGATGTCGATCTGCGACACGCCCAGACGCTGCAGGCTGTCCTCGATCGAACGCCGCACACCGGCCGCGCTGTAATCGTAGCGATAGTCGAATGGCGAGGGCTGCACCCACATCGTCTTGGGCGGTTTGTCGGTGGCGGTGAGCAGGCGCCCGACCTTGGTCGACACCACATAATCGTCGGCCGCGTGATTGTGCAGGTGATGGCCGGTGCGTCGCTCCGACAGGCCCAGCCCGTACCATGGCGAGGTATCGAAATAACGCACCCCCGACGCCCACACCGCTGCCAATGTCTGTTCGCTCTGTGCATCGCTGGTGGGCGCAAAGCCATTACCGATCGCCACGCCGCCAAAGCCCAGGCGACTGCGCGGCCGGTAGCGTGCGCCCTTGACGACGGGATTGGTCG
This sequence comes from Xanthomonas sp. WHRI 6106, assembly GCF_040202405.1. NCBI lineage: Bacteria > Pseudomonadati > Pseudomonadota > Gammaproteobacteria > Lysobacterales > Lysobacteraceae > Xanthomonas > Xanthomonas sp. WHRI 6106. The sequence continues at coordinate 24,718 of NZ_JBEGFC010000007.1, read as the reverse complement.
GCAATGCGTTCGCAGCGGTTTTGCCACGCGTCGGCATCACACTGCCAGGCGCAGAAGCCTGTGCCAGCAGCGGTGCAGCGGCCAATGCCGCAGTGCCCGCAGCGGCAGCGGACAGAAATTGGCGGCGTGTATTCATCGGGATTCCTTGCAACAACGTGGCCCACGAGGATGGCCCCGCGCATGTGCATGCCAGGTCAGCGAACTCAGCCCACTGCCAACTCATGCACCTGTGCGCGTGGCGCGCCATCGCCCAGCCACAACGTGGCCGCGCTGATCGGCAGACTGAAGCGACGTGGCCCGGCGCTGCCTGGATTGACGTACAACACGCCGTCGCGCGTCTGGATGGCCGGCTTGTGCGAATGCCCGCTGATGATGACGTCTGCTGCAACGCTCGGCGCCAGCGTTTTCAGATCGTGCAGCACATGGATGCGTACGCCAGCGATCAGCACATCCAGCATCTGCGGCAAGCCCGCTGCCCAGGGCTTGTTGTCGATATTGCCGGCAATCACATGCAGCGGCGCCAGCGCCTGCAACGCGGCGAGAATCTCCGGCTTGCCGACGTCGCCGGCATGAATGATCGCATCGCTTCCCACGAGCGCGGCCACTGCTTCGGGTCGCAACAATCCATGGGTGTCGGAGATCAGGCCGATGCGTATGCGGGCGGGCATGGCGTCCTCTTGCGCAGACAGAAGCGGCACATGCTACGCACTGCAAGTGCGCCGGACGTGAGGCCAGCGCGTGCAGAGGTCGCACGCCGCAGCTCAACGCCGTGCAGGTACTACACGTTCACAACAACACGCCTGCGCCGGCAATCACCCGCGGCGTAGCGTGACCAAAAGCGTAGCGGGCGGTCGTCAGATGGGTGCGGTCACCACGCTTGGACCACCGCGCACGCGTCGTACGTGCCGCATCGGGCAGAGACCGCGCCCGCCTGGCGATGCGCGCAGTCATCTGTTCGCCGCTCCTAAGCAACCCCGCGCGCCGGCCATGCCCATACGCTATTGGGATCGCCCTGCATGCCACGGCGTTTGCTCGCAAGCGCCATGCGCCAATAGGCCCAGGCCATCAGCAGCGCAACCAGATCGATACCGAGCACGGTCGCGCTCTGCCACGGCGCGGTCGCGCCGTGTGCGCCAATGCAGCTGGCCAGCGGAATCAGCGCCGTCAACCCGGCGCAGGCCAGCAAGAGCTCGTACGCACCGCGTGCGGTGGGGCGGAGCAGGGCCCACAGCAGCGTTGCGGTGAACACTGCGTAATAGACATAGCGCTCCTGGCCCTGCGGCAGGTACCGCGCAGCGATGAACAGCGCCGAGATGCCGGCCACACTGCCCAGGCAGACGCCGACGGTGAGCCGTGCCATCGCATGTGTGCGACGCGGCTGCGCAATGGCGCGGCGCTTGCGCCGTGTTTCGATCCACAACAGGTTGCCGCTGTAGAACAGGAACGCGCCGCCGAGGCCGAGCAGGAAGTACAGCCACTGCACCGCGGCATGCCCGAAGTTGCCGAAGTGCAGCGCCTGCAACCCGCGCAACGCGGCGGTGCCGGGCGACATCGTGGCCGGCTCCAGCACGCGCAACACCTGCCCGGTGCTGGCATCCAGTGCCACTCCGCCCAAGGTATTGAGCCGACGCTGGTCATGATGGCCGTAGACCTCCACCCGCGCATGGGCATCGCCGGCATCGTGGTACGCCAGGCTTTCCGGCACGAAGCCGGGGCTGGCTGTCACCGCTTTGTCCAGCAGCACCGCCACCGGCAGCAACGGCGCTGCACGCTTGGCCGGCGCCACATGCGGTGCCAGTTCGAAATCCGGCTCCAGGATCTGCATCAGCTTGCCGTCGAACACCAGGAACTGGAATGGCGCCAGCAGCAGCACGCCCAGGCACAGCACCGCGCCGGACCAGGCAAAGATCACATGGAATGGCAGCGACAGCATGCCCACCAGATTGTGCGCGTCCTGCCACAGCCGTTTGAGGTTGGCGCCCACGCGCAGCGCGAACAGGTCCTTGAAGAACACCGGCGCGTACAACACCACGCCGCTGACCAGCGCCAGCCCGTACAACACGCTCACCACCCCGAACAGATAGGTGCCGAGCACACGCGGCAGGCCGGCGGTGAAGTGCAGGTCGTAGAGAAAATCCGCAAAGCCCACGCGCTGTGGCAACTCCAGCAAGCCGCCATCGGGCCCCGCCTGATACTGGCGCATACCGCCGCTGGCATCGGCCTGCGCGCCATACCAATACAGCCGCGCAATCGGCCCGTGTTCGCCCGGCAACAGCAGCAAGAACGAATCGGCCACCTGCGGGTGCGTGGCGATGACCGTGTCCAGCAAGGACTGCGCCGCAGTCACCGGATCGGCAGGCGCCGTTTCGGTGACCGCTGGTGCACTCTGCCACTCGCTGAGCTGATGCGTGAACACGGTGATGGCACCGGCATAAAAGGCAATGAACAAGGCCATGCCGGCCAGTAACCCCATCCAGCTGTGCACGGACAGAAATGCGCGCAAGGTCGATGCTTTCATGCGCTCAGCTCCGTCCAGCCCAGTGCCTTGATCGCGGCGAGTGCGAGGTAGCACAGCAGCGTCAGCCCGCCGAGCACGATCCAGGCATGCGATGCCCGCCGGAACACGAACGGCAACGCCATCGCGCCGATCCAGACCGGAAACATCAGCAGCAACCACACCAGGGTATAGCGCTGTTGCGGCCCCGGTAGCAGCAAGGCGCACAGGCCGACCACGCCCACCGCAAGCGGCAGGCCCAGCACCACCGCACTCAACCATCTAGCCCACATGGCGTGCCTGCCTGCGTTGTGCGCGCAGCTGCCGCCCGATATCCAGCACCGGCAGCGCCACTGCCGCCAGCATCAGCGCCGTCACGGCGGCGAAGATGCCGGCCCACATGCCCAGCGCATGGATGGCGCAGGCCAGTGACAACGCCAGCAACACGCAGCCACCGACGCGCAACCCGCGCGCCGAGGGGCGTCGCTGCAGCAACAGACGTTGATGCGTGGTTGCCAGATAAAACGCCAGGGCCGAGGCGGCAGCGGCAAGCAGATAGAGTGCGGTCATCAGCGCGCTCATGCGCCAGCCTGCATCGAGGTGAGCGAAGGCAGCGCACCGCGCTGGGCACGATGCGCGCGGCGAGGTTGCGCCCTCGCTTGCGGCGACACCAGCGTCCACACACCTGCCTGCGCACTGCCATGCACGCCCAAAACACAGCGAACGGCCGCAACCGGCAGAAAACCCACTACAGCGATCAAAACGCCCACGCACACCACTCCCGCAAGAGGATCGACGGAAGGCATGGCGGCGGCTGTGCCCGGCAGCCCTCCCCGGGCTGCCTAAGAAAGCTGGCAATCCTGCAGCGCGGCCCGGTGGGCATGCGCGGCAGGGTGTCAGCCACTCTACGGCGCGCAATCTAACAGGTGGCACACCGCCGGACCAGCTGTCCGGCGGTGTGCATGACGCATCAGCCGTGCGGCGTCAGCACGATGGCGCCAAGCGGCGGCAACAGCAACGGCAGCGACTGCGCATGGCCATGCATGGACTGCTGCTCTGCCGTCACGATGCCGCCATTGCCCAGGTTCGCACCGCCGTAGATGCCGGCGTCGCTGTTGAACACCTCACGCCACTGGCCGCCTTGCGGCACGCCGATGCGGTAGCCGTGCTGCACCACCGGGGTGAAGTTGATGACCACCAGGACCGGCGCATCGCCGCGTTTGCCCTTGCGCAGGAACGCCAGCACGCTGTTGGCGGCATCGTCGCCCACCACCCAGGCGAACCCGGCCGGGTCGTCGTCATGCGCGTGCAGTGCGGGATATTCCGCGTACAACCGGTTGAGATCGCGCACCAGGGTCTGCACCCCGCGGTGGCGCGGGTCGTCGAGCAGGTGCCACGGAATGCTGGCGTCGTGGTTCCACTCGGTGGGCTGGCCGAACTCGCAGCCCATGAACAGCAATTTGCGCCCCGGGTGCGTGAACATATAGCCCAGATACGCGCGCAGGTTGGCAAAGCGCTGCCACTCGTCGCCCGGCATACGGCCCAGCAACGAGCCCTTGCCGTGCACCACTTCATCGTGCGAGATCGGCAGCACGAAGCGCTCCGAATACGCATACACCATGCTGAAGGTCAGCTCGCCATGGTGGTAGCGGCGATAGATCGGGTCCAGCCCGGCGTAATGCAAAGTGTCGTGCATCCAGCCCATGTTCCACTTGTAGTGGAAACCCAGGCCACCGTGCGCCACATCGGCAGTGACACCGGGGAATGCGGTGGATTCTTCGGCAATCATCACCGCGCCCGGGGTGTGTTCGCGCACCACTTCGTTGAGCCGGCGCAGAAAGGCGATGGTTTCGTAGTTCTCGCGCCCGCCATGGATGTTGGGCACCCACTCGCCGGCATTGCGGCTGTAATCGCGGTACAGCATCGAGGCCACCGCATCCACGCGCAGCCCGTCCACGTGGTAACGCTGCAAGAACTCCAGCGCGCTGGCGATCAGGAACCCGGACACCTCGCGGCGGCCGTGGTTGTAGATCAGCGTATTCCAGTCGCGGTGGAAGCCTTCGCGCGGGTCGGCGTGTTCGTACAGCGCGGTGCCGTCGAAATGCGCCAGGCCATGCGCGTCGGTGGGAAAGTGCGCCGGCACCCAGTCCACCAGCACGCCGATGCCTTCGCGGTGGCAACGGTCGACGAAGCGGGCAAAGCCGTCCGGCGAGCCGAACCGCGCAGTCGGTGCAAACAGGCCCAGCGGTTGATAGCCCCACGAGCCGCCGAATGGATGCTCGGTCACCGGCATCAATTCGACATGGGTGAAGCCCATGTCGGCCACGTACGGAATCAAGCGGTCGGCCAGGCCATCCCAGTCCAGGTCCACGCCTTCTTCGCGCAGCCAGGAACCGGCATGGATCTCGTAGATGCTCATCGGTGCGTCGTGCGCCTGGCGGCGCGCGCGCGTGGCCATCCAGCCGTCGTCGCTCCACTGGAACGGCGCCGGGTCGGCCACGATCGAGGCGGTGCCGGGCGCCAGTTCCGCACGCCGCGCCACCGGGTCGGCCTTGGCCGGCAATTCGTGCCCATGCGGGCCACGCAGCTGGTACTTGTAGTGCGCACCGGGCCCAACGTCGGGCACGAACAGCTCCCACACGCCGGACTGATGCCGCAGCCGCATCGGGTGACGGCGCGCATCCCAGCTATTGAAGTCGCCCACCACCGCCACGCGCGAGGCATTGGGCGCCCACACCGCAAAGCGCGTGCCGCGTACGCCATCCACCTCGACCACGTTGGCGCCCAATGCGTCGGCCAGCTGCAGATGGTGGCCTTCGCTGATCAGGTGCAGGTCGAAGTCGCTGAGCTGCGGGCCGAATGCGTAAGGATCGGCCGTTTCCTGCTCGCCACCGGGCCAGCCGATACGCAGCCGGTAACCGCCCTGCGCCGGCAGGTCGCCGGCAAACAGGCCCGGTTCCGGGCCGGGCTCCAGGGCGATCGTCTGGCCGTCGTCGAGCACGGCGCTCACCTGGTTGGCGCCCGGCAGATAGGTGCGCAACACGCGCCCGGTGTCGGTCGGATGCGCGCCCAACACGGCAAAGGCGTCGCCGTGGCGTGATTCGGCCAGCGCGCGTACCACGCCGGGGTCCCATCGATTGGTCACTGCTGTCATTACTCCATTCATCATGTGTCTCCTGCACCGGCGCGTGCACGTTGCAGGATGCGTCGCAAGCCTTCGATCGGCACCATCAACCAACCCGGGCGATTGGCCGCTTCGTAACGCACCTCGTAGCAGGCCTTCTCCACCAGGAACAGCAAGGTGGCCGCGTTGAACGCCGCCGGCGCAATCCACGGGTGGGCGCTGGCGTCGAGCACGGCATGGTAAGCGTCCAGGAAGGCTTGTGTGGAGCGGCGGCGGAATTGCACCAGGAATTCGTCCAGATGCGTGTCCACACCGACACCTGCGCGCGCGGCCGTGCCTTCTTCGCCACGTGCCGAGACTTCGCTGGCGTAGTCGAGCGAGCGCAGGAAGCCGGCCACATCGCGTAGCGGGCTGGCCTTGGCACGACGTTCGGCCAACGGCTTGGCCGGCTCGCCTTCGAAGTCGATCAACACCACATCGTCAAAGGCGACCAGGATCTGGCCCAGGTGGAAGTCGCCATGCACGCGGGTCAGCAGCGAATCGGCCAGCACGCTGGGTGCCTTGGCCAACAGGCTGTCCAGTTGCGGGCGTTGCGCGAGCACCGCTTCCAGCGCCTCGCGTTCGGTGGCGTCGTCGGTGCCTGCCAGCCGCGTATTGACCGTGTCCCACATCTCTTCCACCTGTCGCGCCACACCGGCCACCACATCGTTGGCGGCGGGCAGGTCGATGCGCTGCGGGGCGAAGTCGGCATCGTCGCTGGCACGCGACAAGGCTTCATGCAGCTCGGCCAGGCGCTTGCCGACCACCGCGGCAAAGGCGTCGTACCCGGCAATGGCTTCGGCACGTGCTTCGTCGGTCTGCGCAGTGGCGTACTCGTCGAAGCTGCGCGCCAGGTGATCCAGCGTCCAGCGCCAGGCATCGCCCTGGTTGCGGATGAAGCCCTGCAGCAAGGCGATGGTGGTGACGGTGCCCTGCGCGTCGATCCGGCTGACGCTGCCCAGCAACGGCGCGGCGTTGGCGTAGCCCATCTCGGTCAGGCGGCGGCCGATCTCGATCTCCGGGTTCGCCCCGTCGGCCACATGCCGCAGCAGCTTGAACACCGCCTTGTCGGCCACCACCAGCGAGCTGTTGCTCTGTTCGGCCGACAGCCAGCGGATGTCCGGGTCGGCGGGGATCTCCAGCCTGGCCAGTGCCGGCGTCGCTTCGAAGCGCACCTGGCCCTGCTGCGCGGCATCGTCGCCATCGCGTACGTCCAGCACCGCATTGCTGCGCAGCGCATCGATCACGCCGCGCACCATCGGCTTGAGGGCGAACGCATCGGTGAGATAGCCCACCTCGCGGCCCTGGCGCACCCGCGCCAATGCCAGCTGCTCGGCGAGCGTGCTGGGGTGGTCGCGCTCCCACACGATGCCTATCGGCAGCATGTAGCGCTCGTGGCGGCCATCCTCCAGCTCTGCGTCGAGTTCCAGCAGGCTCATCGGCTCATCGCCCGGCAACGGTGTGCGGCGCGAGATGCGCACGTTCTTCAATGCCTGATCCTTGGCCGAGAACCAGCGCCGTGCCGACAACCAGGCCGGCAGGATCTCGCCTTCCAGGGTGGCCAGATGTGGCAGCAAGGCATTGCTCTCATCGGTGTCGCTGCGCAGCACCAGCGTGCGGTAATCCGGCAACGGCACCGGGCTGGGCACATGCCAGTCCGGCAAGGTGCCTTCGCTCACCAACTGGAACGCGTAGAAACCGAACGGCGGCACCGTGAGCAGATAGGTCAGCCGGCCGATCGGCGGGAAGCTGCCGCCGCCGATGATGTCCACCGGCACGCGGCCCTCGAACTCGGACAGGTCCAGCTCCACCGCCTGCAGCGTGTGCGACAGGTTGGCCACGCACAGCACGGTCTCGTCCTGATAGCAGCGCAGGTAGGCCAGCATGCGGCGGTTGCCCGGGTACAGGAAGCGCAGGCTGCCGCGCCCGAAGGCCTGGTAGCGCTTGCGCACGCTGAGCACGCGGCGGGTCCAGGTCAGCAGCGAATGCTGGTCGCGGATCTGCGCTTCCACATTGACGGCCTGGAAGCCGTACAGCGGGTCCATCACCGGCGGCAGCACCAGCTGCGCGGGGTCGGCACGCGAGAAGCCACCGTTGCGGTCGATCGACCACTGCATTGGCGTGCGCACACCATCGCGGTCGCCCAGATGGATGTTGTCGCCCATGCCGATCTCGTCGCCGTAATACAGCACCGGCGTGCCGGGCATGGTCAGCAGCAACGAGGTCATCAACTCGATGCGGCGGCGGTCGCGCTCCAGCAGCGGCGCCAGCCGGCGGCGGATGCCCAGATTGATGCGCGCGCGGCGGTCGGCGGCATAGGTTTGCCACAGATAATCGCGCTCCGAATCGGTGACCATTTCCAGCGTCAACTCGTCGTGGTTGCGCAGGAAGATCGCCCACTGGCAGCTCTCCGGAATCTCCGGGGTCTGCCGCATGATGTCGGTGATGGGGAAGCGGTCTTCGCGCGCGATCGCCATGTACATGCGCGGCATCAGCGGGAAGTGGAACGCCATATGGCATTCGTCGGCGTTCTGGCCGAAATACTGCTGGGTGTCTTCCGGCCACATGTTGGCCTCGGCCAGCAGCATGCGGTCCGGGTATTCGGCATCCAGTGTGGCGCGGATCTTGCGCAGGATCGCGTGGGTTTCCGGCAGGTTCTCGTTGGAGGTGCCGGAGCGCTCAATCAGATACGGCACCGCATCCAGGCGCAAGCCATCCACGCCGCGGTCCAGCCAGAAGCGCATCACTTCCAGCACTGCTTCCAGCACTGCGGGGTTATCGAAGTTGAGATCCGGCTGATGCGAATAGAACCGGTGCCAAAAGTACTGCCCGGCCACCGGGTCCCAGGTCCAGTTGGACTTTTCGGTGTCGCAGAAAATGATCCGCGTGCCTTCGTATTCCTGGTCGGTGTCCGACCACACATAGAAGTCGCGCTCCGGCGAGCCCGCCGGCGCATTGCGTGCACGCTGGAACCACGGGTGCTGGTCGGAGGTGTGGTTGATCACCAGCTCGGTGACGATGCGGATGCCACGCGCATGCGCCTGCGCCACCAGCTGCTCGAAATCCTCGATGCTGCCGTAGTCCGGATGCACCGCCATGTATTCGGCAATGTCGTAGCCGTCATCGCGGCGCGGGCTGGGGTAGAACGGCAGCAGCCAGATGGTGTCCACGCCGAGCTCGGCAATGTAGTCCAGCTTGGAAATCAGCCCCGGAAAATCGCCGATGCCATCGTCGTTGGAGTCGAAGAACGACTTGACGTGCACCTGATAGATGATGGCGTCCTTGTACCAAAGCTGATCGGCAACTACCGACGACTGCTCGGCATCGGCTTGTAACGCTGCAACTGCATTCATGCGACCTCTCCTGCGCGGATGCGCCATAACGCGAACGGTCGCGTTGCCTCTAGACGGATGTGTTGGTATTTGCCGTGCCACTCGAACCGGTGCCCGTCCCACAGATCTTCCACGGCAACGGTGGCGTGATCGGGCAGGCCCAGCTCCCACAGCGGGATTTCGATATCCGCATCCTGCCCGGCATGCGGGTCCAGGTTGATTGCCACCAGCACCATGCTGCGGCTGCGCGACAGGTAGCCGGCATCCAGGAACTTGCCGTAGTACAGCACCTGATCGTTATGCGCCTGGTAGAAGCGCGTGCCCAGGTGCGACTGCAGCTCCGGATGCATGCGGCGCAGCTGATTGAAGCGGGTGATCTCATCGACGATGTCGCCAGGCGCACGCTCGGGCCAGGCGCGCAGCTGGAACTTCTCCGAGTCCAGATACTCTTCCTTGCCCGGGGCCAACGGCGTGGCTTCGCACAATTCAAAGCCCTGGTACATGCCCCAGAGCCCGGACAAGGTGGTTGCCAGCGCGGCACGGATCAGATGCCCGTTGCGCCCGCTGTGTTGCAGGAACGTGGGATTGATGTCCGGCGTGTTGACGAAGAAATGCGGGCGGAAGCATTCGCGCGGCACGCCTTCGTTCAACTCTTCCACGTACTCCTGCAGCTCGTGCTTGTGGTTGCGCCAGGTGAAGTAGGTGTAGGACTGCGAAAAGCCGCACTTGGCCAGGCGGTACATCATCTTCGGGCGGGTGAACGCCTCCGACAGGAACACCACATCCGGCCGACGCCCGCGCACATCGGCAATCAACCATTCCCAGAACGGGAACGGCTTGGTGTGCGGGTTGTCCACGCGGAACAGGGTGACGCCTTCGTTGACCCAGAACAGCACCGCATCGCGCAGCGTGTTCCACAGGTCCGGCACCGCGCCGCTGGCGTAGAAATCGACGTTGACGATGTCCTGGTATTTCTTCGGCGGGTTCTCCGCATACGGGATCGACCCATCGGCGCGCCAGGTGAACCAGTCCTTGTGCTCCTTCAACCACGGGTGGTCGGGCGCGCACTGGATCGCGAAATCCAATGCCACCTCCAGCCCGTGCGCACGCGCCGCCTGGATCAGGCGGCGAAAGCCCTCTAGCCCACCAAGCTCGGCATGCACCTCGGTGTGCCCGCCATCGCTGGCGCCAATCGCATACGGGCTGCCCGGCTCGCCCTCGACCGCGGTGACCGAGTTGTTGCGGCCCTTGCGGTTGTTCAACCCGATCGGATGGATCGGCGGCATGTACAGCACATCGAAGTTCATCGCGCGGATGTGTGCCAGCCGCTTGATCACATCATCGAAGGTGCCGTGCCGCTGCGGGTCGCCGCTTTGCGAGCGCGGGAACAATTCGTACCAGCTGGCAAAGTGCGCCGCGCGGCGCTCCGATTCCACCCGGTAGGTCACCGGCGTCTCGGAGCGGAACGGCTTGTCGTCGGCTGCCGCCATTGCCTGCGCGGTGTCCGGCTCCAGCACGATCGCCAGCTGCTGCAACGGCTCACTCTGCGCGCCGATACGGGTCAGCACCGCCTGCAAACGCTCGGCCAGCGCGCCAATGCTACGCGCATGCGCTGCCTGCACCACGGCGACGGCTTCCTGCACGTCCACCGGCAGCACCGTATTGGCCGCGCGCTTCTTTTCCAGATCCGCATGCAAGGTAGCGAACACATCGCGCCAGCCTTCCACCCGGAACTCATAGGTGCCGATGCGCTCCAGCGGAAACTCCGCGCGCCAGCGGTCGTTGCCCAGTGCCCGCATCGGCGCGCTGGACCAGGTCTTGGCGTCGGCCGGGCGCCACAGCACCGCCACCGCGATGCGGTCGTGCCCGTCGCAGAACGCATCGGCTTCCACACAGATGCGGTCGCCCACCGTGCGCTTGACCGGGAAACGGCCGTTGTCCACCGACGGCGTCACCGACTCGATGCACACCCGCGGCCAGGTGGCCGCGGTCTGCGCACGCGGGCGCATGCGTGGCACCGCCAGCACATGGCGCGCCGGCACGCTGCGGTACACGCGGACCTCGCCCGGCTCCAGCGCATCGAGCGTTGCGCCCGACAAGGTACGGCCGTCTTCGGCCACCAGCGCTTCGGCGTCGCCGAGCAGGCGCAACAGATCCGATGCGGGCACCGGTACCACATGCCGCGTATCGCCATTGATCAATAACAAGGAGGGCAAGCCGCCCAGTGGCTCCACTGCCACTGCGGTCAGCCCGGTGGATTCGCGCAGCAGCGGCCGCAGCCGCATGCCGGCATTGCTGGTGGGCAAACCATCGGTGGCACGGATCGACAACGGCAACGCGTCCAGATGCGTATCGTCCAGCAACCAGGCACTACCCAGGGCCAGCGCCAGCTGCCAGTGCTGCTCGGGCGCGGCAGCACGCTTGCCGTCCGGTGCATCCAGCACGGCAATCACTTGCGAGGCCAATGCACGCAGCGCGGTGTCTTCATCGAAGAACCAGCTGCCGCGTCCATCCCACCATGCCAGCGACGAGAACGCCGCATCGAACCCGGCGCCGGACAGCTGCTGCAACGCCTCCAGCCCCAAACCGGGCGTCCACGCCGCAAACACCACTTCCGGCGCCTGCGCATGCACGCGGGCAATCAACTCGCGCCAACGCTGCGCCGGCACCTGCTGCGGCTGCAAGAGCCGGAACCCGGCCACACCCTGCCCGGCCCACTCCAGCAAGCGTGCGCTCCACCACTCCACCAGCGCGGCGCCCTCTTGTGCATAGCTGAAGCGCGCCTCGGCCACTTCCGGCGTGGCGCGCGGCTGACGCGGGTCCGGCACCGCCGTACTGCGTGCGCGGAACCACTGCGGGTTATCGCGCACTACCGCGCTGGCCCCGCCCACTTCATCCAGCCGCAGATCGATCAGCAGCTTCACCCCGGCGCGATGCGCGGCCTGCGCCGCCTCATGCAACGGGCCGTGCTGCGCACCGGCAGCACCAGCCGGCTCGATGAGCCGGCCATCCGCATCACGCTCGAACGGCGCAGCCATCACCACGTAGTCGCACCCGGCCTCGCGCGCCGCCACGCAGCGCTGCTCCAGCCCGGTGGCGCTCGGGGTCGTTTCATTGAGTACACAGATCCGCATGACCGCCCCTCAGCAGGCAACGGCGCGCGAACGCACCGTAAGAATGGACGTCACGCGGCAGCGGCCGCTCCATGCTGCTGCAAGCGCTCGCTGCCAACGCGCCGGCCCTCCCCCCGCTCGGACCGATGCCAGCCGCAGCGACGCATGCTGCGCCGCCGCCTGCTGCACTGATGCCCGCTCGCTCAACGCCTGGTCGATCCTGCCCACCGTGACTGCACTCATGCGCAACTCCGCAACGATTCTTGACCCATGCAGTCAAGCACCCGGCCTGCGAATTTCATGTGTCGGCCGAATTGACGAAAATCAAACAAGCCCGGCTGTGGTGAGGGCTCAAGCAGCATTGGCCAGCTCCCAAGCGTTGAGGCTACAGCCTCCATCTGCTGGGAGAGCAAGGATGCGTGGCCACGTCATGGCGGCACTGCTGACCATCGCCACGGTTGCAACGGCAAAGGTCAGAGGCTGAGCCAGAGTCGCGCCGGAGAGCAGCATGCGACGCTTGAGTTAAGCCCAACTGCCAAGCGCAAGCTGCCTGGACGAATTGTCAGGCACCCGTGGGCCGGGAGAGAAGGAATGGCCAGCTGATGTTCGCTAAGTACTGAGGTGTAATGGGCAAGCATACTGAGCAGCTTGCTGTGTACCTCTTTGAGCTCATCAGAGGCATCGGGACCACCGGCTAGCGCGTCGGCGACCTGGGCACACAGCGCATGGCGTGTATTTCCTTGCAGCAAACTCCTGAAGACTTTCGCCCAGGATGACGAAGCACAGCCATGTTAGGTCGATCGGAGTAGATCTCAACGCTTTCGAATGCGCCTCTGACTCCTGAGGGCCTCTGACGTTGAGCCAAACGTACGGCACGCCATTGTCCATGGCGCAACGGATAAACACCTGCATCATCCATTGCACGCTGTGTGACTGCGCTCCAGCGAAGCCGAGTTGCTTAAGGCAGCGGCCGCGTAAGCACAGCGTAGGGACGCATTGATTGTTTGCGGGTAATGGCCATCGCTGATTTCGCCGGGTGGCGGCACCGCAGCGCGTTTGACGTCATTGCAACGTTGCGATGACGCTGGTACTGAAGCAATCACGTTCAGTGGATGCGTAAGAGGAGATCGCATTGATAAGGCACCCAGCTGTGGCAACATTCCAGATTGTAGAGATGTGGAGATATGAGCATTCAAACAAGAACCGCTAATGCATTCGCGATCCGCTCTTTTCTGTCGCTTGTTGGTGGAGTGGTCTTGGTTCAAGTCGGAAGCGCGCTGGGCAAGGGCTCCTCTTATCAGATCAACTGGTACTTTATTGCCCTTTGTGCAGGCTATGCATTAATTCCGATCGCCATTCTCCGGGCCATCCGGCGCCGCCCCACTTTTTCCAGGCGTCTGTATTCGATAATTCTCAACGTGCTGGCGCTGTTGGCAGTTGTGGGAGGAATCGTTTCTTCCCTGATTCCCTTTTCGGGTCCGTGAAACTCTAGAACGGCGACGTTGCTCCCTCCCGCTTGCAAACCAGGCGTGGCAGACCAGCGATCTGCCACGCCCACGCTCACATCGCCTTCTTGATGGCTTCCGCCTTCGCCAGGTGCTGCTCGACGTGCGTCTTGGTCTCGGTCAGGTGTTGCTTGACCGGCTCGGTGGACGCGGCCGTCATCATCTGCGACTCGATCAGCTGCAAGGCGTCCTTGTGCCCAGCGATCATTGCATCGATGTAGGCCGCCGCGTAGTCCTTGCCGGACTTCTGCCCCAGCGTGGACAGGTCCTGCTCGCCCTTGCTCTCCAGCTTCTTGACGTCCGGGGTTTCGGCCAGCGTCCCCAGCGCCTTGGTCTTTTCCAGGTTCTCGGTGTGCTCCTTCTCCATCATCTTCGCGTACTCGAGCACCGCGCCGGTGACCTTCTTGTCCTGCGCCTGCTTCGCTGCGGCGATCTCGTGGTTGTTCACCGCCCCGAGCAGGCCCAGGGCGATGTCGTCTCCGGAGCTCGCGCGCGCAGCGCCTTCCGGCGCCGGGCTGGCTTCGCCAACAGGCGGCGTGGTCGGGGTCGCCGCCCCACCGGTCGGCGTCGGCTCGGTGGACGCGGCAGGCGCTGCGGCCTCCTTGTCGGCATTCGGCTTGCAGCCAGCGAGCGCCAGCGCCGCGACCATGGACAGGACCAACAGTGATTGTTTCATGCTCCACTCCCTTTCGATTGAAGACAGCAGCATCGCCCTCCCCAGGTGAAGAGGGCTCATACACGTCCACTGGGGTAATCAGACACAAGCATGGGCCGCGGGGCGAAGACACAACGCCGCACCATGCACCGCACTGCACGCGGCGGCACGCGCCTGCGCACGGGGGTGGAACTGTACGTGGGCCAGCGCGGCTCTGACATGCGTGGCGTGTGGTGACACTTTCCTGCTGAAAAACGGCCCGGTTTGCCGCAGACTACTGCGCCACATTTGGAGTGATTGCCATGCGTAAGGCCTGGATGCTCGCCCTGTTGGGCATTTCGCCATTGGTCCACGCCGCGCCTGCTGACGACGATGGCACGTGCCGCAACGGGTTGTTCACCAGCGCGCCGGTGGCATTCTCCCTCGGCAAGGTCGTCCCGCCGCGCCTGTACCTGCTCAAGGACACCGATGGCTGCCCGGACACGGGCGGAGCCGCATGCCAGGGGCGCGCCTACGTGGTCAAGAACGATATCGTCCTGACGGCGCAGCGCCGCAATGCCTACGTCTGCGTGCTCTATCCCAACAAGGGCGGCGGCACCGCCGGTTGGGTCGCACAGTCCAGCCTGCAGATGCAGCCAAGCACGGCCACGCCCACAGCGCAGGCGTGGAACGGCCATTGGCACGACGGCGACAACACCCTGCAGTTGGCCGCCAATGGCGACGGCAGCATCACCGTCAACGGCGATGCGTACTGGCCCAGCGCCCATCCCGACCCGGAACAGACGCCGGGCGGCCCGCACATGGGTTCGGTCACCGCGCGCGGCTATCCAGACGGCAACCGCGTCGAGGTCAACGAGGACACGTGCAAGGTACGCCTGCAGTTGCTGGGCGACATGCTGCTGGTCGACGACAACCTGGAATGCGGTGGAATGAACGTGTCCTTCGGTGGGGTGTACCGAAAGAAGTAATCGCAAGCCTAGCCACCCTGCGCGTCGCACTCCTGCAGAGAACGGCGCACACGTGGTTGCGCGACGGAGAAGGGCGCGGTGACGACGAGCATGGTGTGATACCTGAGACGTGAGCGCTGCAACGAGGCAACTCCTACCTGAGCAAGTTGTCAGGCGCTCCGTTGATGCTTCCCAGCAAGAAAAGCGATTGCCTCCGGATCCTGGCTAGTGATGTGATCCGTGAGGTGAAAGACCTCCTTGCACCACGGGTGAGTCAGCGCCTGGGCCCGGTCGAGCACTGCCCCAAGAAATGTTGCACTGGACCATGGCGACTCTGCGGCGTCGGTGAGCCCGACGTTATACGTCCCCTCGGTAGCCCAGAGGCGGAACGGAAATGCAAGGCGATCTGCTGGCGAGGCCGATTCACCCCACTCGCCGAGGCTGATCAAACCGCTTATATGCTCCGGTTCGTGCCCGGGCGTGTACTGAAGGTAGTAAACGGCGTGCGCGTTACCGTCATCTGTAACGAAACGCGTGAGGCGAACGGTCTCTTTACCGCAACACTCGCAGTAGGAAACGCTTGGTGGTTCGAACTCGATTGCGATCATGTATTTTTGGCGCCTGAAACCAGAGGGACGTCGCGCCGCCCAGTGGGGGACGGTATGAATGCGTCGTCAGAGAGATACCAGTGAATCGTTACTTCTCAGGCCAAGTCATGCAATGCGCGTTCGACGTGTCAGGCCTCATATCGCACCGGACAAGGAACTAAAGACGGCGGACGGCGCTTGAGAGAGGCAGGCAACCAGAGCCGATCTGCCTGGCGGCCCCCCAGGTCCAAGTGACGCATGCGACACAATCAGCATCGAACCTGCCCAATCCAGGCCAAACCTGCCATTACCATGGTTGATATAGGCTGCACGTAGCAGATAAGGCCCGGTAGACGCCGGGCATGCAAAATCAGGCCGGCCAAAGGAGGCCATGTCACTTTGCTCCTGAGCCAGGAAGGCGGCATCTGCAAGCAAGGCTTCCGCGTTCGATAACATTGGCGCCGGAACCTTAAAAAACGCACTTTCGGGAATCGCAGTCCAATCGCGCCAACTGCCGGCCGAATCAGGCACTGGCTCAAGCCAAGCTTTGGGAACGGCAGCGGTGGCAGAGGACGATAGGAATATTAATAAAAGTGTCGCCAGATACGTCATGAAGGATGAGCTCCTGAATTGAGCCGCGTCGCGAGGCGGGTTCGGCTTGAATGAATTGTCAGGATTTCCAAGACAGGAGACCAGCAGCGATAAGCTTGAGACGCACCATGGCCTCCTCGGTGCCGAGCCTGCCGGCCTTGCCATAGCTGGCATGAGTCGCAGGGGCTTCGGGAGGGAGATAAGCCAGGACGGTCTCAGCCAGTGCGCGATGTGGAGCTATGCGGGCTGCCAGCAGTCCTAGCAGCGCCTGGCCCGTAGCGTCGGACTCATGCCCATCCAGCGCGTACGCCCAGTAAAAGTTGTCGTACGCTGCACGGAAAGCTTCGAACGACAACGCACCGGCAGCACACTGCCGCACCAACTCATCGTGGTGATCGAGCGCGAGAACAAGTTCCGGCTCTGAAGGGTAAGTGGCCATATGCTCCAAAGGACCTGACGCCCGCGTCACCTCGACGTTGCCGTGGAGGCAGTGCCGCTCACGTTACCTGCCATGCGACCGCTTGGATAGCGCCTTCAGCGCCTTTAGGTCAAGCGTAGTCTCCAGTGGTGCGGTCCTTGAGCAACTGCCCAGCATCAGAGGCTGGGAACTGCTGGCGTATACCAGCAGATCGGAACCCAAGAGCGGGACGAATCCATCACCGACAAAACGGATTGAATCTTCCGCTGTTGCCTGGACACGGTCGCCTGGCTTCAGATGACTTTTCCAGACCTTCAGCACGCGAAGCTCGACGAACTGCACAGCATCCCGACCAAAACCGGGTGCCGCATAGCTCCTTTCAACATGCGCAGAGACCACGTGCTGAGCAGAGGAGTAGGCCTGCGCCGTGGATTGCTGCCTACCGCATGAGATGGCCATGGCAGGCCCAGTGACGGCGAGGCAAGCAATGACAACGGCGACTTTCAGCATGCTGCCCACCAGTTGAAGAGATTCGTGCCGCGCCAAGGGACAGCTTGGATAAGTTAGCGCTCAGCAAGCGTGAACGCATCGCCGACCGCGGCGAATGGCTGGCCCAGCTGGAGCGCCCCACGCGCATCACGCGAGTGCGGTATGAAGACCTCGACTGACTCGCCCGACACATGCGCCAATCGCGTACAGATTGCATCCGTCTTGTCCTCCCGCCCGGGTAGCACCACAGACATCTCCATGCAGATGCCGGCGGCCCGGATGGCACCAAGACGGGCAGATTGCGAGAAGGATGCTTGAAGTAGCTCGACCATCTTCGCCGATACGGAACGTTCAACCCCACGCTCACCAGCCACCTGAGCAATTGTCCCATCTGGACGCATCAAGACACCGAATGGGATGAACTCGCCATGTGCCAGCAGCATGTACTCGGCGAATCCACGCGCCGCGTTATTGAGGGAATTCAGATCTTCGGAAGCCACAGTACCGTCCTGATCATGCCTGCTACGGGAATGCGGCAACGCAAATGCCTGGCGATACGTTGGTCGCCGTCGATTGCTATCGGCGATCGAATCCATCGCCTGGCAGTCTGCATCCGCCTCTTCGACGATCACCCAGCGGCCCTGGATGAAGGATTGTCAGTTGCCACTCGCGGCCTGGCCGAGTACCGGCTGGGTTGCACGGAACTCCGCACTGGCCCGGGGGTGCCAGGGAAACAGGCCGGACTTGGACGGCCACACAATCTGGTAAAGCGGAAAGTCGTCCCCCTGATAGTACCAGCGTGCAAAACCCACATGCTCGTAATACTCCGACAATGGGACTTCGGCAAAACAGCAGGAATGGTGATTGATGAGGGCATCTGTTGGGTGTGACATATCGAGCGGTGTTCCGGCTCGCGCCGCATCCGCAACGATCGAGAGGATCTGGTGCGATACCCTTGAGGACAAGCCAAAGATGAGCAATTCCGGGTGCCCAAATGTCTGGTACAGGCCAACGGTAAAGGAGTACCCAACCTGCTCGCCCTCCTCCATGATGTGGATGCAATGCCATCCATATTCGGCAACGTCATCAAGTAGCTGCCGCTCACTTTCGTCTATACCAACAGTGCGAACCATGCGTTGCGCCTGACTGCGGCCCGACCGCCCAAGTGCGGTACGGCACTATCCTCGCCGAGCGGTCAAGTAAGGTCAATCTGGAATTCACCTGCACAGCCTGCCGGATCCACAGGCGAGCGAGATACGCACGCTGGCGCAGCGTGGCGTGGTACCGCGACTGGCACCATGCCTGGTCTTCTAAGCAGGCTTTGGCTACCAGCCTTTCGGAATCCGCTACGCTCAACCCCAACACGTGAACGCGAGACAGGCAATGAAGTTGACAGCTGCGCAAATCCTTTCGATGCCTGGTCAAGTCGAAGAGAACATCAGTAAACACTTCGCTGTCATTCGCCTGGCTGCGAGCAAGGGGGCGGATGTGCTGGTCTTTCCCGAGCTTTCGCTCACCGGTTACGAACCAGCACTGGCACAGGCCCTGGCGGTGCACCCGGCTGATCAGCGCTTTGATCCGTTTCAGGCGGCAAGTGACCGGTACGGCATGCTCATCGCCGTTGGAGTACCTACGAAGGGGGCGAAAGGCATCGAAATCAGCATGCTCTGCTTCCAACCGGGGCTGGAGCGCACAAGCTACTCCAAACAGCAGCTACACCCCGACGAGTTCCCGTTTTTCACCGCCGGTACCGAGCAGCTTGTGCTCAGACACGCAGATCAGGTGCTGGCGCCTGCCATTTGCTACGAGTCACTGCAGGCAAGCCATGCGGAACAAGCTGCAACGTTAGATGCTGGCGTGTATATGGCAAGCGTGGCCAAATCCAACAGAGGCGTGACATCGGCCTACAGCCATTATCCGACGATTGCAAAAACGCATTCCATGGCTGTCTTGATGGCGAATTGTGTAGGCCCTGCCGACACCTTCATCGGAGCCGGTCGGTCTGCCATCTGGAGCAGTGTCGGTGAACTCGTTTGCAGCGCTGACGCCTTCCAGGAGGCATTGGTGGCGTACGACACGAAGGATGGAGAAGCGAGCGTCTTTAGATTGGTTTGAGGTCTGGCCAAGACTAATGGGAGCCACGGTGACGACCAGCTCGCCGTTGCGCATGCGGATGTGGAGTTTGCTGCCGATGATGAAGCCGAGTTGTTCCAGCCAGCGGCCGCGTAGGCGTAGCGTGGGGATGCGTTGGTGGTGGCGGGGTAATAGCCGTAGCCAACGGTGCAGCGTTGCGGAGCACGTGGGTGGCGGGGCTCTGTGCGGGGCTCGGGATGGAGGTGGGTCATCAGGCTGAATCCTCTACCGACTAATGGTCCTGGAATCGGGGGCGGGTCAGCGCAACAACTAGCCTCGTTATTGGCCCGAAGTCGGGCTTACTTCCCGTAGAAGTGCGCTCGTCGGTCACATGGGGAGCAGGTATTACTCTGCTAGGTAGGTCGCCACTAGCAGATCCCTACCGTTACATTTGGCGAGCCTATGCAAATCCACGATATCGTAGGTTCAACCGGATCGTCATCTGAGAGGGTTCCTACGGCCAATGTGTGTGCAGTGGAGAATATGCCGCCCGGAAACTAAATTACGCACCTCCGACATACATGAAAAACTTATGAAAATAACTATTCTACAAAACCTTAGTCCGGGCTGGGGGTTCTTCTTTGGCGCCATTCCGGGCATAGTTTTTATCTTCATAAACATGTGGATCTTTGCAAGGCTATCTAAACGGGTTCGTGCTCTTGCACTGGCAGAGGGTCAGGATTGGCATGTCAAGAGGGATTTTGTTCAATTAATTAGAGCCCTAGAAGATCCTAATCAAATTCTATGTCCTGGTGAGAGCAAAGGGCTCGCCGACATCAAAAAAATTCTCATAAAAGAGCAATGGCGTTTTATGGCCAAACACCTTTTTGGTGGATTACTGATCGCGCTTGGAGGAACGGTAGGGACTGTGCTCGGCGTGTATGTGCAAGACCAGTTTAATGCGGACAGCGAACGCAAAATATCATCGGCATTGTCGAACCATCTGATGGGCGAGATCGCGTGTGGCCGCGACGGTGCTGACCGAAGAAGGCCACGCAGGCGCAACTTATTTCCTCACCGGGCCAGAGACACTCGACATGCAGGCGGCAACCGCGCGCCTGTCGCACGGCATTGGCCGCAAGGTGCGTTATCTCAACCTACCGACACCGGTATTCCGCGTGCTGATGCGTGCCACGGGCAACTCGCCCTGGATGGCCAAGGGCCTCACGGTGCAGTTCGCGGACGTGGTGGCAGGCCATCACGATATCGACCCCACCTTCGAGATCGAACGGCTCACCGGAGTGCCACCACGTACATTCGATGACTTTATTCGCGACCACAGGCAGTCGTTTGTGGGTTAGTCGTTAGCAGGCCGGGTTAAGGGCTTTCCAGCAGGCCCGATCTGGTGCTCTTCCGATAGCTGGAAGCCTAAGGTTCCTCGTCATCCTCAGCTGTCTCGATGCGCGAGTTACGTACCAAGCTGGCGTGGTCGCCTGGCATGCAGGTTGCGATTGCAGCCAGGACATCTGCTGGCGAAGCAAGAATGATCTGGAACACCCTCATTGGACAACTCGTCCAACGCTTGATCTGCTAGCAAGATGGTCCCGACGCTTGCCATGAGTGCTAATCCCTGGGCTTAGCCGCACCGCAAAGCAATTTGGGCCTGGACGAAGTATTACGCCTACATCTGCGCTGACGCATGGGCGGCCAGGAACTTGGCGATGCTATCAGGCTCGCGCTTGGACCCCGGGAGCCATTGCGGCTGCCACTCCGTGATGCGTGCGGCGCGTTCGTGCTGATAGACTCCGGGCTTCGGCTCATTGATGGATTCCAGCTGCCGCACAAGCACTAAAGGCGGCTCGGCCCCCTTGTGATCCCGCGAGAAGGCCAATGCCGGCTCGTATTGCGCAAACGCGGCAAAGTAATCAGCGTCTCCGGCCAGTGGTTCCGCTCCCTGCTCGGGATGAAGCCAGACCCTGTACTCAAGGACTTGGTCATAGAAGTAGCCGGCTCCAGACTTCGACTGACCTGGATAGGTTCCGACACGTGATGGCTCGGCTGCCAACGGATAGCGGCTCTGCTCTGATACGGATTGATCGACGTGTGCCGGCGAAAACGGAGCCACTGAGCGAGAGCACGCCACAGCAAGAACCACGGACAATACTGCGATAAAGAAACCCGCTTGCTTCATTGTTACCAACAGTTCCTAGCCCATGAGTGAAGACGCGCCGCGCTGGTCTGGCTCGGACGAGTTGTTAGGCTCAGCCGGAGGCTCTTCGATTCCAACGGAGAGGGTGCCCCATTGACTTCCCAAGTGCCCCAACCCGCTTCAGGCCCTTTTATAAGCCTGTTTCTGCTTTTGGGGATGTATCTGAATAACTGAACCTGCCCCCCCCCTTCTCTCTCGACTCCTGACAGCTACGCTTACGCGTTTGACCTGGATCATGCGACCGGCAGTGTCGTACAGCTTCTCGCGTACCTTGCCGCCGATGGTGAGGGATTTGCCAAACTTGTCGTAGGCGCGCGCCACCCCTGCAATCGTACTCAGACTGGGGCTACGGATGTCTAGCCGAGCTATTCATTTCGACTTGCAATAATAAACTCCCTCCCCATCGGAAACCCATTCAATTCCATAAATCCAGTGAGACTTGTACGAATGCTCGAGCAAAAGCATCATCCTCTTTTTGCAAAATCGATAGCTAACTGAATAAGGTGATTTTGCAGGCACAACCTCTACCCACCCTGTTTTTAATGCTAGGCTCCTGAAATTAGCTAGTGGAGGAACCTTTCCGGGACTCAAGCGAATGTTACCTGACAGACCGCCGGCAACGCTAACTCGATCAAAAAAATTTATGGGTGTTCCTCCAAAGCTTTGCGCAAACGGTTCGATTTCAGCTTTTAGCGTACTGATTCCGGGCTTTCCAGACAAATCTTTAGCTTTAGACTTCTGTGAAGACAAATAGATGCCGCAGGCTAGACAAGCGCAAGTGGCGGCAAAAAAGAAATAATTCAGTATCTTTACCATCCCCATCCCCATCCTCATCCTCATCCTCATCCCCATCCTCATCCCCAACCATCGTTGCTGATAACCTCACCTTTTTCACCACCAAATCCTCCGGTACCACGACCTTTCGTGATAGAAACTCCCATACCCACTCCGATTTCGGTGGTAGATCCCGCTCCAGGTGAGTAGCTATATGCTCAGCCGAGTGGCTCATACGCTCCAAGCCCGGCCAATCCAGGACCGGTGAAAAGATTATTCAATTGAGCGTCGTTTGGACGCCCTTCACAGTCGTTAACCCATCCCACGCTGGCTGAAATGCCTGCGGATATCGAATGGGGATATATCTTTGCTATCCCCTTACTCATATAGACTCGACCATTCCTTCCCCGCGTGAAGGAAAGGGTACCGGGACCATAATTGAATGATACTTTTACAAAATCAGGGCCCCTAAGATTTACGCCATCTTCCCAAGAGAGTCTGCGCCCCCCGTTATTAAAAGAACCGACCGACTCCAGGCCTAATAGATCAAGCATTTCGTATGGATTTGCAGAGACATATGAATAGGTGCTTATGTCAGCTGCTATACCAATCGGATCACTCTGCCCGTACCGACCAGTGGCCGCATCGTAATCGCGGAAGTAGTTCTGATTGAACCCGCTGGCCGCATCAAACCGCTGCCCTGGGAACCGCATGTCGAACACCATCGCAGTGCTGTCTCCATCCGGATCCTGGTTGGGCGCGGTGTTTCCGAAGGCTTCGCCTTTCAGGCTCCAGCTCCATACGGCAACGTCGCGGGCGGCATCCACGACCACACGCGGGCTGCCTAGGTGGTCGGGTTCGATGTAGTGCAATTGACCCCCGTTGGCCAGCAGGCCCACCGGCAGGTCGTCCAGCCAGATTGCTTGTTGCTTGGGTGCACCGTTGGTGTCGTAGTCGCCGAGCCAGTGGCCGGCCTCGTCGTAGAGCGTATAGGTGTTGGTGGTGCCCAGATAACGGCGTACCTGCTCTCCGCGGCCGTTGTAGCGGTAGTTCATGACCGCGACGCCTGCACGCTTGACCTGGGTCATGCGGCCCGTGGTGTCGTACAGGTACTCGCGTGCCTTACCGCCGATGGTGAGGGTGTTGCCCATCTTGTCGTAGGTGCGCGCCACGCCTGCGACTGCGCTCAGGCGGTGGTTGGTCGTCGGATAGGTGTAAGCCTGGGTGGCGCCGCCGACCTTGGCACTCAGGCGATTGCCGGTGCCATCGTAGCTATAGCCGTCGATCACCGCCTCGGTAGCGCCATCCTTGAGCGCGGTGAGCCGGCCCAGGGCGTCGTAGTCCAGTCGCAAGTCCGGTGTGGGGTTGCCAGCCGGGGTCAGAGCGGTGAGGTACCGATTGGATCGATGCCAATTCATCTTCCCAAGGCCCCTCCACAGTAGGCCCCTCCACAGTTCTGAATGAATTATCTACTCAGGAAAAGGCCAGTTCTTATGCCAAGGCAATTCGCATCCTAACCATTCTGTACCCTCAAAAATAATTTTTTTCATCTTTTCATATTTTCCAAGCACCCTGGGATGAAAAATTCGATCTGAATTTAAAAACTCGATTGAGTTTTTCAGAATGGATTTTTCTTCCGAGTTTTCTTCTATTTTAATAATAAACTCATGTTCGTCGTCAAATAAAGTCCATATCCAGTACCCGATCGACCTAACCGCATTATCCTCAGTTTTTTTTGGCCAATTCCCCTCAAATTCACTTGAGGAAAGTCGGTTTTCATCTAGCTTCCGCAGCAAGTCAACTCCGATATTTCTAGCAGAATGGTCGATCACTGAGCACCTCGACATTTTACAAAAGCATTCAATGCTTCAACGTGCTCTGTTATTGCACCAATCCCTGCTCCAATAATACCTGCCCTCTTAACTACCGTTCCTATTCCGAGTCTACCAATAGTTCTCCCGACCCCATTTCCCAGGTAGCGTCTGGAGTAACTCGTGTAACGCCCGCTGGGACCTCCACCTGCCACCCCACCACGCGGCTTAATTGCTGACTTATTGACCACCTGCGCGGATCCACCAAAGATTGCGGAACCGGCGCCAAATCCCACAATCGAATTAACTGACTCTTCCATAGAGTAAGTACTTAGAGCAGCATCAAGACGGTCTTCCTTTGGTTTATCTTCACAAAGACCAGAAGGATCTAGGTGGCTAACTGGGCTTCCTTCAACATAAACGTATGTACCAACTCCTGCTCTTAATCCAATCGGATCACTCTGTCCATACCGACCAGTGGCCGCATCGTAATCGCGGAAGTAGTTCTGATTGAACCCGCTGGCCGCATCAAACCGCTGCCCTGGGAACCGCATGTC